>NZ_JARXWM010000007.1:0-405447 GCF_029893135.1 Paenibacillus sp. PastF-3 | reverse complement strand
TATTAAGTTGGTTTTCGGGTAAAATAGTCATCGAGTAGGGTTCCTTTCTTGGTGGACTTCGCAATCCCGAGAATACCCTACTTTTTTGTTGCCTGACTAGGCTCCAAATCCTGGTACACAACTTATTTTACGCCATCTAAACACCTCCATGTGAAGAAAAATAACGGTATAAATCCCGTAAAATGTGTGAAATCGGCTCATATAGCTCAAAATAACGGTATAAGTCCCGTAGAATGCGCGAAATTGGCTCATATAGCTCAAAATAACGGTATAAATCCCGTAGAATTCGAAAAATTGGCTCATATTGCAGGAAAGAGGGGCAAAAATGCCCCACGCCACAAAGGTCAGCTATGACACGCTCGCGGTTCACTCTGAACACGCAAACAAAGCACCTTCCATGAAGAAGGTGCCATGCCCCGTCCGAGCTCTATTCTACGAATGCTTCGACTTCTATTTCTACTAACAATAGTGGATCAATAAGCGCCTTTACCTCTACCATGGTTGCTACAGGCTGAATATCTTTGAAGAATTCGCCGTGTGCTTTGCCGACTTCTTCCCAGCGTGAGATGTCTGTCACGAACATTCTTGTTCTAATTACATGCGACAAATCAGCATCTAGCTGGTTTAGCGCTTTTTCGATGGTATGTAGAATGAATTTCGTCTGCGCGTATGGATCACCTACACCCACTACTTCCCCGTCTTGCATGGCTGTTGTTCCTGCGACTTCGATACGATTGCCGATTCGGATGGCGCGAGAATATCCAACCACCGACTCCCAGGGTGAACCCGTAAATACTTGCTTTTTACTCAAAAGATCCCCTCCAAATCCATCCTAATGTTGTCCGATCTAATTATACCTCTAACACAAGTGATGTGAACTAAAGTTTAATGATTCATCAGATACATATATTTAATGTAATATTAACTAACATAATTATCATTAAATTTTAATTTTACTCTATCCAAGGAGGTTCATTTTAATTATAATGTTACATAAAATAACATTATAAATCAGAAATGGTTCTATTGATCCTAAAAAGGAGGGATGGCATGCATCTTACGGTTGAAGAAGCGTTGTCCATTTATCCTTTGTCCGAGGCGAAGCTTATCGCGGGGTCCAAGGGGAAACATCGAATTGTGAAATCGATTAATGTGATGGACGCACCTGATATTTCGGATTGGATCAAAGAAGGCGAGATGCTGCTAACGACAGCCTATTTAATCAAGGATAATCTGGAGGATGCCTCTGCTTTGCTGCAAACACTGAATCGAAGGGGCTCGTCGGCCTTGGGTATTAAGCTGGGACGATTTTGGGATGAAGTACCGGAGAAGCTAATCGCAGAAGCGGAGAACCTTAGCTTCCCCTTAATCCAATTGCCGTTCCAGTTCACTTTTTCGGATCAAATGAATGGCCTGTTTCGCGCCGAGCTTAGCCGGAGTACTCATGTTTTGCAGGGCATAATGGAGAAGCAGAAAAAGCTGATGCAATTTGCCCTGCGATCTGTCCGCAGCCGTCCACTGTTTGACTCGGTGTCTGAAGTGATTGGCCATTCACTTGTAGTGGTTAGCGCACGCGGGGATGTAATTTATAACAATTCTGAATATCAGACGTCACAGCTACTGGAGGGTTGGCCCTGGCAGAAGCGTAATCAACGTTTTCGTGTAGAAGCTCGTACGGGTTATCGAACACCACTAATGCAAGGAGAAAAGTGTTCGGGCTATTTATTGTATTGTTCCATCGACCCATTATTGCTCCCGGTGGAAGAGAGCTTGTTCGTTCAGGGCGCTGAACTTATTTCTTATCATATTCATTCAGGATACGAGGATTATTTTGAACAGGCAGAACATAGGGAATTCAGTGGATTGCTGAGACGTTGTATAAATGGTAACTTATCTTACGCCGATTTAGCACAGGCTACGCTCGAATTGGAAATTGAACTGCTTCAGTCGCCATTTCAACTGGTATTAACTGATATTGTTGCGACTGTTGAAGACCGCCAAAGTGAGCTGCTTAGATTAAAAGAAGAATACACTGAACACCCCGTATTGCGGGAATCAACGGCCATTCATGTGATTGTAGACCAAGGATTATTGTCCATCTATCCGGCAACACTTCAGAGTCCTGAGCAATTTCGGGATGTAATTCAGGCTTGTTTTGACAACCTGAAGTTTGACAAGGGGGATTATCCACGAGCTGCGATAAGTAGTTATAAAGTGAAGCCGGATGGGCTGAAGGAGGCTTTTGCGGAGGTGAAGGAATGTATGGGGATGCTTCAGTTTGAGGGAGTGCATGGGAATGTTGTACATTATCGGCAGCTTGAGCTTTCCTTGCTTCTTGGGCAAATCCCGACAGAGGTCATGGAGAAATATTGCAACGGAACGCTTAGAGGACTGCTTAGCCGTGAGCCGGAGTATGTACGAGAAATGCTGCGGACGCTGGAGGTTTATCTAGAGAACGATGGGCATGTCAATGAGACAGCCAAAAAGCTGTTTATTCATCGGAACACGGCTACCTACCGAATCGAGAAGCTTAGTGAGCTCCTGGACGTCGATTTTAAAAAAATAAATGATCTAATGAGGCTGAAGCTAGTGTTCATGTTTCGGAGAATGCTTGGGCGGGACTAAGGACTGGGTTGAAATGCAAACACGGAGGAGGGGAACCTCGTGAATACACATGAGATCGCAATGCATATTCAAACCCATAAGGCACCTGCGGTGCTGGCGACGCTGATAGAAGTGGAGGGGCATTCGTATCGTAAACCCGGGGCAGTGATGCTGTTTTTTGAAGGGGGCACGATTGGAAGTCTGAGTCCAGGTTGTCTGGAAAGCGATCTGCAGCTACGTACCTCTGGAATATGGGAACGAGGGCTGCCCGAAATTGTGGAATACAATATGTTGTCTCCGGATGATTTGTCCTGGGGTGAAACTGTCGGGTGCGGGGGCAAAATTAAAGTGGTGCTTGAACCCGTGCAGGGTCAGCTCTACAAGCTTTTAGTGCAGGCGAGTGACAGATTGGCTAGGGGAGAGAATCTAGTTCTGTTCCGCGAAGCAGTGGAGAAAGGTTTTGCCTATAAGCTGGAGCCGGATACTTCGCTATCGCAGAACAAGAACCGTCCAAAATTATCCCCCTCGGCAAAAGAAAACCTAGCGACAGGTCACTTTATGGCCGCTCCAGCAGAATTGACAGCATTCGATACGTCTTTCGTGCCCAAACCGCGGCTTGTGATTTTTGGCGGGGGGCGTGATGTGGTTCCGATTGCGGAGCTTGCCGACAACGTTGGCTTTCGGGTTGCGGTTGCGGATTGGCGCGAAGGAAGCTTGCACAATAAGTTTCCTCGAGCTGAACAGGTAATTTGTTCCCCTATGGAGGTTGTTCAGCGATTGGGCATAGCTCAGGAGGATTATGTATTGATTTGCAGTCATCAGCTTGGGAGAGATAGACAGTTCCTGGAGAGTGTGATTCCGCTTGCTCCTTTATATATAGGGATTATCGGGTCGAAGGTGCGGATATCTCTTTTACTGGAAGAGCTTGAGGCTCCTGCATCTTTGCATGCGCCTGTAGGGTTGCCCATTGGTGGAGAAGGTCCGGAGGAAATTGCGGTCAGTATTATAGCTGAAATTATTCAAATTAGAAGGGCGGGCTCACGAGAACTGCCCAAAGGAGTGGAGAGTATTGAAGGTAGCAGGAATATATTTGGCAGCGGGGCAGAGCAGGCGGATGGGCGTGTCCAAGGTTTCACTGAAATTGTCGCAGGAGGTCTCACTCGGGAGCGTCGCGCTTAGTGAATTGGATCGTTGCAATCTAGAACCGCTAATCGTGGTAGTGCGTGCGGATGACAACTTGGAATGGCTGCCACCCGCGATTGAACCGCAAGGATCCAGACGTACCGAAACTTGCTTAACCGCACATCTAGGATTGTCTTTTTCACTGCGCTGCGGTCTTAATGCGGTATTGCCTTTGCAGCCCGATGCAGTAGTTGTGGCGCTTGCGGATCAGCCATTTATTACTACGGCATTAGTGAATCGTTTAATACAAACGTTTGAACAATCACCGGACATGGATTATGTGGCTAGTGTCAGCAATGGGTCAGCTATGCCACCGGCTTTATTTTCGAAGACGTTGTTTCCAGTACTACAGGGATTGGATGGGGATCGCGGAGCGGCAGCGATTTTGCGTTCGCCTGATTATAAGGGAATCGTTCTGGAGTCTGAATCCACCCACTATTTCATGGATGCAGATACAGAAGAGGATTTTGGTGAGATTCAGGAGCAATGGATACTGAGGAACGAAAAATAGAAATGTAATCGAAAAGTGATCTGAGTAAGTGTTCTTTTTTCGCCTTTAGTCATATAATATGACACGGATCTCACCTTTGAAAAACCAGTTAGTGCATACCACACAAAAAAAGCTCTAATTCTTATCATCTAACACAAACGTATGTTATATAAATTTACGCAAAGACCACCTCTAAGTATAGTAGAAGTACATTAATGGTTGCAGCCATGATGAGAGATGATTTGGAGGAGGAGAATTATGATAAAAAGGGGTCAGTTCATAACATCTTGTCTTGCATTAATAGTTCTGATGACGGTGGCTTTGGTGGGGTGTGGCAGCAATAATACTTCTACAAATGCAACGGAGGCACCAGCGACAACTACAGCGGCAACAGATGCAACTGCAACAACAGAACCGGCTGCAAAGAAACCGGCGGTTGCTTTTGTGTATATCGGTCCTCCAGGGGATGGCGGCTATACGTATCAACATGATCAAGGGCGGCTGTATCTGGAGAAGGAGCTTGGAATTAAAGCTGACTTTGTAGAAAATGTTCCTGAAAGTGCCGATGCGGAACGAATCATTACAGAGCTTGCGCAATCACACGACATCGTGTTTACAACGAGCTTCGGATATATGGATTTTACTTTGAATGTAGCAGGCAAATTTCCCAATGTGAAGTTCATGCATGCTTCTGGTTATAAAACCGCAGAGAACATGGGGACCTACTTCGGGAAGAATTATCAAGCCAGTTATTTGAGCGGTATTGCGGCTGGAAAAATGACCAAAAACAATCAGCTGGGTTATGTCGGTGCTTTTCCGATCAGTGAAGTAATTTATAACTTGAATGCATATACCCTTGGCGCACAAAGTGTCAATCCGGATGTGAAAGTGAATGTGGTTTGGACGAATACATGGTATGACCCGACGACTGAACGCCAAGCGGCAATCAGTTTGCTGGATAAAGGGGCGGATGTGCTTTTGGCTTATCAGGATTCCCCTGCTACACTGCAGGCTGCTGCTGAACGGGGCGCTTTTGCCGGGGGAAATGACTCGGATATGAGCAAATACGCCCCGGATAATTATTTAACGAATCCAGTATGGAACTGGGGTCCTTATTACGTAAAAGCTGTGCAGGCAGTTATAGATGGAACATGGAAGAGCGAGCAATATTCCGGTGATATGGCTGACGGTATGGTGGAGTTGGCTCCTTTCGGGAACAAGATTCCAGAGGATGTGAAAAAGCTTGTCGAAGACGCCAAAGCCAAAATTATCAGCGGTGAGCTTGAGGTTTTCACAGGTCCGATCTCAGATAATCAAGGGAATGTGAAGGTTCAGGAGGGTCAGAAGCTGACCTTGGAGGAAGTGCTGGGCATGAACTGGCTCGTAAAAGGTGTGGAAGGAACCATCCCTCAATAATGTTTAAAAATAGGGAATAAAATGTGCACAATCTATGGGTGGGGCGGGTTCCGTTAAGCGGAAACTTCCCCACCCGTACTACAACTTGAAGGAAGGAGGGGCACAGGCCATGCGTGGAACTTCAGTTGAAATGCGGGGGATTGTGAAAAAATTTGGCTCGGTAACCGCCAGTGATCAAGTAGACTTTTCGGCAAATGCGGGTGAGATTCATGCGCTGCTTGGTGAGAATGGGGCAGGTAAAAGTACGGTGATGAGCATGCTGTCAGGGGTGTATAGAGCAGACGAAGGAGAAATCTTCATTCATGGGAAAGGTGCTCAGATCCGTTCTCCTAAAGATGCTGCGCAGCTAGGTGTAGGTATGGTGTTTCAGAACTTTAGGCTGGTGCAAAGCCTCACAGCAGCAGAAAATATCGTGCTTGGCGAAAAGTCGTCTTTCTGGCGCGGCCGTAAGTGGATGAAGAACAAACACAAGGAGATCGAGGCATTAGCGAAAAGGTTTGGACTGAATTTCCCGGTGGATCGCCCGATCTGGCAGTTGTCCGTGGGTGAGCAGCAGCGTGTTGAAATCGTTAAGACGCTGTATCGCGGGGCTGACATTATTATTCTGGATGAACCAACCTCTGTACTGACCCCGGGAGAGGTGGAACAGCTATTTGAAACACTGCGGGTCATGAAGCAGGCAGGAAAGACGGTCATTATGACGACTCATAAAATGAAAGAGGTTATGGCGTCCTCCGATCGGATTTCCGTCATGCGCAAAGGAAAAATGATCACCACGCTGACTACGGCAGATACAGATGAGTTAGAGCTGGCTCGTCTGATGGTGGGCAAGGAAATAACCATCACCCGTCAAGAGCGGGAAGCCTTTGAAGGGGATTCTTTATTAGAAGTGAAAGATGTGGACGTATTTGCCGATCACGGGCGAAAAGCATTGGATCACTTCTCACTGAACGTATGCAAAGGAGAGATTGTAGGCGTAGCTGGGGTAGCTGGCAATGGGCAAAAGGAACTGGCCGAAGTGTTAACAGGTCTTAGGAGCTGGAAAAGTGGTGAAATCACGTTTGATGGAAAGACGGTGAAATCGGCTTCGGTTAGAGGGGCAATTGATTCAGGAATCTCCCACGTGCCGGAGAATCGGATGAAGAGCGGTTTAGCTGGACGCCTCGGATCGGTGGATAATCTTTTGTTTAAGTCTTACCGCTCAGAGGAGCACTCCAAATTCGGTTTCCTGAAGTCTGCGAAGAACCGTTCGTGGTCAGAGGAGCTGGTCCAGCGCTTTAACGTCAAAACACCTGAGATGGATACACCAGTTCAGCAATTGTCAGGTGGTAATCAGCAGAAGCTGCTGTTTGCACGTGAGATCAGCCATCGGCCGAAGCTGATGGTCGCTGTTCATCCAACGCAAGGGCTGGATGTAGGTGCTACGGCTGGTGTTCACGACCTTCTTATGGAGCTGCGTGGTTCAGGTAGTGGCGTGCTGTTAATTTCGGAGGATTTAGATGAATTGCTTCAGTTGTCTGACCGGATTCTAGTAATCTACAACGGCTCCATTATTGGTGAAAGTACACATGGGGAAGCGAATCGGGAGCGCATTGGTTTATTGATGGCTGGTATTCATAACAGAGAGGAGAGCGCCGTATGAGCCTGGAGAATGGAAGAAATACCGCAGCAGCTGTACTTGAACCTATCCCAACTCACTCCGGCAAACGGTTCTCTCTACGTGTGGAATATGATGCCAGCCGCGTCCGTTCTCCTTGGTGGACTCCTATTGTATCTATCATTCTAGCGTTATTGCTGTGTGCCTTATTTATCGCAGCGAATGGGATGAATCCGGTACTGGTCTACGAGAAAATGTTCCGTGGTGCATTTGGCACTACGTATGGCCTTACAGAAACGATGGTTAAGGCGATCCCCTTACTCCTGTGTGGGCTTGGGATTGCGGTAGCTTACCGCATTTCCGTATGGAATATTGGAGCGGAAGGTCAGCTGACCGTTGGTGCTATGGCGGCTACCGCGGTCACGATTTATTTTCCTGATTTATCTTCATTCTGGTCTTTATCCTTAATGCTGCTATTTGGCATTGCGGCGGGAGCGCTTTGGGGATTGCTGACCGCTATCCCCCGGACGCATTTTGGAGTAAATGAACTTATCACTTCATTAATGCTGAATTATGTTGCCCTATTGGCGCTCGATTACGTGGTATTCGGACCCTGGAAAGATCCTAAAGGGTTTAATTTCCCCGGATCGCCAATGTTTACTGCGGCTCAGTCGCTGCCTGTTCTCGGAAGTACAAGACTTCATATCGGACTGTTATTTGGACTTATCGCCGTTGTGATTTATTACTTCATGATTCGTTTCACCAAGTGGGGCTACGAGCTCCGTCTGATTGGGGCCAATCCTGTTGCAGCCAGATACGCGGGGATTCCTATCAAGCGCCATATTATTATCGTCATGCTGATTAGTGGGGGGCTCGCGGGTATCGCTGGAATGGCTGAGGTCTCAGGTGTTACACATAAGCTGATGCAGGGCATCTCTCCAGGATATGGGTATACCGCTATTATTGTGGCTTGGTTGGCTAAATTGAATCCACTCGGTCTAATTGTTACTTCTATTCTATTCGGTGGCCTAATTGTTGGCGGATATAGTGTTCAAACTATCGGGCTGCCCTCATCGATATCAGAAATGCTGCAGGGCTCTATCCTGTTTTTCCTGATTGCTGGTGATATGATCTATCGTTTCCGCATTCGCCGTAGCGGGGTTCAGATGAAAGGAGGACGGTAGCCGATGGACTTTACGACACAGCTATTAATCGCCGCAATATCCGCAGGGACCCCACTGCTGCTGGCTACGCTGGGAGGCATTCTAAATGAACGAGCCGGCATTATCCAGCTTGGAGCTGAAGGATTAATGCTGATGGGAGCAGTCACCACTTGTATCGTGTATATTCGCTCCGGAAACCTGCTGCTGGCTCTGCTGGCTACCGTAGCTGTAACGGCTGTGCTTGGATTGCTGCATTCTTTTCTCTGTGTGACTCTGCGGGCGAATCAAACCATGTCCGGTCTTGCGATGACCCTGTTCGGCAGTGGGTTGAGCGCTTATCTAGGCAAACCGATCAGCGGCATTCCTTTGCCGGGAACCTCCCCTAAGCTGCATCTGGCTTGGCTGGAAAATGTACCGTTCCTTGGAAAAATATTCGGCAATATGGATTACCTAACCTGGTTCAGCCTGCTGCTAGTGCTTGTTTTGCATCTACTAATTCACCGCACTTCATGGGGCCTGCATTTGCGGGCAGTCGGAGACAGTCCGGCTACCGCAGATGTGATGGGGATCCGTGTGCAGCTTATCCGCTACAGTTATGTGATCATCGGCGCTGCCCTCATCGGTATGGCCGGAGCGGATATGGTATTAGCTTACGCGCCAACCTGGAATGAAGGACTGACGGCCGGCCGAGGCTGGATTGCGATAGGGCTAGTGATTTTTGCCAGATGGAATCCGCTGCGTGCCTTGTTCTGCGCCTACTTTTTTGGGGCATTGGATTCCCTTGGCTTCCGTATTCAATTGCTGGGCAGTGCAGTCCCGCCCTATTTTCTCAAAATGATTCCGTACCTTGTGACCATTCTAGTCCTGATGTACCTGGGGTACCGCAACCGCAACAAACCATCCGGCACACCGGAGGCGCTCGGAGTGCCTTATATTCGGGAACAAAGGTTTTAAGGCAAGCTGCATGAGGAGGCATCAGCAATCTGGTACTCAAAAAGGAGGCGGAGTGTATGGGGGTCTTACGGGAAGAGGAAGGAAGGTTACCTGATGTAATTCAACCCCGCAGCCTGCACGAAGCTTGGGAGAGAAAGATAGCACTTGGAGAAAGTGCCCAATATGTCGCGGGAGGGACACTGCTGAGAACAGGGTGGGAAAGCGGAACGGCGCTTATGCCGAAGCAGTTGATTGATCTCAGGCAAATCCCAGATCTCGCGGATATCACTTTGACGGAGTTCCACTTATCTCTTGGCGCTCTTGTCCCACTTTCACAGTGCCGAAGCAATGAGCTTGTGCAGGCAGTGGCTCCAGCGCTGCAAGAGGCCGCACGTTGCATAGCGGCTCCATCAGTGCGTTATCTAGCCACGCTTGGTGGCAATATCGCTTCTGGCTTCGGTGATATTCTACCCGCGTTACTGGTATATGACGCTGAGTTGATCTCCTTTGACGGTAAATTTATGACGACACTACCGTTGACAGAGTGGCTAAACAATCACTGGAGTGGGATTAAACCTGCGGCAGATCTAGTGGCTGAGCTTCGCATATCACCTGCTCGCCGAGAGAATCCATTAACAGATAGACTTGAAATTTTTCGCAAGGTTGGCCGCAGGGAAGCTTTCACTCCTTCACTTGTAACGGTAGCAATCTCAGCTTCGATCGATGAGGAACATCGTTTCCGCGAGGTTCGTATCGCAGCAGGTGGGGGCTCTGGGCGGCCGCAGCGGTTAACCAGAGCTGAAGTTATGCTTGAAGGCGTGGGGTATACAGAGGAGCTGTTGGCTTCTCTATATGAAGTGGTTGAGAACAGCTTTGAGACGTATAGTGATCCCTTTGCAACAGAACTTTACAAGAAAAAGAGTGCTGGAAATTTGGTTGTATCTGAGCTGTGGAAGGCTATGAATATACGGAGTTAAGAGGTGAATAACCCACGAAAGGAGAGAGGGAAAATGCTGCTGAATAAGGAATCCAGCGGGAGCCGCTGGCGTACACGGCCCGACGGAGAGGGCAAAGTATCAGGCAAGCTGCAGTATTTGACCGACATGAGGGCGGAAGGTATGTTGATTGGCCGCGTGCTCCGCAGTGAGCAGGCACATGCTCGTATTTTGTCCATACGCATTGAGAAGGCCATTGAAGTCCCTGGTGTACACGCTGTAATTACTCATGAGGATGTGCCCGGACTTAACGGCTTTGGCATAGCTTTGCCGCATCAACCAGTATTTTGCAGCGATCGTGTGCGTTACACTGGCGATGCGATTGCGGCAGTCGCGGCTGAGACGGACGAAATTGCGGAATACGCCTTATCTCTTATCGAAGTGGATTATGTGCTTCTACCACTGTTGGAAGATCCGGAAGAAGCCATGAAGAAAGCTGCTGTTCTTCTGCATCCCGAGGGAAACGTGCTTCATCATACGGAATACTGCAAGGGCGAACCGGGAGCGGTATTTAAGGATTGCTGCCACGTAGTGGAGGAGACCTACTACACACCTCGCCAAATGCATACCTATATGGAGACTGAGGGCGGATTGTTTATCCCCGAAGATAACGGACGGCTTACCGTGTATTCAGCTACACAACATGGGTTAATGGATCGCATGCAGCTATCCAGAATTCTGGCTATTCCTCAAGAAGATATTCGAGTCATCTCGAGTCCGATCGGCGGGTCCTTTGGAGGAAAAGACGAGCTGAATGTACAACCGTATGGTGCGCTGCTCGCCTTGCGGACACTCCGTCCGGTAAGACTGCATAATTCGAGAGCTGAATCGGTCCGTGCAGGACTTAAACGTCACCCTATGAAAATCACCATGAAAACTGGCTGCGATCACGAAGGAATCATCAAGGCGCATCAGGTCAGAATTATTTCGGATACGGGGGCTTACGCAACGCTCGGTGCGGAGGTGCTCAACTTCGCGACAGAACATGTAATGGGCCCTTACATCATCGATCATATAGAGGTGGAAGGTTTCGCTGTATATACCAATAACGGTGTGTCCGGTGAATTTCGAGGATTTGGCGGCAATCAGGCGATTTTCGCGTTGGAAGGACAAATCGATCGTTTGGCTGAGCGATTGCAGATCGATCCGTGGGAAATGCGCCGCCGCAATTTGCGTAAATATGGAGATCTGGGGCCCCTGGGTCAGGAAGTTGCTCAGACCGATGGAGCCTTTCAGGTGTGGAAAGCATTGGCGGACTCGCCTCTAATGACTAAGGTATCTTCTACAGACAGCAGCTTAGGCTTTGTGGAACCATGGATCGTCACCGGAACGGGTGCTGCAATCGCTATGCATGGTGCAGGACTTGGTTATGGCATTCCGGATCCCGCGGGTGGCCGGCTGTCTCTGACGCTAGAGGGCAAGATTGAGGCGGTGTTTGGTTACGAGGAGTTTGGGCAGGGCTTAATCGCGACCATGGAACAAATGCTGATTGAACAGTTTGGCTTCGCAGCAGAGGATCTAAGTATCGTCATTGGCGATACGGACGTCGTGCCCGATAGCGGATCAAGTACAGCTTCACGTTCGACAAGCATGATGTGGATGGCCCTAAAACGGCTACGTCCAGACTTCACGGCTCGAGTGTTGCAGACAGCTGCTACGATAAAGCCGGGGCTGGATGACTATGAAATGAAGCTCGGTCCTGGCGGCATTTGGCTAAAAGACGGCGGTCTGCTTCTGACTTACAAGGACCTGGCACAGCGAATTTCAGAACCCATTGTCTGTAATACAAAGTTTACTTATCCAACCACAACTTTTAAAAGAGTGGGAGCACATTTCCTATACACCTATTCGGCTATCGCAGTGCGCGTGGAAGTTAATCTGCTTACAGGACGTGTCCGTGTGTTGGACCAATATCATGCGGTAGCTGCGGGGCCGGTGGCTAATCCGCAAGGGTATCTCGGGCAGATCGAAGGTGGCAGTAGTATGGCGGTGGGCTTCACCTTGTCAGAGGATGCTGTAATGTCAGGCGGTAGCTATGTCACCAAAAATCTAGACACTTATTTGGTGCCGACCATTGCCGACATGAACGGAAGCATTCAGGTGCAGCCGATAGAGGATTTGCCAGATCATGATACGTATGGTCCTCGCGGCATTGGAGAGGTGGGTTCCGTCAATTTAGCTCCGGCAGTCGCATCAGCCATATTTCAGGCAGTAGGGAAACGGGTAACTAAGCTGCCCATTGATCCCGAATGGCTGCAATCTACGCCGTTTATTCCACAAAAGGCGGTGAATATCCATGCCGAGCTATAATCCCATTTCAAATCTAAATGAAGAGGACCCTAACCCCGCATCGTCTGAGGAAGCTTTTACAGAAGAGAGGTTCACCTTCAAGTGCAGCCTCAATGGTAAAGCGATATCCACGGAGATTCCACCCTCCCGTAGGCTCTTAAATGTTATACGTGAAGATTTGGAGCTGACCGGAACGAAGCGCTCTTGCGAGATTGGCCGTTGCGGAGCCTGTATGGTGCTGGTCGATGGACATCCGGTGAATTCATGTCTGATGATGGCCTATCAATGCTCAGGTGCCGAAATTACAACAATTGAGGGTCTTAGTGAGGCGGGGCTGCATCCCGTTCAGTGTGCTTTTTTAGAAGAAGGCGGGTTCCAATGCGGTTATTGTACGCCAGGGATGGTCATCTCGGTGGTTGCCCTGCTGGATGAGAATCCGCATCCTACTCAGGCTGAAGTAGAGGAAGCTTTATCGGGTAACATTTGTCGCTGTACAGGATACGGAGGCATTTTGCGAGCTGTCAATAAAGCTATAGGAGGTGGAGTGGATGGTCGTTTCTGAATACAGGTATACGCTGGAAGAGATAAATGTCATGAGGATAACGGATTTTGTGAAGCATCTGGGCGGCATTTTTGAACATTCACCGTGGGTAGCAGAGGAGGTTTATAAGCAGATCCCGTTCCATTCTATAGAGCATTTGCATAGTACCATGATGCAAACCGTTCTGAGTGCTGATCGTAGCCGAATGGAGGGACTATTAAAAGCTCACCCAGATTTGGCGACTAGGCTTCAGGTTACACCTTTGTCAGCATCAGAGCAGCAGGGAGCCGGACTAGATCGGCTAACAAGGGAAGAGTTTGATCTTTTGAATGATCTGAATAGAAAATATACAGAAAAATTTCAGTTCCCTTTTATTTTAGCTGTACGTGGTAAGAACAAAGATGCCATCATTAACGCCATGGAAGCACGGGTAGAACGTTCCCCTCAGGAGGAATGGGTGCAGGCTTTTTCTGAGATCGGCCTTATTACGAAATTCCGCCTAAGTGATTTAATCATTCATTCATCATAATCGGGGAGGGCGTCAGCCATGCTGGAACCAATGAACGGACGTACTATGTTTTATGGAAAAAGCGATGTTCTAACCTATCGTACCTATGCCAAACCGCTGGCCGTTACCCCTGTTCCCGAATCTTCCTTTACGGGCCGCGACAACATTATATTCGCGCATAATATTACATTTGCCGTTACGGGTGAAGCCTTTCTTCCTTCATTTTCAGAGGGGGATAATTCAATGGTCGTAGCTACTGATTCTATGAAAAATTTCATTCTCCGCAATACCGCTGACTACACGGGCAGCACAACGGAAGGATTACTGCAGCTTCTGAGCAGCCGTTTTATCGATAGATACAGTCATGTCACCGCGGTTTCGGTTTCCGCAGACCGGTTACCTTTTGAACAGGTAATGGTGCCCGGGGGTGAGGGGCTTAGGCAGAGTCATTTAGTGCTGCGGCACTCCAATAATGAATCCTACTCGGCTTCGCTGACAGTAAAGCGTGGGGAAAGTGGGACTGAGGTTGTTGCTCATGGATGCCGGTTGAAGGATCTACAGCTGATAAAAGTGAGCGGAAGCTCGTTTTATGGATTTGTCCGAGATGAATATACGACATTGCCAGAAAGCTTTGACCGTCCGCTTTATATTTTTCTGAATATTAACTGGACCTACATTAATGTGGAGCACGCTTTGGATGGAGATCAGGGTCAATATGTGGCTGCGGAGCAGATTCGTGATATCGCCCATAGTGCTTTTCATGAGCTCAACAGTCCATCAATCCAATCGTTGATTTATCAAATTGGACTGCGCGTGTTGTCCCGTTTTCCACAGCTGGCTACCGTTTCATTTGAGTCCAATAACCGGACTTGGGAAACCATTGTTGAGCCTGAAGAAACTAAAGGTGGGGTCTTCACCGAACCTCGTCCACCCTATGGTTTTCAGGGCTTTTCTGTCAGCCGTGCAGATCTGGCCGGAGAGACAGCGTAATGAGCGGGCGGCTTACCACCCATGTGCTGGATCTGTCGCGGGGCATTCCTGCTGCAGGACTGACGCTTCAGCTCTGGAAGCTTACGGATGGGATGAGCAAGCTTCTGTGTGAAAAAGTCACGAACAGTGACGGGAGGCTGGATGCTCCGCTGCTGGAGGGAACCGAGATGGAGGCTGGTTGTTACGAGCTGCTGTTTATGGTCGGCGATTACTATCGTAGAGCCAATGCCAAAGTGTCAGCAGCTGGCATAGAAGTAACAGAAAGCTCAGTAGACACTCAACGTGAGATGTCTTTTTTTCTAGAACAGATACCTATTCGATTTCATATAGAGAGCTCCATGCAGCACTACCATGTACCTTTGTTAGTAGCTCCTGGTGGATACAGTACGTATCGGGGAAGTTAGGAGAAATTTAACGACCAGTGGAGGTTGGCAGCTCATGAAGGAATCCTACGAACTTGTGATTAAGAACGGGAATGTAGTGCTGCCCGATCAGGTGCTTAAGCTGGATATTGCTGTATCAGAGGGACGGATCGTCGCATTAGGTGAGGAGCTTTCGACTGGACCGCTGACCCATGTCATCGACGCAGATAGGCTCTATGTCCTCCCCGGTATGATTGATATGCATGTGCACTTTAATGAGCCTGCGCTGGGACATTGGGAAGGCTTTCGCAGCGGTTCTGCCGCTTTGGCAGCTGGCGGCTGCACAACCTATGCAGATATGCCGCTTAACGGCAATCCACCTACGGTGAACGAGATGGCACTCCATCAAAAAGTGAAGGCGGCGGCGGGTAATTCCGCGGTTGATTATGTGCTGTGGGGTGGTCTCGTTCCGGGAAATCTGGATGATTTGGAAGCATTGGCAGCTGCCGGGGTCACTGGCTTCAAAGCTTTTCTCTCTAATCCCGGAGGGGAGGGTGAAGGCAGATTCCGTGAAGTGGATGAGGATACGCTCTATCAAGGAATGCAGCGAATTGCTGCTTTGGGCGGGATTCTTGCCCTTCATGCCGAAAGCGAGGCGATCACGGCAGTGCTGACCGCTGATGCCGTGCGAAATGGGAGAAGCAGTGCGCGTGATTTTGCGGCTTGCCGCCCTGCTGAAGCGGAGCTGGAGTCAGTGTCCAGGGCACTGTTGTACAGTGAACGTACTGGATGTCGGGTGCATTTTGTCCATATCAGCACTGCAGCCGCCATAGAGAAAATCTATGAAGCCAAGGTTCGAGGACTGGACGTTTCGGCTGAAACCTGTCCACATTATTTGGTGCTCACAGAAAGGGATATGGAGGAGCTAGGACCTGTGGCGAAATGTGCCCCTCCATTGCGAAGTGTACTGGAGCAGGAGAAGTTATGGGAAATGCTCGCCCAGGGCAAAATCGACTTAATCGCTTCAGATCATTCACCCTGTCCGACGGACTTGAAGATGAACCCTGAGTTGTCTTTTTTTGAGGCTTGGGGTGGAATCTCAGGTGCCCAAAGCAGCTTAGAGCTTATGTTCCATGAAGGTGTAAATGTCCGGGGATTGCCAATTACATTAATCTCTCGCTTGCTCGCCGGGCATCCCGCAAAACGCTTTGGGATGGAGCATCTTAAAGGCACTATCGCGCTAGGACTGGATGCCGACTTCGTACTGCTGAATCCAAACACAACCTATACGCTGGCTGCTGAAGATTTGTTATACCGTCACAAGCATAGTCCTTACATCGGAAGAACTCTATCCTGCAAGGTAGCTGCTACGATAAGCCGTGGCCGGGTGGTCTATACCTCTGAAGAAGGCGTACTTGCTGAGGAAGGTGGACAGTGGCTGCAGATTAGGAAGGAGCAGTACAGCCTATGAATGATTCCAGAGTGCAAGCATCGCCCGAGAAGCTGCTCAAGCTCCTGGAGGAGCTGGCGGCATATACCGCACCTGGGCCGGGGGTTACTAGATTGCTATACACGGAGGAATGGGGGCGGGCGCAGATCTTTTTGCAGCAAAAAATGGCTGAGTTTGGTTTAAAGGTTACCACCGATAAGGTGGGCAATGTTTATGGGCGCCTGTGTGGACGCAGTCCGGAGCAAAAGGTCATATTAACCGGATCACATATCGATACCGTGGTCAATGGCGGCAAATATGATGGAGCTTATGGGATCGCCGCAGCCATGCTTGCGCTTCAAGATTTGCAGATGAATTATGGTCAGCCGAAGCGTACGCTTGAGGTCGTATCTTTTTGTGAAGAAGAGGGGAGCAGATTTCCCCTTGCTTATTGGGGATCGGGTCATGTCACGGAAAGATATGACGGAAGCGAGGCCGAGACCTGTATGGATGCAGATGGAGTAACGTTACAGGCAGCAATGGCGGAATCTAGCTTTTTGCAAGGTGTAACAGATGAGACTGGAGCCAGAAATGATATTGGCGCTTTTGTAGAGCTGCACATTGAGCAGGGAATTATTCTGGAGAAAACAGATACGCTGATAGGCGTAGTTCTGGGGATTGTTGGACAGAGACGCTATATGATCAAGGTCAGTGGTGTGGCTAATCACGCTGGCACAACGCCGATGTTGATGCGGCACGATGCACTGACTAGTGCGGTAGAAATGCTGTATGTACTAGAAGGTGCTGCTATAGCGGCAGGTGATCCGCTCGTAGCAACCTCAGGCAAGCTTGAGGTGTATCCGAATACGCCAAATGTGATTCCGGGTGAGGTTCTTTTTAACTTAGATATCCGTCACAGTGAAGAGGATGAACTAGAGTGTTTCTGTGAGTGGCTTTTTTCGCAATATCATGAAATCGTCTCAAAACGTGGAGTAACCTTGGAGGTTATGCCTGTGCTTCATACACTCCCTACACCTATGGATACTAAGCTCTCTACAGCGCTGGAGAATATCTGCCTGGAACAGGGCAAAACCTACCGCAGGATGGTCAGTGGAGCAGGACATGATGCCCAGCTCTTTGCGCCGCGTTGCCCCACTGCGATGATTTTTGTACCAAGCCGTGCTGGGATCAGCCATTCACCGGAAGAGTATACCTCTCCTGAACAGCTCGCTGCTGGACTTGAGGTGCTGACTGCCATGTTATACGAGTTAGCTTATTAAAAAAATTCACCGAAGGCGTTGATGCTTGAAGGGAGAGATCATCATGAAGCGTTACGAAGATTTGTCGCCGTCCCTGCGCTGCATTATGACTCCGGGCCCGGTGGAGGTGGATCCACGTGTGCTGCGGGCGATGTCTTTTCCCGTGCTGGGGCAGTTTGATCCCGAGTTCACCCATATGATGAATGAAACGATGGAGATGCTGCGGGAGCTGTTCGCTACCCGAAATACATGGGCTTACCCGATAGATGGGACCTCTCGCGCTGGCATTGAAGCGGTGATGGTCAGTTTGATTCTGCCGGGGGAACGTGTGCTGATTCCGATCTTTGGACGTTTTGGACATTTGTTGCATGAGATTGCTGAACGTTGTGCAGCTGAGGTATTCGTTTTGGAAAAACCATGGGGAAGTGTGTTTGAACCAGATGAAGTGATAGCGGCTATGGAGACCTTTAAGCCGAATGTGGTGGCGATGGTGCATGGTGAGACCTCTACAGGACGGGTGCAGCCACTCGCGGAGATTGGCAGAGCCTGCCGCCGAATGGATGCTCTATTCATAGTGGATGCAGTTGCAACTCTTGGGGGCATTCCTGTTGAAACGGATGCTTGGATGCTTGATGCGGTCGTGGGCGGCACACAGAAGTGCCTGTCCGTCCCCTCTGGAATGGCACCGATAACGTATAATGACCGCGCTGAAGCTAAGCTCATTACCCGGAAGCGAGTAGAACGTGGGATTAGAACCAGTGATGTCCAGGCTGGTGAGCGGTCTTTTGTCCGCAGCAACTATTTCGATCTAGGCATGCTTCAGGATTATTGGAGCCCGCAACGTCTTAATCATCATACAGAGATGACCTCTATGCTCTATGCACTACGGGAAGGCTTGCGACTTGCGCTAGAAGAAGGATTGGATGCCAGATTCGCCAGACATCAGCTCCATGAAAAAGCACTTATAGCTGGTTTAGCAGCGATAGGGCTTGAACTTTATGGGGAGCCTTCTTGCAAACTTACCGTTGTAACCTGTGTGCTGATTCCTGAGGGCATAGAGGGGGAATCTGTACGCACGCTGCTGCTGGAGCGGTTCGGCATTGAAATTGCCAGCTCCTTTGGACCTCTGAAAGGAAAAATCTGGCGCATTGGCACGATGGGCTTTAGCTGCCGTACAAATAATGTGCTGCGTTTGCTGGGAGCTTTGGAAGCAGCGTTGCTGCGACATGGATTTGGAGTGGCTTGCGGTCTTGGTGTTCAGGCGGCACTTGACGTATATGAGGAAAACGTAAGATAATCGTTGGAATAGATGCTGGCGGGTGAGTTCATACCAGGGGCATGTCCGGATTGTTGGACAATCTTTGGATTAAGAAAACGGCTATCATCTACAGGGATGACGGAGCCGTTTTTTCGTACAATATCAGATTTGCCAACTATTATAACAACACAGCCGATGCTTAAGCAATCCTCTATTATTATGAATCTATTCACTACATCAAGAACGCACATGGATACTAACGGGGGAGAGATGAAAATGACAGCTTTTACAAGAAAGCCTTTAGCAGATTGTGTACCTGAGCTTGTGGCTACGGCCAGAGGAGATAAACCGGCAACACTAGTAATTACAGGTGGGAAGCTGGTCAATGTATGCTCTGGTGAAATTTTAGAAGGAATGTCTGTTGGTGTGCAAGGTGGACGTATCGCTTATGTTGGTAAAGATGTGACACATATGATTGGTGAAGGGACTCAGGTCATTGAGGCGAACGGTAAGTATATAGCTCCGGGACTACTCGATGGCCATTGTCATATTGAGAGCACCCAGCTTACCGTTACAGAATTCTCACGCGCGGTTCTGCCGCTGGGCACAACAGGCGGTTTCTTTGATGCTCATGAGATTGCTAATGTATTCGGGCTGAAAGGGATTCAATTAATGCTCGATGAGATGCGGGGAACACCGTTAGCGGCTTACATGCAGGTAGCTTCTTGTGTGCCTGCGGCAGGTGCGGAATTCGAGACAACGGGAGCTTCTATTGGACCAGAAGAAGTGGCAGAAGCCTTTACTTGGGGACCTGACGTGATTGCGCTGGGTGAAGTGATGAATTTTCCTGGCGTTGTTTATGGCGATGAGAAAATGCTTGGAGAAATTCAAGCTACGCTGCGGGCAGGCAGATTTGTAGACGGTCATTTCACATGGCCTTCCAGCGACTGGAGACTGCCCGTGTATGCGGCGGCAGGTGTGACTGGCGATCATGAGTGTGTGACGGCAGACGATGTGATTGAGCGCGTTCGACTGGGGATGTATGCCAAAATGCGCCGTGGCTCCGCTTGGCATGATGTGGCTAAAACAATTACAGCCCATACAGAACACGGCATTGATACACGCCGAATGATGCTGGTAACGGATGATCGTAGTTCGGAATCCTTACGAGATGAGGGGCATATGAATTTCGTTCTGCGTGATGCTATTGCTCAAGGTGTTAAGCCCATAACAGCTATCCAAATGGCTACCATTAATACTGCTGAACGCTTTGGTTTAGCGCGGGATATCGGTTCTATTACTCCGGGTTCTTTTGCAGATATCATCCTTCTGGACGGGAATTTGGCAGATATTAATGTAGTGCTGACGATTGCCGCAGGTGCAGTTGTTGCTGAGAACGGAGTAATGACGGCAGAGCTTGCTGAATTCACCTATCCGGAGGAAGTGTTGGCTTCGGTTCATTTGCCACAGCGTCCTACTTCAGAAGATTTCATCATTGCTGCTCCAATTCAAACCGGTGAACTTACTACAAGAGTTATTAAAGTAAGAGAAAATCATGTGGAGACTATTGAGCGTATGGTTTCGATACCAGTAGTCGAGGGGCAACTGGATGTAAATGCTATAGAAGGTTTGTGCAAAATCGCCGTGCTCGAAAGACATAAAGGTACAGGCAATAAATCAGTGGCCGTTGTCGAAGGTATTGGATTTAAAGAGCCGGCTGCCATTGCAATGACGGTTGCTCATGATAGTCATAATGTACTCGTCATCGGCAATGATGATGAGTTAATGGCTAAAGCTGCAAATGCGGTGGCGGATGCCCAGGGTGGTGTTTGCATGATCACGTCCAGTGGAGAGACGTTATTCCCGCTGGCTATTGCAGGCCTAATGTCCACGGAACCCTTCGAAATTGCTGCTGCAAAATCAGCTGCGATCAGCAAAGCGCTATATGATGCTGGCTGTACTTTGAACTACGCGTTTATGACCTTATCGCTGCTTGCTTTGGCAGTTATCCCGACATTGCGAATTACAGATAAAGGACTGGTTCGGATTTCACCGGAAGACGGAATACAGCTAGTGCCGCTGTTTGTTTAAGCAGAGTTAACTAAATAACAAGTAGGCAAAAGACTGTTTAGAGGTCGTTTATGACCAATCTGAACAGTTTTTTTTGTTATGAAAATAATGAGATTTAAGTTTTTTAAGTATACATATTAAACAGATGGACAAAGATTGAAACATTTTTTTTGTGGAATTAATGAAAAAATATTAACAAAGCGTAGTCAGTTGACGATAATAATGTTAAATTAGATAAAAATTAAAGTGAATGGATAGAGTTAATTTTACATGATTGGCATATAACGAAATTAAAGATATCATTAGATTTCAGATAGCCCAACTAAGAGGGACGAGGTGCATAGAGATGATCAGACTAGAAACGCAAGACATTCTAAATATTAGCATGAAGCAAATGGCTAGTATTTTTAAAATGAAGCCGCTTGAGCTGAGATTTGTCACCGATTTTCAGGGTGAGAAATATCTCTTAACCAATGATAAGCTACACCTCAGCAACCAGCAGTATTGGGCAAAGGTTATGGAATGTGTCTTTGAGGATCATGTTAGACCTGTGTTAATGTGTGAGGTGTTATATTTCCTGCGTAATGAATTTCTGGAAAGTGATATTAAGATTTGCTTCTCTTATAATTATGCAGAGGATGGGAACGGAGAAGCTACGGCAATGGCTGAAGTCTCGTTTAATGACTCTGCTGATTTAGAGCCGAGTGAGATCGCCGAGCTGATCGACTTTGCATTGACCTTACAGGATAAGCAATGGTTCCATGAACTGACTACTAAATATAAGCAGCTTACAGCTTAAGGATCTTTTTAATTCTTAGATCTTATGAACTGGCATAGCAAACCGTTTTGTCTGCAGCAAAGAATATTTGCGGACAAGACGGTTTTTTATGTTACCAGCCTATGGCGTTTTGTGCAACATGCTGAGCCAGAAATTGAAGCCAGTCCTCATGATTATTCAAGCAGGGGATCGCTGTGAAGTCTTCAGCATGTCCTCCTCCAGCCTCGAATTGTTCGCGCCCTTCTATTGCTAGCTCGTGCAGCGTTTCCAGACAATCCGTTACAAGTCCCGGTGAGAATATCAAAGGTTTATGAATTCCGCGTTCCGCTAGCTTTCCCAAAACATCAGCTGTAGAGGGACCTACCCATTCTTCGCGTCCGAAGCGTGATTGAAAAGTAAGCTGCCAGCGTTCGGGCTCCCAATTCATAGCTGAAGCGAGAAGACGCGCGGTTTCCATACATTGCTCTGGATAGGGATCGCCTGTATCTGCATAACGCTTGGGGATGCCGTGGAAGGTTAGTACGAAATAATCAGGATCAGAGTTCAGAAGTTTCATTTGCTGAAGTAAATGCGACTTCATAGCTAAAATATAACCGGGTTCATTGTAATAAGCATCTATAAATCTGAGCGCTGGAATCAGTCGCTTCGTAACCGGTCCAGTGGAGCTTTGGCGTCCTAATGCAGCAAAACTTGCTTGATCGAAGACAGATGCCGTCGTAGTGGACGAGTATTGCGGGAATAGCGGCACAATGATGATTCGTGTGACTCCGGCAGCTTCCAATTTGTTCATTGCTTGCTCCATACTGGGTTCGCTATACGCTAAGCCCAGCTCTACTTGATAATGCGGACCTAGAAATGCTTGCAAACCAGACTGCTGAGTTAATGAATGGGAGAGTAAAGGTGATCCTTCTGTTGTCCAGATTTGTCTGTACAGCTCAGCCGAGCGGCGTGGACGAAAGCGCAGAATAACGCCTCGCAGCAAAGGCTGCCAGAGCAGTGGTGAATAATCTATAATTCGGCGGTCGGATAAAAAACGTTTCAGATAAGGACGTACCGCCTTTGCAGTAGGTGCAGTAGGTGTGCCAATTTGGGCGAGAATAACTCCAATAGGTGGCTGTTTGTGCAATGGATTTGACTCCTTCCCATGTTAGAGATCGTTTTAAAATAGCATATCTATTCTTGAAAACACAATAATCGAGATCACGTTATTTACATAAGGAAGAGGAAGAGGGGATATTTTCTGGAAAAGATTATTAAAAATCACAATCTTGAGCAAATAGTGATATTTCTTATAGGGTGTGTGATTTTAGATACAGAGGAATGGCGGAAAACTTTGGTAGTATCAAACCAGAAATTGATGAAAAAACGCATTCATTCTTTTTCTATCATCTTATGTGAATTATTTCACCTTTTATGCGGTTTATTGTTAAAAGGAAGGAATGAATAGATTTAAGGCATTCTTTTTTGGAAAGTGATGGGTCGCGCATTGGCATGAGAGGGGGGATGGGTTCTTATGAAGAGAGAAGTCACGCTTCATAAGAAGAGAAGGGGCACTGTGAAAGGTAAGTTTGGTTAAGAAAAGCTATATATCACTGGGGATTTGGTAAAGGAGAATTTTATTGAAAAAACTAATTTCTTTAACGGTTAGCGCGGCAATATTGTTAGCGCCATTTGCTTACACACTTAATGTGCCTGCTTTGAACTTGAAGGTGGATGCAGTATCCGCAGCTTCTGAAGAAGCGGATGCACCAGCAGTCAAACCAACAGCAAAACCAGCAGCAACAGCAAAGCCAGTAGCAACACCAAAAGCAACAGCAAAACCAGTAGCAACACCAAAGCCAACAGCAAAACCAGTAGAAACACCGAAAGCAACGGTAAAACCAGTAGCAACCCCAAAGGCAACAGCGGCACCAGCAGCAACGACAAAACCAGCTACAACGCCAAAAGCAACCGCTGCTCCAGCGGCTACAGTAGTTCCAGCAGCGACTGTTAAGCCTGTGCCTACAGCAATTCCGGTTACAGTTAAGGAAAATGTATATCAAGATGGAGTTTACGTAGCGTATGGCGATGCTTACTCCAAAGGTACCGAAGGCGCTAAGATCGAAATTAAAGATGGAAAAATTACTAGCATCGATCTCCTGAGAACCAGCCCTAAGCTGATCGACAGAGATGCTCGTAACAATTATAGCGCTTTATGGCAAGCTTATGGATTGATGGAGAATAAATTGATTGGCAAGACAAGAGATGGAGCAGCTGCAGTAGACGCTGTTTCGGGAGCAACACGCTCTAGTAATGGATGGAAATTGTCTGTAGACAGAGCGTTTGAAAGAGCTCTAACAGTGAAAGATACAGATGCAATTTACTTTGATGGTGTTCATATGGGCATAGATCCTTCAGGTAAATATGCAGTATTTGCAACCTACGAATCCAATAAGCTCACAGCTGTTAAGGTGTACCCGCTGAACAGTGCCGGTGATTTCGTGGATGAGAAGGCCTACACAGCTGAGCAATCCGCAGCAGTTGCAGCTATAACACCAGCATTGCTGGCTAAAGGAACAGCTGCAGAGCCTGTTGCAGGACTCGAAGCCGACTTTGAGGCTGCGATTAATGCCTTCTGGGATGCTGAGCAGAATGCAAAGATTGACAATGCTTCTGCTTATGTAGACGGATTCTATTCCTCTTATGGAACTGCAAGAAGTGTGGGTGTTGAAAGAGCTGACATCGTGATCCGCAACGGTAAGCTAGTGGATGTGAAGCTGTTCAGACTTGGGAACAACCTAATTGACAGAGGTGCAACAGCTTATGCGGAAGTTGTAAAAGCTAATGCTCCGATGACAGCTAAGTTGCTTGCTAATGGATCTTACTTCACTAACTATGATGAGAAGGTTGATGGAATTTCTGGCGCTACAGAAAGCAGTCACGGTTGGAACCAAGCCGTAGAAAGAGCTTTTGAAAAAGCACTAAAAGTTCCTGGTGAAGTTAGATATTTTGACGGAAAATTCGCAGGTGTAGATAACCAATCTAAAGTATTACTGCTTGTTGATATTGCTTCAGATGCAGTTACAAACATTAAAGTAAGCTTGTTCAGTGCTGACGGCAAGCTGATCGCTGATGACAAACTAAGTGCAGAACAAAAATCACTGGTGGGTACACTTACTTCAGGATTACTTGAAAAAGGTGTGCAAATGTCCGATATCACAGGTCAAGAGGAGCTATCCGCAGCTGCCAAAGCTGCACTGACGGATGCTTTGACTAACGCATCCAAAGTTCAAGGGACCTATAAAGACGGAACGTTTACTGCATTTGGTGATGCTTATGATAAAGGAACAAATAGAGCAGACGTTACACTACGTAACGGTAAGATCGTAAATGTTGCTTTGTATCGTGTAGGAATGAATCTTGTGGATAGAGGCAAAGCTGCTTACCCAGAGGTGGTAAAAGCAATTCCACAATTGACTTCTAGCTTCCTTGCAGCAGGTACTAGAGAAGCTGTGCAAGCTGTAGACGCTGTTTCCGGTGCAACTAGTAGTAGTGTAGCTCTCAAGACTGCGGTGGATAGAGCATACGGGAAAGCTGAAATTGTAGAAGCTAATAAAGCGGCTTACTTTGATGGAATCTTCATTGGTGTAAGTGCTGATAAGCTTGTGAATGTTATGACATATGTAGAACATGGCGTTCCTGTTAAAATGCTTGTTTATTATCTGGATAAGAATGGAAGCACAAGAACGGTTAACCAATTGACTGACGCTGAACTGGCTGTGAAGAGCGAGATTGAGTCGACTTCCACAGGTTATAGCTTACACAAGTATGGATATCGCGCAGCAGCCTTCGGAAATAATGATGCTGAGAAAGAAGTATCTGCTAAAGTGGTAGAAGCTATCAAATCAGCCCTTGAATCCGCTGGTAAATAAGCAGTTATCAATCAATACTTAATCTATACAGGGGGTTATTCTAGAGCCATATTATGGCCCGTGGAGTAACCTCCTTTATCTACCTGTACATAAAAGTGAAAATAGATCGTATAGTGATTTAAAGGGATTTTGGACGTGAGTGTCTAAAGTTTAATATAGAGGGCAGGTACAAAGCCTGTTATTAATAGGAGGCTTCAACATGACACAAATTAAACAGCTCGCTCCACAGGATGAATTTGTTGGCTTTTATCTCTTAAGAGAGCTAGCGATCAAACAAACGAACGGTACTCCTCCAAAGGATTATTTCGACCTGGTCTTGGGAGATTCCAGTGGACAATTGTCCGCGAAATATTGGGACGTCAGCACAACCGATAAAGAAACTTTTTTTCCTATGGCACTGGTGAAGGTTCGCGGGATTGCGCACACTTATCGTGAGAAATTGCAAATCAAAGTAACCAAAATCAGATTGGTGAACGATGAGGATGGCGTAGCGTTAACGGATTTCATTCGCTCCGCTCCTATTCGTCCAGTAGACCTTATTCATACGATTAAAGGGGTTATGGCAAGCATTACAGATCCGGAGATTGCTTCGATTGTCTCCTTTTGTGTAAGCAAAGTGGAAGAGAAATTGATGCATTATCCGGCTGCCAAAACGCATCACCATGCTTATTTTGCCGGACTTGCTTATCATATGGTCCGTATGCTGGAGATTGGGGATTTTCTGTGCAAGCAGCGTCCATTCCTGAATCCAGATTTAATGAAAGCTGGAATTATTCTGCATGATATCGCGAAGCCGGAGGAGATGGTCTCTCAGCTCGGGATTGTCTCAGAATATAGTGTTCAGGGTAAGCTGATTGGTCATATTTCGATGGCATCTAACTGGATTACGGAAGCGGCCATCCGTTTAGACATTGATTTGAATTCAGAGAAGGTTCTAGCGTTACAGCATCTCGTATTGTCACACCATAACCTGGGTGAATGGGGCAGTCCAGTTCAGCCGCAAACGGCTGAGGCCGTAGCCCTGCATCATATTGACGCGATGGATGCGAAGCTGCAGATGGTCGAGGATGCGCTGGATACCACACCAGAAACCGAAGAATGGACGCCATTCATCAGAGGATTGGAGAATAAAGCAGTATATCGGATGAAGATTTAGTATGTTGTGTTGATCTTGGTTGGTGATCTGGATGAACCGATGGGATGTTCACTGATCGCTGATAGAACATACGGAATTCTTCCCTATAATGACCAGCAAGGTTAGATTTCTTCATAGTGAATGAATCGGCATGTATGCTATATCATTTCGAATGCAAAACACCCAACCAGCTGTTATAAGCCGATTGGGTGTTTTTTGCTAAACAACTTAATATTCTCTTATAAATAGAAGTTTTTCGTTCTTTGATTGTTCACAGGTTTCTTAGCAGGTTTACTCTTACGAGCAGAAAAAGGAGTGTATCCACCAGTAAACATTGTTCCGCTAGTATATCCTTGGCTGCTAGAGAGCAAAAGCGGGTCAAGGTGTGATTCTCGCTCCATAAGCATTAATAGAACCAAAGCCGCTGCGCGCGCATCATCGAGAGCGTCATGGTGCTTCAGCTCAATGCCGAAATGCTCGGATACTACATTAAGTTTATGAGAGGGAAGCTCGGGCAGCATTTTTTTCCCTAATAAATAAGTACATAAGTATTGAAAGCTCGGATAGCTTATGGACATCCCATCGAGGCAATACCGCAGTACACTCATATCAAAAGCGGCATTGTGTGCTACAACGATTCGTCCATGCAGCAAAGGTTCAACGGCGGGCCATAATTCGTGAAAAGTAGGTTGACCGATTACCATGGAGGGGGTGATGCCATGTATCGAAATGTTCATGCCGTCAAACCGCTGTTGCGGATCGATCAGCCAAGAATGTTCTGCAGTGATAACGCCATCTTTAACTTCCACAAGTCCTAAAGCACAGGCGCTGGATCGACTGGAATTCGCCGTTTCAAAGTCAATTGCTATAAAGTCCATTCGTAAAGCTCCTCATCTATCATATATACATTCATATTAAAGTAGTAAAATGATAAATACAATCTAGTACAAGTTACAAATAGTAGTTGAGTAAAAATAAGGTGTACAAGAAGTGTTGTAGCTTTTTCAAGTTTCGTTATCTTGCTATCCTATTCAAGAATCCGTACACTGCAAAATAGATATTGTATATTATTGTTAAGCTAAAAACGGGAGGACATACTTTGGGAGTTGTAATCACTAAATTTTTTGAATATGGACAAGCAGAAATCGATTACCTCGGAAGTGTGGACCCAGTGCTAGGTGCGGCGATGGCGCGAATGGGGAAAGTGGAACGTGTGATTATTCCAGATCTTTTCACTGCGCTTATTTATGCCATAGTAGGTCAGCTAATCTCAGTCAAAGCAGTTCGGACCATCTGGACAAGAATGCAGGCTCAATTCGGAGAAATCACTCCGCTGCAGCTAGCTTTACACACGGCGGATGAGATTCAGGGTTGCGGTATGACGATGAAAAAGGCGGTTTGTATTCATGACATTTCCAAGCTGATTGCTGATGGGGCGTTTAAGCTGGAGGAACTATATGGGTTATCCAATCAAGAGGTTATTCAAAGACTCATGAAGTTAAAAGGCATCGGTAAGTGGACAGCAGAGATGATGCTAATCAATTGTATGGAGCGCCCAGATGTAGTTAGTTGGGGAGATATCGCCATTCGTCGTGGCATGATGAAGTTGTATGGGCTTGATACGCTTACCAAAGAGCAATTCGAACAATACCGTCTCAGGTACTCACCATTCGGTTCGGTAGCCTCCATATATTTATGGGAGATTTCATTTCAATAATTAATACGTAGGGAGCATTATAGTGGAGAAATCAATAAAGGAACAGCTAGTGGAGTTGGCAGATGCGGACTACCAGAAGTTTTCTGCGGCTTTACTTCCGACGATTGATAATGTGATAGGAGTCAGGCTACCGGAGCTGCGTAAACTCGCCAAAACCATTGCAAAGGGTGACTGGAGAGCCTATTTGGAGCACGCCGAGTCAGATTATTTTGAAGAAGTAATGCTGCAGGGTATGGTGCTTGGTTACGTGAAAGCAGAGCTTGAAGACATCCTGCGATATATCGCAGATTTTATCCCCAAAATCGATAACTGGTCGGTATGTGATAGCTTTTGTACAGGACTGAAGTTTACCTTGAAGAATAAAGAACAGATGTGGGATTTTATAGTTCCGTATCTATCATCTGACGAAGAATACGAGATTCGATTTGCGGTAGTAATGATGCTTAATTTCTTTATTGAAGAAGCGTACATCAACCGGATTTTACAACTACTCGATAAGGTCAGACATGAGGGGTATTATGTAAAAATGGCAGTTTCTTGGGCGTTATCGATGTGTTATGTGAAGCTGCCTGCGGCTACGATAGGTTATTTGAGAACTAATACTTTAGATGATTTCACCTATAACAAGGCTTTGCAGAAAATCACAGAGTCTTACCGTGTAGATCCGGAATCGAAAAAAATGATTCGCGGGATGAAGAGGAATAGAAAAAACAAGCCCCTTATATAGCTCAGTAGCTGAGAAATAAGGGGCCTGTTATTATATTTATTTTTTGTCGGTATTGATTTTCCGGTTGCGGATACGTTCAATTTCATCATCAACAGCACTACGAAGGTTAGGATCAATGGACGAAGCTGCGCCTGCTCCTGAGTTGGATTTATACTTGGCGTTTTCCGCCAGAGCTTCCCACTCGAAAATCTTCTCTTCCATTCGTTCGAAGCCACGTGAAGCGGTACCCACATTAGGTCCTTTTACACTGTTGCTATGAGGAGCGGAGCTTAGTGTTTCTGTAGCTTGCTGAGCACGAGCGATAAGTTCAGTTCTTTTCGCTTTAAGCTGTTCGCGCTCTTCTTTAGCTCTAGCGATATTGATCTCCAGCTCTGCCAGGGATTGCTGCGTTTGCACCTGACTATTGATACTCTCATCCAGCTGTTCTGTATACCGCAGCTTGGCCATGAGTGCAAGGCGCGCTCTTTCTTCATTTCCTTGCTCAACCGCCTGAACGGCTTCAGCTTCGCTTTGCTCTATCAACTGAGTATATTCTTGCTTACGGCGTTCCAATACACTCGCTGTAACTTTTAAATCACGCTCATTGCGTTCTGCCGCAGCTATTTCGTTCTCAAGATCGCGCAGATACTGACCTGTCAGTAGCACTGGATTTTCTAATTTGTTCAGACCTTCGTGTAGGGCAGCTTTAGTAAGGGTGGAAATTCTTTTGAATAAACTCATGTTATATCTCTCCTTAGTATGTTTGATTGGTATTAAAGGACGATCTGTTAATAGAAATCATGTCCATCCGAAAAGCTGCCAAAAGGTTCTTTAGGGACGATGATGCTGGCGATAAAGTAAAAGATAAGTACGGTACCGAAGCTGAAAAGTGCTGCCGCAACCGTTACGAGACGGAGAATTGTGGCATCGATGCCTGACCAACTGGCAAGACCTCCGCATACACCACTAATTTTCTGGTCACTTCTGGAACGATATAATTTTTTCATTTATTATTGTCATCCTTTCTTATGGGGGTGAGTATTATTAAATCTTGCAATCCGCTTGCTTATGTACTTATTGTATAGCCTTTTCGAATACGGCAAAACGGCCTGAAGGCGGTTTTAAATACCAGACCTGAGTCGAGGTTCGTTCCCGCAGGAAGGCGGGGGAAATAAGTTCATGATTGTGGATGAACTACAAATCGCGGTTGAAGTTAGGTACAATAAAGAGAGGAATACTTGTGGCGGTGTCGAAATATGCTTATATATGACTACTACGGAATTGGGGGCTGAACATGAGCTTTTTTAACAAGGTAAAGGCAGGCGTAAGCGAGGCTGGGAATAAGGCAAAGACAGTGGTGGAGATCAATCGTTTGAAATTACAGAACAACAGCAAGCAGAATGACATTGACCAGCAGTATCAAGTAATGGGTAAACTGTTGTTTGAAGCTGTAACACAAGGAGTAGGACCACTGCCGAGTGAGCAGATCGAGAAGAATATTTCCCGTATTCTTGAACTGAAGTCGGAGATTGAGGTCAATCTGCAGCAAATCGCTGGGTTGTCTGATGTGAAGCACTGTAAAGCATGCGGTGGAAATGTGGCCATCGAGGCTCGCTTTTGTCCGAGTTGTGGATCAACCTTTGAAGTGTCAAATGAACCTATTCGTGACGTAACACCATCGTCGATACCTTTGGATAAGAAGGAATAAATCTACAACAGGCAAGTAATTCATTAAAAAAAGGACAGCTCAATAGCTGTCCTTTTTTTAATTTCGGAAGTGAGGTCGTTTAGCCTTTGGTTGCAAGACGTTTTTTAAAATAATACACAATTAGCAACATAAGCGGCAGAACAAATGCAAGAGTGAAATCCCAATCTACCCAGTAGGCAGGGATTTCCTTTACATAGAAAATGATGTCTTTGGCAATCAGTTGTGACATACCAAATAACAAAAATCCAGTGGGTATGATCAGAGGGCGATGGCTTTTAAGTTTAAATAATTGGGCTGTACCTAATGTTAAAGCATAGTAATAAATGGCTGTTTTGAAGTATGTACTGATAATCCATGCTGTAGCCATAAGCGCTTCAATACGTTGCAGAGAATTAGCAATATTAATTTTTTGAGCAAGAATATATGCGGCATAAAATTGATGTTCAGAAGCGTAAACACCAAGAACGGTAATGGAAAAAAATAAGATGAGGTTAAGTCCCAGAGCTCCGATGATCAAGGCTATGAAAATATCCCGGCTAGTTTTGCTATTCTTCTGAGCATAAGGATATACCATAAGAAACACGCACAATTCACCAAAAGGATAAAAAACACCATACATCAAAGTATGGAGCATGTCCGGTACTGGTGTGTTCATGATGGGGTATAAACGTTCCATTTTGACATCGGGTGTTAGCAGAAGCAGCAGACCGATCAAAAAAACTGCAAACAAAGGGAAAAAAAGCTGAGCTGCCCGTCCCAATGTCTCCAGACCCAATCGTACGCCATATACCAGCAGGAAAATGGCCATAAAACGGATAACCCCACCGGGTGTTTTCTCGTAAATCTGTGTACACATGAAATCTTCAATTTCTCTTATGTAAGTGGAAGCTGCAATCAGGAAGAACACTAGATAGAACATGGCTACAGCTGTTCCGGCCCATTTTCCTAGAATTTGTAGGCTAAGCTCGATAATATTCTTGTCGGGTTCAATGTCTGCTAAGCAGAGCAACAGTTTTATGGTCGCCAGGCCCAAGGGAATACTAATCAAAGCAGCAATCCATGCATCTTGTTGCGCTCCTGATATCATTAACGCTGGATACACAAGCGCCATATCCCCAATAAATGTGAATAGCCCGAGTATAATCATTTGATTGGTACTAATTCGATCTTTCTCCAAATGCATATACCCCCTCAAATTTATTGGACTAGTTTTAGTATGGTTGTAGTTACCAGAATTATGCCATTCCGAATTTTAATCAGAAAGGAATAATTATCAAAATTAACATCAAACTATACTCATTAATCTAAGTGAAGTGGAGGCTACATCATGAAGAGCTCGGAGACTGTTAGACTATCAAACCGATTGAAAACCAATATTGATCAGTTGTACGGGTTGCTGGGCGGAAGTTCTGATGTAGTGATAAAAGAGTTGCAGATAGAAGAAAATACTCATATTTCTTTGATTTACATAGATGGTCTTGTAGATACTCAGGTGCTGCACAATTCAATTTTGTATTCTTTGCAGGAACATATTCCTTATGAACAGCTGGGGAAGCTTGAACCCGAGCAGAAGATTGAGATCATTAAGAAACAAATATTAATAGCCGGTGATCTAACCGTCATCGTTGATTTCAACCAATTTGTACACGAATTATTGTCCGGTAGTGTAATGCTGCTGCTCGATGGGACATCCACCGCTCTCCGGATCGGTTTACCTGGCTGGGAAGATCGCAATGTAGGAGAACCCAGTTCGCAATCGGTTGTACGAGGTCCAATGGAAGGATTCACGGAGAATTTGCGGACGAATACAGCACTGGTTCGGCGGAAAATAAAAGATAGCCATTTATGGCTGGAAACCGTTCAGATCGGAAGGGTGACTCAAACTAGCGTATCCATTATGTATCTAAGTAACATAGCGAATAAGGATTTGGTGCAAGAAGTAAAACACCGTCTGAATAAAATTGATACGGACAGTATTCTCGAGAGTGGATATATTGAAGAGTTTATTCAAGAGACGGCAGTTACACCTTTTCCTACCGTATACAACAGTGATCGTCCGGACACGATTGCAGCAGGTATTTTGGAAGGAAAAGTAGCCATTCTTGTTGATGGTACCCCTTTTGTACTATTGGTACCCACATTTTTTGTAGCATTTTTTCAGTCTGCTGAGGATTATTACCAAAGAGCAGATATTGGAACATTGCTGAGATTAGTTCGTTTTATTTCGTTTTTTATTACTTTGCTTGCACCTTCATTGTATGTTGCGATTACTACGTATCATCAGGAGATGATACCGACCAATCTTGTAATTAGTTTAGCTGCCCAGCGGGAGAGTGTTCCTTTTCCTGCTTTTGTCGAGGCGCTGATCATGGAAATGACTTATGAGATTTTGCGGGAGGCGGGGGTGCGGATACCTAAAAATATTGGACAGGCAATTTCCATTGTCGGAACGTTGGTGATTGGGCAAGCAGCGGTTGCGGCGGGTTTTATTTCCTCTGCAATGGTCATCATTGTATCGCTTACAGCCATTTCTAGTTTTGTTATTCCGGAGACAGGAATGTCTATAGCTGCACGGATGATCCGTTTTGTGCTTATAGCTTTGGCAGGATTTATCGGATTATATGGCATTCTATTCGGGATTTTTATCATCGTACTGCATTTGTCGAGCTTGCGTTCTTTCGGAATGCCTTACATGAGTCCGCTCGGACCTTATAACTCAAAAGACTTAAAAGACTCAATTTTTCGCTTTCCATGGCCTTTTTTAAAGACAAGACCTGCTGAGAACAAGACACAGAACCTATTTCGTCAAAGCACATCCAGTGATGAGGAATCAACACAATGAATAAAAAATTAGTTAGAGGCGCTCTTCGATTGATGATAGCTCTCCAATTTACTTTAGTGCTAAGTGGCTGTTGGGAAAGAAAGGAGCTAAATGAGGTAGCCTTTGTCCTGGGGATAGGGATCGACAAAGCTGAAACTGGTTATACAGTTTCGATGCAGGTCGTTATTCCATCTGCAATTTCCTCACAATCGAATGGAGGAGGGGGAGGTACTGGAGTCCCGGTGGTTGTTTATAAATTTACGGTACCTACATTTTATGATGCACAACGTATGTTGAATCTGGATAGTTCTAGAACGAGTTATCTTGGTCATATCCGGGTGTTAGTGATTGGGGAGGAACTTGCCCGCTCCGGAGTGGGCGAGATACTGGACGTATTTAAAAGAAGTCGGGAACCTCGAATGGATTTCTACGTTATGGTTGCCAGAGATACAACCGCTAGCGATGTCTTGAATGTCCTTACACCTATGGATAAATTACCAGCGAACAAATTATTTAGTTCCCTAGATAATTCTTATAAAGATTCAGCAAAAACAGTCGCTGTCACGCTGGATGATTTTATTGAAACTTTAATGTCCCAAGGTGAAAACCCTGTACTTACCGGAGTGGAAGTTATGGGAGATCCCAAAGAGGGTGGAGATAAAAGCAATGTAGAGCGAACAATGCCTAAGGCGAGATTGGAATACCATACTGTTGCTGTGTTCAGAAAAGACAAACTGATCGGTTGGCTAAACGAGGGTGAAACGATCGGTTACAATTATATCAATGATAAGGTAACCTCACATTCTGGTCCGGTAGCAGGGGAAGACGGAAAACCTATTGTTATCGAAGCGATCCAGGCTTCAACCAAACGCAAAGTAAAAATTATTGATGGGGAGCCGCATATTTACCTTAATGTGAAGACGCTTTGCAATATTGAAGAAGTGCAAAGTGTGGAGAATTTGGAACTGGTAAGCACTATAAGACGGTTGGAGAAGGAAACAGAGGAACGGATTATTGAGCGGATGCAAAACACTGTGGAGCAAGTAAATAATCGCTTCAATGTTGATATTATGGGATTTGGACAATCGATCTACCATGCCAGCCCTAAAGCTTGGGCAAAGCTACAGCAAACAAAAGGCGATGACTATCTTAAATCATTACCCGTCCATTATAGTGCCTCAGTAGTTATTAACCGCGTGGGTCTAACAGATAATTCTTTTCTTGAAAAAATCAAGGAGTGAAGCCAAATGATAATACTGTTTTTTTTGGTGATTGCTGTTGGTTGTATGGCACTTGATTTGCCTAAATTAATACGAAAGCGCCGAGTACGTGATCTTAGCGTATATTTTATATTTTGGATTTTGGGGCTTGGCGCGACCTTATGCGCGTTGTTAAAGTTGAACATCCCCAGTCCGCTGTTTCTAATTATCCTTATCTATAAGCCAATAAATAATTTGTTTGGAATATGGTTTCATTAACAACGACGGATTTGCAAACTACCAAACCCCTTAGAATATACATTGGATAAAACTTCTGGTTTTTCTGATGAAATTCTAAGGGGTGTATTTTTTATGTCGATCAAAATATTGATTGCTATATACAATTAAATACAATAAAGTTGTCATATAGAGGATAATTTTGTCGATTTTTCTGCAAAAATGTTCCAATTCGCATTGCATCAGGTGACTTTAGGGTCTATGAGGTTCGAATCCTCCTCCTGAAAAAGACAGAAGAAAGTGGTGCACATAATGAGTAGCAACAGATTTGAGAACAAAGTAGTTATTATTACAGGTGCAGGTACAGGAATCGGAAAAGCTACAGCCTTAAGAGTAGCAAGTGAGGGTGGTACTGTAGTAGTTGCCAATCGATCAGATGCTGGAGCTAACACAGTTGAAGAAATCAAAGCTTTAGGCGGGCAAGCGTTGTTTGTTCGGGCAGACGTTTCTCTTGAAGCAGACTGCAAAAATATCGTAGATCAAACATTGGCAGCCTACGGAAAAATTGATTGCCTTTACAACAACTCAGCAATTACAGGAGATAATGCGGATGTTACAGAATATGATCCGATATTGTTTCAAAAGGTGATTCAGACAAATCTTAATGGCCAATTCTACATGTTGCATTATGCATTACCACATATGAAATCCGGAGCTTCCGTTCTAAATTGTTCCTCTTTGCATGGTATTTTCATTGGGATGGCCAATGATGCAGCCTATTCAGCAAGTAAACATGCCATTGTAGGCATGACTAAATCGGTTGCCAAAGAAGTGGGTCACCGGAACATCAGAGTAAATGCTATTTGCCCTGGTCCTATCCCAACACCAACCATGAACAGATATGAAAAGCTGTTGTCTGATGATGTAGAGATGCTTCAATCTCTTATCGCTTCTGGAACGGCTCTGGGCAGATACGGTACGCCTGAGGAAGTAGCTGCGTTTGCATGCTTCCTACTAAGTGATGAGGCTTCCTTTATTACAGGTACAGCACATGTGATTGACGGGGGCTATTCCGCAACAAAGTAATTAAGGATTAATTTACTTATATAACAACTAATATATAATATTAAAGGCTTTGCGGCGTATTCTGGTTCCAAAAACCTGTAGGGTGACTGGATTAAAATTGGAAGTCGCACGCAGAGTCTTTTTTAGTTGTCTAAAAACAGATTCTTCGTATGTTGGCAAATTGCATGGTTGTAAGGGACAGCTGATACACAAAAATGAATGAATTAAGGAAAATATGCCATGGATATGTTGGAATTTGTAGAAAATTGTATTTTAATATAAATAAAAAAAGAAATTTGTCGATAATAATATAGGTAATATGTATTAGTTAATATTCTAGAAAGGGTGTTGTTATAAAAACGATACAGGAAGTAGATGTCTTCGCCCTGAAAAAGCCTGGGGCAGGTATTTTTTGTCTGTGAAGTTACATACATTTTCATCTCTATCATTAAAAAAATAACTTTAAAACTTGGAGGGAAAAAATTATGCCATACACAATTAAGTACAACCAAAATGAGAACCATATCGATGTAGTATCTATTGATTTTTCAGCTGAAGATGTTCCAGGATACCTTAAAGACTTTGAAAATATCATGAAGCTTGTTAAACCTAAATTTACAGGAACAACTGATGTAACAGAATCTAAAAGTGTACTTACTCCTGAGGTTGCAGCTATGCTAGCCCCTACAGGTGCGATGGCGAGTGAAGCTGGTCAAGCAGGATGGGCTTATGTAACTAAAAATCCAATTTGGAGAATGCAATTGAAACGTATTTTTGGTAGAGATTTTGCAGATGCTTACGATACCTACGAAGAAGCCAGAACATACCTAAAAAGTTTGCAATAATCTAATATTACAGTTAGCAAAAAAGTGCGGAGAATGTTCTCCGCACTTTTTTGCTTTATCTAAATTTAAAATTGAAAGTCTTCATCTTTTAGCGGCTCCACGTTAAGCGCCCGCACGTATCCGTTCCCTTTTTTCGAGAAGAAATCATGCTGCTTGGTGTGGGTACTGATACCATTCTGAACAATCGGGTTGATCTCTTCCTCGTCGAATAGCGGATCATGGCCCAGATTCATCATGGCTTTATTGGCATTGTATCTAAGGAAAGTCTTAACCTCGTCCACCAGTCCGATGGGAGCATAGATCTGCTCTGTATAACGTTCTTCATTCTCATGGAGCAGTCTAAGGAGGTCTACCAGCTTCTGGTGTAGCTCGCGTTGCTCGTCCTCTGGAAGCCCGTCAAAGATCTCCTGCGCCAGTACACCGACATATACCCCATGAATGCTCTCATCCCGTAGAATAAGGTCGATAATCTCACCGCTGCAAGTCATTTTGCCTTGACCGGCCAGATATAGGGGGTAGAAGAAGCCACTGTAGAACAAGTAGCTCTCGAGCAGTACTGAGGCTGCCATGGCAAGGTACAGATCTTTGGGTGAATCTATTTTTTTGTAATATTGTGATATGGTCTCTGCCTTGAACTGCAGATAAGGATTCTCTTCAACCCAGCGGAATACACTGTCAATCTCCTCCGTGGAGGACAAAGTGGTGAAGATGCTGCTGTACGATTTGGCGTGAATCTGTTCCATCATGCCCATAAAGCCAAGCACAGCCTTGCGCTGAAGGCCTTCGACATGCTCCATAATCTGCGGCATACCTACTCCGCCTTGAATCGTATCCAGCAGCGTGAGTCCGCCGAGTACCTTCATATAGGAATCCTTTTCTGTCTCGCTGAGTGTGAGCCAGGACATTTTATCATCGGATAATGGGATTTCATCGTCCGTCCAGAATTGCATAATGTTCTGATTCCAGAACATCAATGAGAAATCGTCGTCAGGACGGTTCCAGTTAACGGCTTGGATAGCGGTCATAATATGGCAATCTCCTTTTCTGCGGCTATAGCCTTCCAGTTAGATAGAGCAGGTGAGGCATTCCTCAACGGACAGCTTTTTGGTCCGGGTGTAATACAGCGACTTCAAACCTTTATGCGCCGCGTACAGATAGGAGCGGGCCAGTTCTCTGGTGGAGACATCGCTGTTCACATGCAGAACGGTCGAGATGCCCTGGTCGATATGGGGCTGGATTTCCGCGATCAGATCGATTACCTTGAACTGATCCATTTGGTAAGCCGATTTATAGAAAAATACATTATCCGGCCGCAGGTACGGCATTGGATAGTAAGTCGTTGAATTGGCATAAGTCCGTGTCTCAATCTGCTCTACAATAGGCATAACACTTGAAGTGGCATTTTGAATATAGGAAATGCTGGCAGTTGGCGCAATCGCCAAACGGTAAGCATGATATAGACCCTTTGCTTTTACTGCATCGCGTAGTTGTTCCCAGTCCGCAGGGGATGGGATGAAAATATCACCGAATAGCTCTTGTACTCTTGACGTTACAGGGCGGTAATCTGTAGTCAGGTAACGCTCAAAATAAGCTCCTGTCGCATAATCAGAAGCCTCGAATCCCTGGAAAGACCGGCCAGTTGCAGCAGCGATCTCCATGCTTTTCTCCAGTGAATGGTAGTTCATGGTCATGAAAAAGGTCCGGGCAAAATCGCGAGCCTGTTCGCTTTCATAGGCGATCTTGTTCTTGGCCAGATAGCCGTGTAAATTCATAACACCGAGACCAACCGAGTGCATCTCTTTGTTTGCTTTGGCTACGCCTGGGGCATTGGAGATGCTGGTCATATCGCTGACAGCGGTCAGGGCGATCATGCCCTCATGTACCGATTCACGGATTTTGCCATGCTCCATCACGTTGACAATGTTCAAGGAAGCCAGATTGCAGCTAACATCACGGCGGATAGTATTCTCCTGCCCGTAGTCGGCAATCTCAGAGGTCTCCTGCAGCTGGAAGATTTCCGTGCAGAGGTTGGACATTTTGATCTGTCCTACGTTTTTCAGGGCATGAGCTTCATTGGCGTTGCTCTTGTTCATAATATATGGATAGCCAGATTCCAGTTGGATCATGGCGATTTTGGTCAGCATATCCCGTGCGCTCATGGCCTTTTTCTTTTTGACACGTGGATCGGCTAGCAGCTTATCGTACATTTCATCCAAATCCATGTCATCAAGATGCGTGCCGTAAGCTTTGTACACACTGTAAGGGGCAAATACATGGAGCGGTTCATTATCCTTCGCCAGCTTATAGAAGCGATTCGGAATGATTAGGCCGATGGACAGGGTTTTGAGTCTTGTTTTTTCATCGGCATTGATCTTCTTACTGTCGAGAAATTCAAGAACATCCCAGCCAAAAATGTTGTAGTAAGCGGCTCCAGAGCCTTTACGTTGACCCATCTGGTCAGCATAGGAGAAGCCGTCCTCCATCAGCTTGAGTACAGGTATAATGCCTTTGGCTGCATCTTCAACCCCTTTAATGGTCTCCCCGCGGGAGCGAAGCTTGGACAGGTTGACAGCCACGCCACCGCCGATCTTCGACAGCTGCATGCAAGTATTTAGTACATAGTTGATCGAATTAAGCGAGTCATCCATTTCAATAAGAAAGCAGGACACTAGCTCACCGCGACGGCTCTTGCCGGCATTCAAGAAGGTCGGAGTCGCCGGCTGTAGGCGCTGCTCCATCATTGAACGGGCTAGCATGCTGGCAGTGTCGGCGTTCCCGCGTCCTAGGTGAAGGGCAACTGCCGCCACACGGTCCGGGTAATGCTCCAGATATTGCTTACGGTCATTGGTTTTTACAGCGTAATCCGTATAGAACTTTGAAGCTGCCATATAAGATGGAAAACTGAAGTTGTAGGCATGGGTAATTTGATAAACTTCCTCAATTTCAGCCACGCTGTACTGCTCGTAAAAATTTTCATAGAAATCCTGTTCAAACATATAATCAACCTTGGCCTTTGTATTCGCAAAAACCAGGCTACGCCGTTCTACATCCCGCATAAATTCGGCTACTGCCTCAAGGTCTTTATCCAATTGAAAGAAGCCACTTTCGTCTCTCTTCATCAACATGTTGTTTAATTCAATATGCCGCAACTCGGCTCACCTCCTGTTTAATTCGTTCTACATCACCAAATGTGCCTGATAGTTCAAATTTCCCAATAACTGGCACGTTGTACCGATCTGCAATCAAGTCTGCACTATTCGCGAACAGCTCGCCCCAGTTCTTGTTGCCGCTGGCGGCGATGCCCTTCAAATTGGAATAATTGTTCTTTAAGAAAGTAGACACCTTCTCTGGAATTTGTCCAAAGCCGGTGGTATATGTAATAAGCACATAAGGCTCATCAATGGTCATATGCTCTTCAATCTGCACAGCTGGCAGCTTAAGCTTACCAATGAAGCGTTTGACGTTTCCTGTTTTCGAATCGTATGCGACTAGCATGGAGTCTCTCCCCCTGTATATATTAAACCTACATTAAATATGTAAAGATTGAATAGATAAGCTGTAAATACTGGAAAATCATATCCATACTATATTTAGTGTGCGTTGTTTATTTTAATCACTATATGTTGAAAAGTCAACATGGAAAGAGCCCTTATTTGTTGGGAATTAGTCTAGTAAACGTTCTATCAAAGTATTGAAATCGCGGAGATTCGCAGGTTATTGCAGTTTATTAAGGCAGTTGTACTGTTTTTGATGCTGGATCTTGCTGCATCATTTTTATCATGACTAATTAGCGTCGTTCCGTTGAGCAGAACTGCAGGCGGTGGAACATCTATCACGGGTGAGAAATATGCTTCTGATATTAGAGAATCTTTGCATATAGCTGTAGGTTAAAGTACATGGACTTAATCGGGTGGCAAGTGGAGGAGAACATTAATGAAGCTAAAGCGGTGAGACTAATAATGGGTTTGTACAATTTCCCCCGTACATGCACTTCTAGGCATCTACCCACATACAATAAGATGACCATGAACCCGTAAGGCTAACAGATCGGTTTCATTGTACAAGTGCGGGAGGTGTCGCCAAGTTGCCTGGATTCTTAAGTACGATCGCGTTGCTAATCAAAGAACTGACGTTGCTGGTATCCTACGTAAGGAACAACGCATTTCCACAGCCGCTCTCGGAGCAGGAGGAAAGCAAATACTTAGGCATGATGGCTGAAGGGGATGCTAAAGCCCGAAATTTGCTTATCGAGCACAATTTGAGACTTGTCGCCCATATAGTAAAAAAATTCGATAACACCGGAGAAGACATGGAGGATCTAATCTCCATCGGCACCATCGGCTTGATTAAAGCCATCGAGAGCTATCGCCCGAACAAAGGGACAAAGCTGGCCACTTTTGCTGCCCGTTGTATTGAAAACGAAATTCTGATGCACCTAAGATCCTTGAAGAAGACTCGTAAAGATGTATCCCTGCATGATCCAATTGGGACGGACAAAGAAGGTAATGAAATTACACTTATCGATATCCTTGGCTCCGAAGCTGATGATGTCATTAAAGAAGTTGATTTGAAGATCGAGAAGAGCAAGATTTATCGTAATCTTGATATTCTGGATGACCGGGAAAAAGAGGTTGTCGTTGGGCGATTTGGATTGGATACAGGTGGGGAAGAGAGGACGCAGCGGGAGATTGCCAAGGAGTTGGGGATCTCGCGGAGTTATGTTTCGCGGATAGAGAAAAGGGCGCTGATGAAGCTGTATCATGAGTTTTATAAGGTGAAGCGGTAGGACTGATGACAATTACACAGTAATAATCCATTAATAATAAAACTTGAAAAGCGACTTGTCTACGGATGAGTCGTTTTTTGTATGGATAGGGTTCGCCCTACTTATGATACGGTTCATTTCATCGCACTATCTGTAACGGCAAGTTATAAGGCCATCCCTTTCGGGATGGCCCTTCCTGTAAACGTGGTTACTCGAGTACTCTGTCATTTTTAATTGAATTTCTTTTAATTAATAGTTCCTAGTAATCTGGAAACAATTGCTGCAAACTCTGCTCTAGTAATATCTTTTTCAGGCTTAAATGTACTGTCTGCGTATCCTGTAATAATATTATTGGATGCGAGTGCATCAATGGAATCATAATACCATGCATTTCTTGTAACATCTTTGAATGATGTGTTTCCAGTACCTGTTAGCTTAAAGGCTCGAGTGATTAGTGCCGCTAATTCACCACGACTAATCTTCTCATCTGGACGGAATCTTCCGTCACTATATCCGTTCATCAAACCTGATCCAGCAGCTGCACCAATAAACTTATTCGCCCAATGAGTTGGAGATACATCTATAAAGTTACTTTCTTGTCCTTCAAGTCCCATGTAAGTTGCAATTACTTTAATTGCTTCGGCACGAGTCAAACCTGAATTTGGACGGAATGTTCCATCGGAATAACCCGTCAATAATCCCTTAGCAATTAGTGCGTCAATGCTTGCTTTTGCCCAATAATTCATTGTATCTACAAAACTAACAACTTTCGGCTTATCTGCTGGTGTTATTGTTTCTGCAGGTGCCGTTGTTTCTATAGGCGTTGTTACTGCTGGAGGTGTACCTCCTCCAGTATTTGGATTGGTTGGTCCATTATCTGTGTTTGGATCAGGATTAGTAGAGTTTGAAACATATTGAAGTGCTGGAGCAAATGTTGTAAGTAGTCTAGCTTGACTTTGTTGCTCAAGAGCGTAGCCCATGCCTAAAATTTTTGCATCGTCCCATGCTCTACCAACCAGTTGCATAGAAATAGAATATCCGCTGTCATTCGTTCCTACAGGAACAACTACCGTAGGGAGACCCACATTAGAGGTTAATACGCCCGTGTTACGGTCAGAACTTAATTGAGAAGCTGATGCGTCATTGTTATATACGTCACTAATAAAACCTGCATAAACAACAGCATCAACGCCATTCGCGTCCATCCAGTTTTTAATAACTTCCTTATAGTCGGTTCTATACTTAATGTAATCTTGCACAGCTTGTTCAGTCATGCGAGTTGGAGTACTATATCCTCTTTGATTATAGATAAGCACCTTATCTGAAGCTAGTACACTTGCTCCATCAATATAAGGGAAGTCCTTATGAAGCTCAATATAACGTGCCCAACCTTCAGTAGATCCATTAATACCTGAAGGACGACTAGGGCCTGATGGTACAGCTGACATTTCAACCATTGTCGCCCCCGCTGCTTGAAGCTCTGAGAACTTATCCATCACTGCCCGTCCAGTATCATCATCAGCATATGCAGATACAAAGGATGCAGGAATATATCCAATTTTCTTTCCTTTCAATGCATTAGCATCCAGAGATTCCTTCCAATCCACTGGACGCTTATGATCTGCATCAGCAGTGACTGTGAAAATATCTTGTGGGTCTGTACCCGTTGTAGTATTCAATATAATGGCTAGGTCAGTTACTGTTTTAGCAATAGGACCTGCATAATCTTGTCCCCAAGTGAGTGGAAGTACTCCTGTAGTACTTGCCATACCGTCTGTACCCCGGAAGCTTTTTAAGCTAGCGCCTGTAGTTGGTGCATAGAGAGATACCCCTGTTTGCGATCCCATTGCTGCTGCTGCAAAATCAGCTGCAACAGATACTGCAGACCCGCCGCTTGAGCCAAAAGATGTTTTTGATGGATAGAGTGCATTCCATGTTTGCTGCCAGCCGCTCTCACTAAAGCTTCCGCTGTTAGCAAACTCAGAGGTATTTACTTTACCAATAATTACAGCTCCAGCTTCCCGCAGCTTTTTCACTTGGAAGGCATCGGAATCAGGCTGCCAGCCTTCAAGAGCTTTACTGCCACCTGTAGTAGGCATATCCTTTGTGTCATAAATATCTTTTATCGCAATTGGAATACCTAATAAATCACCTTTTACACCTTGTGCACGGGCATCGTCAGCAGCTTTTGCTTGGTTAAGCGCAGTTTCAGATACATGCAGGAATGCATGGAATCCCAATTGTCCCTCATCGTATACCTTAATTCTATCTAAATAGGCTTGAGTAATTTGTACAGAAGTAGTTTTACCATTAATCATATCCTTCTGTATTTCTGCAATTGATTTATTCTTAACATCATACGGCGATGAAGTTATTAATTCTTTGGCCGCAGGAGCATTTGGAATATCCAGATGATCTCCAGTATCAAGTCCCTCTATAGCAGATATATCCCAGTTGCTAATTGAACGAATTTGTGCGTTTGTTAATCCTGTTACATCCAGCAGACTATGAAGTCCATCTAGCATAGCAACCAGATTTTTCAACCCTTCTTCACCAGCTTCTCCAACTTGTACATAATTTACTAGGGACTTCGATTCGCCCGGCCCAATATTTAGTGAATTAATGAACCCATAGAAATTCGCTTCATTTCCATACTCAGCTAAGGGTACTGTGAATGGATCCTGTTGCTGATTCCCTAGACCTGTTAATCCATTATCAAACGGTTTTGGAGATCCCACTGCAACGCCTAGCGGCTTATTGTTTCTGGCACTGCTATCTACAACAATCCATGAATCATCTGTAGTTACCTTAAGATCGCCTGAGTAGGTTGCCTTAACTACTGAAGCATTTGTTGTTGTACCATATCCTAAAGAGCCACCGAATGATACATCAACTTTTATAGCGACATCATTTTTATTAGTGAATGTATCAAAGAATCTCGTTCGATTATGAATAGTATCCACATACACCTCACGTGTTACAGTTACATTTCCTAGATTTACAGATTGAGCCGAAGTAAACTTATTAACGCCATCGTATTTCAAGTCAAACCCACGCATCATTTGACCATTCATCAGTGGAGCTGAAGGCGAGGACACTTTAACAAAGATATTGCCGAAACCTTGTACTTGTGTAGCACCAATTGTACGTAAACTTCCTGTGTCTAAGCTAGGAGCAAAAACATCGTGAATCTCCCATACTGTGCCACTTTCTGAAGTAACTCTAGTTAAAGCGTCAGCTGTTTGGAACGGAATTACACTCGTAGCAATAACAGATAACACAATTGAAGTAGCTATAAATTGCTTTTTACTCCAATTTTTTTTTGCTGGTGAATATTCAGATCGGGTGGAACCAGAATGATCTCTTTTAGTTTCACGTAGACGTTTGAACTTATTCATGTGCGTAATCTCCTTTTCCTTTATGTATTTTATTATTTAATGTTAGGAAATATAACACTAGTAGTTGTTTCAGTCAATGAATATTATGGAATTAATATATTTTGAGTTTAAAAAAAGGAGAAAAAGGCTTTTTTAATTATTATTTGTAATGTATATGTTAACTAAAATGTTAAATAGATAACGTTATATGATAGGTTTTATGGGGTTGTAGGATATTGAGTATCATCATCCGGCTGCATCATCAAAAACCTTGAATTTCACGAGTTCAAAAAGAAGAGGAACAGCTAATAATTAACAGAGAATATTATGTTTTTCATTTCATGAAAGTGGAAGATTTCTATATGGGAGAATGGCATAAAGCAGAATCACTGATGATTCCAGATGCACTAGCCCGCAAGATCAATAATGGGCATCCTGAAAAGAGTAAAGTATCTGCTGGGAAAGAAGCCATAAGAAAAGGTAATGAAATTACGCTTATCGACATCCTCGGCTCAGAAGCTGATGATGTTATTAAAGAGGTCGATCTTAAGATTGAGAATATCAAGATTTATCGAAATCTTGATATTCTGGATGACCGAGAGAAAGAAGTTGTGGTGTGTAGGTTTGGGCTGGATACAGGCGGGGAAGAGAGGACGCAGCGTGGAATTGCTAAGGAGCTGGGGATCTCGCGGAGTTGTGTATCACGGATTGAGAAAAGGGCGCTGATGAAGCTTTATCATGAGTTTTATAAGGCGAAGCGGTAGGGTCTTAGATAATAACTAAAGATTCACAATAGAGTGTTTTAAAAGCAACTTGCCAACAGGAGAGTTGCTTTTTTGTAGTTGGGTTAAATGAACATAAAAAAACATATTCAGAAAATTATCTATTTAACTGCTGAGGGTGGGGGTCAAACCCGTACGGTGCTCACGAACCGTAAGATTTTAAGTTCTGCGCTTCTACCAACTGCAATTCACCGTGATCCCGATCCGTTTGGTGGTCGGATCAGCCTCCGTTGCCTTCCGGTGGTAGACGCCGGAAGGCAACGGAGGCTGCCCTGGTAACACCGTATAGTTTCCGTTCCTTCGTCGCAACGGACAATTGGCCGTGGCACACATAGAGCAGCTCAAAATCTTTTAGCCTCCTTCTCGGGAACAAGCGAGGCGCGACCGTCTGGAACTGCGTTTAATGGATGGAGGGAGTCCACTCCTGGAAGAGGAATCGCTTGCGGACCGGGTGTTGGAGAGGGTGGGGAATAACAGGATAGATCCCTTACATAGAATTAGATGGAATACCGGAATCGTGCAAAAAGTAACTTTCTTAGCTAAATAAAACTATCCATCATTCTTATATAATAAAGGTAACAAGGTATCATAACAAGACGAAAGCTATTCTGTAGTAATCCGGTATTATACAAATGTAAGTGCTCAACCATGAAGATTAGATGCTGTAGGGAGACTTCGGCTTCTCCCAACAAGAGCTTGGATCAACACAAAATAACCTCCGCGAGTGAGAAGGATAGGATGGATGCATCATGAAAAGGTACGGGGCGGTCGTGATAGGCTGTGGTTATATGGGCTCTCTCCACTTGGACGCGATATCACAACAGGAGCGGGTCCGGTTGATCGGCGTGGCGGATTGGAACCGGGACAGGGCCTCCTTAGTGGCAAGCCAATACGGAGCCAAGTGTTGGAGCACGGATTACCGGACATTGATCGAGCGTGACGATGTGGATCTGGTCATTATCGCCACGTACCCGTCCTCCCATCTGGAGATCGCAAAAGATTGTCTCGCTGCAGGGAAGCATATCCTATGCGAGAAGCCGATGGCGGGCAATGCACGGGAAACGCAGGAATTCATGAAGCTGGCCGGTGGAGCCAAAACCAAGGTGCTGATTGGTCACATCCTTCGCCATAACACCACGTACCAGGCGGTAATGAAGATGATCCGGGAGGGCGCCATCGGCTTCCCCTTGGTCATTCGGTTATCCCAATTGAAGCCCTCCAAAAATTGGGCTTCCCACTTGTCCCTGCTCCGAGACGTCTCGCCGATCGTAGATTGCGGCGTCCATTATATCGATGTGATGCGTTGGGCTACAGGGGCGGACGTGATAAGCGTCAACGGGATCGGGCAGCGTCTTTATGAAGAAGTCCCGCTGTACACTTACAATTATGGGCTCATGACCCTCCGTTTGTCGGACGGCTCCATAGGCTACTTTGAGACGGGGTGGGGCAAGGGGCTTCCGACTGATAACCGGAAGGAATTCATCGGACCCGCAGGCCGGATCCGCATCATCTACAAGAACGATCGACCGCGAGAGGAACAGTATCTGGGAAATCTGGTCGAGGTCGAAGACCATCGGAAAGGAACGGTCCGGCAGATCAATATGGACTTCTCCGTGAAGCCTACGGGTGCCCAACTGGACTATTTCCTGTCCATGCTGGAGAACAACTTACCCGCTATACCGGCAATGGAGGATGCCTACCGGGCGATGGAGGTCGCACTTCTGGCCGATCGGGCGATCCATGAAGGAATTACGTTACCATGTGCGAAATAAGGGTGGACTGACATGGTTATGGTAACAGGGGATGACCCGGTGCAAGGTGTACACCTGCTGAAGGGCTATATCGTCCCCACCCATGTGAAGGACGGCATCCGACATCAGCCGGTCGATCCAAGGGATGTGTGTGTACGGTGCCCTTGGGAGAGGGGAAAGTGGGGGATTCGCCCGAGATGGCGGTCTCCTTCATCCGCCAATACAGGTAACGGTAGACGGCCGCGCGAAATCTCGGGTCTAAATAATCAAGTTAATTAATAGGGTTGTTTTGGTGTGTTAACCCCAGTGGGATTCCGAACAGAAGGGAATGAAACATGGAAAGGAAATTGGAAACCTTAGTAATTTCCCGTCTGACAAATCAGACGGATGTTTCAGATACAGAAGAAGTCCAGATCATCAAGCAATATCAATGGCTTAAAGGGTATAACCCGGTCGTTACAGCAAGATTAAATTACAGTCAGGAGGATCTGAAACTTCAGTTTAAGGTTTACGAAAAGAATCCAATACGAACATACAGAAACTTAAATGATCCCGTGTATAAGGATAGCTGCATCGAGTTCTTTTTTCAGCCTACTCCGGATTCGGACCAACGCTATATGAATTTCGAATTTAATGCGAATGGCACAATTCTCTTGCAGATAGGAGCGGATCGGTATGATCGCTTCCCAATCACTATTAATCCGGCACTTTTCCATGTCCTAACCACTACCGATCAAATCAATGATAAAGGAGAAGTGTATTGGGAATTAAGCTTTTCGATCTCATGGGCTTGGGTACAATCTTATTTTTCAGACTTTCGGGCAGTGCCGGGAAAAAGGATGAGAGGAAACTTTTACAAGTGCGGCGACGATACGACCTATCCGCATTTTGGAACATGGAGCAGAGTTCATTCGAACAAACCAGAATTTCATAGAAGCTGTGATTTTGGGATTCTGTACTTAGAGTAACTGCGAAATGGAGCGTCAATGAATAACTTCCGAAGCTGCATACACGGGGTTGGAGGTTTTTTATCTTTTTTAGGAAAATTTCAAATGGAAACAAGATTGTTATTATGTAAAATTATACATAAGTTTAGGATGACGGCAATAGCAGGGATTTTGTAATGTTCGATTATTTTTATGGAACACTAGTCCAGATATCTTTAAAATACAGTGTGCCGCAAAAGTGGACAGCTTTGTGCTTTTGTTACGGTAGCTCTTGATAACTTTTATAAGCCCAATGGTGCAAATGTAATCAAATCCTTTATGTCTTCTCCGGTGATATAGAATTTTTTAGGTTGTGGACACGATATGATGTCAATCTGAAGTCGTTTTCAGATGTATCTCTACACGATCCTATTGGGACAGGTTATATTTTGACAGTTTTTATGAACGGAGTTTGAAAATTAATTTAGCATGAACCAGTCATGGTTGCTGTTGAATCACCTAAATAGAAGAAGAGAACGTTATATAAGAATTATATCTATCGTGAAATAGCGGAAAGATGGACGATTTTATAGATAAACCCCGAAAGAGCCTTGGAACTATAAAGGCTCTTTTTTGTACCATTGGTTGACATGATAAACGAAAAGAAAGTATGATATTTTAAATCGTAATAATTACGAATAAATAGGCTGTAGAAGATGATGGATATTCGTGAACCCTTTGAGATCAAAATTAACAGATTTAATCGAGGTGAGTAATGATGGATTCATTCACTGTAAACAGGCTGAAGGCCATTCTAAACGGATATATTGATCAAAAAGTGCCTGGAGATTTACGGTTATCCGTCAGAATAAGTTATCGTATGGAGCACAACCAAATTACATTGATAGAGGAACGGCCTGAATGGCATGACCGAAAGTGGCTGGGGACTGATTTTGCCCAATTCCGCTGGGAAAATGATAAGTGGAGGGTCTATTCAAAAAAAGAAAATAACGAATGGTCACAAGCAGACTCTATAGTTCCTCACGTGGACTTCGAACGGCAATTAGAGCAGGTTGAACTGGATTCAGAAAGGATCTTTTGGATTTCTTGAAAAATAATTATTTTTAAAGGAGCTTCAATAAATAATGACCAAAAGCAGCGCCAATCAACGTCTGCCAAGAGCAAAAGGAATGGATATGGGAACCTATTATACACCCAAAGAATGTGCCAAAAAGGTTAGACATCTCGTCTTGCCCGATATGAATCAAAAGATTGTCGATGAATTTATTACAATCTTAGGAATGAGGGGAGTATTTGAAGAACATCAAGTTCCGATTCCCAATAAAGTGGTTATGTATGGTCCACCAGGCACAGGGAAAACACTGACGGCATTTTATATGGCTCAAATGCTGGAGCTTCCACTTATCCTAGTTCGATTGGATGCAATGATTCACAGCCATTTGGGTGAGACTGGAAGCAATATCCGGAAAATATTCGAGTACGCGAAAGCATCTCCTTGTGTTCTATTCCTTGATGAGTTTGATGCCATTGCAAGAACACGGGAGAGTAATGACGAGGTTAAAGAAATGGCTCGTGCGGTGAATACACTGCTGCAATGTCTCGATGATTTTGGTGATAATAGCATTTTTGTAGCAGCGACGAACCTGGAAAATGAATTGGATAGGGCTATTTGGAGAAGGTTTGATACAAAAATGATTTATTCTATCCCTGATGAATCAAGCAGGTATCAATATATCGAACTGTTAATCAATGGCTTTGAGGGAGAAGCTGGGTTGACGGAAGAGGCATGCGAGCGTCTTTCCGGCTGCAGTTTTGCTGATATTGAGCAAATTGTTCTGAAAGCGAAACGCAAGGCGATTATAGAGCGTTGTCCGCTAAAACGGGAGCATATTGTTCTTTCTTATGAAGAATACAATCCTTCCATAACTTAATGTTTTCAACGGTGGCATGTGTTTTCAAAGAGGAACTTGTTAATCGCGATATATTAGAGGATCTGACCTATGTATAAAAATCCGTGCATGCAGTGTGCGGATTTATTTGTGTGCTTGGTTCATGCAATTACTATTTAATTTTGATTTACTAACTATTTAAAAGTTATTAAAGTAATGATTGACATTTCAGATAGTAATAATTACTATTAATCTCAGTTGATTTATTAGTAATCATTACGATTAAAGTGAATATAAGGGGGTTATTCATTCTTATATGACTTGTGTTAGCAGACTATCAAACTATGGAGGTATGTTGTGAAAGACAATCAAAAGAAATTTCTAAAATGGAAGACCTTATCGTATGTAACCTTGGTATTGTCAGCACTTTTATTGCTGGCTGGATGTACAAATGGATCAAAGGAATCAAATAATTCCTCCGAACTAGAGAAATTTACAACTCTTAAAGAAGATTTAGTACTTGCTGTAGGAATTATGGATGGTGGACAGTTTGATCCCAAGAAGGGCTGGGGGATGACACAGATCCGTCTAACTCATAGCTCGCTATTAGCTATTGACTCAGATCTTAACTTTATTGGGGATCTTGCACAATCCTATACCATCAGCGAGGATGCGTTAACATGGACTTTCCCGCTTCGTGAAGACGCTAAATTCTCCAACGGTGAGCAAGTGACTCCGGAAGATGTCAAATTTACATATGAGATGCTCAAGGAGGATGGGATTAAATTCGATCTGTCCTTTGTTAAAACAATTGATATTCTGGAAAATAACACCATCGCAATTACTCTTGACGAGCCACGCTCCACATTTGTTAGTCAGCTCACAGAAATTGGAATCGTCCCTAAAGCTCACTATGATGAGAACTATTCTCGAAATCCAATTGGCTCTGGACCGTATAAGGTAGTTCAATACAATGAAGGACAGCAAGTTATTATGGAGTACAATCCCTATTGGTATGGTGCAGAGCCCCAGTTCAAAAAGTTGACATTCCTTCTTCTTGCCGAGGATGCGGCTCTTGCAGCTGCAAAGGCGGGAGAAGCCGACATTGTGTATGTGCCGCCCACATTCGCAGAGCAAAAGGTTGAGGGAATGACGCTTCGAACTTACGAGAGTATCGATTCACGCGGTATTATGCTGCCGGCAGTGCCTAGCGGTGGGAAAGGGTTGACCAACGGTAAAGAAGTAGAAGTGGGCAACGATGTAACTTCAGATCTTGCAATCCGTCAGGCACTTAATATTGGACTAGACCGTCAGAAGCTGCTGGATGTAGCTCTAGATGGACACGGTAAAAAAGCATATTCCCTAGCGGATGGTTTACCTTGGTTTAACGAAGAAACCGTGATTGAGGATGGCAATATTGCAGCAGCTGCGAAAATCCTCGAAGATGGTGGCTGGGCGGATAAGAATAAGGATGGCATTCTGGAAAAAGACGGCCGCAATGCAGAGTTTAACATGTACTTTAGCTCTAATGATCAGCTCCGCAGCGATCTTTCTCTTGCCGTAGCAGACCAAGCAAGCGCCTTCGGAATCAAAATTAATCTTCTAGGAGTTACATGGGATGATATTTATCTAAAAGGAAAGACAGCAGCGGTGGCATGGGGAGGCGGAAGGCATCACCCTTATCAACTGTATACGATGAATTCCTCTGAGCAGATCGATAAAGGGATCGGCAATATGTCTAACTATTATAATCCTAAAGTCGATGAATATTTAACACTAGCGCTTACTTCTTCTTCACTGGAAGAGGCTAATAAATATTGGAAGCTTGCCCAATGGGATGGAGAAACAGGCTTCAGTGGTATCGGAGATGCTCCGATTGTTTGGCTGGTGCGGGTGGACCACCTGTACTTGGCTAATACGAAGCTGGATCTGGGTAAGCAGCCTATTCATTCGCACGGTCATGAGTGGGCATTGTTTGGAAATGTAACGGAGTGGACATGGACCAATTGATTATATAAGGAAAGAGACTTCTGAGGGCTATCTATTTCAGAAAGCTCTCTTTTCTGTGCAGGAAGGGGGGAGTTCTTGTGGCAAAAAGCATCATTATTCGATTGATTCGAGTGATAACCCTGCTGGTTGGCTTATCTATTCTTACTTTTTCTCTTATCCATTTATCTCCCATGGATCCGGTCAACGCATATATCGGGGGAGATAGCGCAGCGTCACCACAACAAATCGAGAAAATTAAAGAATATTGGGGTGTGGATAAAAGTCCAGTGGAACAATATGTTTCCTGGGCAAAGGCATTACTGCATGGCAACTTTGGAACTTCAAAGCTGTACCGTAGCCCGGTTATTGAGATTATTCAAAGCCGCTTTATTTCATCGCTTGCATTAATGGGAACAGCATGGGTTCTATCAGGTGTGATTGGTTATGTCCTTGGAATGACTGCAGCTATGAACCGAGGAAAACCAATAGATAAAATTATTAAATGGTACAGTTACACGCTTGTCTCAACCCCCATATTTTGGATGGGACTAATCCTTCTAATTGTCTTTGCTGTTTGGCTTCACTGGTTCCCTGTAGGTTTGTCGGCGCCGGCCGGCATGATGGAGAGTGACGTAAAGTTTGTTGATCGAGTTCATCATTTTATATTACCGGCTCTGACCTTAAGCATACTCGGGGTGGCTAATATAGCGATGCATACTCGAGAGAAAATGATTGATATTTTGAATACGGAGTATGTCATTTTTGCAAAGGCAAGGGGCGAAAGCAAGTGGCAAATCTTCAAGAATCATGGGGTGCGAAATTCAATTCTTCCAGCTGTCTCTCTGCAATTCGCCTATTTCGGCGAGCTTTTCGGAGGTTCTATGCTAGCAGAGCAGGTGTTTTCTTATCCGGGATTAGGTAGCACACTAACCACAGCAGGGTTAAAGGGGGATCTACCCTTAATGGTTGGCATTATTCTGATTAGTTCTTTGTTCGTCTTTGCAGGAAATTTGATTGCCGATCTTTTAAATAAAATTGTAGATCCGCGTATGAGGGGGGAGGCCTAAAATGCAGGTCATACAAGAAGGAATGAATGAACGTAAAAAAATGATTGTACTGCTTGCGTTATCTTCCGGGTTTCTATTAATGATTTTGATCCTCAGCTTTATACTCAGCAATGATAATCTGCGTCTCAATGCTGCTACCAAAAATCTTACACCTAGTTTGGATTATCTATTTGGCACGGACTGGCTCGGTCGAGATATGTTCACCCGTACCATGAAGGGATTGCGGTTGTCACTGGCTGTAGGAGCCTTAGCTTCTTTCCTTAGTGTAATTATTGCAACCATGATGGGGATATGCGCGGCAACCTTTGGCCGAACAGTGGATAGTATCATCTCCTGGCTTATCGATTTGTTTATCGGTATGCCTCATCTCGTGTTCATGGTATTGATCTGCTTTATTGTAGGTGGCGGAATATATGGCATTGTACTTGGTGTTTCGCTGACTCATTGGACTGCATTGGCAAGGGTCGTGCGCTCTGAAGTGCTACAAATAAAAGGGGCCGAATACATTCAAATCTCTAAGAGCTACGGGAAGTCCGCATGGTATATCACTAGAAAGCATATCCTTCCCTCTATTTTTCCTCAAATAATGATTGGTTTTTTACTGATGTTTCCGCATGTGATTTTGCATGAAGCTGCGTTAACTTTCTTGGGGTTTGGGCTTTCTCCGCAAACTCCCGCTATAGGTATTATACTTTCTGAAGCGATGAACCATATTTCTACCGGAAAGTGGTGGCTGGTGGTATTTCCGGGATTGCTTCTAGTGATAGTGGTTAAAAGCTTTGACAGTATCGGCGAAAAGATTCGTATTTTAATGGAGCCTTCCAGCTCCAATGAATAGAGGGGTGAGTGATGAGTAAAGTGAAAAATCCGTTATTACGGGTAGAAAACTTATCCATTGGTTTCTCTCAATATTATAAGGGCACACAAAAACGTGTAATCCATCCAATAGTTGAGCTGCATGTAGATATCAACGAAGGAGAAATTGTAGCAGTGGTAGGTGCCAGCGGTTCAGGGAAAAGTCTGTTGGCACACGCTATACTAGGGATTTTGCCCGGGAATGCAACCAGCAGCGGAACAATCTTATACAAGGGAGAAGAATTGACGCAAAAGAGAAAAGAACAGCTCAGAGGTCGGGGGATCTCCTTCATTCCACAATCCGTTAATTATCTGGATCCCCTTATGCGTGTTGGACGGCAAGTACAGATTGGCTTGGATCAGGCCACTGCTCAGGCCAAACAAGAGGAGCTATTTGAACGATATGATTTGAAAAAGAGCGACGGAAAGTTATTTCCCTTTGAGTTATCCGGTGGAATGCTTCGCCGGGTGATGTTTGCTACAAGTGTACGAGAGGGTGTCAAGCTGGTCATTGCCGATGAACCAACACCCGGAATTCATCCGCAAGCGCTCACCGAAATATTAAAACAGCTCAAGCAATTCGCCAAAGAAGGCGCAGGAGTTATGCTGATTACTCATGATATTATGTCTGCGTTAGAAATTGCTGATCGAGTTGCTGTTCTCAAGGATGGAACTACTGTGGAGATTGCTGAGGCTGCAGCATTTGAAGGAAGTGGAGAACGTTTGAAGATGGAATACACTAGAAGGTTGTGGCGAGCCTTACCGCAAAATGATTTTGACTTGGAATTTAAGGAACAGGCGGTGAGAAGTTATGTGTCTGATGGGAGTGAATCTAAGTCACTATTATCAAAAGGAACGTTGGATTTTTAAAGATGTCAACATTACGGTAGCTCCTGGTGAGGTTCTTGGTCTATCAGGCTATAGTGGATGCGGGAAAACGACGCTAGCCAGGATTTTAGGCGGGTATATCTCCCCGCGTAAAGGACAAGTAACGTTAGAGGATAAAGCTGTGAAAAGTCAGGCATTTCGACCGGTACAATTAATATACCAACATCCGGAGAAGGCGATTAATCCTAAGTGGCGTATGCGGGACGTTCTGGCCGAATCCTATACACCCTCCCAGGAAATTCTGGATGCTTTCGAAATACGGGAGGAGTGGCTGAATCGTTGGCCGGTGGAGCTGTCCGGAGGGGAGAAACAGCGCTTCTGCATTGTCCGTGCTCTGAATCCGGCGACCAAATTCATCATAGCTGATGAGATGACGACGATGCTGGATGCCATTACACAGGCACAAATTTGGAATTCGTTTCTCCGAATCTGTAAAAGTAGAGACATCGGTGTGATTGTAGTCAGCCATGAGAACAGTCTTTTGAATCGATTATGCGATAAGATTTATAAAGTGGGGGAGTAATGAATGCACAAAAGAATATGTATACTATCATTTATTTTAGTTTTCTCTCTGCTGTCAGCATGTTCAAGCAGTAAGGGAGGAGAGAACCGGAAAGCTGAGAGGGTATCCAATGATGAATTAGTATTTGCGAGTACAAAGGATATCCGTGATATTAATCCGCACTTATACGCTGGTGAAATGCCTGCACAAAATATTGTTTTTGAATCACTTGTTATTAATACCCCAGAGGGTGTGAAGCCGGGACTTGCCGAGAGCTGGGAAATTTCCGAAGAGGGTACCTTATACACGTTCCATTTACGAACAGGAGTTACTTTTACCGATGGTGAACCGTTTAACGCTGAATCTGTGAAAATAAACATTGATTCAGTTGTTGGAAATATTGAAAAGAACTCATGGCTGAATCTTGTAGCAGAAATTAAAGATACGACAGTCATAGATGAGAATACCTTCCAGCTCACCTTAAAGAATCCCTATTATCCAACCTTGGAGGAATTGGGTTTGACGCGTCCGTTTCGGTTTATTTCCCCTAAGAGCTTCATCGGTGGAACTACAGCGAATGGAGTTAAAGGCTATGCAGGTACTGGGCCCTACGTCTTAACAGAGCATAAGCAGGATCAATATGCTATCTTCACATTAAATGAGAACTATTGGGGAGAAAAACCTCGGATAAAAACAATTAAATGGAGAGTAATGCCAAATCATCAGACCATTCTTCTCGCACTTGAAAAAGGAGAAGTAGACTTACTTTTTGGCTCCGACGGAGATATGGTGGACAGCGACTCTTTCAAGTCATTGATGGATCAGGATAAGTATAGTACTGTCATCAGTCATCCTGTAGGATCCCGTGCGATTGTAATCAATACGAACCGGTCCGTCACTAAAGATCCTAAGATTCGCGAAGCATTTATGTATGCCATTCATAAGGAAGTTATAGCTGACGGTATTATGAACGGTACAGAAAAAGTAGCGGATACATTACTTTCTCCTTCTGTACCCTATGCAAACGCAGGTTTAAAGGGAGTAAGCTACAATGAGGAGAAGGCATCTGCTTTATTAATTGAAGAGGGTTGGATGCTCCAATCTGATGGGTATCGGTACAAAGATGGCAAGAAGTTAGAACTGACTATTTATTATAATTCCGATAATGCGCAAGAACGAACTATAAGTGAATCCATGCAGAATGATTTGAAACAGATTGGGGTGGAATTACATATTGTAGGGGAAGAAAAACAAGCTTATTTCGACCGTCAAAAAACTGGTGAATTCGACCTGATGTACTCCCTTTCTTGGGGATTGCCTTATGATCCGCAGACCTATGTTTCTTCTTGGCGAGTGCCCTCGCACGCCGATTATCAAGCCCAACTTGGGCTGGAGAAAAAAGAATGGCTTGATAAGACGATTACCGATCTGATGATTGAGCAGAACGAAGAAATACGTAAAGAAATGTACAAAGAAATTCTGACTTATATCCATAATGAGAATGTCTATATCCCATTAACCTATTCGGTTACCAAAGCTGTTCATCTTAAAGCTTTACAGGGCGTTGGGTTCAATGTATCCCAATATGAGATTCCTTTTGAAAAAATGTATTTCGAAGCACAATAAACAAACAGGTATCCTCGCTGTTCATGCTTCAGTGCTCTGAAGCATGGGGCGGGGATTTTTATATCTAAGGAAAGAAATGGGAGGATGGAGTTGAATAGGTACCTATTAAAACGGCTAGCAGCGATCATTCCTATCTTGATAGGAATATCTTTTATGGCCTTCGTTCTGATAAATCTGCGGACCAGTGATCCTGCTGAAATTGCCCTTCGAGTTAATCAGGTTACACCCACACAAGAAATGGTTGAAGCGATGAGAATTACATTGGGATTGGATAAACCCTTTTTTGTGCGTTATATACATTGGCTCAGTAACAGTATTCAAGGAGATTTCGGGATTAGTTATGTGACACACCAATCCGTTGGCGATCAGATTGCATTGGCGCTTCCAGCTACTTTCAAGCTTTCAGGTGTCGCGTTGGCCATTATTCTGTGCATAAGTACGCTAATCGGTGTGTTCAGTGCTATTTATGAAGGAAGCTGGCTCGACAGACTGCTGCGCGTCTTTGTTTTCCTCTCAGCGGCAATGCCCAGCTTCTGGATAGGTATTCTTCTTATTTGGTTATTCTCCGTTAAACTCAATTGGTTTCCAACCAGTGGTATGGAAGAAACAAGTTCTGTGGTACTACCGGCAGTAACGCTCTCTTTAGTGTTCATTTCTACTTATGTTCGATTGATACGAAATAACATGATAAAGAATAAAAAGGAGAATTTTGTTCTATATGCCAGAGTAAGAGGACTTAAGAATAGCAAGATTATAGGGAAAGTATTTCGAAACTCCTTACAGCTATCTGTTACAGCTCTAGGAATGTCCATCCCAAAGCTTATCGCGGGAACAGTCATTGTGGAGAATATCTTTGCATGGCCGGGAATTGGTCGCTTATGTGTATCTGCAATATTCAATTCTGATTTCCCGATGATTCAAGCATATATTCTGATCATGGGTAGCTTGTTTGTCTTTTGTAATCTGCTGGTAGATATACTCAATTCAGCTCTAGATCCCCGATTGAGAAGGGAAGGATAGTATGGCTGTTTGGAAACGACTGATGATGGATAGAATGGCAGTGCTCTTTATGGGGCTTATTGGTAGTGTCATCATTGCAGGGATAGCCGCCCCTTGGCTGGCACCTCATGACCCTACCGCAATGAATATTTTACACAAATACGCGGGGTTCAGTCCTGATTATCCACTAGGAACAGATCAACTAGGACGTTGTGTTTTATCCAGGCTCCTTTATGGAATTCGGACAACTATTCTATATGCATTAATCACTACTGTAATAACCATTGCTACGGGTACGATTCTGGGAATCGTATCAGGATATTTTCGAGGGAAGGTAGACGAGCTCATTATGAGAATCTGCGATATAATGCTCTCTTTTCCAGCTGAAGTTATGATCCTCGCCATTGTAGGTGTACTAGGACCAGGCTTACTGAATGTTGTTATTGCAAATATAGTCGCGAAATGGGCTTGGTATACACGGATGATTAGATCGGTCGTTATTGAATATACGGATAAAAATTATATAAGATTTGCCAAGGTATCCGGTTGCAGTACAGGGCATATTATGCGAAAACACTTACTACCAGGCGTTTCAGGAGAAGTGGCTGTATTTACGACTTTAGATACGGGATGGGTTATTTTGAATATCTCTGCTCTGTCTTTCCTTGGTTTAGGTGTGCAGGCTCCTGTTCCTGAGTGGGGAATGATGTTAAACGACGCGAAGAATGTGATGATTACGCATCCAACCCATATGTTAGCACCAGGTTTTGCGATCTTAATTATGGTAGTAGCGTTCAATTACTTGGGAGACAGTCTACATTCCGCAATGAACCCAAAAGCGCATCTTCTAAAGAAAGGGAAAGGATGTCGTCTAAATGTCTTTATTAGAAATAAAAAGTCTCTCGGTTCATGAGGCAGATACGGATCGTTGCCTTGTTCAGGATCTCAGTTTTACTCTCAGAAAAAATACATGTTTAGCCATTGTAGGAGAAAGTGGGAGTGGTAAGTCACTGACTGCTAAGGCGATACTTGGTCTTATACCTCCTTGGCTGGAGGTTACTGGAGAAGTGATTTACAACAAAAGGAATTTATTGCATGAGAAAGGCTCGGTTCTTCGAAAAATAAGAGGTCAGAAAATCTGTATGATCCTGCAAGATGCGATGACAGCATTCAATCCTCTGGATACTATAGGCAAACAGATGATAGAGACCTTTCGTGAGAACCTTGGAGTCACGAAGCGTGAAGCCCGAATTATAGCCGAGACTGCTTTGCATCGTGTACACATGCATACCCCAAAAGAGGTATTGAAGAAGTATCCTCATCAGCTGTCTGGTGGGATGCTGCAAAGAGTAATGATTTCAATAACAATTATGCTAGAGCCGGACATTATCATTGCGGATGAACCGACTACAGCCCTCGATTCTATTAATCAGCGTGAGGTAGTAGAACAGTTTAGACTGCTACGGGAGATAATGGGAACATCAATCCTTTTTATCTCACATGACTTAGGTGTTGTTCAATATTTGGCGGATGATTTAATCGTGATGCGTAATGGTGAATGTGTTGAAACGGGCCAGGCTTCTGAGATATTCTCAAATCCACAGCATGAATATACACGGTTTTTGATTAGAACCCGGGTTAATCTGGCTGCTCCTTTTCAGAAATCGATGGAAGAGAGAGTGATATAATGTTTGTCGAGGTTAATAAACTATCTAAAAGCTATCCAAAAGCTGGTGGCTGGTTTAGAAAAGAAAAATTAGAAATTCTAAATGAGATTCAATTTTCGATCAGAAAAGGGGAGTGTTTAGGATTAATTGGAGAAAGCGGAAGCGGGAAAAGTACATTGAGTCGGATCATTCTGGGATTAGATAAGCCGAGTAAAGGGAATGTGAAGATTGAGGGTCTTCCGGTTTCGAGATGGAGTAAGTGTAATAAAGGGAAAATGAGTGTGGTATTTCAGGATTATACCACATCAGTAAACCCTCAATTTACTGTCCGGAACATCATATCTGAACCGTTGATTATTTTGGGAGACACTAAAGAGCTTGATGATCATATTACGACCCTTTTGTATAAGGTAGGACTCCCGCTAGCGATGCTGGACAAGTATCCCCATGAGCTAAGTGGTGGACAACTGCAGCGGGTGTGTATTGCACGGGCGATTTCAACAAATCCGGAACTTGTTGTTCTTGATGAAGCTATTAGCTCACTAGATGTTTCAGTTCAGGCTCAGATTCTAGAATTGCTTCTTTCACTTCAACAAGAGATGAACATGACCTATCTGTTTGTTACCCATGATCTTCAAGCCGTGGCAAATCTGTGCGACCGTGTTCTTTTTCTTTACCATGGAGAGATTGTTGAAGAGCTTGATAGTTTTAAGCTTTTTGACGCTAAAAATGAGTATGCCAAAAGGTTGTTGGATTCGGTGATGCCATTTCATACTTGATCATGCTTCCCGACCAGATCATTCACATCCATAAAGATAACCGTCAAATCATAGGAAATATGATATAATGACGTCGTTGTTGTATGGTGCATTTTAATATGAAAATAGGATGGACAATATGAGAGGATATTTTCATAACGTCGATAAAAAACGATTGATTATTATGGTTATCGGCAATGTATTTCTGGGCATGGGAATCAGTATTTTTAAGCTGTCCGGCATGGGGAATGATCCCTTCAGCGGTATGGTTATGGCACTTGCAGAAAACACAGGTATGACATTTGCAAATTTTCTGATCTTATTGAATCTGGTATTGTTTGTAATCGAATTCATAACAGGACGAAAGTTTATTGGCGCCGGGACTTTCGTGAACGCAATTCTTCTAGGTTACATAGCTACTTTCTTTCATAGTACTTGGCTATCTCTGTTCGGCGAACCTCAATTGATATGGCAGCAGGTGGTCATCGTAGCGATTGGTGTAGTGGTATGCAGTTTTGGGGTATCTCTGTATCAGTCATCGGAGGTAGGCGTAGCTCCCTACGACAGCCTGTCCCTGATTATGAGGGATAACTTCCCGAAAGTATCTTATTTTTGGCACCGGATGTTTACGGATTCTCTTTGTGCTTTGGTTTGCTTCCTGGCAGGAGGCATTATAGGCTTAGGAACTCTGGTATCCGCATTGGGTTTGGGACCTATTGTTCATTTTTTTAATGTGAATTTTACGGAGAAACTTCTGGCAAAAAGGCGTACCAATTAAAAAGTTTATGAATTACAGTAAAGGCGGGGCAGATCAATCTGCCCCGCCTTTACTGTAATTGAAGGTCCATTTCTAATGAGCAGCGGATGAACTTTTTATTTTATTATTTTTATGAACATCTTCTGTACCGCTATCCAAGGCGGACTTGTAGTAGAAGCATTTATGTTCTATGACTTCCATCGTTTTTTTTAATTCTTCCATCTGTGCTTCTACGGAGGCTTTCCGCTCCAAGAACATGTCATATCTTTGCTGTAAGGTGGAATCTCCCTCTGAGCACCACTCAATGAAATGTTTTATTTCTTTAATTGGCATCCCGGATGACTTCAGGCATTCAATTACTTTTAAAGCGTCCATATCGGATTGTTTAAATATACGTTTACCGCCGGAGGTTCTTTCTATAGAAGGGAAAAGACCTTCCTTGTCATAGTATCGCAGGGTATGTGGTGTCATATTAAAGGATTCTGCAACTTCACTTATGGAGTATGTTTTCATCATCTATCTCCAATCTCAAATATATTTTATGCTTGACTTAGAGTTAACTTTAAGTAATAACATATGTTTTGTAAAGCTGACGTTATAGATTTTAATATTATCTAGAAGAGAGGTTTCACTATGATAAAAGTTAATGCACGCGCTACATTCAGTCAGGAAGGTCCATTCAAGCTAACCACAATCGAACGCCGAGATCTGCAGCCGCATGATGTTCTTATTGAGATTAAATACGCTGGCATCTGCCACTCGGATATTCATACTGCCCGCGGGGAGTGGGGGCCGGTCAACTATCCACTCGTTCCGGGACATGAGATCGCCGGAATTGTCAGCCAGATCGGTTCTGAAGTCACAAAGTACTCAGTAGGCGACCGGGTAGGAGTAGGTTGTATGGTTGACTCCTGTGGAGAGTGCAGTAATTGCCATAAAGGTGAGGAGCAGTATTGCCTGAGTGGAAATACGGGCACCTATGGAGCTATCGACCGGTACGGGCAGTATACGCAAGGCGGATATTCCACCCATATTGTCGTAACCGAGGATTTTGTGGTTCGGATCCCTGACAGTATTCCGCTTGACGCCGCTGCGCCGCTTCTGTGTGCAGGAATCACCACCTATTCACCACTACGTCATTGGGGAGCTGCTCCTGGCAAAAAAGTAGCTGTGGTGGGTCTTGGCGGACTTGGACACATGGCTGTGAAGATCGCTCATGCCATGGGGGCAGAGGTTACTGTTTTATCACAGTCATTGAAGAAGAAGGAAGATGGATTGAAATTAGGGGCGGATCATTATTATGCCACAAGTAATCCGGAGACATTTAAGCAGCTTGCCGGTTCATTCGATCTTATCGTGAATACAGTAAGCGCGCAGATTAATATCGATGCCTATCTTTCGCTTCTGGCGCTGGACGGCACATTAGTCAATGTCGGTGCACCCGCTGATCCATTAGCAGTTAACGTGTTTTCGTTGATCGGCCACCGCCGTTCGTTTGCCGGATCGATGATTGGCGGAATCCGTGAAACGCAGGAAATGCTTGATTTCTGCGCTGAACATAATATTGCATCTGAAATCGAGGTCATTTCTGCTGACCGGATTGATGAAGCCTGGGAGCGTGTACTTGCTTCAGATGTCCGTTACCGGTTTGTCATCGACATCAGCACGATGGGGAACGAATAAGGATTTCCTCTTTGTTTAAATCGGTTCGCGTCCAGAACCTCTGAGAATTCGATAATACCTGAGAAGATATGGAGGATCTGATCTCCATTGGCACAATCGGGAAGGACAAAAATGTAGAGATTCTCAACAAAGTATTTAAAAAGCAACTTGCCAACAGGGGGGTTGCTTTTTTGTTAAGCTTTTTATAGCTGAAGATATAGAGCCGACACGGATTAGAAAATCGTAAGATATGAAAGACAGGAGCCGCAGCCACTCTTGCTGCAGGATTTCAGCAATAATCCTTTATGAGATAGAAACAATCCTTTTAGCGGTAGCCGCTAGTCAATATGTCTTATAGACTTGTTAATGTAAGGAGTCCCGTATAATTTTAGAACGAGAAACGCACATATTCATACAAAAGGTGGAGAGGAGTAATAGAGAAGGGGATTGCTATACCTAAAAAGTTTCCCTACAGAAAGAAATTTTCCCGTAGGAAAAATAAGAAGGAGAGAAAATCCATATTATGAGCACTGTAACACAGATAAACAACAGCAAAGATAAGCAGACGCATTTTATCCTCAATGGCAATCTATGGAATGTCATGGCCCAGTTATCATGGCCCGCTATCATCGCAATGGTCCTCTATGGCTTAAACGCGGTTATCGCTGCTGTATTTGTGGGAAGGTTTGTCGGAGAGGAGGCACTGGCTGGAGTTTCGGTAGCCTATCCTTTAACCCAGATCAGCTTGGGACTGGGCTCCTTGATTGGGGTGGGTGCCGGTTCAGATTTAAGTTTAGCGCTCGGCAGGAAGGACAAAGAAATGCAACAGCGTTTGATGGGAAATGTTAATTATCTGTCAATCCTTGTAACGCTTGTCTATATGGTGTTGGGTCTACTTTTCTCCACACAGCTGGTACGATTCATGGGTGGAGAGGGGGAAACTCTGGCTCTTGGAGACAGCTATTTTAGAATTACGGTAATCGGTTCATTTTTCTGGATTTATGGATTGGCTGCCAACATGATTGTGCGTGCCGAAGGGAAAATGAAATCGGCAGCCGTGGTAATGGGCATTGGACTGGCAGTTGATGTTTTGTCCAATTATGTTCTGGTAGCCTGGCTGAATTTTGGAGTAGAGGGTGCTGCCTGGGCTACAAATATCGGGATGCTGGTCTATACCTTGCTGGGATGGATTTATTTTGGCAAAGGATTTGCGTCATTCCGAACGAATGTCTTCGCAATTTATCGGGATGCGAGCACAATCAAATCCATAGTTGGACTGGGAATGTCAGCTTTCATTATGAACTTTATGAATCTGGTACAGGCCGTTATAGTATTCAATACGCTGTCGAGATACGGGACTACAGCAGATATTGCATTTTATGGGGTGGTTTTTCGTGTATTCACCTTCCTGTTGACGCCGATTTTCGGATTAATGCGCGCCTTGCAGCCGGTCATTGGCATTAATTTTGGAGCAGAACAGTATGAGCGCGCCATCAAAGCTTATAAAATATTCACACTCGTCTCCATGCTGTTAACATTACCTTTCTGGATAATATCCATGATCTCTCCGGCTTCCATTCTGGGACTGATGCTGCCGGATCAAATCTTTGAGACCAGCAAAATGTTATATTTCCGGTTGAACATGGCGGTTCTGCCTTTATTGTCGCTCATTTTTATGGCCATGACCTTTTTCCCTGCGATTAATAAAGGGAAACCGGCGGCCGTTATCGGTATTACCAGACAACTTGTTTTTTATGTGCCGGTGATGCTTATTTTGCCAAGATGGTTAGGAGTCTCTGGAGTATATTGGGGTTCGCTCGTGATTGATTTTGTGGTTGTTGTGTGGACGGTAATCCTAGTAACTAAGGAATTTAGCAGACTTAGAGATAAGTCTAAGCCGGTCAGGACTTACAATATGTAAAGATAAGATGCTGGAGTTCACAGCCTAAGGATGGACGATCTAATAGATATATCCAAAAAGAGTACAGGGGCATTATAATTAGGACAATTGAATGGACATAAAGAACCCAAGCAATTGAATTCTTAATCGCTTGGGTTCTTTGCTTCATTTTCATGGGTGTTATTTCAGCTCTGAATTATGAATTCATCAACTGATATTAGGTGTAGAGTCTCTTATGATGAGTTTGGTATAAATATGAGAAACCTGATAGGGTTGCTTCGGATCATTAATTCGGGAAAGTAGCATTTCGGCTGCTTTGACGCCCATCTCATTACTATAAATATGAACCGTAGTAAGATGGGGTTCTACAATGCTTGATTCAGGACCGTTATCAAAGCCACAAATGACGATGTCGTTAGGAATGGAAAGCACATTTTTGAGTGACTTCATAAAGGTAACCGCAATATAATCGTTAGCACACACGAAAGCAGAAGGGAGCTCATTGATTTGACTTAGTCTAGTATCTGCCCACTCTGGACTTGAGAAAAATAGTCGATCGTCATCGAGAATGCATTGTGTGAGATCAAGCTGAATCCCGGATTCTATCAGTGCGCGATTAAAGCCCACCCATCTTTCATTAAAACTCCTACAGTGATTATAGTCCCCGATGAACCCCAGTGATTTGTAACCGCCCTCAATTAACTTTTTGGTAAGTTGGTATGTGCTGTGTTCGTTCTCCATGAGAAGCACATCTGCTTGGAATTCAGGGTAACAGACATCTGCAGAGCAGTCGATGAAAATAGTTGGAATACCTAGACTTGTAATCAGCTTACTATATTCCGAATTAAACAACTCAATACAAATAATTCCGTCTACATTGGAGACATCAAAATTATTTGGAAGAGACAGGGACTCTTGATCAATATCTCTTATAATGTGCATGGATAAATTATATCCTTCTGCACTGATTCTTTTTTCCATGCCGCTGATCAGTTTCGATCCAAAGTGGGAAGTGTTAGGTAAGTTTTCTGTTAATAAAGCGATGTTTCCAGAGTTTCTTGATAGAGTACTTTCGGAGTCCATAAATGCAAATTGTTTATATTTTAACTCTATCGCTTTCTTTATGACCTTGTTTCTGGTTTCATCAGGTATACCGTTCGTTCCATTTAACGCTTTGGAAGCTGTATTTCTGGAGATTCCTAAAGCGTCTGCGATGTCTTGTATGGTTACTTTTTCCCGAGCCATCTATGTAATTCACCTCTATATTCATGTTCTTAATATTCGCCGCAAATACTGTACTATTTGTCGTTATTTCAACTCTCTTTAATGTATATTAGTTTGCTAAAAATAGCAACATGATATTTACAAATGCATAATTTAGTTTACATTATATTTGGTCATAAGTGTGCATTTAATTAGTTTAGTTTTTGTTATATTTCGATTTTTGTGAGAATAAAGGTTGTGATCTTATTTAAATTGGCTGTATTTGCAATTATGTAAAAATATATACGCCATTTATGTACAAAATAATTTGTCATATGCACATAAATATTTTTACAAAATGTATTGACGAACGATTGAGTGTTTGGTAAATTGTAAAAGCAGCAGGACATAAGAGAGATTGAAAGCCCTTACTGCATCAAGATGTAAACATTGATAAGAACGGAGGTAAAGGCATTGCATAACCCAATAGAAGCCGAACACGGAATAACGGTGACGAGACATAAGAGTTCCTTCATGGATTATCTAAAGAAGCACTACTTTCTTTATATTTTGCTCGCACCAGCTGTGATTCTGACCCTTATTTTTAAGTACGGTCCTATGTATGGTGCGATTATCGCCTTTAAAGATTTCAGCCCAATCAAAGGAATTATGGGAAGTGAATGGGTAGGTTTGTACAACTTCGAGAAATTCCTTTCTTCCCCCAATTTCGAAGTAATCTTTATGAATACGCTTAAATTAAGTTTCTTCGGATTAATTCTGAGTTTTCCAATTCCGATCCTGCTTGCCTTGATGTTGAATCAAATTCGCCGTGCAGGCGTCAAAAAGAACATTCAATTGTTCTTGTATGCACCGAACTTTATTTCTGTTGTCGTTGTGGTCGGGATGTTGTTTATCTTCTTGTCCCCAACGGGACCGATTAACCAGTTTTTTACCTGGCTTACTGGTGAACCAATTATGTTCATGTCTCGTCCCGAGTACTTCCGTTCGATCTACATTTTATCTGATATTTGGACCGGAGCCGGTTGGGCATCCATTATTTATGTAGCAGCGCTTGCTAATGTCGATCCTGAGTTACATAATGCAGCTAATCTTGACGGTGCTAATCTTCTACAAAGAATACGCCATATCGATCTGCCAACCATTCGACCAATTATGGCTATTGTATTTATCCTTGCAGCCGGCGGAATTATGTCAATTGGCTTCGAAAAAGCCTACCTCATGCAAACGGCGATGAACTTACCAACCTCAGAAATCATTCCGACTTACGTTTATAAAATTGGTTTGCAGTCGGGCGATTATGCCTATTCAGCCGCAGTAGGATTGTTTAACTCTATCATCAACATCGTCTTGCTCCTCACAGTTAACTTCACCGTGAAGAAACTGAATGAGGGTGAAGGTCTTTACTAAGAAAGGAGCAACAAGCTATGCCTATTAAACATTCCGGATTAGATCGCTTTATCGTCGTGCTGAACGCGATCTTCCTGACACTGGCCGTACTTATCATCGTACTTCCTTTGATTTATGTAGTGATTGCTTCTTTTATGGATCCATCTGTGCTGCTCAGTAAAGGATTATCATTTAATCTTTCGGACTGGTCATTAGAAGGGTATGTAAAAATTCTTTCGAATCCTGCCATGATCCGTGGTTTTGGAAACTCTGTTTTATACTCTGTTTCATTTGCTATGATTACCGTTCTCGTCTCAATCTGTGCAGGGTACGCACTGTCCGATGACAGGCTCAAAGGAAAAGGGTTCTTCATGACATTGTTTATTATCACCATGTTCTTTGGGGGTGGACTCATACCGACATATCTGCTCGTTAAGAACCTTGGTTTGCTTGATACAGTATGGGCGGTGATCATTCCAGGGGCAGTTAATGTTTGGAACATCATTCTTTCTAGAACTTTCTTCAAAGGCGTTCCGAATGAAATGAAGGAAGCCGCTAATGTAGACGGAGCTTCGGAAATGCGGATTTTCTTCAGTGTCGTATTACCGCTCTCCAAACCGATTGTTTTTGTGCTCGCTCTTTATGCCTTTGTGGGCCAGTGGAATTCCTACTTTGACGCTATGATCTATTTAGATAATCCGAATCTTCATCCACTGCAGCTGGTGCTACGTTCCATCTTGATCCAGAATCAGGTAGATCCGGGCATGATCAGTGATCAACTCGCCATGGCGGAAATGAAACGATTGTCTGAAATCATCAAGTATGCTGCCATCGTTGTTTCCAGTTTGCCACTCATTGTTATGTATCCGTTCTTCCAGAAGTACTTTGAAAAAGGTGTTATGGTCGGTTCCCTTAAGTAGGAAACAGGCTGCACATAGATAAAGATTAATTCATTCCTATCTAATTTGGAGGTCATACCCTATGAAAAGAATTAAGAAATCAAGAGTTTCGACGAAAGCAGCTTCTGCCACTGTACTTGCTTCTCTTATATTCCTTACTGCATGCGGTGGAGGAGGAGGGGGAAGTGCAGCTAGTAAAGAACAGGATGCCAGCGGTAAAGTAACCTTGAACTTTATAACACAAAGCTCTCCACTTGCACCAACTGATCCCAATGAAAAACTGATTAATAAACGTCTTGAAGAAAAGACGAATGTTCATATTAATTGGAAGAATTTTACGAAAGACGTATTTGTTGAAAAAAGAAACTTGGCTGTGGCAAGTGGTGATCTTCCTGATGCAATTTTTAATGCGGACTATAGTGACTATGAGCTGCTCAAGCTTGCTAAAGATGGTGCCATCGTTCCGCTGAATGATCTCATCGAGAACAATATGCCAAACTTCAAAAAGGTGCTGGAAGAAGCACCGGAATATAAGAGTATGATTACGGCACCAGATGGCAATATTTATGCCTTTCCATGGATTGAAGAGCTGGGTAGCGGTAAAAAAAGAATCCAGGCAGTAGATAGTATGCCTTGGATCAATGTGGAATGGCTTAAGAAGCTTGGCCTTGATATGCCTACAACAACGGAAGAATTAAAGGAAGTATTAATTGCATTCAAGACAAAAGATCCAAACGGCAACGGTAAGGCTGACGAAATTCCATTGTCCTTTATTAACAAGCCGGGAGCAGAAGATCTGGCATTCCTATTTGCTTCGTTTGGATTGGGTGAGAACCCTGACCATGCGGTTGTGAGCAATGATGGGAAAGTGATATTTACGGCGGCACAAGAAGACTACAAGGAAGCAGTTTCTTTTATTAACGAGCTGTATAAAGAAGGACTCATTGATATTGAAGCCTACACACAAGACTGGAGTACTTACCTTGCAAAAGGAAAGGATCAGAAATACGGACTTTACTTCTCATGGGATAAGGCCAACATCACCGGAGATAATGACAGCTACGAAGTTATGCCTCCGCTTGCTGGACCCGATGGTGAAGTTAACGTAACAAGAACGAACGCGCTTGGTTTGGGAAGAGGGAAGATGGTTGTCACAAGCGCCAATAAGAACTTGGAAACGACAGCGAAATGGGTTGATCAACTCTTCGATCCGATTCAATCTGTACAGAACAACTGGGGGACGTATGGAGATGAAAAACAGCAGAATATTTTCGAATTTGATAAAGAAAAAGGAATGCTGAAACATTTGCCACTGGAGGGTGCAGCTCCTGTAGAACTACGTGAGAAAACAAGTGTTGGTGGACCCCTAGCTATTCTTGATTCTTATTATGGGAAATACACAACCATGCCGGATGATGCCAAAAGCAGAATGGATATTATCAAGAATATCATGGCGCCAAAAATGAAAGCAGAAAACGTAATGCCGAGTGTATTCCATTCCATTCAAGAGCTTGATCGTCTTACGACAATTGAAACGGATCTTTTTGCTTACGTGCTTAGAATGCGTACTGAATGGTACCAAAACGGTAAAGTCGAAGCGCAATGGGATGAATACCTGAAAGAATTGGATCGCTTGGGCTTGCAAGAATGGCTTGAAATTAAACAAAGCGGCTATGACAGAGCAACCAAATAACAAACTATAAATAATGTGCGGTGAAGGCCGTGTTTGGGAGTAAAGGAGAAAACAATAATGTCTACGATTGCGAAACAAAATTACCGAGGTGTGTATCATTTTTCCCCTAAGGAAAAGTGGATGAACGATCCAAACGGAATGGTTTATTTTGAGGGTGAATATCATTTGTTCTTTCAGCACCATCCGGGTGGAATGACCATGGGGGCTATGCACTGGGGCCATGCGGTTAGCAAGGATCTTGTTACATGGGAGGAACTGCCTATCGCTCTCGCTCCAGATGAATTAGGTATGATTTTTTCCGGCAGTGCTGTAGTTGACTGGAAGAATACGACTGGATTTTTTGAAGGTAAACCAGGTTTGGTAGCGATTTTTACGCATCATTTGGATATGCCAGAAGGCAAGCCAGCCATTCAGCGTCAAAGCTTGGCCTACAGTAAAGATAACGGAAGAACCTGGACGAAATATGAAGGAAATCCGGTACTTGAACATGATACATTTATTGATTTCCGTGACCCAAAAGTATTTTGGCATAAAGATACTAATAAATGGGTGATGATTGTAGCTTGTGGTCAAACGGTATGTCTATATCATTCTCCTGATCTAATGAACTGGACATATGCCAGCGAATTTGGTGAAGGAATCGGTTCTCATGATGGGGTATGGGAATGCCCAGACTTGTTCCCGCTTGCTATTGCTGGCGATCATTCGAACACGAAATGGGTGATGCTTGTGAGCATCGGTGCGGATCCCGCTTTTGTGGAAGGGTCAAGAACGCAGTATTTCACAGGGGATTTTGATGGAGAAGTGTTCACGCCAGATGAAGATTCGCTAAAAGTTCGCTGGATTGATTATGGAAGAGATAATTATGCAGGTGTAAGCTGGTCTGAAATACCGGCTGAAGATGGAAGACGACTATTTATCGGCTGGATGAGCAACTGGATGTATGCTAACAAGACGCCGGCAGAACAATTCCGCGGCGCGATGACGATGGCAAGGGAACTTCAACTCGAATCAAGACAAGGGGAGATCTTTCTTGTGCAGAAGCCGGTACGGGAGCTAGAATCTGCTCGTGTACAAGTCCTTTCTATGAAAGAGGCAACGGTGCAAGAAATCAATACTCTTCTTAAGGAGATTCACTTGGAATCTTATGAGATTATAGCTGAGTTCACTCAGGGTAAATCTGTAGGCTTCAAAGTAAGAGTAGGTGCGGATAGTCAAACGGTGATCGGTATTAACGGTGAGACCGAGGAGCTTTATGTAGATCGGATGGCTTCAGGTCAGCATGATTTCCACGAACATTTCGTAGGACATCATTCAGCCAAACTCGAAGCGCTTGATGAGTCAAATGATCTCCGTATTTTTGTGGATCGCTCTTCAGTTGAGGCGTTCAGTAATAGAGGTCAGGCAGTGATTACGGATCTTATATTCCCTGGACTAGAATCTAAAGGTATAGCTGTGTTTGCAGAAAATGAGAATGACTTGCTGATTTCCCTGGATATCTATGAGCTTACTCCCTCTGCTGGGCAAGACAAGAATTAGTCACCGAGAGGAGTCATGAATATGCGTATAGGAGCGATTGAAGCTGGCGGGACGAAGTTTATATGTGGCATTGGGAATGAAAATGGGAAAATTGAAGATCAGCTTAGTTTCCCAACAGAACATCCTGAGGTGACGTTGCCCAAAGTTATTCAATATTTTCAAGGCAAGCAAGTAGAAGCTATCGGAATTGGATCATTTGGTCCGATCGATATACATCCAAATAGCCCGACATATGGTTATGTTACAACAACACCGAAGCCAGGGTGGGGAAATTACGATATGCTGGGTACTTTGCAGCAAAGCTTCTCGGTTCCCTTTGGATGGGACACGGATGTGAATGCAGCGGCATTCGGTGAAGCTAAATGGGGCGCTGCCCAAGGGCTGTCCAGTTGTTTGTACTATACAGTTGGCACGGGTATTGGTGTCGGTGTGTATTCCGAAGGCAAGCTTATTCATGGTCTTGTGCATCCCGAGGGGGGGCATGTTCTTACGAGACGTCATCCTGACGATGTATTCCCGGGGGGATGTCCCTATCATGGGGATTGCCTAGAAGGGATGGCGGCAGGTCCTGCTATCGAAGCAAGATGGGGGAAGAAGGGGCATGAACTTCCTATGGATCACCTTGCATGGGAAATGGAAGCATTTTATATTGCACAGTCGATTACGGGAGCTATATTGCTTAACTCTCCTCAGAAAATCATTCTGGGTGGCGGTGTTATGCAGCAGTCACAATTGTTTCCACTTATCCGGCAGGCTGTGCTTCAGAACCTGAACGGCTATGTTAGCTCAAGTACGATTTTGGAACACATAGATGATTATATCGTTCCACCAGGTCTAGGCCAACAGGCGGGATTATGCGGCGCTCTGGCTCTTGGACTCACAGCACTGGAAAGTCAGATTTCTGCTCAATTGTAAAAGAATATATAGAGGAGGTCAGTGCAGTGATGAATTGGCCTCCTTCTTATTTTTAAAAAGAGTAGTTATTAATGATAGAAAAAGAGGGTGAAGAAGATGAGGAACAAAGGAAAAATTGTATTATGCTTTCTCATGGCCACAGGACTTGTTATGACTTCAGCAGGCCTTTATGTTGCAAATCCCGGTACGGGTTGGGCTGCTCCTATTTTTGAAAGCGTAACCAGAACAAAAACGAACTTAACAGGTTGGCAAATAAAAGGAAAAGGGCAGCTGGTGGATACGCCTGACGGGATCTTACTGACTTCGGAACCAAAAGAAAATGTAATGGCCATCTCCGAAACGGTGTCAGAGGATTTTATTTATGAAGCAGATGTCATGATCAAGGATATGAATGCTGATGCGACCTTGCTTTTCCGTTCTAATGAAGAGGGTTGGAATTCCTATATGCTCCAAATCGTACCGAATGCAGGTATAATCCGCTTACGAGACGCAAGTGGTACTGAAGGGAAATTAAAAGAGGAGCGAAAGATTACTGTGAAGGAAGGAGAGATCTATCATCTTAAGGTCACAGCTGAGGGTTCATCGCTGAAAGTATATTGGGACAATAAATATAAACCTGTGATTGAGGTTCAGGATCAAACGTATCGTACGGGTAAGCTAGGACTCAATGTATGGGATGGTTCTGCTTTGTTCCAAAACATTATCGTAAGTGATCTGAAAGGAAATCTGGGTACAGTGGTTACAAATAAAGGAGAATGGCAGCCTAATATCGGCGGCAAAAAAGGAAGGGGAATAAACCAGAATAAGTCACAGCAAATTTATAATAGGCAAGCTTCTGATTTTGTATATGAAGGAAATATAACCCTTCAATCTGATTCTGTTGCAGCACTCGCATTTCGTTCAACGGCTGATGGAACAAAGGGATATGAAGCTACCCTTACAAAGGAAGGGAATCAGGTCCGTTTAAGCTTGGCGAAAGCTAACGGAACAACCATTGGAAGTTCACAGCGTACCTATCCAAGTCAGACCGGAGCAAAACATCACGTAGAGATAAAGGCAAATGGAAACAGAATTCAGGTCTTCTTAGACGGGTACACCCCGGCTGCAATTGATCTAACAGATAAAACCTACACCGATGGATATGCAGGAATCGTTGTTAAACAGGGAACAGTTTACTTCCAGGATACCTATGTGACGGATGCCAGCAGTTATTATAATGAAAAATATCGTCCTCAGTATCACTATACGCCAATTCGTGGTTCTGCGAGTGATCCGAATGGACTGGTCTACTTCGAAGGAGAATATCATCTATTTCATCAGGACGGAGGCACATGGGCACATTCTGTCAGTATAGATATGCTGAACTGGAAGCGGCTTCCGATTGCGCTGCCGTGGAATGATCATGGACATGTCTGGTCTGGATCGGCTGTAGCAGATTTGACGAATGCATCAGGCTTGTTCGGAGACTCAGGAGGTAAGGGGCTAATTGCATATTACACTTCCTATAATCCTGATAGTCCGAATGGGAATCAGCGTATCGGTCTTGCTTACAGCAAGGATCAAGGTCGTACTTGGGAATATTCCAAAACGCGACCCATTGTTATCGAGAATCCAGGCGATAGTGGAGGGGAGCCCGGAAGTTGGGATTTCCGTGATCCGAAAGTGATTCGTGATAACGACAATAACAGGTGGGTAATGGTTGTATCCGGTGGAGATCATATTCGTTTCTTTACTTCAACGAATCTACTGGATTGGACCCTGACAGATAGTTGGGGATACGGGGATTATGTTCGCGGTGGTGTTTGGGAATGTCCGGATTTGCTTCAACTTTCGGTAGACGGAACATCACAGAAGAAATGGGTTCTGATGATTAGTACAGGAGCGAACTCAAAAACAGGCGGATCAGATGCTGAATATTTTGTGGGTCATTTAACGGCGGAAGGTAAATTCGTAAATGATAATTCAGCAGGGAAAGTATTGCGAACAGATTTTGGAAAAGAATTCTACGCTTCAATGTCTTTTTCGAACATGCCAGATCATCGCAGTGTAATGATGGCATGGATGACAAATTGGGACTATCCGTTTGCTTTTCCAACGACCAACTGGAAAGGCGTTCTGTCTATCCCGAGAGAAGTTACATTGGTAACGACTAAAGATGGGATTCAGCTCGCCCAGAGTCCGATCAAGGAGCTCCAATCGCTGCGTAGTCAGCTGTATTCTACAGCTAATAAAGTCGTGACTCCTTCTTCTCAGAACCTACTGAAAGGCATTACCTCTGGTGCATACGAGATTGAAGCAGAAGTGGAAGTTCCAGCAGGTAGTCAGGTGAGTGAATTTGGCTTTAACGTTCGTGAAAGTGGAAGTAAGCAAACGGTTGTTGGATATAAACCTAGTGAGAGTCAGATTTTTGTGGATCGGTCTGCATCTGGTTTGACGGATTTTTCGAGTTTATTTAGTACAAGACATGAAGCGCCAATGCCAACGGAGAATAAGCGTGTTAAGCTGCGTATCCTTGTAGATGAGTCTTCTGTTGAGGTTTTTGGCAACAACGGTAAAGTTGTTTTGTCTGATGTCATTTTTCCAGATCCAGCCAGCAGGGCTTTAAGCTTTTACACCAAAGGGGGCAACGTAAAAGTCGTATCTCTGAAGGTGAACCGGTTAGGCTCTGTATGGAATCAGGACTCTAATTCCGCTACCAAGATAATGATGGATACAAATGATCGTGAACTGAGCAAGGGGCAAAGCGACACACTCCTGGCAATGGTAGAGAATGGTACAGGTAATGGTGCACAGCCGGTGAAATGGAATTCCAGTAACAAAGATGTAGTTGAACTAAACGTGGCAGATAACTTACAGGTAACCATTGTAGGTAAAAAAGAAGGCGAGTCTATCATTACTGTCTCTACTCCAAATGGGAAGACATCAACAAGCGTATTAGTTAAGGTAACGGATGGTGAATTTCATACGAACTTAGGTGGATGGACTAAAGATCTTTCCGCAGCCTCTTGGGTCATTAGTGAAAATGGAATTCGTGGAAGTTACTTGAGTGACGCAAATTATGTCGCAGAGAAGCGGGCAGGAGACTTTACTTATGAAGCAGAGATGATGTTAGGTAAATCCGGTGGAGCGGGCTCTATGTTGTTCCGTTCAAGCGAAGATGGACGCAGCGGATACTACTTAAATCTGGATCCGAATATGAAGTCCGTACGTCTCTTTTATAAAATCGAAGGCCGTTTTGAAGAGCGTCAAATGCTGGCGAAAATACCTACGTTCATTCAGCCGGGTCAAACCTATAAAGTGAAAATCGAAGCCAAGGGCCCGCATATTGTGGTTTATGTGGACGGGCAGAAAGTGATCGACCTGCAGGATGGCACTTTTGCAGAAGGTCACTTTGGACTACATGTATTTGGTGGATATGTTTCATATCAAAACGTTAACGTGAGCGGAGAAACACCTGCCAATTTGACCACATCCAGTCTAGTAAATGCAAAGCTACAGAAATCTCTCTACACAGCAAATCTTGCAAATGGTGAAGCGGTTACCCTGAAGGAAACGAATAATTCTACGGATCAGAAGTGGGTATTCGTGCCGACGGGGGATGATGCAGGTTCCTATTCCATTCGTACAACAGCTGGTCAGGCGCTGGATCTCGACACAGGACAAAATAAGATTCAGTTATACCATTATCTTGGATATAACAATCAGCGTTGGATTTTTCACGAGAATGATGATGGTACCATTAGTATTACTTCTGCTTATCATAAGAAAGCGCTGGAAGTATCAGCAGATGGAACGACACTGTCTCTAAGCGAACTTGATCCTACTCTTGATCGACAAAAATGGGTAATTACGAATTAACATGAACCGGGTTCAATTTTATGCAATTCAGTTGATGGACCCGGTGATTTATTATTTAACACTGTCGTATTTAAGGTATGAAGATGAAAACAAGACGACATTAAGGTACAATCATACTTAAAACGAATACCTGATGAAATAATCCATTCGTTCATCGAGCAGGGGGGGCTTATGAGAACAGCAAACGCTAACTTAATGAAGGAAATTAACCTTAACAACGTTCGTCAAGTGATGAAACGTATAAATACAGCCACCAAACCCCAGCTGGCGACACTGACCAAACTGAGCGTAGTAACAGTAAACTCATTAGTCAAGGAGCTGCACGAGTTAGGTGAGCTGTTCGAAGACTTGACTGTACCATCAAACGGCGGTAGGCCAGCACAAACTTATCGCTACAATTACAACTTCAGCCTCGGGCTGGTCATTTATCTGAAGGATAAAGAGGGACAGGTGCTGATTTCAGCCACCGTCGTGAATTTGGAGAACGAAATTCTGGCGAAGGATGAACACATCATTCCAGTCTACGAGAGACAATTTTTTTATGATATTATTGAACACTCTATAGCCTTGTATCCTTCTATCAAGGTTATTGGCATAGGCATTCCGGGTCAGGTTGTCAACGGCGAAATTAAAGTCAGCAGCCACCATGAGCTGACTGGCTCACGGATGATTCAAGAGATTGAGCAGCAATTTGAGTTGCCTATCTTGGTTGAAAATGACGTTAATGCAGCTATTAGCGGATATTGCATGAACGAAGGGGGAGAAGAGAAGCAGTACTTGCTTGGTCTTTACTTTCCAAGCAGGTACCCGCCTGGTATGGGGATCTATCTGAATGGAAAGATCCTTAAAGGCAATCAGGGCATGTCAGGGGAAATAAAATTCCTGCCTGACATGCCTGACTGGAGTCTGGAGATGGGCAAGGACACGTTCATCGATACTACCTGCCGGATTATCCAAACCCTGAATGCAGTTCTTGCTCCGGACAAAATTGTAATATATCAGGATAAGGTGGAGTTAGAAACCTGGACATCTGCTTGGGAAGCTTATCAGCTTCGACATCCAATGCCCATTTATCCACAGATCGTTATGCAAGATACATTTCAAGAAGATTTCGAGGCCGGCCTGCGCTGGTTGACATTGAAGTCATTGGAGCCGGATTTGGTCGAGCTCCATTAAGAGGTTGTCCCATAAGTCATGAGATGAATGACTTATGGGACAAGCCTCTTTTTTTAGGTGATCAATATGAGTATTAATCCAATTGCAGATATGCACTGCAACAAATGATACAGCTTCGGATCAGTGAATGGGTTGCTTGACAAAGGAATGGTTATATCGCATACTTAATTTATAGACTTTATAAAGTATATTTATTAAGTGTATAAATGTATTTCTTTACCCGTGCGTCGAATCATTTTTATCACGAGGGGGAAGCATGCTTGTCTACCTGGTTTTTGATTGTTATATATCTGGCTTTTATCAGTCTAGGACTTCCTGACTCTTTACTTGGCTCGGCATGGCCCGTTATCTGGCCCGAGATTGGTTCATCTCTTGGCTCGGCGGGTATCGTGTCCATGATCATTGCGGGAGGGACCATCGTGTCCAGTCTGTTCAGCAAAAGGATGGTCGAGCGTCTGGGTACGGGTAGAATCACATTGTTCAGTTGTTTCCTTACTGCGGTTGCGCTACTTGGATTTTCCATTGCTCCATCGATGCTCTGGTTTATAGTGTTTGCCATTCCACTTGGTCTTGGGGCGGGAGCGGTGGATGCGGCATTAAATCACTATGTGGCAGAAAACTACAAAGCCCATCATATGAACTGGCTGCACTGCTTCTGGGGTGTGGGGGCAACGATGGGGCCGATGATCATGGCTGTCAATCTTGTGAACTCTCAGTCATGGAGAGGTGGTTATGCAGTTGTTGCGATCATTCAGTTCCTACTCGTGATCATTCTTCTTGTGACGCTACCCCTCTGGAAGCGCGTGGCTACAACGCAGGAGAAACTGCTTTCGAAGGATGGGGAGCTGCTAGAAAATTTTCATGTTGAAGCTGCAGCAACAACGAAGCTACAAACTAACGTACTTCGTTTACGGGGTGTGAGGCCAACGCTCCTTACCTTCCTGCTGTATTGCGGGATAGAAACGATTGTCGGGCTCTGGGGTGCTAGTTACCTGGTCAGTACAAGAGAGGTCACAGCTGATGTGGCTGCACGTTGGATTTCCTTATACTATGGTGGCATCACAGTTGGCAGGTTAACAACTGGATTCATCGCATTAAAGGTTCATAACCGCTTTCTTATCCGTTACGGTCAGTTGGTAACCATTGTAGGTGGTGTAATACTTTTATTACCGCTGTATTCGTCCTTATCGCTGTTCGGATTCCTCTTGATCGGTATCGGTCTGGCGCCTATCTATCCGGGTCTTCTGCATGAAACACCTTCCCGATTTGGCAGAGAGAATTCAGCCCGATTGATAGGCTACCAAATGGCTGTAGCGTACACGGGAACAACATTAATTCCACCACTGTTCGGATCTTTAGCTGTACACACAAGCCTAGATCTATTCCCCTTTGTTGTGTTTACCCTACTAACATTGATGTTTTTGAGTACAGAGACGATTAATAGATTGCTGATAAAACCCACGCAAGGGAGGGGATGAAGAGATGGTTTATATCATTTTATGCGCAATCATCTGGGTAGGAGTGTATTTGAATCTAGCCGCATCGAAGGAATCGATGGATGTAAAGCCTATTCGTTCCGTGAATGATCTGTTTGAATAACCAAGGAGCAACGTAAAAAAGCATCTGATCCTAGATCAAATGCTTTTTTTGATAGTGCAAAGACTATATCGTTTCAATTGCAACACCCCAAACCATTCCGTTACAGGCGGAATAGCTTGGGGTGTTTCATTTTTTATAGCGCTTATAATTATTAATTAAGTAAAACTATTGGTTTTGTGAAATATAGTGACTTACTGTTTCTTTTGAAGCAGGAAAACATACATATATATTGAATACAAAACAACAAAGAGGGAGGATGAAAATGTCATATAGAGCCAATGCATTACGTTCGTCATTAACCCTAGCTGTTCCAATTATTTTAGATAGGCATTACCATTCTATAACTATGAAAAATATCGAATCCGCCTGGTTTGTAAAGACGCATAAGGAATTGTTAGATTCAACATTCAACACGATATTAATGAGTATGATAGAGGCACTGTTCTTGGATTCCTTTGATTACGACCAATACCTAAACATACTAGAAAAAGAGGGGGTGGGGCAAGGGATTTATACTGCAGAAATATTCGGTGATCATTTTGATATCTTACTTGAAATGAGCAAGGATTTAATCTTAATTGCTCAGAATATTATGTTTAAGATCATTGAAGAGATGGAAGATGATTCTACGACTCGATTGTTTTTTTATAATCGTTTAATGGAAAGCAACTGGACCGGTTTTACGGGCTTTGCAAAGGGTTATTTATCTAATAAAAATCAACAGATTGACAATTTGCATGAACAAAAAATTGCTGTTATGGGACAAATGGCAGCTGGTATGGCACATGAAATACGGAATCCGCTTGCTTCGATTAAAGGGTTTGCCCAGCTTGTAAATAACAGGCTATATGAACCGGAGATCAAGGCGGATGAATTGCGTGCGTATCTGGATATAACCATCAAAGAGATTGATGCTCTTAACGGATTAGTAACGGACTTCCTAGTACTGGCTCGAAAAGGAGATAGTTCGAAAAATAACGGCGTAGTATATAACGTTATCGAGGCTATACATAGAGTTAATAACATCGTGAATCAACTCATACTTAGTGATGATATTATTCTTACCGTGGAGTATTCTCTAGAGAAAGTACTAACGTATGGAAACGCCTCTCAACTAGAGCAGGTAATTCTAAATATATTAAAAAACAGTATTGATTCATTCACAGCATTTAGCGGCAGAATAGACATTACAGTTAGCGCCTCTGCTGAGACTAACGAAATTATACTTATTTTTAAAGACAATGGGGAAGGAATTCCACAGGATAAATTAAAGCGAATATTTGACCCTTTCTATACAACCAAGCAAAAAGGGACGGGAATTGGATTATCCATTTGTAAACAATTAATAGAAATGTATGGGGGACAAATTAAGGTAGACTCAGAAGTTCAGGTAGGTACTAGCGTGATGGTTATTTTGCCTTGGGTAAATGATTATCACATTTGAGGCTACGAACAATTTGGAGGATTGAATGGGACTGCTTACTTCCAGGATAACTATGTGACGGATGCCAGCAGTTATTATAATGAAAGTTTTAAGTATAATACGTTATCTTCTTCTGCTTCTTATAGGCTAAAGGTGTCATGTTCATTGATTTTCTAAATTGACCGATGAAATAGCTTGTGCTATTAAATCCTATCTGATAGGCAACATCCGTAATATTATATTCGGGTTGTTGCAGTAAAATAAGGCTTTTTTGAATACGGTACTCCATCAAATAATTCATAGGTGTCTTCTTTAGAAAGCGTTTAAAATATCGGCAACATTCGGACCGGCTTAATTGCCCAGCCCTTGCGATATCCTCTAAAATGATTTTTTCAGCAAAATGGTTATGGATCCAATGCAGCATTTGCTTCATTCTGTGGTTCTTCAACATATCTGCTTCTTTGTACTCTAATTTAAAACCGCTAACCACCAAGCTTCTCCATATGTGAGTTAACTGCATTGTAATATCTATTTCATATAATGCTGGACTTTGATCGATCAGCCGGTCAATTTCCAAAATCGCGTCAAGGATGTTTTTTGCCCAACTTTCCCTTGCGGACAGGATGATATAGGATAAGTTAGTTGCTTCGATATAAGGATATACATAAGTCCGAAAGAGCTCTTGAGAGAGAACGAAACTAGGCGAAACATTTAAGCAAATATACTCACATTGTGAGTGGTTATCATCTTTTGCCAGGTGCAGGCAACCGCTATTAATAAAAATTCCGTCACCTACGTCCAGCTTCACTTTTTCTTCTTGGATCTGAAAAATGGCTTGTCCCTTCATGATAACAACAAATTGAAACTCTTCATGCCAGTGCATAGGGATATATCCATTTAGGTTTTGACGAATAGTTGTGCGATAGCATGCGATAGGTAAGACTGTAGTTCGATGTTCTGTCAGCTCTTTAAAATTTTGACCAATCTTAAAGTTTTTCGTTTGCATCCATATTACCTCAAATCTCAATATGCTTATATTTTATGATTTGATCCTAGTATATATTTAAAGCTTTCCTCTTTATTATAGTGTAAGTAAGCTACTTTTATAATACTTTGATGGAGAGTTGACATATGAATAAAGGAAGAGGAATATTTTTCATCATTACTGGAGCGGTTTTTTGGGGAATCGGAGGAACGGTTGCAAAAAAGCTATTCCAACAATACGGCATCGATATGGGCTGGTTCGTTACAATCCGTCTACTCATCGCAGGATTACTGCTTCTAATTGTTCACATTTTTAAAAAAGGTCCTACTGAAATTTTTGAGATCTGGAAAGATAAAAAATTATCATTTCAACTTTTGATTTTTGGATTAGTGGGTATGCTTGGGGTTCAATATACCTATATGGCTTCGATAGAAAGTGGAAACGCTGCTGTAGCTACGTTATTGCAATATTTAGCTCCTGTAATGATTATTTTATACTTATTAGCCCGCAAACAATCAATTCCCACAAGGAAAGATATGTATACAGTTTCACTCGCTTTGCTGGGTTGTTTTTTCTTGTTAACTAATGGCTCATTGTCTCAATTATCTGTACCCTCTGATGCAGTTGTTTGGGGAATACTATCCGGGATTGCCCTTGCATTCTATACCTTGTATGCTGTTCGCTTTCTTGAAAAATATGACTCAGTAGTCATTGTTGGCTGGGCGATGCTGATTGGAGGAGTTGCGTTAAGTTTTGTTCACCCTCCTTGGCAGATGAATATTAAAGGCTTACCGTTAGAAGCCTGCTTATATTTGATATTCGTCATCGTTTTTGGAACGATGCTGGCCTTTTGGTTTTATATTGAAAGCTTAAACAGCTTATCTCCCAAAGAGTCCAGTCTTTTGGGAAGCTTGGAACCGTTGGCGGCCGTATTAACAACCGTATTTTGGTTAAAGGAGCCTTTGGGATGGTTCCAATGGATTGGAACGTTTTGCATCCTTGCAATGATTCTTGTCTTAGCTTTTAATAGAGATACTTCATCAAATAGGTGATAGGTAATTATGGCATATCTTGAATAATGATTAAATGATATGAAATGATATAGAAATATTTTTTCTGCAGGACAGCAAGTAAGCTTTCTTTAAAATGGTCTAAGTTAAATGAGGTGCACAATGAATCGAATTTTACTGGTTGAAGATGATGAAAACTTGGCATTTGGTATCGAATATACCTTAACGAGTGAAGGTTATACGGTCGTAGTTGCTGGTAGCATAAAAGAAGCCAGAAAAGCATTAAAGACAGTTGCCGTCGATTTAATTTTGTTAGACGTCAATTTACCTGATGGCTCAGGGTATGGCCTATGCAGGGAAATCAGGGTATCCTCTCAGCATCCCATCATATTCTTGACGGCTTTGGATGAAGAGGCAAATGTTGTTGCCGGTCTGGACTTGGGAGCGGATGATTATATGACCAAACCAATCCGAACCAAAGAACTTATCTCCAGAATGAAAGCCGTATTAAGGCGCAAACCCAAGCTTAAGGATGAAGTGGATAGATGGATATCTGATGATATTGAAGTTCGGGTTCTCGAAGGAACTGTTCATAAACACAATCAAGAGCTTTTGTTAACTGGGCTGGAATATCGATTGCTGTTGATGTTAATGACTCACCCCAAACAAATTTGCAGCAGAAGCAGCATCCTTAACAGTCTATGGGATATGTCAGGAGATTTCATTGATGACAACACCCTTTCGGTCCATATCAGAAGGTTAAGAGAGAAAATTGAGGATAATCCTGCTGCTCCGAAATATATTATTACTGTACGAGGGGTTGGATATAAATGGAATGCAACTGTTATAGGACGATAAAGCATGAATGAATTTGTCCGAAATCCAGAGTGGAAGTCTATCGTCGTTAAAGTCATTATAATGCAAGTTATGCTAGCGGTTCTTATGTTCTTTTTTATGAGTCATCAAGTCGACCAGATAAATAAGGCCGTGGTTAATCAGAATGCTGCGCTGATAGGTTTCGTTTTGAAGCAAGTTCCTCAGTTAGAAAACGATATTATTCCTTTTATCACTCAAGGGGCGAAAGAAAATGAAATCTTAGAGGGAAAACGAATTCTGGCGCAATATGCCTATAAGGAAGATATATCCAAAAGAGATCAGCCTGTACTCGCGAATAATGCTTTACCCTTGATAACAGCAAGTCAAGTTTTGCTATTAAGTATTCCATTTCTACTGTTATTGTTATGGGAATACCGCAAAATATTTAGCAAAATTCGAACCATATCCTTTGCCGCGGAGCTAGTTGTCGAACATCATTTTGAAAAGCAACTTCCGGAAAACGATGAAGGGGACTTTGGCGCATTAGGACGGAACTTTAATGTGATGGCTGAAAGGTTACACAACAGTCTTGGGCAACTCAAACAAGAAAAAACATTTCTGCGCAACCTGCTCTCCGATATTTCACATCAACTCAAAACACCTCTAGCATCCCTCATCGTTTTTAATGAAAATTTGCTGAATGACCCTCATATGAAAAAAGAAATGAGAATGAAGTTTCTGGAACGGAGCCGACAGCAGCTAGAGCGAATGGAATGGCTGATCATTAGTCTATTGAAGCTGGCACGAGTAGAAGCCGGAGCAATTAAGTTTCGTAGGGAACGCATCCTGGTAAGGGAAGTGATCGATCATGCGGTTCATTCGCTGCGAATATTATCCGAGGGAAGAACGCAGAAGATCCGCATATATGGCGACCAACAAATGTACGTTTGGGCAGATGAAGAGTGGCTGACTGAAGCTATTATAAATTTAATTAAAAATGCACTGGAGCATTCGCCACCAGAGAGTAAAATTGATATTACTTTAGAAGAAAATTCATTGTTTAAAACGATACACATTCAAGATCATGGGGAAGGCATTTCTCCAGAAGATTTGCCTCATATATTTGAACGGTTTTATCGAGGCGGAAGCACAACAAAGTCACAAAGTATTGGTATTGGTTTATCTTTATCCAAGTCCATTATTGAAGAACAGGGTGGTATAATTACCGTTGCTAGTGAACCAGGGCAAGGGACGAAATTCAGAATTTCGTTTAATAAAGGGGATAGATAAGGGGAAGCTTACGATAACGTAAGCTTCCCCTTCACTTTATTGTAAGCTTGCTTGTTTATAATAACAAACATGCAAAGTGAAGATAAGCTCAGGAGGAAAACAAAGTGGAGATACTGAAAACTGTGAATTTATGCAAAACTTATGGAAGTGCAGAGGCGAAGGTGGATGCTATAAAAAACGTCAATTTCTCCGCTCAAAAGGGGGAATTTGTTGCTATCGTGGGGGCAAGTGGATCAGGAAAGAGTACTTTAATGCACCTTTTAGGGGGTGTAGACCAGCCATCCAGTGGACAGGTCATCATCGATGGAACAGATCTTTATACCAAAAGCGAAGCGGAACTCGCCGTATTCCGAAGACGGAAAATAGGATTTATTTTTCAATCCTACAATCTGATTCCAGTTCTATCCACGGAGGAAAATATCAAATTACCGATGTTATTGGAGAACAAAAAAATAGATGAAGGCTATGTACAGGAACTGATGGGTATCTTAGGTCTGTCTGAAAGAAGACACCATCTTCCATCCGAATTGTCAGGCGGACAACAGCAAAGAACGGCCATTGGTCGTGCTTTAATTAATAAACCATCGATTATTTTAGCGGATGAACCTACCGGAAATCTGGATAGTAAAAGCAGTAGGGAAATTATAGATCTCCTTACGTTCTCCGTTAAAAAATATCATCAAACGTTAATCATGATCACTCATGACTTAAATATTGCAAACATCGCAGATCGTGTCGTAAGAATCGAAGACGGCATCCTCCTACAGCCAAATGAGGTGAGTGAGGTTTGAAGAGCTATACAGGCCTTACCGGGAAATATATAAAGGGGCAGAAAAAAAGATCGCTGCTTATGATCTTCGGTATTATCTTGTCGGTTACACTGCTTACGTCCATTGGAACGATCGGGATGAGTTATTGGGATAAATCAATCAGACAAACTATGCGGGACTTCGGAGATTATCACGTCTCCATCAATGGCATTACAGGAGAAGCGGTCTCGAAAGTGAAAAATAATACATCCATAAAAAGTGCTGGCATCATTAGCAGAGAAGGATATGCTGTCATTGAGGAAACAACAGAGAAGGAAAAGCGGGAAGATCCGTTTGCCGCACCTTACCGATACTTGAATGTCAAGGGATATGATGCGAATGCAATAAACATGCTTCAGGTGCAGCTCGACTCGGGAAGGATGCCTAAAAATCCGAATGAAATTGTCCTTTCATCACCGAGTTTGAGTTACTTCTCAGAAAAACTGAAACTTGGCGATACGATAAAGCTAGGGCTTGGAATTCGAAAGGTGACGTCCACCGGTGAAGAGAAGAAAATTAGCGGAATTGGTGATTTTGGCTGGGATCTTGACGAGGTGTTTAAGGCCCAAACCCAAAAAGAATATACTATCGTCGGCTTTGTGAAGCCGCCAACGGGGAATTGGTCTTCCAGTTACATTTTTCCTGCCATTACTGTCGATGATCACAAGACCATCGACAACAATAAAAAGTACTTCGTTTACGTTAAAATGAAATCTTTGAATGACATTCAGAAGAAAACGGAAGCTATCATGTCCTCTTTACAGTTGGAAAATGTCGAACAAGGTTCTGCCATGCAACTGAGTAGGGATAATTTTATTAAGGATATAAGAATTGAGTACAATAATGAGCTGCTTAAATTATATGGCAAAAGCACTTATGAGGGTGTGAATCACAGCCTAATTCTTGCATTCGCTGCTATTATTATAATTATTATGACCTGCACGATTGCCGTAATTTATAATACTTTCCATATTTCTGTACTGGAACGGATTTCACAATTTGGCATGTTGAGATGCATTGGGGCTACACCAAACCAAATTCGTAAAATTGTGATGCAAGAAGCGACGCTGCTGAGTTTAATCGGCATACCCATCGGGCTTCTTACAGGAACCCTTTTTATGAAGTTATTGTTCTATTATATCAGTTTGTTGACGTTAGGTTTCTTAAAGGATATGAGAATGGTCATTTCCATACCGATTCTGATCTTTGCTGGGGTGTTGGGCTTGCTGAGCGTATTTCTTTCCGCCATTCGACCAGCAAAACAAGCAGCTCGCGTATCTCCCCTAGAAGCGCTTAAAAATACTGGGGGAACGAAGGTTGAACATATCACAAAGGTCAACAAGTCCTTGTTTGTTAAAAAGCTGTTTGGCTTCGTAGGGCAGTTCGCCAGCAGAAATTTGCAGCGGAACAAGAATCGTTTCCGGATCACAGCCTTTTCCATGATTATTAGCATAATTTTATTTATTGTCTTTAGTGGATTGGTTGAATTCATGCAGCAAACAACACAGGTCTCAGGTAAGCAGTATTCTTATTCGATTTCCTACGATGGTCCTTCAAAACGCATAGATGATACGGTGTATCAGCATGTTACCCAGCTTGATGCTGTTGAGCAGGTCTACAAATTTTACAGTGATCAAGTGATGGCAATTATCCCTAAAGATAAGATCAATCCCAAATATTACGAATTAAGAAAAGATCGATATGTTGTTGATGATGGGGAGGGATATCGAACAAGTAATAACTTCTTCATGTCCTATGGGGATAATGGATTGGATGATCTGCAATCAAAACTCACGTCCGGGAAGATCGACAAGGAGCAAATGGACCGGGAAAACGGCGTTATCATACAACAAAAAATAAGTATGCTTACGGATGACGGCAAACAAATGATTATCGATCAAACCAATTTTAAAGTTGGGGATCGCATCAAAATTCGAACATTTGACAGAAGTCAAAAAGGATACCAAACCGTGACAGTGGTAGGAATTATCGATCATGATTTGTTGTCGGAGGAATATAACGATAGTGAAGTTCTTTCTTTCATTACGACTCCTAAAGTATATTCCAATATTATGGGTACTGACGCTTATGCCAGAATGTTTATTCTTGCTAATCCTGATGTATCGAACCAAGCGATCACGGACTATTTAAAATCATTAAATGTTAAAGACGCTGGCTTTAACTATCTGGATAGAGTGGCAGAGGTTGCCCAAGCTAAAAACGACGCATTGACTTTCAGTATTTTACTTTACGGTTTTATCGGTGTCATCGTATTAATAGCTTTCTTGAACATTGTCAATACCGTAAGTACGAACCTAATTCTTCGCACGAAGGAGTTTGCAGTCCTCAAAGCTATCGGCATGACCCAACATGAAGTAAGAAAAATGATTGTTTTAGAAGGTGTTTTTTATGGTTTGTTTGCCGGCGTTATTGGAATTATCATAGGTACGGGTTTGAATTACGGAATACACTACCTATTTGGAGGTGCTTTGGATATAGATTGGGTGTTCCCGTGGTACAGTATCGGCATCGCTTTTGCCGGTTCGATGATTACAACCTTCCTCGCAACGATTGGGCCGATGTATAGATTGAATAAAGTGAGTATCGTTGATGCTCTACGGAGGGAAAATTAGGGAGGAGCATATCTTTCGGCTTGGGTGAATTTGATGGTGCTCAATTTTGCAGTATTGCAAAATTGGGCACTTTTTAGGTGCGCTAGGCATTCGCTACAAGTTTGGCGGAAATCACATTTAAGGCAGGAGACCCGCCGGATGAGCTTGCTTAACAAAGCAAAGTCCAATACTTTCTAAATCCCATGATGTAAATAGGTTAAATAGTCCCTAATATTAGAATACGCCAATGCAGATTATAATGCCAAACCTGCGTATTTATTAGCGGTGCGGGTATTCAAACATAAAGTAGTTTAATTGCCTGATAACGTTACAGGGTTTAGAAGCGACTTATCTGCGGATGGGTTGCTTTTTTTCATCTCTCTACGTATCACTAAGTTGTATCTCTTTTTCTTTTACAAACTTCTCCAGCACTCTAAAATCCTCGGTAACCTTTTTAAAGGGTAAAGAGTCCAGTGCCTTATCCCTGTAATCCTTTTTCGCAGCAGCAGACAGACGGGAATCAAGTATGCTGAGTACACCAAGGTCAGTCTCACTACGGATCAGTCGCCCGGTTCCTTGTCTTAACCGAAGCAGCATGTCCGGTACAAAAACGTCATTTAAGGGATTCTTTGCCAAAGATGCTTTATATTCATAGACAGGATCGGAAGGAACAGGGAAGGGCAGACGGAAAATAATTAACTGCGACAAATCAGAACCTTCGATATTCACGCCTTCCCAGAATACACCGGTACTAAGTAGGACGCCTTTACTGCCACGAAATTCAGCGATCACTCCGTCCTGAGACGATCCTTCTCTTTGAACATGCACCGCCCATGCAAGCTTCTCGGATTTTAACTTCTTATGAATGTACTTCATATCTTCCTTCGCTGAAAAAAGAACCAATGTCCGTCCGTCCGTTAAATTACAGAGCCTCAGCATTTCCTTGTATGCCGCTTCAAGATAAGCTACCTTGTTCTGATGGTTGTAGTAAGGGATATCTTTAGCAATATACAGCATGGTGTGGTTGTCATAATCAAACGGCGAAGCCTGGCGCTCCATATAATCTCCCTTGTAACCGAGCGACTGCGTCAGATATGCATATTGTTCCTCTAGTGTTTCTCCGGTTTGGCACATGGTGGCTGACGTTAAAATAACAGATGTCTTCCCGTTAAATAAGGTATACCTAAGAAACTGGCTTATGCCTTTAGGGCAGATACTAATAGTGGCCTCACGCTGGGTATTGCTTCCCCAAATCAGGTAGCTATCCTGTACTCCGGCGAGTACATCAAAGAGATCTATAAGTCCGTTCATTGCTTCAAAAAGATTATCGATCTCTCGCTCATGCTTGGAAGTTAAGACGGATAAGCTGAGACTAAACTCTTTCAAAACCTGAGTCCCCCGCTTTAACGGAATCCCTGTGATCTCCGACACTTTTATCCGGTCATTATCTTGCTTGGCTGTTTGCAGCAAATCCGCCTCTACCTGTTTGAAAATATGACCCACGCATCTTTTTAAAAATTTAAATTGCGGTAAAAGGCCGTTATCTGCGGATTGTTTGAAGAGAATCTGTAAGGTGTCATCCAGAATACGGCAGGTTCCCCGGTATGTAAACTCGAGCGTTCTAGCATCTCTAACCTTTGCTTCCAAATTATGAGCTTCATCAATTACGATCAGAGCTGGCCGTTCAGTGATTAATCCCTTCGTTCCTTCTTTTTTCTTGATCAAATCACGGATGAGCAGGTCCTGGTTGACAATAATAAAATCCATGTCGCTGGCGTCGGCGTTAATCTTTGCTCTCATTTCGTAAAATGAACAGGTGCTTTTATAATGGCATCGTTCAAATTTACAATCATTCACACAAACATTAGACCATACTGCATCACTAACCCCGCCCTTAATATCTGCTCGCTCATCAATGTCATAATTTACAATACGCTGGGCGAGCGCAGACAGAGGAGATCTTGAATCATCAGGTTGTAAAAGGTCTGTTGCCCTGTATCGGCAAGCATATTGCCCCATGCCTTTTCCGACTACGGAGCGAACCGATGTAAATCCGAGCCGGCTTCCAATGAATCTCAGATCTTTATGAATCTGTTCTGAAAGCTGTATGGAGGATGTTGCAATAATGATCGGTTGCCTTGAGACTTGGTTAATGAGCAGGCTGGGAATGAGGTATGCAAAGGACTTACCGATGCCGACTCCAGCTTCAATCATTGCGTTTCTACCATCAATATAAGCATCAGCGATATCCAGAGACATATCTTGCTGGCCGATCCGCTCTTTAAGTCCAATCCTGGGAAATCTATCATACATCCGAAAGATGGCATTGACTAAAGAGGGTTCAATGTCCTTTTTTAGCTCCCGCTTCTGTAATTTATATAGATCACTTAACCAGCTAATAACGACCGCCCCATTTCACTATCAATTTTCTTCCAGTCCCAGTTTTTTGGGTGAGGTTGTAATTATCGTAGATGAAGCGCTAACAGTCAAGTGTCAGAATATAAAATAATGATTTTAAACCCTGTTCATCTAATCATAATACAGATGCTTTAATCTAGATCTGTAAATGACAGAAGAACAGCGATTCTCCATCCTTGGAGAATCGCTGTTTTGTCTTTTTGTTCAATTGTGATCAAGAAGCTGATTTAGGAGTAAACGCTCTGCGAACAATTTTCGTCAATTCCATTAGAATGACGGCACCGAGTGCCAGACCGCTTGCAATCAGCCAATCGGACATTCCGAATGAAGCTGGAATCGAGAAGATTTCTCTAACCCCTGGAAGAACTGCAATGCCGTAAAAGGCAAAGCAGACCAGAACGGCTCCGATGACGTATTTGTTGCTGAAGAACCCAGCTTCAATAGCTGTTTGACTGTTCGAGCGAGCGGCAAAGGTCTGAAGCGTACGAGACAGGATCAGGGTTGTAAATGCCATGGCCACGCCCATATCAGGGGAATGCTGGAGTCCGATATACAGGGATATAATTACGGCGATACCTATAAGTAGACCACGAGTAATAATAGCCTGCATCATTCCTCCGGCAAATATACCTTCCTTCAGTTCTCTTGGATTTCTGTTCATCACGTTAGGTTCAGGTTTCTCCATACCAAGAGCAATGGCGGGCAGTGAATCATTCGCCAGATTGATAAATAGAAGCTGAATCGCTGTGAAGGGATTAATCCAGTCGAAGATCAGGGCAAACAGAATGGCGATAATCGCACCCAGGTTGCCTGAAAATAAATAGGCGATCGCTTTTTTGATATTGTCGAATACCGTTCTGCCCACAGATACAGCATTCACAATGGATACAAAATTATCATCGGTCAAAATCATGGCAGCCGCGTCTTTAGCAACGTCAGTTCCACTACCCATGGCAACACCGATGTCTGCTTGCTTCAATGCAGGTGCGTCATTTACGCCATCACCGGTCATGGCTGTGATTTTGCCTTTTCGCTGCCACGCCCGGACAATTCTGATCTTATTCTCCGGGGAGACTCGGGCGTACACACCAATCTGCTCCAGCTTATTATCCAGTTCTTCGTCGGACATGGCATCAAGCTCTTGACCGGTTACGGCAATTTCTTTCTCCGTCATAAGGCCGATATCGCGTCCGATCGCTTGTGCGGTTGTCTTATGATCACCAGTAATCATGATGGTCCGAATTCCAGCCTTCTTGGATTCTGCGATCGCGCCATAGACAGCTTCCCGGGGGGGATCAATCATAGCTGTCAAGCCTACGAGCACCAGGTTTTGTTCATCCTCAAGGCCCACTTCTGTGACCGTATTGGCTACGGTTTTGTAAGCATAGGCAAGGACACGTAGTGCTCTGCTGGAGAATTCCTCATTGGCTTCAATGAAACGATTAAGAACCTCCGGTGTCATCGGCACTTCTTGTCCACTTAGTAGTACATGCGTACAAAGATTAAAGAGTACATCTGGTCCGCCTTTGGTGATCACTGCTTTTTGTCCGTTAAACGTGTGTAAGGTCGTCATCAGCTTACGGTCCGAGTCAAAAGGAAGTTCGGCTTCACGAGGGAAATTGTCGCGTATTTCCTTGTAATCTTTATTTATGCTGTTACTGAAGGCAATAAGTGCCACCTCAGTTGGATCGCCTAGTTCTTTACCATCCTCATTAATGTTAGAGTCGTTACAAAGCACGGCAATGTGTAGGAGGCGCCGGGCTTCCTCAGACCATTCTTCGGGCTCTTGATTGAATTGATCACGATCACCTTCCGGTAAAAAGTAATCTACAACCGTCATTTTATTTTGGGTTAGCGTACCGGTTTTGTCCGTACAGATGACACTGGTTGATCCAAGTGCTTCGACGGCTGGTAGCTTACGAATAATCGCATGCTGCTTAGCCATTTTATTCGTACCTACGGATAAGACAATCGTTACGATCGAGGATAGGGCTTCAGGAATAGCGGCGACTGCCACAGCGACTGCAAACATTAGGGCATTCAGGATGGCTTCCGTGGTATCTACTGTATCATTCGACAGCCAAACACGTCCGGCTTGGATGGCAAAGATCAAAACGGACAGCACGATAATCGCTACGCCCAGCTGCTTGCTAAAGGTTTCGAGCTTACGCTGTAGTGGCGTCTGCTTGGCTTCGGCGCTCTCAATGAGTTCAGCGATTTTGCCGATTTCGGTTGTCAGTGCAGTTCCTGTTACTACAAGAGTTCCACGGCCATATACAACCAAAGAACCGCTAAACGCCATATTACGACGGTCTCCGAGTGGAGATTCCTTCGCGATGGGATCCGTATGCTTCTCTACAGCTTCAGATTCTCCGGTCAGCATGCCTTCATTGATCTTCAAGCTTCCCGATTCTATGATGCGGCCGTCGGCAGGTACAAAATCTCCAGCCTCCAGTAATACGATATCACCGCGAACAAGCTCTCTGGCAGGGACGGTTTTTAAGGCTCCATCCCGCAACACTTTAGCCTCGGGTGCTGACATCTGCTGCAAGGCATCGAGTGAACTCTCTGCTTTACGAGTTTGGATGACACTTATAACTGCATTGAGAATCAACACGAGGAAAATGATAAGCGACTCCATAACTTGACCCATAATAATCTGGACAATAGCCGCAATAAGCAGTACGACCACCATAGGGTCCATGAAATTTTCAAGGAAAAGCTTCCAGAGGGGATCTTTTTTCTTTCCTTTTAATTCATTGTAACCATCACGTTCCAGTCGTTTGTCGACTTCTGCCGACGTAAGCCCGTTAGTTGTACTCTGCACTTCCTGTAAACTGTCTGTTACATTCTTGCGGTAATACTCCACTAATGATAGCTCCTCTCCGCTGTGCTGTGTCTTTTTTTTAGGTCTCATAAGCTTCGATTTACTGCATAAGTGCACATAACTGCGTGTTTTATACAAGTATGGTATATCAGTTCGTCGAATCAGTAGACTTCAGGACCTATCTTCAAACTTACGATTCAACGTGACGCAAGTTTCAAAATATGGAGCTTAGTATGCGCATATCTAAAAAAAGATCATTCGTAATCGTCCATATTGTGAAATCTTTTTAATGAATAAGATTGGATTACCTATGAAAAAGTCTTATTACATGGGAAGACATAGGGAATTCCTAGATCTTGCGTGTGTTTTCCTATGATTATGGGGGGTAACACCTTTAGTATTAGTATAGTTGTCAATTGCGTCGGAGATGTAAAATGGTGTAAGCACACATGTAAGCGGTTACAAATGGAGGTGGATCTCTAATATCAATTTTTAAGGGCAGCTTCTAGAGGGTTTAGGTAATAACCACTTTGAAAAATAACTTGAGGAGGAATGCGACAAATGAATAGAATGTTTAGACAAGTCATCTTGATTTTACTCGCAGCTGTTTTGCTTATTCCATCAGGTTGGTTAGCTCCGATTACGAAAGCTACGGCGCAGGATACGACAACGTCATCAGATACGGTAACCGTATATCACGAAACCTTTGTGAACGGTAAAGGTGTTGCAGGTCAATCAGGTGGTGCTAGTCTCACCCCTGTCACCGGTAAGGTTTTTGACGGAAATGCTGACGGTGCTGCTTTATATGTTGGCAATAGAAAAAATAACTACGACGCAGCTGATTTCAAGTTTAGCGACATGGGCTTAGAGAACGGTAAAACCTACTTGGTGTCCGCATCTGTTTATGTTGACGCTGATGTGGTTGTACCTACTGGTGCACAAGCTTATCTTCAAACTATAAATAGTTATGGTCTTTTGGCAAGCGTGAATTATGAAGCTGGAAAAGCGATCACTCTGACGAAAGAACTCACTGTGGACACGAGTAAAGATACGACGCTGCGAATTCAATCCAATGAGATTGGTGAGGCCGTGCCGTTTTACATTGGGGATATCCTCATCACGGCAAAAAAAGCAGTCACAGAAACGGATAAAGAAATTTATCACGAAACTTTTGCAAGTGGTAAGGGTTTAGCCACACAATCAGGCAGTGCTGCTCTAACACCTGTAACAGGTAAGGTTTTTGCTGGTAATGCTGATGGTGCCGCATTATATGTTAGCAATAGAACAAATGACTGGGATGCGGCTGATTTTACATTTAGCGACATAGGCCTGGAAAATGGTAAAACCTACACGGTGACCGCAACAGTATACGTTGATCCTGATGTGACTGTTCCTAGCGGTGCACAAGCTTATATACAAGCAATAGGCAGTTATGCCCTTTTGGCAAATGTGGATTATGTAACAGGCAAAGCGATCACCTTGACTGGCAAATTCACTGTGGATACGAACAAAGATACGAAAATTCGTGTTCAATCCAACGATGTCGGGAAAACAGTTCCGTTCTATATCGGCGATGTGTTGGTTACAGAAAAGGTGACAGCAGAGCCGACACCATCACCAACGCCAGAAATACCTAGAGATCCAGCTTTACCTTTTACTACAATTACTTTTGAGGATCAAACGACAGGTGGCTTTGAAGGCAGAGCAGGTACTGAAACACTTACAGTTACCAAAGAAGCGAATCATACGAATGATGGTTCATACGCTTTGAAGGTAGAAGGAAGAACAGGTACTTGGCATGGACCATCATTACGTGTGGAGAAATATGTGGACAAAGGCTACGAGTATAAAGTTTCGTTCTGGGTTAAGTTGTTCGACCCCGCAAGCTCGCAGCTCCAGTTGTCTACTCAGATTGGCAATGGAAGCAGTGCCAATTATGTTTCGCTCGCACCTAAAACCATCAGTGCAAGTGATGGCTGGGTTCAGTTCGAGGGAACATACCGCTATAACAATGTAAGCAGTGAGTATTTGACCCTTTATGTGGAAAGCTCCAGCAACAGCACCGCATCCTTCTACATTGACGATATCAGCTTTGAAAAAACAGGATCGGGTCCGGTTGGCATTCAAAAAGATCTAATTCCGATTAAAGATGCTTATGCAAATGATTTTTTGATTGGAAACGCAATATCGGCGGAGGATTTGGCAGGTGTCAGACTTGAACTTCTAAAAATGCATCATAATGTCGCTACGGCAGGGAATGCCATGAAGCCGGATGCGTTGCAGCCTACGAAGGGGAACTTCACGTTCACCGGTGCAGATGCGCTTGTAGATAAAGTGCTGGCGGAGGGAATGCAGATGCATGGACATGTCCTGGTGTGGCATCAGCAATCACCTGCATGGATGAATACAACAACAGATGCAGAAAACAACACGATCCCTTTGGGGCGCGATGAAGCGCTCGGAAATTTGAGAACCCATATCAAAAATGTTATGGAGCATTTTGGCGATAAGGTGATCTCCTGGGATGTTGTTAATGAGGCGATGAGCGATAATCCATCTAACCCGACGGATTGGAAAACTGCACTGCGATCCGCCCCATGGAAAAGTGCTATTGGAGCAGATTACGTAGAGCAGGCATTCCTGGCAGCAAGAGAAATATTAGACGCGAATCCTGATTGGGATATTAAACTCTATTACAATGATTATAACGAAGATAATCAGAATAAAGCACAAGCCATCTACAGTATGGTCAAAGAAATCAATGATAGGTATGCGCTGACTCACCCTGGTAAACTGCTAATCGACGGTGTCGGCATGCAGGCGCACTATAGTATCAATACGAACCCTGAGAATGTGAAGCTTTCCTTGGAAAAGTTCATTTCCTTGGGAGTCGAAGTAAGCATCACCGAGCTGGACATTCAGGCGGGAAGCAACTATCAGCTTTCGGAGAAGCTTGCTAATGCACAGGGTTATCTGTATGCGCAGTTGCTAGAAGTCTTCAGAGCTCACAGGGACCATATCACACGTGTTACCTTCTGGGGAATGGATGATAACACAAGTTGGAGAGCTTCCTCCAATCCGCTCCTGTTTGATAAAAATCTTCAAGCTAAACCAGCTTACTATGGCGTTATAGATCCTGATACCTTCATTGAAGAGCATGAGCCTGAATCGGTGGAAGCTAATCATTCTACTGTCAAATTCGCAACACCTGTCATAGACGGAACAGTTGACGAGATCTGGAGCCAAACCGCTGAAATCCCGATCAACCGTTATCAAACAGCTTGGCAGGGAGCGAGTGGAGTGGCCAAAGCGCTCTGGGATGATGAAAATCTATATGTCCTGATTCAAGTTAGCGATACGCAGCTTGATAAGAGCAGTGTGAATGCATATGAACAGGATTCGGTTGAAATCTTCTTGGACAAAAACAACGGGAAAACAACCTTCTACCAAGAAGATGATGGACAGTACAGAATTAACTTTGATAATGAGACTTCATTTAATCCTTTAAGTATCGCAGCTGGCTTCGAATCGGCAACCCACATTTCCGGAACAAACTATACGGTTGAAGTGAAGATTCCACTTCAAGGCATAACTCCGGATGATGATACAAAGCTTGGTTTCGATGTACAAATCAATGATGCAAAAGACGGCTCACGTCAAAGTGTTGCGGCTTGGAATGATACGACAGGTACTGGATATATGGACACATCTGTGTATGGTGTGCTTACCCTCAAGGGTAAATCTGCGGGTTCGGAACCAACACCAACACCAACACCAACACCAACACCGACGAACCCAACAGATCCAACAGATCCGACGGAACCATCAGCAACTCCGACTCCTGTTCCTACAGCAACACCAGCGCCAACCAATGAACCAACTGGTAGTAGCAACATTGGCAGTGCAGTAACAACTCCACAGCCTGCAGCCATTGCATACAAAGATGGTGTTGTTACGATTACACCGGAGGTCAAATCTGAAAACGGGCGTGCCATAGGAACAATCTCCAGCGACAATTTGAAAAAAGCGCTTGAACAAGCTACAGCCGCGGAAAATGGCAAGAAACAAATCGTAATCGAAGTACCAAAGCAAACGGATGCGCAAGTGTATGATATACAATTGCCTACCCAAAGCTTGATGGGGAAAGAAAACTATGAGCTATTGCTTAAGACGGAAAATGCTACAATCCGAATTCCAAGCAATATGCTGTCCAACGTAACTGATAATGCTGAGCAAGTAACTATACGTATAAGTACGGTTTCAACGGACAGCTTGAATGCAGCCACCCGCAATTTGATCGGCAACCGTCCGGTTATTGATCTAAGTGTTGTATCAGGCGATAAAGTCATTCCATGGAATAACCCTAAAGCTCCTGTCACGGTATCCATTCCGTATACACCGACAGGGGAGGAACTAAGTAATCCGGATTTAATCGTTGTTTGGTACATCGATGATAAAGGCAACGTAGCTCCGGTTCCGAATGGTCGATATGATGCTGCCACCCAAACGGTTGTATTTCAAACGACCCACTTCAGCATTTATGCAGTAACCTTTGTAAATAAAAACTTCGGAGACCTGCAGAGCGTAACTTGGGCAAAACAAGCCATAGATGTTATGGCAGCTCGCAATGTCATTCAAGGAACGAGCATGAATAATTTCTCACCTGCAGATTCTATAAAGCGGGCAGATTTCATTGCTCTTCTTGTCAGAGTGCTTGAACTGAAGGGAACGGGCAATAGTTCAGCGATGTTCAGCGATGTTCAAAAGACAGACTATTATTATGATGAACTAGTTATCGCGAAGGAACTGGGAATTGCCACAGGCTTTGAAGATGATACGTTCCGACCATACAGTGAAATCTCTCGTCAAGATATGATGGTGCTGACCGCACGGGCACTGGCGGTATCCGGCAAGCAAGTCAAGGCGAGCGGCGCTTTAATTGCTTATCTCGATGAAGCAAGTATCTCCAGCTACGCGAAAGACAGTGCATCCTTGTTGATCAGATTCGGGATTGTGAACGGTAAGAATGGTAGAATTTCGCCTAACGACACGCTTACCCGTGCTGAAGCAGCAGTGATCTTGTACCGCATCTGGAAGCTGTAAGCTCAGCTTAGAAAGAAGCGCCTTTATAATTTGGTAGCAAGAAATATTAAAAAAACGTAAACGACACAAAACAGCGATTCTCCCATCCTTGGAGAATCGCTGTTCTTGTATATGTATAGGACAAGGGATATGGCTATGCCAGAAAGGAGGCAACGAGAATCTGTGGAAAGTACAACAATATGTGCTAAATTTATACTAACAGAAACCAACTCACCCGATAGGTTAATTTGTTCGTCGATCAATATAGAGAAGATTTCTCTGACACAGGCAGAACCGTAATGCCATAAAAAGTAAAGCAGACCCTGCAGGTAGTTCGCAGGGTCATGCTCTTCAAAATTTTGGGGAGACTGTCTAAAGGCTGTCCACTTCTTATTTCTTACCTTCTCCCTTGGCATTGAGCATGGCAATTAGCTTATCACCCTCGACATCGAGGTTCGGAAGCAAGCGGTCTAGCCATTTCGGAAGCCACCAGGCTTTGTCGCCGAAGACGGCCATTACCGCCGGAACGAGCGTCATTCGGATGATGAAAGCATCGATCAGGATGCCGAAAGCCAGCGCAAATCCGATCTGCTTGATCATCGCATCAGGTGCGAAGATGAAGCCAGCGAAGACGGAAACCATGATTACGCCTGCGGCAAGTACGACGCGGCTGGCGAGATCGTAACCCTGAACGACACTGTCGTTGCCATGACGTCCATGGACGTAAGCCTCACGCATGGAGCTGACGAGGAATACCTGATAATCCATCGCCAGTCCGTACAGAATGCCGGTGACCAGAATTGGCATAAAGCTGAGCAGTGGGCCTCCTGTGTCAAAACCAAACAGAGAGTGCAGCCATCCCCACTGGTAGACGGCCGTGGTTAGGCCAAAAGTAGCGAGGACGCTGAGAATAAAGCCTACCGTCGCCTTGATCGGAACGATGACTGACCGGAAAACGAGTAATAGAATAATTAGTGATAGGATTACGATGATGCCAATATACAAGGGAAACGCGTCGGATAGCTTGGAAGACATATCGATATTAATCGCAGTGAAACCGGTCACGCCAAGCGTTACATCATTTGCTGATGCGAGGCTGGAAGCGGGATTACGCAGATCCTGCACCAAATCTCTCGTTTTTGTATCTGTAGGGCCGGTTTTAGGAATCAGACTGATAATAGCAATATCTCCGGTCGCGTTGACGCCCATTGGGGACACAAGCGTGACGTTATCATGCATTTGCAGCTCTTGAACCAGCTTGCCAAGTGTCTGCATTGAAATCTTGTCGGACGGGTTGTTTGGCTGGGCCACAAGGAGTAGCGGACCGTTGAACCCTTCGCCGAAGCCCTTGGAGATGATGTCATAGCTCTGGCGTGCTGGAGTGTCCAGATTTGCTGAAGCGCCAGACGGAATACCTAACTCCATTTTGGTGACTGGAATCGCCGCTGTGCCAAGAACCAAGACCACTAGAACAATGATAGCCCAGCGGTATTTTACCGTAGCGTTCGCCCAGCGGTGTGAGAACCCGTGGCGGGCTTTGCCCGCGGAAGCTACGTTCTTTGAACGTGCCTTGACGGTGCAGATCCGTTCGCCTACCAGACCCAGCAGTGCAGGCAGCAGGGTAAGCGCCAACAGAACAGTGATCAGAACGCTGACAGCAGCAACGAGAGCCATGGTTGACAAGAAGCCGATGCCGATGACCAACATGCCGCAAAGGGCGATGATGACGGTCAGTCCGGCGAAGAATACTGCACTGCCGGCGGTGCCGACCGCTCGGCTTGCTGCTTCCTTGGCACTTAAATTCTCATCGAGAATTAACCGCCGCTGCCGGTTCACGATAAATAAAGAGTAGTCGATACCGACAGCCAGACCGATCATGACTGCGAGAATGGGTGTAATGTCATTCATGTGCACAATATTCGAAAGAGCAAAAGCACCGCCGACGCTAATCGCGACGCCAAGGAGTGCGGTAATCAGCGGCAGTCCGGCTGCAACAATCGAACCGAGTGTAATAAACAGCACAACTGCTGCGACGGCTACGCCGATCGCTTCCGTAGATCCGATGGACGGTGTGCTTTTGAGCGAATCACTCGGAATGGCTGTGATCCCGGAGCCTGCCTGCTCCACCTCGGTTACAGCCTTAATAACGTTATCTGGTACAGAAGAGGGGAGAGATGTCTGCTGAACCGTGAACTGGAATTGGAACAGGGCGATGCTGCCGTCGGCGGACAGCATGACGCCGGGAACCGGAGCACCATCAAGGATTAGTGGCCCGTAAGGAGCGGCCTGAGCTGCAGCAGTAGCTTGACCCGCAGCGTCTGTCTGACCCGCCGCCGAAGGGTCAGAAGTGGCAGTCTGGCCACCAGCAGCTGCAGATGGGTCTGCTCCTGCAGCTTGACCCGCAGCCGCCGCGGCTTGCGCGGCCAGTTCAGCAGGATTGATGATATAATCCATGCTGTAGACATCATTTATAGCCTTCAGAATCACTGCTGATCTCTCCGGCGTATCTAGCCGTTCTCCATCAGGCGCGGTGAAGGCAACGCTCGCCTGACCGCCAGCAGCCGCTGGAAGCTCCTTGACCAGCATATCCAGTACTTTTTGCGATTCAGTGCCTTCAATTTTCATTTCCGAGCTGGACTGGATACCATTGACACCAAGCAATGCGCCTATAACACCAAGAATCAGAATCCAGACCGTAAGAAAATACCAGGGCTTGGTATATGCAGATTTACCCAATCGGTACAGAAATGTAGACATATTATGGTTTTCTCCTTTGTATCTCTAAATTAGAAACCTTTTCGTAAATAAGTGAACATTGAATTTAGATATTGGTCGAACGATATGGCATCGGAGTGTTCATCCTGCGCTTCACCTGGTAGCATGACATTCAGACGTCCATCCAGAATCGGCACGAACGCTCCGTAAACGGCACCAGCGAGAAGATGTGTATATCCGTCGGCATAGCGCCCATGAGTGAACTGTTCGAGCACTTCCTGCGCGGCAATCTGCAGGCGGCGGAATACGCTGAGGATATAAGGCTCCAGTGACTGATATTGATTTGCCAGCGATACGAATTGCCGCAATTGATACAGAAACTCGGAAGTGAACTGCAGCTTGAACAATTTATACAGAGCATCCAGCGGTGTTGCATCTGGTGGCAGGTCCTCGAATAGCTTGCTCTGACCCTCTCTTGAAGAGTTGCTGATAAAATATGCGGCTACCGCCTCCTCTTTGCATGAGAAGTAGTTGGCAAAGGTCCGCCGGGAGTAGCCGGCTTTCTGGACAACGTCGTCGACGATGAAGCCGTCCATCCCTAGTTCAAGCGCAAGCTCGAAGGCAGATTTGGCTAAGGCATAGGCAGTAGCTTCTTTTTTTTTGTCGCGCAGCGTCTGTTTGGGGTTCAAATTCTATGCGATCTCCTTTCTTAAGTACAGAGGATAGTCTGTGCTCTATTTTCTATTTTTATATTATTGCCCAAAGGGCAAAATTGCGCAATGGGCAATTTTTAAGAAACGAGTGGAGGTTATATTCAGGATACAGGATAGTGAACCGTCCGAGGTTGTAAGCAGGGTAGTTGTCAGACTAAAAAGAGATCAGCAATGATTAACATTGCTGATCTCTTTTGCAATTTACTTTAAATAGTGCTATTTGCTTTTATATATTAAGCTTCTTTGGCGATGATCTTTTTGAGCTTCACTTCGGGTTCTTGCTCAAGATCAGGCGCTTGCCCAACACGTTTAATGAAGAAAGAGAGCAGCAGGCCGAGAATGCCGATACCAACAATGACTAGATAGGAATCATTGATACCTTGGATGGAAGCCTCCATAATCATATGTTCCTGTGTTCCGTTTTGTGTGCTACCGGAGGCTAGCATATCCTTCATATGCGTTGTGGTACGACTCGTCATTACGGTGACGAGTAGGGAAGTCCCCACGGCGCCAGCCACTTGTCGAATGGTATTCGAGATCGCTGTACCGTGCGCACTAAGCTTGGAAGGCAATTGATTTAGCCCTAAAGTTTGGATAGGCATCAGGAGCAGAGCCATCCCGATCCGGCGTCCTGTTGACATATAGACCAGATACATATAACTGGTTGAGTCCGTTAAGTTCACAAAGCTTAGCGTAGTTGCAATTGTAATGAGTAGACCGATGATGGCAAGCCATTTTGCCCCGAACCGGTCGAACAGCTTCCCGGTTATCGGCATTAGTAAACCCATAATGAGTGCACCAGGAAGCAGCAGCAAGCCGGATTCCATCGCTGTAAAGCCACGGGCATTCTGCAGATACAGAGGCAACAGCATCATATCTGCATACATCACGATGGTAACTGCGATACTGATGACAGTCGTTAAGGAAAACATACTGTATTTGAAGGCTCGAAGATCAAGCAGCGGGTTCTGGGAAGCTAGCTGTTTCCAAGTAAACAAGCCAAGGGAAAGGACACCCAGGCCCAGAGACAACAGCACTTCCGCGCTTGACCAGCCAGCGCTGGCAGCGCGGCTGAAGCCATACAGCAAGGTTCCAAAACCAATCGTAGAAAGAATTACGCTAACAATATCCAACTTGGGAAAGATGCGCTCCGATACATTTTTTAAATAAATAAATCCGCAGATAATTACAATAACGGTCAATGGAATCATGCCATAGAACATAGTTTCCCAAGAATAATGCTCCAAAATATATCCGGCTAGAGTAGGTCCAATGGCAGGCGCAAAAATAATGGCTAACCCTACCATCCCCATGGCCGCCCCTCTCTTTTCCGGAGGGAACAGGGTCAAGATGACATTCGTGAGCAGTGGCATGATAATCCCGGCACCAGCTGCCTGAATCATACGACCGGTCAGCAGAATAGGGAAGTTAGTTGCGAGCGCCGAAACGATCGTTCCAGCCAAAAATATAAACATGGATGCTTGAAAAAGCTCTCGCGTCGTAAACCGTTGCATCAAATATGCTGTAATTGGGATCAGAACCCCATTAATCAGCATATAGCCTGTTGTGAGCCACTGAGCGGTAGCAGCCGTGATATCAAAATCATGCATTAACTCCGGAACGGCAACGCTCATTACCGTTTGATTCAGTGTTGCAAGAAAGGCGCCCAAAATCATAATGAATAAGATGGGTCCCTTTTTTACGGAACTGCTTGTTACTTCTGTCTTTGTACTCACTCCACTCCATCCTTTCAAATCTTCGATCATGGACTAAATTTACAGTGTGTTGTATAGTTTACAATGCATGAATTAGATTATAAATGAAATTTTCATGTAATCAAGCAACGATTTGCGAAAAAATGTAAAATAGTTTACATTCATTTTAAATTTGTAGTGTTTTCTCATGAAAAAACAACAATTTATTAAAAATTGTAGTTTACGATATGAATGTAAAAGATTGGAGAGAGTAGGATGAATAACACATCGCAACGTACAGATCCACGGGTACTTCGTACACGTCAATTGCTTAGAGATGCTGTGATTGAATTGCTTGAGGAAATGGATATTGAGAAAATATCAGTAAACCGTATTGCAGAGCGGGCTAAAATCAATCGGGTTACTTTTTATCTGCATTATCGGGACCTGCCGGATATGTTAGAAAAGATGGCGGATGAAATGGTGGAGGACATTCTACAAGTAGTGAACAACGAAGATAATGATCACGAATCGGTTGAAGAAGAGAATTTAAGAATACTTGAGAGTCTGCTAAAGCATATTGCGGAAAATGCAAAATTCTACAAAGTTATACTCACATCGAAACGGAGCCCGATTTTTACTGATCGACTGTTTGACTTGATGGCGGAAATCATTTCTGCACACCAGGAGAAAAAGGAGGGTGCGGCTGATCATTCCAAGATGCCCATACAGAAGGACATTGCCGTTTGGTACGGTTCTGCAGCCTTAATTGGCACGGTTATTTCTTGGCTTCGAGATGACATGCCCTATACGCCAGTGTATCTTGCCAGACAAATAAGTATGCTGCGTGCTAACTAGTCAAATGAATGCGATCAAAGGAAAAGCCGCGCATCATTGCGCGGCTTTTGATGTGCAGAGCGGGTTACTCACTGCACACTGAGATTATCCCAGTTGACTTGAAATTCCTTCAGCATGCCTTCTTTCGTCAGCTTTCCACCGAGATAGCCTTGAATGCTGCTGGATAATTCCTGTGGCATCCCGTTTGGCAGACGGGTCCAGTTCCAGGTTAGTGCTTGATCCTTATCGGTATAGGCTAACACTTCGGCGCCCAGCGCTCCAAGATCTTCTTCGGTGCCCTTAATGCTGTCGAGCGCAGGGATGAACTGGAATTCCTTAGTGATATACTTTTTCCCAGTCTCGGAGGTGACCAGCCAATCCAGGAAGACCTTGGCTTCCTGCTTAACGGGGGAGTTTTTATTGATCACCCAATTGCTTGGCACGCCTACATACAGCTTGTCGTTGTCTTCGGGGGTGTCGTCAATGGGCATCGGCAGGATACCCAAATTTAGATTAGGATCGATACCATCGATCTGTCCTTGCGTCCAGTTGCCCTGCTGCATCATTGCGGCTTCTCCGCTCGCTAGCATAGTGACTTGGGTATTATAGTCTGTCGAGAGAGGGTTCTTATTGCCGTACTCTACAGTAAGGTCGAGTAGATCGATCCACTTGGAGAAAATAGGGTCTCCGGCGAAGGTTTTGGAACCGTCTGTAAGTCCGGCGATGAATGCCTCCGGATCAGGCTGCTGGGCGAAAGGTACGTTCACATTATGATTGCCAAGCACGAACCATTCCTGGTAGCCGTTCGCAAAAGGTGTGATGCCAGCTGCCTTCAACTTCTCTGAGGCTTCGCGCAGAGCGGTTAGCGTCAATGGCTTCTCGGTGATGCCGGCTTTTTTAAATAGGTCCTTATTATAGATGAAGCCGTATCCTTCCAGATTCATCGGCATGCCATAGAGCTTGCCATCGATGGTCATTTGTTCTGCTGCAAGTGGCTTTACATCCTTGACCCAAGCTTCGCCGCTCAGGTCCTCCAGATATTCCAGCCACATATCACGTTCATTGTTGCCGCCGATGGTGAAGATATCCGGTTCATCTCCAGATGAGAACTTGGCGCGTAGGGAGGCGCCGTAATCGGTCCCGCCACCGACGCTTTGGACCTCCAGCTTAATATTGGGGTGTTCCTTCTCAAATTCAGTCTTAAGCGAAGCGAGCGCTTCAGATATTTCAACCTTGAACTGGTAGATATGCACGGTTTTAACTCCATTCGCATTGTCGCTGTTATCTCCGCAGCCGGCTGTCAGGGCAGCCAGCAGCAGGGAGCATGCGAGGAGAATTCCACGTTTGGTTCTCATATTCATTCATCCTCTCTGGCTGAAAATAACATGTATCGTTAGCCCTTTACGGAGCCTTGGGCAATGCCTTCAATAATATATTTTTGCATCGCTAGGAAAAAAATGACCACAGGCGTAATCCCGAGCACAAGTCCCGGAAGCGCCAAATCCCACTGTTTCGTATATTGTCCGAAGAAGCTATAAGTGGCGATGGGAATGGTGCGAAGCACCGGGTCCTGCAGAATAAGCGAAGGCATTAAGTAATCGTTCCAGATCCACAGGGTATTCAGAATAATGACAGTGACAATAATCGGCTGCATGAGCGGAAGCACAATCCGGAAAAAGGTACCATAAGGACTGTTGCCATCTACTCTCGAAGCCTCCTCAATATCAAGAGGTACCGATTTGACGAAGCCATGGAACAGAAATACAGTCATAGGGGCGCCAAATCCAAGGTACGCTAAAATCAAACCTGCGGTTGAATCCATGACGCCCAGACCGCTAACGACTTGCACCAGCGGGATCATGATCGCCTGAAATGGAATAACCATAGCGGCCACTAAGGCAATATAAAGTATGCGGTTATATAAGCTGTTATTGCGGACCATTTTGTAAGCGCACATAGAGCAGAGGAACGCTAGCAGAATATTACTAATCACCGTGATAATAAAAGAGTTTAGGAAGGCACGAGGAAAATTAATGGCTTTCCAAGCTTCGGCGTAGTTGCTCCACTGGAATACGGAGGGCAACGCAGCGGAATCCGAAAGAATCTCACTATAGCTTTTAACCGAGTTAGCTAGCAGAAAGTAAAACGGTACTAGGAATAGAAGGCCCAGCAGGATCGCAATCACTTCGACGAGAAGCAGGGGCACATTGAATTTCTTGGCGGTAGTCTCCATTACAGCTCCACCTCTCTTTTCTTAGTTGCTCTAACCTGTAGCAGGGAGATCAAGGCCACAATGACGAAGAAAATCATCGCTTTCGCTGAGCCCATCCCGAATCGGCTAATAGTGTAGGCCTCATTGTAAATATTCAACGCTACAGATTCGGTAGCTTTGAAGGGACCACCCTTGGTCAGCGACAGGTTAAGGTCGAACAGCTTAAACGACCAGGAGATAGAAAGGAACAGACAAACGGTTACAGCCGGCATAACCAGCGGGATGATGACATGGCGTAGAGCCTGAAAGCGTCCGGCGCCATCCACTTTTGAGGCTTCAAGCAGGCTTTTGGGAACGTTGTTGATTGCAGAAATGTAGATGACCATTAGGTACCCTGCATTTTGCCAGACAAATACGATCACTATCGCCCAGAAGGCTGTCCCTCCGGTGCCCAGCCACGGAAGATTAAAGAAGGACCAGCCCGTAGCCTGTCCAATCGAGGAGAATCCTCTTACAAAAATAAACTGCCAAATGAACCCGAGCAAAAGTCCACCAATGACATGAGGGACAAAAAATACCGTTCTCAGGACATTACGCGTGAACAGCTTACGGGTCAGTACATAAGCGAGTGCGAAGCCGAGCAGATTGGTCAGCACCAGGCCAAATAAAGTGAACTTCGCTGTGAACCAGAATGAATGAAGAAAGGAAGGGTCCTTCGTGAATATATGTAGATAGTTCCGGAGTCCGGCCCACTCCACATGACGCGAGATTCCGTTCCAGCTGGTAAATGAATAATAGAGTCCTAAAAAGAAAGGAATCAGCACAATCATAAAGAAAAACAAGGAAGTCGGCCCGACAAAAATAAACTGCTGCATCAGGCGTGATCTTTTTCTATGGTCCATCGTTCCTCACCCCTTTTTGTTAATGTAAACTTTTCATTCTATAACCGGATTGGTGATTAAGCGAAACAAAAAGTAATATCACGCACAAAGTAATCTTAACCAGTTACGGTATCGGAGAGGCAAAAATGCCTTTGATAGCGCCGAAAGTGGTCGATTTGGAGAAAAGAGAGGCGAAAATGCCTTTGATAGCGCTGAAAGTGGCTGGGCTTTATTTTCACTGGCTCGGAGCGATTTCTTTTCGGGCTTGACAGCCCTTTCAAAGAATCGGTATGGTGGACTTGTCAGACTAATAGGAGGTTGATACGCATGTCAGGATGGCTAGGCAATCATTTTGTTACGCAGATTGGAATATTAGTGAATGATGTTGAAAAGGTAAGTACGGCATATGCCGAGTTTTTTGGACTCAAAAAGCCGGAAATTATCGTTACAGATACAGAAGATGTTGCACAGACACGGCATAATGGCGTGGCGACGCAGGCGCGGGCTAAGCTGGCTTTTTTTGATATGGGCTCTTTGCAGCTGGAATTGATTGAACCGGATCATGAGCCGAGTACGTGGCGCGATTACTTGAATGAGCATGGTGAGGGACCTCATCATATTGCTTTTGTGGTTGAAGGAATGAAAGAAAAGATAATGCTGCTAGAAGGCAAAGGCTTTCCACTTCAGCAAAAGGGTGAGTATACCGGTGGGCGTTATGCTTATATGGACACTTTCAAGGAGTTAAAGGTGATTGTGGAGCTGCTAGAGAACGATAAAGATAACGGGGAGGAGTAATTATGAATATTATTATTACCGGTGCAGGACGTGGACTAGGTTATGAGCTGGCGGCTGAAGCGCTGAAGCGTGGTCATGGAGTTATTGCCGGGGTTCGCCGTCCCGCTCAGGAACAAACAGCGTTATCCCAGCTTGCTGAAACCTATGGAGATAAGCTTACCATCGCTGCGCTGGACGTGACGGACGAGACGGGAATCGCGGCACTTGCTGCGAGTCTACAAGAACAAGGACGCTCGCTCGGTGCCATTATTAATAATGCGGCGGTGCTCAGCGCCCGGGATACATCGATTGAAGTATTGGATTTCCAAGATATGCTCACAACGATGGATATTAATCTGTATGGACCAATGCGAGTGGTTAAGCATTTCTTGCCGTTACTCACGGAACCCGAATGCTCGATCATCAATATATCGTCGGAAGCAGGAAGTATAACGAATGCTTACCCGAACGACTATCCTTATGGCATTTCCAAAACGGCGCTCAATATGTTCTCACAGCAGCTGCATGTGTATGTAAAAGAACGCGGGATTCAAGTGCTCAGCGTGCATCCCGGCTGGATGCACACGGATATGGGCGGGGCAGAGGCACCAACAAATCCTAATCATAGTGCCGAGGGAATCCTAGACCTGATCGAGAAGCGAACTACACGGGAAGGTCATTTCATGTTTGTAGATTATACGGGTAAGGATATGAAGATTTAGCTGATTAGATACCGCTCTTCTCGGTTGAAATCTGATGACAAAGACGGTCGCTAGCGCTCCTGCAGTTCCAAACTTCCCCTCCGATCCTTCTCGCTATTCGTTATAATCTTTTATTCAGCCTATATAAATAGGAGTGGCAGTAGAAAGAACCTCGGTAATTGTGCCGAGGTTTTTTTGTCTAAACAAATGCTTATTTCTTAAGCAATAAATAAGCGAAATAAGGTACGCCGATTAGCGACACCATGATTCCTGCCGGAATACCGTCAGGATCGACGAGATTGCGGCCAACGGTGTCCGCGATCAGAAGTAGCCAGCCGCCCAACAACACAGCGACGGGAATAAACATCTGATTACGCGGGCCGACTAGCGATTTCGCAATATGTGGAGCCATCAGTCCGATGAAGGCGATCCCACCTGTGACAGAAACTGCGGAGGCTGAAGCTGCAACTGCCGTGAGAATCAGAACGATACGTTCACGTTCGAGATTCATCCCGACACCAATGGCAGATACTTCACTTAGGCTGAGCAGGTTGAGTCGCTGCGATTTGTACAGGGTAAAGGGAACTAGTAAGATCAACCAAGGCAGTAAAGCCCAGATGAATGGCCAATCTGTACCCCATATATTCCCCGCGATCCATTTAGCAATAAAATCTACCTTGGCACGATCCGCGGAGGAAATGATCACGATCATAACGCCAGACAGCGCTAGGGAGAACCCTACCCCAACAAGCACTAACCGAACAGGGTCAAGCCCCTTAGTCCGACTATATGAAAAAAGATAGATTAACGCTGCTGTAAGTAATGCCCCTATGAAAGCAACCAGCGGCAGCGCATAAATGAATGATCCGGCGCTAACCGGGAAAAAGAGAAAGAAAGCAGCGACAGCCACACCTGCACCGGAGTTGATACCAATAATACCGGGGTCGGCTAGATCGTTTCGTGTAACGCTTTGCAGAATGGAACCGGATAACGCCAAGGCCATGCCTGCCAGCAGTGTAATCAGAATCCGCGGCAATCTTACAGAGAATAATACAAAGTCCTCTTTAAAGGTTCCATGCCCGAACAGAACCGGAAGCAGTCTGTCAAAAGATAGAGAAGAATATCCGATTCCCATGCTGACGATTGCTGTCAGCAGAATCAATCCGCTGCATACACATAGGATAATACGTTGCTTTCGTACGGGAGCAGAGGAAATCATGAGAGTGTTTTACCTCCTTTCCGAACAACAAACAAGAAGAAAGGTAGCCCAAGCATAGCTACTACGGCGACCACTGGCGTCTCATAAGGTGCATGGATTGTCCGTCCAATTGTATCCGCGAGAAGCATGAACGATGCACCTGTAAAGATCGAGATCGGCAATATATACCGGTAATCGGTACCGACAATCTTACGGACAATATGCGGAATCATCAGCCCCACAAAAGCCATATCCCCAATTAGAGCGACCGATGCTCCAGTCAGCAGAATAATAAGAGTGAATAGAATCCCTTTAACCAAAGCTAGGTTTTGGCCTAAACCGATGGCTACCTCGTCACTTAAGCTAAGAATGGTTAACTGGTTTGAAAAAAATAATGCGACCACGATGCCGATGAGGATCACAGGTGCGATAGCCTGAAGCTGGCCCCAGGTTGTGCCAATCAATCCACCCGCTGTCCACATGGATACATCCTTGGATATTTTGAAGGCAATGCTTACGCCACTTGCGATAGCATACAGAAAGGCAGATACCGCTGCACCGGCGAGTACGATTCGAATCGGAGAGAAGCCACCTTGGCGAACAGAACCGAGAACAAGCACTAGCACGGCTCCTAGGGCAGCGCCAAAGAAACAAGCGATCATGGTACCAAAATAATTCAGTCCCGGCAGAAATACAAACGTAAGAGCCAGCGCCATATTCGCGCCCGAGGTCAGACCGAGCAGGCCTGGGTCGGCTAATGGATTGCGTGTAACCCCCTGCATGATAGCACCGGATACGGCAAAGGCCGCACCGATCAGCATGGCGGCGAGTTCGCGAGGCAGCCGGATCTCACGCAGAATAAGGACATTGTCTGCTTTTGAATTTGAGGTGATGGCGAGCCACAGATCATTGAAAGTGGTTTCTTTAGCCCCGAATAGCATAGCAATCACGAGGCATATAACCATTACCAGCACGCTACCAAGCAGCTTATATAAAAATGGAATGGAAGTTTGCTTCGTAGTCATTATCTTTATTTTCCAAGAAATTGTTGTTCAAAGAATTCCAACTGGTACTCAAGGCTAAGTGGATCGTTAAAATAGAATGCTTTTGCATCAGCTTCGTAGACATGATTATTTTTGACAGCAGGGATGCTCTTGTAGATTTCTGTATTCTGGAAGGAATTGTCCTCATCCGCATTTTTACTGAAAATAACGTAATCGCCCAGATAATCCTTCAGCACTTCTGTCGAGACAGCAAAGAATCCATCTGTTTTGGTGCTTTCCTTTACTGTTTCTGGCATGCCAAGCTTGAAGTCCCCATAGAGGAGTTCAGTTCCGCGGCCAAAGTTATACCCGTATACATACAATTGCTTATTAAAGGTCTCAATAACAGAGACAGTGGCATTATCACCGATCTTCGCTCTGATTTCTTCACCCGCTTTTTTGGTACGGGCACTAAAATCATCGACCCAAGCCTGAGCTTCTTTTTCTTTATTTACCAATTTGCCGACTTCCAGCTGTTGGGTTAAGTAATCCACTTTATTATAAGTATAAGTAACGGTCGGTGCGATTTGCTTGAATTTATCGATATTCTTAATATCGGAGAGCCCGATGATCAGATCCGGCTGCAGTTCAATGATTTTCTCCAGGCTTTCATCGCTAACCGCTTCTACGTCTTTTAGCTGTTCTTCAAAGCGTGGATTGGTTTTGGACATTTCGTCTACACCTACAACAGGTACACCAAGTGCCATGACATTCCCGGTTAAAAAACGGGTGAGTACAACGACACGCTGAGGATGTGTTGGAACCTCAACAGGGCCGCCTTCGGATTGATAAGTAAAAGTCGCACTTTCTGACTCCGCAGCAGGAGTAGAAGATGGGCTGTTTGTAGGACTAGCATCATTCTTCGCCTGATTTCCCCCACAAGCACTGAGTGCAATCCCCATAATAAGTACAAACGGAATAAATATCTTTCTCATTAAATCATTCTCCCCTTTTTTTGTATGACAGTGTTACTTTGAACAATTCAAACCGTGTAAATCAATCTTCAGCCTATGCTTTAGAGTGATTATGAGAATCATTCGCATTTGTAATCATTATAGGGATCCCTTATGTGCCTAACCATGCCTTTTTGTTGGAAAAAAGACTTGGACTATTATTTGCCTCTGAATAAAGCTACAGCACGTCCTAGTTGTAAGCGAATCGAAGCGGGGTTATAAGGAACCCAATCATCCAGATCAAGTAAATGGACTTTCTTCTGCTGCACTGCGGAAAGCTGGCTCCAATAAGGGGATTGAAAGATCGCTTCAGTGTGCGCGGTAGAGCCTTTGGCATCGGGAAATACAATGACTAAAATTCGGTCTCCTGCATAATCTGCAAGATCTGAAACTTCAATCGAAATTGAATGGAACTGGTCTCCCAGTCTTTTTATCTCGTTGTCAATCAAGGTCGGAGCTCTAAGTCCAAGGGATTGGTATATCACATAGCCTACATTTCTTGCCCCGTAAACGAGTAGCTCGTCCGGTTTAATGACCAGAAGGGTCACAATTTCGTTAGCGATCGCACCTTGCTGTATCACGGCACGAGCTTCTAGTTCTTCTTGTTCAAAAGCATCTAACCACTGCTCAGCCCGATCACTCCGCTGAATGGCTCGGCCAATTAGGCGGAGCTGATCTTTCCAGCCGATTTCGTTCCAAGAGACTTCCATAATAGGGGCTACTGCCCGTAGCTGCCCAGCATTCAATCCGTATTCTTCCAAATGCTCTTTGGCCGCAATAATCAGTTCAACGTTGGCATCAAGTAAAAGCGATCGGATCTGTTCAGCCGAGCTATTTGTGTTGATAAACTTCATCGACTGAGGTGGCTCCTGATCCGAAAGATTCAAATATTCACTACTTTCAGAGATGGTAACCGCAGGTTCTAAGCCAAGTAACAGTAAATGGCTTGCATATGGGGTGAGCATTACGGCAACTCGCTGGAAAGAGCTTCGGCTGTAACCAGATGGAGATGCGCCTGTCTGCAGCTTAAAACGACGGCTGAGATAAAATTCATCCTTGTAGCCTACCTTTAGCGCAATTTCCCTAAGTGTACCTGAACCGTTAAGCAAAAGCTCCTTGGCACTATGGACCCGTAGCCGCGACAAGTATTCGCTCTGGCTGAAGCCTGTTACCTGCTTGAACAGCGTTGAATAATGCGAGCTGCTTACACCCGCAATGGCGGCTAAGTGCTCACGTGTTATTTTTTCGCTAAAGTGATTCTCCAGGTAAGAAATGCTCCGTTCCATCGATGGCTGCTCGTTGACTGTATATCTGGCTTCCTGCTGTTCAAGCAATTGTAGAATAATCTGATGAAAGAGCATTTGATTCTGTACATGACGTGTTTCTCGATCTGGCAGTCGGTGAAGATACAACTCCTTGACACTGGATACAATGGTAGGCTCATAAGGAAACAACAGCATATTTGAACTCGAAGCTATTTCGCTTTTTCGTACCATCGTACTGCCAGGTATAGTTTGAGTCTGCTCTTGAATCCAGATGGTGAGCTTATAGGCATGAAGCGGCTGCTGGAGATTTGTAATTATAGAGGCATGAGTATTAGCGGGGAGAAGGATTACGCTTCCTTCCGTAAGCTCATAGGTTAGATTATTGACTTCAAGGCTTCCTTTACCAGCGGCAACGGCCAGTAATACGGTTAGATTCTCATGAATCTGAACTCTTGGTAGATTTGAGGTCCCATACATCGATTGAATGCTGCCAGCGCTATATAAAGGAAAATGAGATTCGGCCCATTCCGGGATAACGTTATTCAAAATAAGGCCTCCGTTACTTGAATATATTTTGAAACTATAATGCTATAGATTGAACTGTATTATTGACGTCTGTGGAACTCATTATAACATCTTACCTTTTTAGATAAGCCTGTTAATTATCTGCTCTATATATTCTTTTTAAAGGATACGTCTGTCCAAGAGAAAGCACATTGGATCGAATATACATACTACCAGGAATTCTTCATCCATTTTAAAGAGGTGATTAAGATGAAAAAGCAGATAGCCTCCACTAAGAAGCGAAGGCTTCTTGCCAGTCCTAAGCCCAAACGTAATCTGAATCTTAAAGCAAAAGCCCAGACTATTAATTTCGCGGTTATTGGGGATAGCCATGTGGGATATGGGAATAGCGCAAGCATTTTTAGAAATCTTCTGCCAAAGGCTGTGGGGAGCGGGAATAAGAGGTTTGTTATTTTTGGAGGAGATAACACGCAAGCGGGAGCGAATCATGGAAATAATGCAAATGCCTATTACAAGGACTTCAAGGATACAGTTACTAGCACGCTCGGAAGCATCCCCTATAAAGCATCGATTGGAAATTGGGAGGCAAGTACCCAGTCCTTATTCACACAATATTTAGGGGCTGTTGAAGGACAAATGAATTTCCCTGGGACACAGGGCAAAGTGAAGTACGTATGGCTCAATTGTGCGCTTGGAAAATTTTCGCCGGCCAGTATAAATCTATTAAAGAATTTAGATGACCAGCATTACTACATTATTGATTTTCATTGGCCTTTAAAAGTGAGCGGGATCACGGTCGATCCTAGCCATGTATTAAGCGCGGCGGAGACTGCTAAGTTTTTTACGTCTATTCCTGTAAAGGTGAGAGATAAAGTACTGGCTATTTTTACACATCATGGGCATTTGTTTTACCGAAAGCTTACTAATATATATCCAGGGTATACAAATACAAAATTCTTTGTGTGCGGATGTTCGGGTGATTATAAATGTAAGCCGAGTGGTGATCGCGGTTATTACAACGCCACACTAACCATCAATGGGACGGCATTAAATGTCGATGCTTTTAAGGTAGCGGTCTCTTAGTGAAGAAGTGGATGCGGTTAAAATAAAACGCTAATTTTCGGGATAAACCCGAGATTAGCGTTTTATTTTATTAAGAATAGCCCATTAACCATGTAGTCACAGGTAAATAGTGAGTAAGCAGGATTATTTAATATATTTGTATAATAGTTTATATATGTATTGAATAAATTTGTTTAGGGGGGCTATCCATGAAAGAACTATTATTTCATTCTTTAGAACAAGCAGGTGTGTCGGCTTACGGTGTAGAGCGCATACGTATAGCAGCTGCACAAATGGTTGAAGACAACATCACACCGGCACAAGTTATTGTTGCTGCAAGAAAGGGTACGCTACTGGTCCATCAAGCGAACGGGAAATTCGGTCCGGAGCCAGGCGCAGCGGAATTAACTGTAGATGCTATTTATCCGCTGTGTTCTATAACAAAACTGTTTACGGCAACCGCTATAATGATGTTAATGGAACAAGGGAAGATTGGTCTAAACAGACCTGTTTCCGATTACCTCCCCGAATTTACAGGTGAAGGCAAAACTAAGGTATGCGTACATCACTTATTGACACATACCTCTGGCCTGGAGGGTGAGGTGATTTGGCAGAACGGACAGTTGAAAAAGGAACAAGGAGAATACCCTCCACACGAACCTAATCAAGATCCAGATCAGCATAAGTACTTATATGGCGGTTATGATGCACCGCTTAGTAACGAACCTGGTACGGTGATGTCTTATTGCGGATATGGTTATGAGCTGTTGGGTGAAATCATCCGGCGCGTTAGCGGACAGGCTTATGATGTATTCGTAAAGGAAACCATTTTTAAACCGCTTGGTATGGAAAATACATATTATCGTGTACCCATGGACGTGCTGGACAAAGTAGTAAGACGTGCACCAGAAGCGGCGTGCGCGGAATGGGTAGACAGCGAGTATAATTTGAATTCCGTATCTGCGGGGGGCGGCGCGTACTCCACGGCTATGGATTTGGCTGTCTTTGGCCAGATGTTTCTTAACGGTGGGATATATAACGGAGTACGATTTCTTAGTCCGGTTACCGTAAAAGAAATGACCCGCAACCAAATTCCAGGCGTATCCTCACAATATAGAGACGAGGTTTTTCCAGAAGCGTATTGGGGGTACGGATGGGCGATTAACGGCTCGAAGCGTGATGGTGGAGATTTGTTCTCTCCAGAAGCCTATTCACACTGGGGCGCGGCAGGTCCTTTCCTTTGCGTTGATCCGATTTATCAGACGGTGACCGTTCATTTATCCGTAGAGTTGGATCACCAGAAGCCATTTAAAAATATGTATGTTGATTACTTCAACAATTCTGTTCTGGCAGCCATCACTGATCTTTAATCGAATTTGGTTACCATTCTAAAAAAAGCCTGAGGGAAACTATTAAATAGGTTCCCAGGCTTTTTTCCTATTCCAACTCATGTTAATGAAGAGATTATCCTTAATCAACAAATGTAAGATCTATATCTATTTTTCCCTTTGGATGCTTTGCTTGTAATGTCCCCATTTTTTGCTTTCATTTTCAAAGTATCCCCGACCGCAACTTTTGTTACCTCTAAATCGCCATTTGAAAGGGTTGCATCGATGGAACCTTTTACGCTCACTCCGGACAACAACGCATGGTCATTTTTGGTCTCGATATTCAGATCCTTATCCATCTCTACATTGCTAAAATCACCTTTAATGAATTTATGTAGCGCTAAGACAGTCTCCCATTCCTTTAGAAAATCATGGGTTTTATCTTTCCCTTGCGGAGTGATTTTATAATATTTTCGCAATCGACTATTGTGTTCAGTCGAATACACGGTCTCACAGTTTTGTGTCTCTAAACGCTTTAAAATTGGATAAAGCGTTGATTCGGAATTCTCAATATGCTCAGAAAGATCTTTGACGATTTTGTATCCATGATCCCCCCTAACACCCTTTGAATGCGCTCTTTCTTGTCTTTTTTTAATTACTGTTAGTATCCTTATTGGTTTTGAATTGTCTAGGGGTGACGCCCGTGTATTTTTTAAATACTTTGGTGAAATAGCTTTGGTCGTTGAATTGCAGACGGGTAGCAATGTCGGATAGGTGGATTCCAGGTAATTCAATTAGCCGTTTAGCTTCTTCAATTCGTTCGATTTGAATAAAATCGCTAACGGTGAACCCGGTCTCTTTCTTGAATAGCTGAGAGAGATAACTCCTGTTCAAGCCTGCAACCATTGCCAGGTTATCTAGGGAAAGCTCTTCATACAGATGATTAAAAATATAGTTCTTACAGAGGGCCACAGTTCGCGACAGTTGTGCACTTCTATTATTTCTGACATGGTCAGCGAAATCACAAAGCGCATGAAGAAGAGCGTTGTCTACTGCGGGAATATCCTTCAGTTCTTCGATATGCTGGATATGAAAATCGCTGAGGGTATAGGAAATCTCCCAATACAGCCCTCCATCTATCGCTGCACGTGTAGCGAGGGTAATACAGGAGATCGCCAAATTTTTTTTGCTGCGTAACTGACTTTTTTTAGAGAGTACACCGTAATTTTCTTCGGGGAATGAAGCTTGGCTTCGTAGCAGCTCGGCTTTATTCCCATTTTTGATATGGTGAAATAGAGCCTTTTCCAGCATAGGCTCGTGATGGAACCATGTATTCTCTCTACGGTAAGAGACATCCAAATCCAAGCTGTCGCTAGAGGGCTGTTTGGGTTCAAGCGCTCGAGAGTCAAGCAGTAGTTCGCTCAGGGTCAGAGTTTTTCCAGTAATAAGAGAATAGAGAAGCATAGCGGTATGGTACAATCTCATCCGGTTCATTACAGGCAGATTGCGATAGTAAGTAAGGCATTGATCCTGAATTCCGTAGGGTACTTCATTGTCACGCATTAGACTGAAGATACTGTCTCCTGAGAGTTGAGTAAATAACGAGGGACCCATTACAATGGTGCCTCCGCCATTATGCTCGAAAGGAAGATCGAGAAGGATATAATTCTCTAAGAAATTAGTAGTGCGAATGATTGGTATTGAGGCATTTGAGCTATCGTGATAAGAATTGTTTTCTCTATTATTCGAATTTGCAATTTCTGAAAGGAGTTCATTGATGTTATGAGCCCACGGGGCGCTCTCTGAAGAGGAAGGAAGCGCTAGCTCGATTCTTCGATTGGAGTCAAGCAGAAACACAGGAATTTGAAGCGATTCATACAGCGCTTTACAGATATATTGAGCTCCTTCATGATCGTCCAAATAATTCAACATTTTAAAGCCTCCTTACCCAACAAGAATACCAAAAATACAATAATAATGCCATAAATCCGGTATGAAGTAGATTAAAATGAGGATAGTATACATTCAGAGGAGGTATTTTTATGAAAACCAACATTCATGAACTCATCGCACAAATGACCCTTGAGGAGAAAGCAGGACTCTGCTCAGGGCTTGATTTTTGGCATACTAAGGGCATTGAACGACTCGGAATCCCCTCTTTAATGGTAACGGACGGACCTCATGGTTTACGTAAGCAAAAAGAGAGTGCCGATCACCTCGGGCTCCATAACAGTGTACCCGCAACGTGTTTTCCTTCAGCAGCAGGGATGGCTTCTTCCTGGGATCGGGATTTAATCGGACGTGTGGGTGCAGCACTAGGGAAAGAGTGTCAGGCAGAGAATGTCGCTGTTCTGCTCGGGCCGGGAACAAATATTAAGCGCTCCCCACTAAATGGTCGTAACTTTGAATATTTTTCGGAAGATCCTTATCTCTCGTCGGAGATGGGTGGAAATCATATCAATGGTGTGCAAAGTGAAGGAGTAGGGACCTCACTCAAGCATTTTGCCGCAAATAATCAGGAGCACCGGAGAATGTCCGTTGATGCCGTTATTGATGAGCGGACGCTGCGGGAGATTTATCTGGCTAGCTTTGAAGGTGCAGTTAAGAAGAGTCAGCCATGGAGTGTGATGTGCTCTTACAATCGCTTAAACGGTGAATATGCTTCAGAAAGTGAGTTTCTCCTGACAAAGATTCTTAGAGAGGAATGGGGCTACGCAGGATTCGTCGTTTCCGACTGGGGGGCGGTCAATGAGCGAGTGAAGGCACTGCAAGCAGGGCTGGAACTGGAAATGCCATCCACCGGAGGACTTGGCGATGCCCAGATTGTAAAGGCTGTACAAAATGGTGAACTAGCTGAAGAAATATTGGATCTTGCGGTAGAGCGATTGCTTACTTTTGTTATTAAAGCGGTAGAGAGCCGTAAAGAGAATGCCTCATTTAATGTTGAGGATCATCATCGTTTGGCACGCGAAGTAGCCCGGGAGAGCATGGTGTTACTTAGAAATGAGGATGGGATTCTGCCGTTGTCTAAGCAAGGGACTATTGCGGTGATCGGCGAGTTTGCTAAAAATCCGCGTTATCAGGGCGGAGGCAGCTCACATGTGAATCCGACGAAACTGGATGATGCTTTTGAAGAGATGAAGGCTCATGCAGGTTCTGCCGAACTGCTGTATGCGCAAGGATATGAACTGAATCATGACACGATTAATGAAGCTTTGCTACAAGAGGCACGGAATACAGCGGCAAAAGGGAATGTAGCCGTATTGTTCCTTGGACTTCCGGATAATTATGAATCAGAGGGTTATGATCGCAGTCATTTGTCACTTCCAGAGAGCCATAAAGCGTTAATCGATGCAGTAGCTGAGGTACAAAGCAATATCGTCGTTGTACTCAGCAATGGTTCACCCATAGAAATGCCTTGGATTCATAAAACGAAGGGTATTCTTGAAGGTTATCTAGGTGGTCAGGCTTTTGGCGGTGCAGTGGCAGATTTACTGTTTGGAGAGGTTAGTCCAAGTGGCAAACTGGCAGAGACCTTCCCGATGAAGCTGAGCGATAATCCATCCTTTCTTAATTTCCCAGGTGAAGGGGATACGGTAGAGTACAAAGAAGGCTTGTTTGTAGGCTATCGTTATTATGATAAAAAAGAGCTTGAACCGCTGTTTCCTTTCGGCTTTGGTCTAAGCTACACCGCGTTTCAATACAGCAATTTGAGAATCTCCAAGAGCAGCATAAAAGATACCGAGAACGTACAAGTTACGGCTACCGTCAAAAACACGGGTACTCGCGCAGGAAAAGAAATCGTTCAGCTCTATGTTAGCGACGTGAAGAGCAGCGTGATCCGCCCACTTAAGGAGCTTAAGGGCTTCCAGAAGCTAACGCTTCAGCCTGGTGAAGAGCAAGTGGTTTCTTTTGAACTGGATAAACGCTCCTTTGCTTATTACAACGTCAACATTGGCGATTGGCATGTGGAAAGTGGAGTTTTTGATATTGCTGTTGGTTCATCTTCACGAGATATTCGTCTGACTGCTTCGATTGAAGTAGAATCGACAGTTCCCCTTCCGTTAAGTTATCATCGCAACAGTACCGTTGGTGATTTGCTAGACAATCCACGTACGGCGGATAAAGTGAAGGAGTTCAGCAGTATTTTTGGAATGGAAGATGCGATGGACGATAATCCGGAAATGTTCGTGGCGATGATGAAATATATGCCGCTGCGGGCACTGGTTGGGTTCGGTCAAGGGAAATACACGGATGAAGATTTAGCGAAGGATCTGCAAGAATTTAATGCTTTGGCTGTAGAGTAGGTGGAATAGTAGGGAGTAAACCTCAACGTTCGCATTTCACGATATATTTAGAAAAAGGCTGCCCTTAGAGGCGGCTTTTTTGGATTTTGAAGGATTGAGTTAATGAATCTAAATTATTCATTCATTCTCTTCTATATGACTTATATTACATTAAATACCATAATGTCATATGACTAAATTGATGACAACGTACACTATTTAAATGCTCTTCTTATATATATATTGATGAAATGACATGTGTTAGATGCAGATGGAGGTATGGAAAAATACGATATTCGATAACCTTCTTGATGTGCGGGTGATTTTTAAATAGCAACTTTAGTTGTCTTGTCTGCATTGTTGTTTGGATGATAGATTAGAAAAAACGTCGAATTAGGAGGAAAAATGAGCTTTAAGGAGTTAATCATGTCTGGAAGCGATCTACAACTAACTAATAATGGATGGTACAAAGCGAATGAATATTAGCATTATATTGTTGGCTCAGCACTTTAATCTAACCGTACAATGTCTGGATCGAATCAAGCAATATACGCCTATGCCCTATGAGCTGATCGTCGTCTCGGATTACGAATCTACTGAAGTGTCGAATTTTCTTGCATATGAATACGGTGTTCATGTCATTCATAGCAGGAGTAAAGGGGTTGCAGCTGCATTTAATCTGGGCGCGCGGTCAGCTTCTGGTGATCGTCTTGTATTTATCCGCGATCAGATCATGGTAAATGAGGGATGGCTAGAGCAGTTGTCGAGCTGTTTGGATCATTATCCGAATGCTGCGATCGCGGGTCCTAGAATGAATGACGTTAGCGGTGGTCAAAGGATTCCCATTGTTTATCAGAACATGGAGCAACTCTATCAGTCGGCATCCATGCTTGCTATTGGGAAGTCAATGTCTTGGACCCGGGTTTCTAGGCTTGTTAGTTTGCTAATGATGATGCCGCGTCGCTATTTTGAGGAGATTGGGTCCTTCGATGAGAGGTTTGAGGTCGAATCCTATGAGGATGATGATCTGTGTTATCGCGCGTTATCAATGAATCTGGATGTTTACATAGCGGAAGGATGCGTAGTCTTCCGGAAGGAACCTCCTTCAGTAAATCCCAATGATCCCGATTGGTACAATAATAGATTAATCTTGAATCGTGCTAAGGCTATAAGCAAATGGGGATTCGATTTAACTTCGTCCTTGCATTGCGGCACGCGGAAGGTCACGGTCAGCTTATGCATGATCGTGAAGAATGAAGAGCAAACCTTAGGACGTTGTTTATCCAGCGTGAGGGAGCTAGTCGACGAGATCATTATTGTGGATACGGGTTCGAGTGATGGAACCAAAGCGCTCGCAGCTTCTTATGGGGCTCGGGTTTATGATTTCGAATGGGTGAACGATTTCGCTAAGGCAAGAAATTATGCCTTCAGTCTCGCGACTCAAGAATACCTGCTGTGGTTGGATGCGGATGATTATCTGCAGTCAGAGGATGCAGAGGCTCTAGGGTCCATTGTATCCGGATTAGCATGGGATATCGATGCCGTGTCGATTCATTATTATCTCGAGCGGGATAAGGACGGTAACGTAACTTCGAGTTTAAGGCGGAATCGTCTGGTTAGACGAAGTTGTGGTTTCCGTTGGATTGGAATCGTTCATGAGTACCTGGAGGTCGAAGGCAAAGTACTCTATGCCGAGTTAGGCATAACGCATGATAGAAAGCATACGCAGTCTTCGCGTAATCTGCTTATCTATGAGGGGATGATAGAAGCGCAGGCGAGCTTCACTCCGCGGGATTTATTTTATTATGCTAACGAGTTGTATGATCACGGCCTATGGCAGCGAGCGATAGAGCAATATGATACCTTCATTGCAATGCCGGATGGCTGGATGGAGGACAAGCTGCTAGCGAGCCGGCGTGCCGCCGATGCATTGGCACAATTAAGCCGCTTTCAAGAAGCTAAGCTTAAAGTACTTCAAGCCTTTGCATTGACACCTCCCCGAGCAGAAGCTTGTTGCCAATTAGGGGCTTATGAGCTAATTGAACAACGGTTCGAGAATGCTGTTTTTTGGTACAAGCTAGCCACAGAAGTTCCTAAGCCGACTGAACCTAACGCTAGAATAGACAATTCGGCATGGACGTGGCTGCCACATTTGCAATTATGCGTTTGTTATGATCGCTTAGGTCAACACGAAGAAGCTAACTATCACAATGAATTAGCTGGGAGTTATGTACCGAAGCATCCGAGCGTCATGGCAAATCGCGATTATTTAAAGCAATACGTAACTTTATATACTTGAGGGGGATATGGTTAATGGCAAGACTAAAGAGAGCAAAGGCAAGTGGGAAGAAGAGTGGAAATTCGTTAGCCTACAAGAGCTCAATGGCATTTATTCTAATGAGTCAGTTAATTGCACCATTGAGTCCTGCTAATAGTGGTATTCTACCCCGGGCAAGCGCCGCGGCTTACAGCGATGTCAATACTTCTTCATGGGCGTACCAGTATATCACCAAAGCGTCCGCACTAGGGGTAATTGAAGGAGACGGTGCAGGCAACTTCAACCCGAGCCGTCCTGTCACAAATCAGGAAGCGGTCGTTATGGTGCTCAGGTTCATGGGATATGAGCAGCCTAAGGCAAATGGCGTGAGCCTGCCCTTCACTGTAGATTCATGGGCAACTGTATGGTTGCAGCAAGCAATTGACATCGGTCTAGTAATTCCAAGTGAGGAAGAGAGACCAAACACCGTCATCTGGGGAAAAGAACAAGCGAGTAGAGAGTGGATAACACGTCTAATTATTCGTGCGGCAGGCAAGGAATCTGAGGCGATAGAGTTAAAGGACGGCAATATCGGTTTTTCCGATGCATCAGACGCATCGGACTGGGCAGCAGGCTACATTAATGCTGCAGTAAACCGTAATGTCATTTCGGGTTTCCCTAATAATACTTTTAAACCTAAGCAGACGGCTACTCGTGCCGAGTTTGCTGCTATTTTATCTAAGACCGAAATATTTGCGAGCACGGTATCCGATCGAATTATCCATGGCTCTGTCGTCTCGATGTCGAAGAATTCAATCGAAGTGTTGAGCAGCAGCGGCCAGACGTCGGAGTTCAAAATCAATACCCATTCAGTTCTGTTCGGAGACAATGGCAAGGGTGTACTGCCTACAGGAGCATTGGTGACGCTCATCCATAATGGAGGAGTAGCTTCCTTCGTTGAAGTATTGGGAATGGGGGCAGCAGGGCAGGCAGGTTCGAAAGGTGAAAAAGGCGATAAGGGAGATACGGGCGCAACTGGCGCAGTAGGTCAAAACGGGGCTTCTGGTTCCAGTGGACCGCAAGGAGCAACGGGAGCAACCGGAGCAGTCGGAGCAACTGGAGCAGTCGGAGTAACTGGAGCGACCGGAGCTAACGGTGTAAATGGAGCAGTCGGAGCGACCGGAGCGGCTGGAGCTAAGGGTGTAACAGGTGCGGTCGGCGCGACTGGAGCAACTGGAGCGACCGGAGTGGCTGGAGCTAAGGGTGCAACTGGTGCGGTCGGAGCGACTGGAGCCACCGGAGCGGCTGGAGCTAAGGGAGCAACAGGTGCGGTCGGCGCGACTGGAGCCACCGGAGCGGCTGGAGTTAACGGAGTAACAGGTGCGGTCGGCGCGACTGGAGCCACCGGAGCGACTGGAGCCACCGGAGTAACAGGGGCAATCGGCGCAACTGGAGCAACTGGAGCGGCTGGAGCTAAGGGAGCAACAGGTGTGGTCGGCGCGACTGGAGCCACCGGAGTGGCTGGAGCTAAGGGTGCAACTGGTGCGGTCGGCGCGACTGGAGCCACCGGAGCGGCTGGAGCTAAGGGAGCAACAGGTGCGGTCGGCGCGACTGGAGCAACTGGAGCGACCGGAGGGGCTGGAGCTAAGGGTGCAACAGGTGCGGTCGGCGCGACTGGAGCGACCGGAGCGGCTGGAGCTAAGGGAGCAACAGGTGCGGTCGGCGCGACTGGAGCCACCGGAGCGGCTGGAGTTAACGGAGTAACAGGTGCGGTCGGCGCGACTGGAGCCACCGGAGCGGCTGGAGCTAAGGGAGCAACAGGTGCGGTCGGCGCGACTGGAGCAACGGGAGCAGCTGGAGCAACTGGCGCGACTGGACCAACCGGAGCGACTGGGCCGCAGGGAGTCCAAGGCATACAAGGTGTAACCGGAGCGACGGGACCTACGGGCGCACAGGGAGCAACCGGGGCATCTGGCGCATCAACAATAATTCCATTCTCTTCAGGCGCACCAATAACCATAACGACAGCCCTCGGAGGATTAACCAACACAGTGGCGATGCTCGGATTTGGCAATTCGTACTCAGGAGCTAGTATAGTAGGTGGAAAAATAGATTTAACCAGAAGTAATGGCTCTGATCCTACAAAAGATCCATACAATCAGGCGTTTATAGTTCCACGTAATGGTACGATCACTTCAATATATGCTTTCTTCAGCACAACTGTAGCTATGACTTTAGTAGGCACAACCGTAAACATTCAAGCACAAATGTATAAAGCGGATAGAGACAGCAACAGTTTTACTCCTATTAGTGGTGCAGCAGTATCCTTGGCGCCTGCTTTCACAGGAATAATATCAATCGGATCTACTAGTAACGGATTAAGTACAGGATTAAATACTTCTGTTCAGGCTGGCGATCGCTTAATGTTAGTGTTCTCTTCGACGGCTTCCGGTCTAAGCTTGATAAATACAGTAACAGGTTATGCGAGCGCTGGAATTGAAATTAAGTAATTCAAGATTTGGGGTTGAAACCCTCCATTTTGTTTGATAGGAAGTGATTAAATATGGCAAGGAAGCTAGTTTCGATAAAAAGATTGAGTTTATTGTTGGCGTTAGTTCTTATATTTTCATTCGTCATTCCATTCCCATCGTCTGCGGGGTATGCAAAAGGACGTGCTATTGAAGAGGTAAAGCTCTTGGCTGCACCGGCAAATTTGGCAGTTAGCGGCACAACCTCCACAAGCATCGGCCTTAGCTGGGATGCCGTAGTAGGAAGCTCTTACTTCGATCTGAGTTATAAGGTAAGCCTAGTGGAGCAGACCAATTCCAGCGTGACCGATGTGGTCTACACCTTTGATTCAGGCGGATTAACGGAGTATACGGTGAAGGGATTAGCTTCCGACAGGAGCTATACATTCACGGTCCAAGCGGTAAATTTATCTGGACCTGTGTCCAAAACAAGTCTCCCTTTAATTGCAAATACGCTTCCAGCGGAAGCACAATCTCCGGCAACGAAAGAAGAGGAACTCCCTCTAGCCGATCAAGAACCCCCGAGTACTCCCGAGCTAAGTCTTACCGGTCGAACATCGAATAGTATTAGCTTGGCATGGAGTTCATCCGAGGATAATGTCGGAGTTGCGGAATATGTTCTATATCAAGACTCCAATCTGTTGGCAGAAGTAACGGTCAGCACAACAGTCTACACGGCTGTCAACTTGAAGGCTGGACAGGAGTACACCTTTTTAGTACAAGCTATAGACGAAGCGGGGAATAAATCAGCAATCAGTAACGAGTTGAAGGTTAGTACACTTGATGATGTAAGTATGGTTGGTCCGGTTATGAGCATGGGCAACGGGAATTCCTTCCATACATTAACTGTGCAGCCGGATGGTAGCGTATGGGCCTGGGGCAATAATAGGAAAGGTCAGCTCGGTGATAGCACGACCATCACTCGTAATAAGCCTGTGCGAATGGTTGGTTTGCCGGAGATCAGCGCTGCATCCGTTGGACAAGACCATTCCATCGCACTCGCGACGGACGGAACAGTGTGGACATGGGGAGGCAATAATGTGGGCCAGCTGGGTAATGGTACGTTGGAGTCCCAGCTTATGCCGCAGCAAGTGCCTGGATTAGCGCGTGTCGTAGCGGTTCAAGCGGGTGAGCAGCATTCGATAGCGTTATTGTCCGATGGAACGGTGTGGGCATGGGGACTTAATGCATATGGGCAGCTTGGAGATGGGACCACCGAGGATAGTGCATCACCGGTGCAGGTTATAGGCTTGAAGTCCATCGTATCGATCTCGGCCGGAGCCTTTCATAATCTAGCGGTTAGTCGCGATGGTCAGGTTTACGCATGGGGGGTCAATGCGTATGGTCAACTCGGCGATAACACAAAGATTGACCGCGCGACTCCCGTGCAGGTTGCTGAATTAAGCGGTGTTTCATCCGTATCTGCCGGCTTTTATCACAGCATGGCAGTGAAAAAGGACGGAACCTTATGGAGCTGGGGAACGAACGTCAAGGGGATCTTGGGTGATGGGACATCCGAAGATCATTATACTCCCGCTCAAGCGGTGGATCTGGGTTCAGTGATCAGCGTATCCGCTGGCGCCTTGCATAGTATGGCGCTGAAGAGCGACGGAACCGTATGGATATGGGGAGCGAACAACGAGGGCCAGCTCGGTGGCGGAACCGAGTCGGAGCGTTCCATCGCGTCTAAGCTCGATATTGGCAGTCGCATCGTCACTATTAGTGCAGGGTATATGAGCGGCGGTGCGGTTAGCGAGGAGGGAACCTTGCTGACTTGGGGTTACAATGGATTGGCCCAGCTTGGTAATGGCACTTATACTAATGTCATAGATCCGGTTACAATTCCACTTGTAGAAGAAACTAATTAAATTTGAAAAGTAGGGAATTCCAAGCCAAAGTGCAGTGGATTCCCTATTTTTTATATGAGGACCAAAAGAGAAAATTCTTTTAATATTCATAACTTTATCACTACAGCTATCCTCATGACTGCATGACTATTAAAATGATGTATCCGAACATATCACCTTCCGCATTTTAACTGATGGGGGAGAACAGTTCTTGCTCCGTCTTTACCCGGATAATGAACCTCGTAAGTGCCTTGTCTTACCCGAAGCTGTAACCGATTTGGAAGGGGCTTATATTATGGAAACGTCGGCGAGTGATGGACAATGGTACAGAAGGATGGAATGATCCACGCCGACTAACACAATAGAAATGTCGTTTTTCTGGATCGTGAACCGTATCCTATCAATTTTGGCAGGTGATCATATAATGAGACTAGAATGCTTCTTAACCTTCTTATTTGATAAGTAAAAAAGACTCTTCTATATAAATAGAGGAGTCTTTTTGCGGTGTTAAGGTATTTAGATAAATAGATTATGACTAGATTGATCGGCTTGACCGAGGTAATACCCAACGCCGCCAATTCCCACGCCGTCGATAAGTTCTTCACGGGTGATGCCCATAAGATCCATAGACATTTGGCAGGCAACGATCTCGACGCCTTGGTCGACAGCCATTTGAATCAATTCTTCCAAAGATGAGACATTATTGTTCTTCATTACAGAGCGAATCATTTTGGAGCCCATACCCATCATGTTCATATTCGAAAGTGTTAGCTTCCGACTGCCACGTGGCATCATCGCTCCGAACATTTTGCCGATGAAATTCTTGTTCACAGGTACTTTTTCATCCTTGCGGATAATATTAAGGCCCCAGAAGGTAAAGAACATCGTTACTTTTTTGCCGCTGGAGGCTGCTCCGTTGGCAATGATAAAGGAAGCGATCGCTTTATCCAAATCACCGCTGAATACAACCATCGTACTTGCGTTACTAGTTTGGACAGGTTGTGCTCCTGTTGGTATGGAATCCGCAGGAATACCTTTGCGCAGATAAGCTTCTATCATGCCCGTAGGCAGCTTCGTTAATTGCAAAAGCGTGTGCTTCGACATACGAGCCCATGCCTTGATATCTTCATAGAATCCAGGATCGGAAGCCGTTACCTTTAAGACTTGGCCGTCCAAGAGCGGGTCCATGCTCATTTTGACTTGGATCAGCGGCCCAGGGCAGCATAGGCCGCAAGCATCAAGTACGGAATCAGGTGTTAGATTCCATTCTTGGTTGGAAGTGGCGGATACAGATGCGCTGGAGTTGGATGCGAAAGCTGTAGTGTTGGTATTGGCTGCAGCAGTGCTAGTCCCAGTACCATTGCTAGTGTCAGTTCCCGCCGGTGCTCCCGTTGCTGCGATTTCTTTACGGGCTGCTGAAATACCTGCGTTTGGCGTCAAACTATCTTTTTTTTTAGGCGAATAATTACTCATTTGATATGTCTTATAGCCTCCGGTCAGATTCTTCACACGGAAACCCTTTTGCTGTAAAATCCGGGAAGCGGTATAGCCTCTAAGTCCAACTTGGCAATACACCCAAATTTCTTTACTAGGGTCAAGCTCGGCTAGACGACCACGCAGATCATCTACAGGGATGTTAATAGAGCCTTCAATATGGCCGTTGGCATGCTCGATTTCCGAACGTACGTCAACTAAAATGGTATTGTTGTTGTCACGACCTTCTAAATCCTTAGGAACGAATACTGTGGTCATACCTTTCAAAATATTTTCAGCGGCAAAGCCAGCCATATTCACTGGATCTTTAGCGGAAGAGTAAGGAGGGGCATAAGAAAGCTCCAATTCCGTTAAATCAGTAACCGTACCTCTAAAACGAATCACTGTAGCGATATCGTCGATACGTTTATCTACTCCACTATAACCAACAGCTTGTGCACCGAGCACCGTACCTTTTGGATCAAAAATCAGCTTCATTGATATTGGAGTTGCCCCCGGATAATAAGTTGCATGAGAGCTTGGATGTACGTAAATCACGTGATAAGGTAAGCCTAAACGCTGAAGTGTTTTTTCATTATTACCGGTAGAAGCACCTGTCACACCAAATACTTTAATGATAGAAGTTCCTTGGGAGCCTTTGTAAGTCGTACCTAGACCGCTAACGTTGTCCGCTGCAATCCGTCCTTGCTTATTGGCAGGGCCTGCTAGTGGAATGGCGGTTTTAGTTCCGTTTACGAAATCAACCACCTCGACCGCGTCACCAACTGCGTATACCTGATCTAAATTTGTTTCCATGCGCTCATTGACCAAGATATGCCCGCGTGGACCGAACTCTAAACCACTATCCTTCAGGAAAGAGGTATCCGGCGAAACGCCGATAGCCAGCAGAACCATATCACTTTGCAGCACAGTGCCACTCGCTAATTGAACTTCTATTTGTTCGCCAACTTCTGCAAACCCTTGGACCATATCCGAAAAAATAAGATTAACGCCATGCTCGTCGAGCTCTTTTGCCAAAATAGAAGACATTTCGGTATCGAAAGGAGCTAAGATTTGCGGGCCTGCCTCAATTAAGGAAACTTCCAGTCCAGCTTCTCTCAAGTTCTCAGCCATTTCAACACCGATAAACCCACCACCGATCACAACGGCGGAACGAGTACCTTCGGCAGCGACTTTGGTTTTGATTTTGTCAGTGTCGGGAATGTTACGAAGCATGTGAATTTTGGAGCTCTCGATACCAGGTAAATTCGGACGAATCGGTTTAGCGCCTGGCGATAAAATAAGCGCATCATAACTCTCTTCATAGGAACCACGTTCCTTGCTTTCCACTCGTACTTTCTTGTTTACAGGGTCGATAGACACCACTTCGCTTTCAATCCGAACATCGATGTTAAAACGTTTATGCATCGCCTCAGGTGTCTGAACCAGCAGCTTGGAGCGATCCTGAATGGAACCTCCGATATAATAAGGTAGTCCGCAATTAGCAAAAGAAATGTATGGATCACGCTCAAACATAACGATATGAGCCTCTTCATCTAATCTCCGAAGCCTGGCGGCCGCTGATGCGCCTCCTGCAACTCCACCGACAATCAGTACTTTTTTACTCATGATGATTTATTCCTCCCCAAGAAATAGCTGAATTAAATGTTTGATCTTCTCGTCTTTCACAGAATAGTTAATTTCAAGTCCATTACGTTCGGTCTCCACAATGCCAAGCGATCTAAGCTTCTGCAAATGTTGGGATACCGTAGATTGTGGAAGGTCGAGACAGTCCTGCATAAAACTAACGTTGCAGCTGCCTTTTTCAAGCAGTCCTTTAATGATGCACAAGCGAACGGGATGAGCGATAGCCTTTAAGGTTTCGGCGGTTTGGTTATAGGCTTTGAAATTTTTGTCCATGGTTATGAACTCCTCGCTTTACAATATCCTTATATCGTAATATTATGATATAGTGATATGAAAATCAAGTTATTTTTTAAAAAAGAGAAGGAGAGATGCTCGATGTCTTTTAAAATTTCAAAGGAAATTACCCCACAGCAAGTCGCGGAACTTCTGAAAAATGGAGAGACTCCTACGCTGCTGGATGTACGTGAACCCGCTGAATATGTGGAAGGACATGTGATTGGTGCTAAGCATATTCCGATTGGACAGCTGTTAATGCGTATAGATGAACTAGATCCTAATGATGAGATGATTGTGATGTGCCTAAGTGGTGGTCGAAGTGGACTGGCATGTGAGCTGTTGAGTGAAAAGGGATATAATGTTGTGAATATGATGGGTGGATTAAGTGCTTGGACGGATGATTATTTGGAACGGGGGTAATGGCGTGAATATGGTGTTTAGGATCCTACTAAGTATATTAATTGCTTTTAGTATTGTAAGGTTCTTACGTTCCGTTTGGCCAGTGCGCTCACTCTCCAATGTAGAAGCCCGCGACGTTCGAGAATTAGCAGATGAAACATTGGATATGAAAATGCTCGATGTAAGAGATGCCGTAGATTATGAGAAGGAAAGTATCCGTGGCTCGATAAATATATCAATAGGGCGGTTAGCCTATGTCTGGCAGCACTGTCTATCTCCGGACGATTCGATTCTAATTCTTGCTGATAGTTACTATAAAAGAAACAAAGCTGCGAGAATTCTTTATAAGCAGGGCTTTCGAAAGTTATATGCGGTAAATGGTGATTTTTTAGGGAATAAAAGAACGCTTTCCGACATTTCGGTGAAAGGTTGTTGTGAAGGATAATGGATTTAAGCTCATTAATGTCCCGTCTTGGATTTGGCAAAAGTGAAAGTGTAACTGTAAGGGTAAAAACCTTGAAGGTGGTAGAGTTTCGTAGCGAATTGGAGCAATCCAAAAATAAGCTGCTGATCGATGTCCGTGAACCGGATGAATACAAGAGTGGATTTATTCCGGGGGCGAAAAACATCCCGCTGTCTCAGTTGGAAAAGCGGCTCGGTGAGATCCCGAAGGATCGGGATGTGTTACTCTACTGCCGCAGCGGTATGCGAAGCAAAAGCGCAGCGTCGATTCTGAGTAAGCAGAGGTATACTCGGCTTGCACATTTGCAGGGCGGGGTAAGCAGCTGGGATGGGAAGTTGAGTCGACGGTAGGCTTTAAGGAATTTCGTCCTGAGCATAGTTCACCTGAGGTAGCTTTAACGTACTTAAACCAATTAGCTTTTTTAATGGAACTGAATGCTGTGGTGAGGCAAATGTAGATGAATTACTCTAACTGTGCTAACTAGGTTAGTTAGCACTAATTTAACTTACTGTAACTGAACTGCTGTATGAGCTAACTTAGCTGTATCTACTGTAACTGAACTGCTGTATTTAGCTAACTTAGCTGACCTTACTTTATCGCAACGTACTTTAAACTAATTAGCTTTTTTGCTGGATAAGTTTTATTTAGCTGGATCTAGTGTTGGCTGTTGAGTGTTATTGACAGTATTAGAAAGTGAATACTATACTTTTGAGTAATAGGATGAAGCACGTCCCGTACCCATATTGGGTGCGGGATTTTTTTATGCCAAGGAGGAGTGTAAAGTATGGGATTTGCGGAAGAGCATCGTAAGTGGTTAGAGGATCATATTAGTCGAAGAACAGGAGAACGTCGGGGGAGATTGGAGCGGGGACATGGCCATGGTGAGCGGATGTTTTTGGAGAAAGTATGGTGGCCTATGATGGGGCATTTCAATGACCTTCATCCTGAATATGAAGTGGTGGATTGGCGTAGCAAGCCCTACTTTGTTGATTTTGTGTGGAAGCCTGGACAGGTTAAGTTTGCATTTGAAGTAAAGGGCTACGGCCCACATGTGCAAAATACAGACCGAACGCGCTACAGGCAGGAGCTGAATCGAGAGACTTATCTGCAAATCGCGGGTTATCGGGTGGTCGCGATTCCTTATGATGATCTGGATGCGAGTCCTGAACTTACGATTACTTTGTTAAGAACATTGCTGATGCCGTACCTCGCTGTGAAAATGGAGGAGAAAAGGGAGTTTAGCCGACTGGAACGTGATATTTTACGGATTGCTGTGCGTTCGAATGGGTGCATCCGGCCGGTTGATTTGGTGAGGGAGCTTGGGATTCACCCACGGACGGCTAAAAAAGGGTTGAGTGCTCTCTGCGAAAAAGGAAAGTTTTCCCCCATAGTTTCTCAGGAGAGTGGCATAGTTTGCAGATATGAATATATCCATTCTTTCAAGGATTTTCAGCTATGGTGAGGTAACTAAATGCCTTGGATATCGCCTAAAAGGCTGGAATCAGGCAAAAGGAAGGCACAAATGCCTTGGATATCGCCTAAAAGGCTGGAATCCGGCGAAAGGAAGGCACAAATGCCCTAAATCAGCCCCCCGGCCCTAACTCGTACTTTCACTTATGGATACGGGCGAGCGAAGCCCCCCATAAATCTCTAATTTTGACCTGATTTTCGCTTAGATTGTTAAGGTGTTACTTATCGAGCTAATCTTCTATGATTAGGTTGATAGACCAGATTTGTGTTAAACACAGATAACTACCTCGAGAACATATGAAACCGCTATCAACTTGAATCGAAGGAGCGATTTTGATGGAAACAGTGACATCTAAATATCCATTTCAACAGATTGATTTACCCTTAAATGACCGAGTGCAGGATTTGATCTCCAGATTAACGCTAGATGAAAAAGTAAGTCTGATCCCTCAGTATCAAGCGGCCATAGAGCGTTTAGGTGTTGGAGCGTATAAACACGGTACAGAAGCGGCACACGGAATCTCCTGGCTTGGAAAAGCGACCTCTTTTCCTCAGCCGAGCGGACTGGCTTGTACCTGGAACCCAGAGCTAATGAAGGAAATCGGCTCGGCCATTGGAGATGAAGCAAGAGCATTTTACAAAAAGAATCCAACGGTGAATGGCCTGACGTTATGGGCACCAACGGTGGATATGGAGCGTGACCCGCGGTGGGGTAGAACGGAAGAAGCTTACGGTGAAGATCCAGAATTAACTGGACAACTCAGTACATCTCTTGTTCAAGGAATCCAAGGCGATCACCCGGTGTATTTGAAAGCGGTCGCAACGCTTAAGCACTTCCTAGGGAACAACAACGAGATCGAACGAGGAAATTGTTCCGCCAGCATCGACCCGAGAAATATGCGTGAGTATTATCTCGAAGCATTTAAGCCTGCTTTTCAAGAAGGAGGCGCACAGTCCATGATGACCGCTTATAACTCGGTGAATGGCGTGCCTGTTATTCTTCACCCAGCAGTGATGGATGTTGTCAAAGGCGAATGGGACATGGACGGTTTTATCGTAAGCGATGCCGGCGATCTTTTTGGGATTGTGAAGGATCATAAGTATTATGAATCATTTGCACAGTCGATGGCTGAGTCTATCAAAAACGGAATTGACAGCGTAACAGAAGAAACCGAAGAGACGATCAAGGTTCTTCATGAAGCACTAGACCAAGGCCTACTAGCAGAGGAAGATCTGGATCGTGCACTAACTAACACATTTAGAGTTCGTTTCCGTCTGGGAGAGTTTGACCCGGCTGAAGGGAACCCATACGCAGCAATCGACGATTCCGTTATTCTTAACAAAAAACATGCCGCACTGTCCATGGAAGCTGCCAAACAATCCATTGTGCTGCTGAAGAATGAGCAAGCTACTTTGCCATTGAATAAGACCGAATTAAACAAAGTGGCGATTATTGGTCCGCTTGGTGATGAAGCATTCAGAGACTGGTATTCCGGCACATTACCTTATGGAGTGACTCCGCTGCAGGGTGTTAGCAAAAAGCTGCCTGGTAAACACGTTACTTTTGAGAGTGGCGCAGATCAGATCATTCTTACCTCAGCCGCAAGCGGTCAAGCCATTGGAATTACGGGCGAGGACGGAAGGCTGGCTGTACAACATGTTATAGCAGAGCACGGAGAATTGTTCCAACATACCGCTTGGGGCTGGACTAGCAATACTCTGAAGGCGACTAGTCGTGGGCAATATGTAACTTTAAGCGAATCGGAGACTCTTACAGCATCTGCGGACGAAATTTACGGGTGGTTTGTAAAAGAATCCATTAACATCGTACCTGAAACCAAGGATACGGTATCTTTGCGGACTTGGAATGACAAACTGATCTCCGTAAATCCGGAGGATGGCACGCTGCAGGTTGCTGATCAGGATGCAAGTGCGGACGCTCGTCTTTTTAATAAGAACATCGTTACAAACGGACTGGACGCTGCGGTAGAAGCTGCCAAAGCAGCTGAAGTGGCAGTGGTTTTTGTCGGTAATCATCCGCTTCTTAACGGAAAAGAAGAAATCGACAGACCCGATATTGTGCTTCCAGAGGAGCAGGAGCGCCTGGTCAAAGCAGTCTATGAAGCGAATCCGAATACAGTGGTAGTTATTGTCGGCAGTTATCCGATTTCATCCACTTGGATTGACGAGAATATCCCGGCAGTTTTGTATACATCCCACAGTGGACAAGAGCTGGGCAATGCGGTTGCAGAAGTGTTGTTCGGAGATTACAGTCCTTCCGGCAAACTGAATATGACTTGGTTCCGTTCTGTGGAGCAGCTGCCTGAGCTGATGGATTATGATATTATCAAAGGTAAACGAACCTATATGTACTTTGACGGTAAGCCATTGTATCCTTTTGGTCACGGCCTAAGTTATGCTGAAGTGAATTACAAGAATCTAAATTTGAACACAAAGGAACTGCAGCAAGAAGATAGGCTTAAACTTTCCGTTCAAGTGGAAAATACTGGAGCAGTCGATGGGGATGAGGTTGTTCAGTTATATGTGCAGGCTTTGAATTCCCGGGTTAAACGTCCGATTAAACAGTTGAAAGGCTTTGAAAAAGTGAGTATCGCCGCAGGTCAATCGCGTACAATAGAGTTTGTTCTACCAGTCTCCGAGCTGGCATTCTGGGATGTCACACGTGAGCAATATTGCGTCGAAAATGGAGAATACACGATTCTGATTGGTCGTTCTTCTGCTGATATTAAATTATCTTCAGTAGTAACGGTGAAAGGGGACATCATTCCTTCCCGGAATTTATATAACAACACCAAAGCAGAGAACTATGATAACTACGAAGGTGTATATCTGGACGAATGCAAAGCAGGCGGGGCTTCGGTATATCCGGTAAAAGAGGGCGCTTGGATCGCTTTTAATGACGTATTGTTCGATCATGGAGCAGTAGCAATTGAAGCTCTGGTCTCCTCCGCAAAAGGTGGTAGCATTGAGATCAGAACCGGAAGCGCAGCTGGGAAACTGGCTGGAACCGTGACCGTCCCTTCTGGTGGAGTTCTGCAACAGTGGAGCACATTGAAAGGCGAAGTATCCGTGGAGACAGGTACTAGCGATGTTTATGTAGTTTTTAACGGCGAGGTGCTTCTCAGCCGGTTTGAATTTAAACAATAATAGAGATGACCTTTGATTATGGGATGGAGTGTGCACATATGGAGTGCTTGGGATGTCGGATTGCTAACGGAATTGAGTCTAACGTAAAGGTAGTATATGAGAATGAATTTATTACTTGTGTGCTAGATATAGCTCCGTTTAATGAAGGGCATACTCTGATCCTTCCTAAAAAGCATTACTGGGATCTCGAAGAAATCGACTCAGAGACTTCCTATGCGATAATGGACGGGGCGAAGAGGCTGTCAGTTGTTCTGAAGACTTTGTTCGAACCAGATGGCATAAGCATTTGCCAAAATGGCGGAAAGTTTAACGATTTGACCCACTATCATATGCACATCATCCCTAGATACGAAGGCGATGGATTTGTTTGGAGTGAACCACTACACCCGCACGGTGCTGAGAAGTTTTTGAGTCAGACGCAAAGAAAGATTCTTGACGTATTAAAAGAGGACTAAACATAAAAAGTGCATTCCTGAAGCAATATCAGGAATGCACTTTCCTTTTGTTATAGAGTAACACTCTAATCACATCCGCCACCGCCACCAGCATCTCCGCCACCGAAATCTCCCCCGCTGCTGTGCCCGCTATCCCCGCCCCAGCTATGACCGCTGTCATGCCCAGAATGGTGATGGGAGCCACCCCCGTGATGGTGTTGATTAGAATGATTCGAATTATTTGGATCCAGCAGATCTGGATGGCTAGCTGCCATAAAAGACATGCTGGCGGCATCATCACGTCTATTTCCCTCAAATCTGTTGCTGTTCGAGCTTGAACCATTACGAACTACGGATTGTATGATTATAAATACAATAACTCCAATAAACAGTATCCCAAAGACCATTAGATCGCCCTCCTAGTTATTCATTATAAGCTGTATTCTCTTAAATTGTACCATAATATTGAAAAAATGGATTTGAGAAAGTGTGGAAGGCTAGTTGATTTGATTCGCTGATGCTACCAAAAAGAGGAAAATAGTCTCGGCATGGGTTTGTTCTCAATGGTTAATCAATCTCAGTGCCTTGGCTATCAGTGTTGTGGGAAGATGTTCTACAAGGGCTCTGCTTCTTTATAGTTTGATTTTTGGATTACGAACTCTGTCAAGAGGTCAGGGTCCTAAATTTAAGTAGAAAATATTGGTATTCTATAGTATTATCAAATTTGCTAGAATTACAAAAAAATACAAGGGGCGCCGCACATGAAACAGGGGAAGAATTATTTCATTTTACTTTTATTATTTATTTTACTGATTAACTCACTGGGAGTTGGGGTTCCCACCGCCAGTGCAGATTCCTCACCGGCGTCGCTAGAACTCGAGCTTCCTGCTAATTTGACGGACTGGGTATTAGATGAAAATGCAGGTTATATCTATGCCATCTCTAGTGCGGAAAATAGTCTCTATTTTATTCGGCTTAGTGATCTTAAGATTGAGAAAACGCTGAATGTAGGTTCGAACCCTTATTATATTGCAAAGGATGGGCAATCTTTGCAGATTGCGCTTTCCGGAGCGACGATGATAAAAACGGTTAACCTCTCCACTCAACAAATTTCGGACACAATCATAACAAAAACAGTACCTAATGCGGTTGCTGCTACTTCCACTCATCTTTTCTACGGGACTGGTGATGGGAAAATCTACAAATATGATAAGGTAACTCGAACGAGCAGCTTATTATTCACTGATTTTATGACGAATAATATTACTCTAGCAGTTGATGAGTCTTCCAATACACTTTATGTTGGTGAATTATCCTCATATGCTGGGATCAAGGCTATAAACGCTGAAACCGGAGCATTACTCAGTCAGGACATTGATGACAATATGGAAATTGGTGGCTCTTCTATTTCTCTCAAGCATATATTTATTGATGATCAATTCGTATATTTTGGTGGGCATCAGTTCAATAAAAGGAATTTGATAGAGACCACTGGTACTTATTCAAGAACGAATGACGATTATACTTATCTCGAAGCTGTAATTTTGGATGTATCTGACGCCTATGTTCTTACTACACAAGGAGTGTACGATAAATATACATATACTCCGTTAGTTCTATTTCCTTCTAACAAAAGGTTTGCTTTGCTCGACTCGAACGGCTATGCGTTTCTTGGAGGCATAGAGAATTGGTATGATGATGCAAAAAAGATTAGTCGAATCGATCTTACGATACCACAAAGAATAACTGCAAACCTTACCACGGATTCTTATTCTATTAAAAGCGATCAAATGATTACGGATTGGGCTACTACGGACAAGTCTCCGTATATTTATGCCATTGTTGCAAGCACCAATGAACTTGTTGTTATCAATAAGGAAGATTTGAGTGTAGTAAAGAAGATGTTTATTGGTTCAAACCCAACTGACATAAAAATTTTCAATAACAAAGTTTATGTCATCTTTAAGGGTGAAAATCATATCAATATTATGGATTTGGAAGGTGGTATTCCATCAGAAGCAGCCACTGCCAAAATCACCACTAAGCACTACCCGTTTGAAGTCTATCCTGATAACAATAATCGGATTCTGTATAATAGCGGGGTATTTGATGGTGGCATCAGCGTGACATCGTCTGTCTATAGCAATGTTACAGATGCGGTGTACAATGAAAAAAGTGCAGGGATTTATAATTCAGACAGTTACACACTAGACCTAGATCAAAAGATCCTCTATGGCGTAGATAGTTTCTCCCTCTATAAATATAACAGTCAAAATTTCAAGTTAATTGAAAGACAAGACATACAAAGTGGTTATTATAATTCCAATATCCTCCTGGATGGAAACAATTTATATTATGGGAGTCGTAGGATCGATGCAACCCAAACATCCATATTATATGGAACCTATCCAGAAAAAATTATTTATGCTCGTGGCAGTCTTGTGTTTAGTAACAGAGCCGTCTACGACAGAGACAGCTTTACTAAAATTCATGATTTATTGATGTACATGCAACACGCATATGTTGATACAGATCAAACTATTTTTATATCTAGTAATAACCGATTATATAAATTTCATAGCTTTGGAGAGATGCAGACAGTCATGAATGAGGCTCGCCTTCCTTCTAATGCTGTTTTTGTGGATGAAAATTTAACCTCCGGTATAATTGACGGATATCTGTCCTTTGAACCTCCGGCTGATCAGGATGGGATTACGGGTTATGCCGCATATTATCTTGATCAGAATGGAAATAAACTTAAGCAAGTAGGAATATATAAGAACTCAGAATTATCAACGGATTCATTCTTAGTTTATGAAATATCATATTCGAGCCTGCCGACTGGAGCAGTAAGTATTGGGCTTTATCCGGTTGTCGGTATTAACAATTATGGCAGTGAGGGGACACTTGATATTCATATTTCGGCCCCTATCTATGATGCACCAAGTTATCTGCCTGTGGACTTATCAATTACAGATACGAATTCGGACATCAATATATTTACAGGTACAGTGACATGGAAACCTGGAACAGCTGAACTACCAGGTGCCCGTTATTCCTTATATTTTATTAACGAAGAAGGTGCGCTTGGAGATGCCATCGCTATTGTTAATGGTGGGCAAAAGAGTTACTCTCTTACTATTTCCGAAAGAAATGTGCCGGAGGAAGCTTTAGCACTCGGTGTTTTCACGGAAAATGATGATTTCATCCCTCCTTTCTATAGCAGGGCAATACTTGAAGATAAAGTGACAGCGGATATCCTGGTATCGTCCATTACTGTACATAAATACCAGGTGCAAGCGGATAACATCGTTGTGAATAACCTGGTTGCTGGAGATATCGTTCGAGTTTACAATGAACGACTTACCCGCTTACTAGGTTATGGGATCGTTGATCCGGACAAGACTACTATTACGATTACTATTATTAACATTGGATATCCGGGGGAGAAACTCCTTATAACTAGGCAATCATCTAAGAAAATTGAAAGTATGGGGACTTTAGTCGTTGTACCTCCTATTACAAATGATAGCGGCGGCGGAACTGGTGGCGGCGGAACTGGTGGCGGCGGAACTGGTGGCGGAGGAACTGGTGGCGGCGGAACTGGTGGCGGTGGAACTGGTGGCGGAGGAACTGGCGGCGGTGGAACTGGTGGCGGAGGAACTGGCGGCGGCGGAACTGGCGGCGGAGGAACTGGTGGCGGTGGAACTGGCGGCAGTGGAACTGATAGCGGTGGAACTGATAGCGGTGGCAGCACGGGTGCGGTCCCTACTGACAGTGCCAAGGTAGTAACAACAATCAAAGAAAACATAGATGGAACCCGCTCGTCTTTGACTGAAGTAGCAGCTGAATTTATTTCAAAGGCAATGAACGATCCTGAATTTAAGAAAAATCCGTTAATCATTATTAAGGCTGATGAAAAAACGGCAACTCAGAGCAGCCAATTCCAGATAGATTTAAGTTTGTTAACAAATATTAATAATAACTCGAAGGAAGCTGTACTTATTCTGGAATCATCATCGGGCAAGCTTCAGCTTCCTGTAAATTCATTGTTCTCGGCAATTTCCGGGTACAGTGGTTCGGAGCAGAGGGTCGTCATTACGATTGCTCAAGCTGCAAGCGACTACAAAGCCAAATTGACTACTCAACTAAGCAACTCTACTAGTATTACGTTGGGATATCCAATGGAGTATCAGGTTAAGCTGATTGGAAGCGGTCAGGATCGCATTCTTTCCAGTTTCTCTGATTATGTCAGTCATATGATGAAATTCAACGTAAACCAAGATGCAAAGGCCGTCTATACAGGTCTAACTTATAATCTGGTCACTGAGACCTACGTTCCTGTTCCTACCACCTGGGAATGGAAGGATGGAGTTTTGCAGGTGACTATGAAGCGTAAGGGGAATTCTGTATATACTGTTGTTCAAAACCATGCCCAATTTAATGATTTGAATAACAGCAATCCATTTAAAGACAGTATCTTAGCTTTAGCTAATCGAAGTATCATTAAAGGTTATTCTGATGGAAGTTTCAAAGCAGAATCGGTTGTCACGCGTGCTGAATTTGCCGCCATGCTTAATCGTGCCTTAGGTATTATGCCGAAGCTTCAGGCTTCTAAAAGCTTTAAGGATGTTAAGAATGGAGTTTGGTATTCGTCGCAGGTAAATGCAGCCGTCGACGCTGGCCTCATAAACGGCTTTGCGGATGGGAATTTCCGCCCGAGTCAAGAAATTACGCATCAAGAGATGATTGTTATGCTGGTCAACGCGCTGAAGTATGGCAAAACGGACACTACAGTAAATAAAACCTCTTCACCTGTGTTGCCTGATAAGTTGCCGGATTGGGTAAAGCCTTATTATGTTATTGCCCAAGATAATGAAATATTGCCGACGAACAGTCCATTTCAATTTCAGGCGGGTAAGAAAACTGAGCGTCAAGAAAGTGCGTTGCTATTGTACCAATTGATGAAGGTACTGAAGCTTACAAATGCCGAATAAAGAAGTCGGTGAATTGTGAGTTTTCTGGTTCACATCTCGTTCTATAGGCATTGAATTAAAGTGAAAGACACCCTCAAGGTGTCTTTTTTGTTGTCTATATGGCACTTTCAGAAGAAGCATGTAAATTTAATTGCTTGGAATGTAATGTACTCACCAATAATTCTGGTCAGAATTTTATATAGAAAGGGTTGATTTTATCACCCCGATTTGCTACCATACGATGTAACTTAATAGTTATTGTTTTCTAGGGTTCCGCAGCTGGTGCACAGCTGGTCTGGTCCGAGGGAAAACGCACGAACAGCATCGTTCGTGTTTACACGGAGGGATAAAAGCCCGGGAGGTATCGTTATAAATGACGATGACCTTCCGGGCTTATTTGTTTGTTTCGTGGGCAATTATAAAGTTAGTGAATTGAAGGAGGGCTTGGAATGAAGAACAACAATTCAGAGTGGTTAAAGGTAGTTGGTGCAGCTGTTTTCGAGGTCATGTGGGTCATTGGCTTAAAACATGCCTCCACGATGTGGGAGTGGCTGATAACTGTGGTAGCTATAATAATAAGCTTCTATGTGATGATTTCAGCGAGTACCAAATTGCCGGTCGGTACAGTATACTCCGTGTTTGTTGGTCTAGGAACTGCAGGTACAGTAGTTGCGGACATGGTTTTATTCGGAGAACCGTTCAAGTTGATGAAGCTGGTTCTAGTGGTTATTTTGCTGGCAGGCGTTATAGGATTGAAAATGGTGACCAAAGAAGCCGAAGTAAAGGGGGAGTCTTAAATGGCATGGGTATTTCTGGTCGTTGCTGGTTTATTTGAAATGTTTGGAGTAGCTATGATTAATAGGTTGAATAAACACCGGAATTTCTTGTCGTTCGCACTGCTCTTTCTTGGTTTCGGAGCAAGCTTTCTGTTTCTGTCTTTAGCTATGAAGAGTCTGCCGATGGGAACAGCATATGCGGTATGGACGGGGATCGGCGCATCCGGCGGAGCGATTCTGGGGATGATATTGTATGGAGAGGCCAAAGACTGGCGCCGGATCGTCTGTATTATTATGATTCTGGGGGCCGCTGTGGGACTAAAGCTGATAGCTTAGTTTAGTATTCATTCTTTACTTTTTCTCTTCAAAAGAGCGATTAGTTATAAATTGGACACGATTCAGATGTTTAGAAAGGTTCTTATAGGTCGTATAAAGTAAGTATACAATACTTCAATAAGGGGATTTTTAATATGACTAAGGATTCAATCGAACATTTGGCTGAAATCACAAAAATGAACCAATCTAACCGCATACTGCTTCCAGATGGAACGTCACTTCCTAGAATTGGGCAGGGAACTTGGAATATGGGTGACGACCATTCCCGTAGGGAGGAAGAGATTGCTGCCCTTCGATTAGGCGTGGAACTAGGCATGGATTTAATAGATACGGCTGAGATGTATGGGGAAGGACGCTCGGAGCTTTTAGTGGGTGAGGCTATCCAAGGCATTCGGGATCAAGTTTTCTTGGTGTCAAAAGTCTATCCACATAATGCCGGTAGTGAGCGCCTTATCCGCAGCTGTGAAGAAAGCTTGAAACGCTTGAATACGGATCATCTGGATCTTTATTTGCTGCATTGGCGGGGGGATATCCCACTAGAAGAGACTGTTGTAGGAATGGAGAAACTGGTCTCTCAAGGAAAAATAGCAAGATGGGGTGTATCCAATTTCGATATCGACGATATGAAAGAGCTGCTTGGTATTGAAGGGGGAACTCATTGTGCAACCAATCAGATTCTATATCATCTAGGGTCCAGAGGAATTGAAACTGAACTGCTGCCATGGCAGAGAAGTCACAAGATCCCGGTAATGGCTTACTCACCGCTTGCTCAAGCAGGTTCACTCCGAAAAGGAGTGGTCGAGAGTGAAGTCGTTCAGGAAATCGCCCGTGTTCATAACGTAACACCACTTCAGATTATGTTAGCTTGGACGATTCGCGAAGAGGATATCATTACGATTCCAAAAGCATCTTCTCGTGAACATGTCATTGAGAATGCCTCTGCAGGTTTAATTACGCTAAGTGAAGAAGAAAGATGGAAGCTTGATGAAGCCTTCCCAATACCATCTTGGAAAGTTCCGCTGGATATAATTTAAGATCAGATTAGCCAAAAAAGCTCACCGAAAAGGTGGGCTTTTTTAGTTGTGATAAATCCAATGTAGGCTGTGATCATACGGATATTGGAGGGTCTAAGAGAATGGTGCTTGTTATAATGATGAGCCTGTGGATGGCAGGGGAGCTGATCAGGAACGGAAGTCTTGCGAACATTCGCAGGCTTCCGTTTTTTCTTGGGTCTGAACCCTTGTACATGGCCGGTAAGGTAAATAAGCTGCTTTTTGGAAAAGGGTGCGGATGGGCAATCGGAGTGATGGCATCCGGAGCAGGTTTGGTTTAGAGGAACGAGGGAGTTGGGAAGATGAGGGATTAGCGTGCAACGCAAGGTTTATTTCATAGATATAAGTCTCACTGGTCAGAATAACGAAACAGGTTCTTCTGGAGGTGTTGAACCGCTAAAGTAAATAAATCCAAACCATCCTTATTTTCCGGGTCGGATCAAAAGCTAGTTGGCTTCTGTATGGGCTGTGGCAGGAACTCTTAAATGTTGTCAACAATGATCATGCCGAAACCGTGTTTTCAATTTGATGACAAAGAAAGCGTTTTAATTTAGGATGTGACCATAAGGGATAACCTTTAATGCATTTAAGTAAAGAAGGGTCCCATTCAATAATTAAAGGGGGCATTTTAAATGGCCACAACAGCAACACAGAAAAGTTCATCCGGTGGTGTACGGGTGAAAGTTCAACAATTCGGCCGTATGCTAAGCGGAATGGTGATGCCGAACATCGGCGCATTTATCGCTTGGGGGTTAATTACGGCATTATTTATTCCTACAGGCTGGTTTCCTGTTGAAAGCTTGGCGAAATTAGTAGGTCCAATGATTACTTACCTGCTGCCACTCCTGATCGGTTATACCGGCGGGCAGATGATACATGGTAAACGCGGAGGTGTAATCGGGGCTATAGTGACGATGGGCGTTATTGTCGGCTCGGACATTCCAATGTTCCTCGGCGCAATGATCGTGGGCCCCTTATCCGGTTGGGTACTGAAGCAATTCGACCGTGCAGTTGATGGCAAAATCAAAGCCGGCTTCGAAATGCTGGTTAACAATTTCTCACTTGGTATTATAGGGGGTCTTCTGACTCTCGGGGCATACAAAGGAGTCGGACCCCTTGTACAAGGTCTAACCAATTTGCTTTCCGATGGTGTGCAGTTCCTGGTTAACCATAGCCTGCTGCCACTCGTTAACATCATTATTGAGCCAGCCAAGATCTTGTTCCTGAACAATGCGATTAACCACGGAATACTGAGTCCAATTGCGGCAGAGGAATCTGCGAGAATAGGTAAATCTATCCTGTTCATGCTGGAATCTAACCCTGGTCCAGGTCTGGGTATCCTGCTTGCTTACTGGCTCTTTGGACGCGGATCGGCAAAATCGTCTGCTCCTGGCGCCGTAATCATTCACTTCCTGGGTGGGATTCACGAGATTTACTTCCCGTACATCTTAATGAATCCTCGCTTGATCCTGGCTGTTATCGGTGGTGGTGTTACAGGTACATTTACGTTCCAATTGCTTGGTGCAGGGCTTACAGCCTCACCTTCTCCTGGTAGTATCTTCGCCTACATCGCAATGACGCCAAAAGGTGGATTCTTCCCGATGTTCGCAGGTGTAATCGTTGCAACTGTTGTATCTTTCCTGATTGCTTCGCTGCTACTGAAAACTAGCCGTAAGAATAACGAAGATGAGGATGATCTGGAAGAAGCAGCAGCTAAAGTGAGAGAAATGAAATCTGCAGGTACTGTCGCTCAATCAGCAACTACTGTGAATCATGCAATAACTCCTGGAATTGCTGCGAACGTAGCTGGGAATGTCCGCAACAAAGCTGACGTCAATAAAATCGTCTTCGCTTGTGATGCTGGAATGGGTTCTAGTGCCATGGGCGCGTCTGTTCTAAGGAAGAAACTGCAGAGCGCAGGGGTGAACATTACCGTCGTTAACTCCGCAGTCAGCGAGATTCCGTCTGACGCAGACATTGTAGTGACCCAGAAGACTCTGACCGAACGGGCGATTGCCAGCAACCCTAACGCAGAGCACATCTCTATTGATAACTTCCTGAAGAGCCCGAAATATGATGAGCTTGTGGAACGTTTGAAGTAAAGAGAGTGGGTGAACGATAATTTATATTTGTTATCAAAAAGGAGACGCTGGCCCCCAAGCCAGCGTTTGTCTCCATATAAGGCGAGGGTTCCCCACATGAGGAAAATAACCGCCAGGCAGCGTCAAATGATCTCGCTGCTTTTAGAGGCAAACGAAGAGATCACGGCCGCAGAGATTGCGGGAAGTACTGGAGTCAGCGTCAGAACCGTGCACCGGGAAATGGAAGACATCGAAAAGGTCTTGCAGGATTTTGGACTGGATCTCATCAGAAAGTCGGGAAAAGGTATTCAATTGAGTGGCTCGGAGAGCGGGCTGACAGAGCTTCGCCTATTTCTGCTGGAAGAGAAGCCGGTAGAATATTCGGGCGAGGACCGTAAGGTGTATGAGCTATGTTCCCTGCTTGAAGCGGAGGAGCCGGTGAAGCTGTTTGCCCTGGCTCATTCCTTAAAAGTTACCGTGGCAACCGTCAGCTATGACCTTGACGAACTGGAGCCGTGGGTCCGTAAATTCGGCCTGCAGCTGGTGCGCAGAAGAGGGTACGGTGTTGAAATAACCGGAGGCGAGATGGATAAGCGCCGGGCCATTGGCCGATTGGCCGCCGAGCATCTGGATCAGTCTGATCTGGTGGGGCACAATCTGCAGGGTGAGGGGAATCCGGTCTTCAAGATGCTGTTGTCAACGGTGGGAAAAAGCAATCTGATGGATGTTGAGAATACCCTGTGGGACATGGAATGGAATTGGACGGCTGAACTGCCGGAGATTGTCTACATGGAGCTGCTGCTCGGATTATCTGTTGCTGTACGCAGGCTGGAACTCGGAAGGGGCATCAGCAATGCCGAAGAAGCTGGTTATTCACGGCTGTCGGATCACTGCAATATTGCAGATGCAGAGGATTTTGTAAGGCGACTGGGAGAGACGCTGGAGTTTCAATTTCATAGGACAGAAATTCTATATATCGCAGGCTTGTTTGACTTGGCGCAGGACTCCTTTTCCTCCGCGGGCTACGCTTACGGCGACATTGAACTGATGGAGATCGTTTACCGGCTGACGGAAAGTGTCATCAAGCGGACCGGAATTCCATTTCAGACCGACCGTTCTTTACGGGAAGGGCTGCTAGAGCATATTGATCCGGCGCTAAAACGGATTCGTGAAGGCACAAGGATTCGTAATCCCCTGCTCGTTCCTATTCGCAGGGATTATGAATATCTGTTTACTATAGTTCGGGCGGCAGTGGAGGATATACAGCTGGAGCTGGAGATTCCGGATGAAGAGATCGGGTTTCTGGTCATGCATTTTGGCGCATCTGTGGAAAGGCTAAATCAGCTCAGGCGCAATGTGCGGGCGATTCTGGTGTGCGCCAGTGGACTTAGCTCCTCCCGGCTGCTGGCTACAAGGCTTACGAAAGAGATGCCGCAGATCGAAATTCTCAGGAATATTTCCTGGTATGAGGCAGCCCGCCTGCCGCAGGAAGATTATGATCTGATCATCTCAACCATTGATCTTCCGTTGGATAAAGACCGCTATATCAAAATCAGCCCCCTGCTGACCGGGGAAGAAATAGAGAAATTACTGAATTACATCCAGAATACTACGTTAAAGGAACGAAATACACCTACCGCTGGTGAGCCGGACCCTACGGTTCGTGAGGAAGCGTCTATGGACCGCCTGAAGAGCTATAAAGGAATTCTGGATGAGATAGTCAGATTGTTGGAACGTTTTCAGTTCCATCCGCTGGATAATAGCGGAATGAGCCTTTCCCGGACACTCGCCGCGATGCTGGATCTGCTGAACGGCAGCGGAGTCGTCGGGGATGCCGAGATTCTTCTGGAGCGTCTGCTGGAGCGAGAAAGAATGGCCAGCCAGGTAATCCCGGATACCGGACTGGCGCTTTTTCATACAAGGAGCAGCCATGTTCTGATGTCTTCCATAACGTTATACCGGCTCCGGGAGCCTGTTTTACTGGGAGGAGATACCGAAGTCAGGGTTATTCTGTTGATGCTCGCCCCGCGCAAACTTTCTAAGGAAAGCCTGGAAGTGCTTAGTGAGATCAGCGCCCTGCTGCTAAATTCAGAGCTTGTAAGACTGCTTGAAGAACGGTCGGAGCTGGAAATTCGAGGCTATTTGTCGTCGGAGTTGCTACGTTTTTTTGAAAATAAAATGTGAAAGCGAGAGAAACCATATGAGTATACTGTCAGAGAATAAAGTAATTATGAATGGTGCCGCAAAAGATAAATATGAAGCGATCACTATGGCTGGCCAGCTGCTGGTAGATGCAGGACATGTAACGGAGGAATATATTCCCAAAATGCTAGAGCGGGAAGAGGTAGTCTCCACATACATGGGTGAAGGCTTGGCCATTCCGCACGGGACCAAGGATGCCCGGCCTTTTATCCAATCTACAGGATTGTCCATCGTCCGGTTTCCGGATGGTGTGGATTTTGGAGGGGAGGAGCCTGCGTTTGTGGTAATCGGAATTGCGGCTGCAGGAGACGGACACATGGAAATATTGACAAATGTGGCGATGATCTTTAGCGAAGATGATGCGATCGAACGGGTGATGAGTGCGGGGACACCTGCGGAAGTCATTGCCATCTTCGAAGGAGGAGTTGAGTAATGAAAGCAGTCCATTTTGGTGCGGGAAATATCGGCCGCGGATTTATTGGTCTGCTGCTGTCAAAGGCAGGGTATGAAGTATGCTTCGTGGATGTGAATGAAGCGTTCGTCTCCCAGCTTAAGGAGCGTGGTGAATACCCGGTAACGCTGGCCAGCGAAGGCCAGGAGACGGTTACCGTTACAAATGTGACAGCACTTAGCAGTATAACTCATGCCGACGAAGTAGCTGCTGCCATTGCTGAAGCAGATCTCGTTACGACAGCTGTTGGCGTGTCAATCCTGAAGCATATCGCCGGAGTACTTGCCGAGGGCATCGGCAGACGTGTGGCGGTTTCCTCGACACCTCTGCATGTGATTGCCTGTGAGAACGCCATTGGCGGCAGCGCTCAGCTCAAAGATCTTGTGTACGCACAATTGGATGAAGCAGCCCGCGGAAAAGCTGATGCTTCTGTAGCATTTCCTAATGCAGCAGTGGACCGGATTGTGCCACTGCAGCAGCATGAGGATATTCTCAAAGTTGTGGTAGAGCCATTCTATGAATGGGTTGTGGATGCATCGCAAATGCTTCCGGGCTATACCCCTGTTGAAGGGATTCACTACGTAGATAATCTGGAACCTTATATCGAGCGCAAGCTGTTTACAGTAAATACCGGACACTGCTCTGCAGCTTATCTTGGCTACCTTCGTGGCTATGAGACCATTCAGCAAGCCATGGGCGATGAGGAATTGACAGCGCGCGTCCGGGAAGTTCTAGAAGAAACCGGAGCAGTGCTGGTGAATAAACACGGCTTTGATCAAGCGGAGCACAGCAAATATATCGATAAAATCCTCGAACGCTTCCGCAATCCGGCGTTGACGGATGAAGTCTCCCGGGTTGGCCGCTCGCCAATCCGCAAGCTGTCGCCGAACGACAGGCTCGTATCCCCGGCACTTCAGGCTTATGACCGGGAACTGAGCTATTCGGCTCTAACCCGTTCCATGGCGACAGCGCTGCTGTTTGACGTGAAGGATGATCCAGAGGCCGTAGAGCTACAGGCATCCATTGCTGACATCGGAGTTCCGGCAACCGTTACGAAGTATACAGGCATTGCCTCAGGTCATCCGGTGCATCAGTCGGTTATGGCAGAATATGAGCAATTGAAATTATGAAATGCAAAAGAACCACAGGGGCAGAAATAGCCACTGTGGTTCTTTTGCTATACCTTTAGCTGTTCTCAATAATTGTCTGTAGTGTAGTCCGGTCAAGGCCTTCTACCAGTTTGATCAGAAGCTCTTTAGCAGCATCGTAGTCATCACTGTGAATCACTGATGAAGCGGTGTGTATGTAGCGGGAGCATATTCCGATTACTGCGGAAGGAACGCCAATTCCACTAACATGAACCTGACCTGCATCTGTTCCGCCTTGGGATACAAAATACTGATATTTGATCCGGTGGGTATCCGCTGTATCTTGTACATATTCAATCAGACCGCGATGTGTAACCATCGTAGGATCAAAAATACGCAAGAGAGCTCCTTTGCCCAGATGGCCAAATGCCTGACTATCACCCGTCATATCGGCAGCAGCGCTCGCGTCCAGACCGAAGAAGATGTCTGGTGACAGGAGATTAGCCGCAGTACGCGCGCCCCGAAGACCTACTTCCTCTTGTACAGTGGCACCAGCGAAAACGGTATTTGGCAGCTTTTTACCGTGCAATGCTTTAACTAGTTCAATGGCGAGACCTACGCCGTAACGGTTATCCCAAGCTTTCGCCAAGATTTTTTTCGGATTAGCAAGGGGAGTGAATGGACAAATCGGCAGAACCTGTTGGCCTGGTCTAACGCCAAAGCTTTCTGCTTCTTCGCGGCTGTCTGCACCGATATCAATATACATTTTGCTGATTTCACCAGTCTTACCACGTTCTTCATTGCTTAGCAAATGGATAGGCGTACTGCCAACAACTCCGGTCAGCGTTCCTTTAGGTGTAATGATATGTAGGCGCTGGGATGCAACAGCAGAGGCAAGCCAGCCGCCAAGTGGTTGAAAACGGATCATTCCGGTGTTAGTAATTCCGGTTACCATGAAACCTACTTCGTCAAAATGCCCGGCGACCATAATCTTTGGCCCGTTCTCTTCGCCCCGCAATACGCCGAACAAACTACCGAGACGATCCTGTACGAACTCTTCAGTATAAGGAGTCATAGCATCCTTGACGTAAGCGCGGAGTTCGCGTTCAAATCCTGGGGCTGAGGGAAATTCGGTAAGTGTTTTGAACATGTCCAATGTTTCTTGATTCATATGAATTCACTCCTTTATTAAAATATAAGAACACATTTATACATCATTCTTATATTTCTACGAGAAACGGATGTTATCCATAATGGATCACATCGTTATTTCTTCCTGCAACCTAGTATGAACATTCTGGGCTCACTTGTCCATGACAAGAGACAATGAACACCGGGCACGAGCTCCACGAATACTATGCATTAGAGGCTTTGGTGGCAGGAGCCTTAGAGAGGATGCGAAGATGAATGAGGGTAGCGGGTAGCGTACCCCCAAGAAGGGTGCAGGGAGGATTATCAAGTAGGAGCCTACAAGGAAACGGAACGCGCAGACGATACTGGCGCCACAATCCAAGGGAAAGAGAAGCAGTACTTATTTTTGTGCTCTTTTTATTGCTGATTGTTGTGTTACTGTATTTTTCCTGAACTGGAGGGACATAACGAAGCGGAGGATGGCAAACAATAAGGAAAACTTCTAAGCGAAGAACAACTTAAGGGGCTTAAAGTGAGTACTATGATGCTTGCCAGCCCCCTTCGCCTAACTTTCAGGAGGTGCCTCAATGCCGGCGAAAACTAAGAAATCGGGTGTCAAGCTGAAGCTTGACACCCTGACTCCACAAGATTATGAGAAATTGTCCAAGCCTTTTGTTCCTGCTAGGCCCGTATTCAAAAACTGCATACGAGCGTTTATTGCTGGCGGCATAATCTGTGTTATTGGACAAGGGATTCAGGAGGCTTTTATGGCAATCTTCGATATGACCTCCAAAGAAGCTGCCAGTCCGACAGTCGCGGTGATGATCCTACTCTCTGTAATTCTGACCAGCTTTGGCGTGTACGACAAAATGGCGCAATGGGCTGGTGCAGGAACTGCAGTTCCTGTGACCGGGTTTGCAAACAGTATGTGCTCTGCAGCTCTGGAGCACCGCGCTGAGGGGCTTGTACTTGGTGTAGGCGGCAATATGTTTAAGCTTGCGGGTTCGGTCATCGTATTTGGTGCCGTCGCTGCTTTCATAATTGGTATCGTCTATATCTTTTTGGGCACAGGAGGTGCACACCATACATGAAACAGCTTGGTAGTCAGACATGGGAGTTCACGAACCGTCCCGTTATTTTAGGCTCTTCCGCAGTAGTTGGACCGGAAGAGGGAGAAGGTCCTTTAGCTTCAGACTTTGATTTTATATTTGATACGCTGGAAATGGATGAGAAGACATGGGAGAAGGCCGAGCGCGCTCTGTTCGAGAAGGCTTCCCATCTGGCTCTGATTAATGCGAATATCGATAAACAAAAGCTGGAGTTTTTTGTCGGCGGAGATTTGATGAACCAGATTATCAGCAGCTCTTTTGCGGCCAGAAAATTGGGTGTGCCTTACCTCGGAGTCTTTGGTGCTTGCTCAACCTCTATGGAGAGCCTTGCGATTGCCTCAATGATCGTTGATTCTGGTGGCGGTAAGTATGCGCTGGCGGGAACATCCAGCCATAACTGTACAGTAGAGAAGCAGTTTCGTTATCCAACGGAATATGGTTCACAGAAACCCCCAACGGCGCAATATACAGTAACAGGCTCAGGCTGTGCTGTAGTGGGACAGAATGACGGCTCTGGTAGCCATCCAGTCGTGGTGTCAGCCACATTAGGACGTATTATGGATCTTGGTTTGACAGATCCTTTTAATATGGGGACGGCTATGGCACCTGCGGCCGCGGATACAATCACTGCCCATTTTCGGGATACAGGTCTATCGCCCGGGCACTATGATTTAATTGTTACTGGCGACCTGGCATCCGTGGGGTTACCTATAGCCAAAACCCTGTTGGCCAAAGAGGGAATTCCTATGGAGCAAACTACTTTTAATGATTGTGGTCTGCTTATCTACGACTTGGAGAAACAGAAATATGTGATCGCTGGTGGAAGTGGCTGCGGGTGCTCAGCAGTTGTAACCTATGGTCATATCCTTAAGCGGTTAAAAAAAGGTGAACTTAAACGGGTGCTCATAGTGGCAACGGGCGCACTTTTATCGCCTTTGTCTTATCAGCAGGGAGAGAGTATTCCATGTGTTGCTCATGCCGTATCCATAGAGAGCGGAGGTCAAGCATAATGATGATTTACTTATGGGCTTTTCTGATTGGAGGAGCCATTTGCGTTATAGGGCAGCTGATGTTCGATGTATTGAAGCTGACACCTGCACATACGATGAGTACCCTAGTTGTAGCCGGAGCGATTGCTGATGCTTTTGGTATCTACGATCCACTTGTGAAATTTGCGGGTGCTGGAGCAACCATTCCAATCACAAGCTTTGGGAACTCCTTGGTTCATGGGGCATTAACGGAGCTGGAGCGGGATGGCTGGATCGGTGTAGTTACGGGTATTTTTGATATTACAAGTGCGGGCATCTCGTCAGCTATTGTGTTCTCCTTTTTGGCAGCTTTAGTTGTACGGCCGAAGGGGTAAAGTTGATGCTGCATGAAAAGGTTGTCGTCAGAAAAAGACGGCAGCCTTTTTTTGTTATTTTAAAATTGTAGGATGTTTCATCTTATGGTTTTTTTTTGTATCCTCACTTCGTGATCTTCAACAATGTACTTTGGGTCCCCTAATCATGTAAAATATAAATAATACTGCTTATTCTGGCTAGGAGGATCATATATGCCCGTACGACAAGAATCGATGCACACTATGAATGCTGTACGCACTAATTTGGAATCCTGCATACTTGGAAAATCATTTGAAATACAATTACTGTTAACCGCTCTGCTTGCTGGTGGTCATGTATTGATCGAGGATGTACCGGGAACAGGAAAAACCCAGCTGATACGAGCACTTTCAAGATCAATGTCGGGTGAATATCGCCGGATTCAGTGTAATCCAGATATACTCCCGAGTGATATTACAGGTGTATCTGTCTATCACCCTAGGGATGAGATGTTTCATTTCCGGCCTGGTCCGGTGATGACGAATATTTTGCTAGCCGATGAAATTAACCGTGCTACTACGAAGACACAATCCGCACTTCTGGAAGTGATGGAGGAACGAAACGTTACCGTAGATGGTGAGACGTATCCACTTCCTCATCCTTTCATGTTATGCGCTACCCAGAATCCGATAGACTTTGAGGGAACCTATACTCTGCCAGAAGCCCAATTAGATCGATTCATGCTGAGAATTAGCCTTGGATATCCTGATGCAGCGACGGAGAAGAATTTATTGCTGAGCCATCAGGAAGGCCAACCGGTGGACAGGCTTTCGCCAGTAACAAGCATGGAACAAATTGCAGGAATTCAGGAAGAGATCCGCGACATCTTCATGAGCGATCCCGTGCTGAATTACTTGTTAGATATTGTGCGGCAGACAAGAGAACATCCACTGGTAATGCTGGGTGCAAGTCCACGTGCCTCACTATCCTTTATGATGGCTTGTAAAGCTTATGCCTTTTTGCAAGGCCGAGATTACGTTCTGCCTGATGATGTGAAGATCCTTACTCCATTTGCCTTGGGACATCGTATATTGCTGCGTCCAGAGTCGCGACTAGATAATATTAGCGTGGAATCTTTGCTTCAAAAGCTTCTGCAGAGCATCCATGTGCCTGTTACGATGAGGCAATGATATGAGACGTTATTTGTCGTCGGTTGCAGCCATCATTCAGCCATCTAAGCTTGCAAGCATCCTTGTAATTTGGAGTATTACACTCTTATATGTACTTTTTCAGGGCGGGAAAACTGCATTTATGTTGTTTATCATGGTCTCTGTACTTATTGCATATTTGATTGCTGGAGGTTTAGGAGGCGTTCGGCGAGCTAAGGGCACTCGCAGTCTTTATTCTGAACAAGACAAGGGGGATTTGCTCTCTGCCGGAGGACATCTTCGTGTAAAACTAAAGATTACAATCCCCGGGATTTTGCCCTTGCCTTACGTTGTTGTAAGGGAGGTTCTTAAGCGGCATAATGGAGAATCGTGGGTATTTGAGGAAAGTGTAGTCCCAAGCCTCAGAGGCATTGGGGAACTAAAGTTTCAGACACCAGCCTTAGAGCGTGGAACTTACACATTCTCTAATACAGATATTATCAGCCAAGATATATTTGGGCTTGTCGAGCATAAGGGAACATTTTTATCGGAAGGACAATTTCAGGTTTTGCCTCGTGCGATCTACGTTCCGCGCTGGCAGTTATATGAGAGAAAATCTCGGCTATCCGGGCCGCAGGCTTCCGTTGTTCAATCTCGGCGTGAAACCACACAGATTAATGGCGTACGTGACTATGTATATGGTGATCGCTTGACGCGAATTCACTGGAACGCAACTGCTAAGACAGGCTCTTGGAAATCCAAAGAGTTTGAGCATGAGTCGATTCCCAAAACCATTCTAGTCCTTGACGGAAGCACATCAGCTTATATGAATACGAATCAATTCGAATTAGCAGTTTCGGTGACGGCATCACTCCTCGGCTTCGGCATTCGGGAGAGAATTGGAATTGGTCTCTGTTGTTTGGATAAGTCGACGAAGGTGTTCGCACCTGTTGAAGGTGCTGCTGAGCGTCAGAAGATGATTCAATATTTAATCGATCTAAACGCTGAGGGGCGCGGTCCGCTTATCTCCCGATTGGAAAAAGGATATCGTATGTTTCCTAAAGGCTCTTACTTTGTGTTAATTAGTCCACAGCGTGGACAGCCTGTACTTGATGCCCTACGTTGGGCTGACAGCAGAGGAATGACTGCTTCTCACATTCATGTGCGAAATTCCGCAGAGATAAGTAGAGGTAACGATTGGATAGACGTCCTTAGATCTCGTGGAATAACCGGCTATGGTATTAGCTCGCTTCAAGAGCTTCCCTCAGTGTTAGGAGGGGAAGGTTGATATGAGAACCTGGTGGAATCAGATAAAATTCTCCTGGCACCGTTCCGTCGGCCTGTTATGGCTATTGATTATTGCACAGCAGTGGATTTCTTATACGGAACCCATCTGGCTTAATCAAACCACTGCTTCTGTATGGGCTGCCCTGTTAACGATTACCATCATTGAGATTTTTATTCCTGTTAAAGTTCAATTCAGACTGATTATAGAAGCAGCAGCTATTATCTATATCGTTTATCGCAACATTACTAATTATGGAATTTATGTTCCAGATCCATGGGCTACAACCCTTCTTGATAAGCTTCAGGATATTAGTGTGTATATGGTGCCGTATATCTGGTTTGCTCTTGGTGCCTCTGCCTTGTTGTTGCTATCGTCTTGGTGGGTATCCTCGAAGAAGCGTATCTTATGGTTTATAGGAATGAACATTGTAGCGCTGGCTGCGCTTGATTCCTTTACATCTATTGTTTTGTGGCAGGAAGTGGCTTGGACGGTATTTGCGGGTATGGGCTGGCTTGTCAGCCAGCACCTAAGAAGTTTTCAGTTACATTATCCGCGTGGATGGGTACATTTGCTGGAATATCCCTCGAAAATAGTCATGAATATCGCAATCGTCTTCTCTCTGGTTATTTTAATCGGTGTAAATATGCCGGATGTAAGGCCTACTTTGAAGGATCCTTATACGGCGTGGCAAGAGTGGAATGGAATTGGAAAATCTTCTGGTAAGAGCACAACTGGAACAACAAACTCCAATACGGGTTCAGGTTCCTCTGTTAACAATACTTCGTCAGGCTATAGTCTGAATGATGACAACCTGGGCGGGGGCTTTAACTTCGATTATACCCCGGTGATGACAGTGGTTTCAGATTTACGTATTTATATGCGAGGAGAAACACGCAGAGTCTATTCTGGAAGTGGATGGTCGGATAAGGATCGATTGAAGCGAGGACGTTTAGAAGAGGTGGAGACGGGGAAATCCTTGGAGCAAAATGCGGCTTCTAAGGTCACTACCCGCACATTGAAACAGACGGTTAAAGTGCTTAACAATAATGAATTTCCGGTGTTATTCGGTGCTTATTCTGTAACTTCGGTGGATTCATTGAATGGTGAGGCAGCTGGGAAGGGTCTTTTCTGGAGAGATCGTGATAGTGAGCTTCTATGGGATATAGACGGGAAGAAACTCGACTATCCTTCGACCTTTGAGCTGACTTCTGAAGTTCCGGTCATTCCTGTTCAGGAATTGACAGCAAAGACCTATAAGGAACTATACAAAGGGAATGATCTGGAGGAAAGCTTTCTTCAGCTGCCTGATGACTTCCCTCAACGGGTTAAAGATCTGGCCGAGGAAATTACAGCACAAGGAACAACACCGTATGAAAAAACAGCACTTTTGCAACAATACTTACAACAAACCTTTCCATATACCAACAAGCCGGATATAACACGTGTTTCAAGTGAGGATTTTGTAGATGGTTTTTTGTTCGAGCTGAAGGAAGGTTACTGTGATTATTATTCTACGGCATTAGTCACTATGGCACGTTCCCTAAACATCCCTGCAAGATGGGTTAAGGGTTATGCACCTGGAGAACAGGCGGAATTGCCTATGAATTTGGCGCAGCAGGTAGGTGCCGCAAATAATAATTACACGATTACCAATGCAGATGCCCATTCCTGGGCAGAGGTCTATTTTGGTGAGTATGGTTGGATTCCTGTTGAAGCTACACCAGGGTTTAATACTCCTCTCCTGACTAAGAATGAGCAAATACCTGAGACAGATCCGGAAGATCAAGATGAAATGGCAGAACCAACACCTGCACCTGTGACTAATGCACAAGCAGATCAAGGCTTCCATGTGGGTTTATGGGTAGTTTTGGCAGCAGTGGTTGTATTATTATCCTGGACTATTTTTAAAGTTTGGCATATTCGCTTTAAGTTGCGCTTCTTCGTTCAACAGATGCGAATGGGCCGACCTTTAACGCCTGATCAGAAAGTTGTGGCTGAAACTGAGCGTTGGGTAAGGTATTTGCATCGTAAGGGAATGATGAAGGAAGAGCATGAAACATTGCGTGAAGCCGTAGTCCGCTGGAGTCAGGAACGACCTGCTGTGGCCAATCATCTTTCTTCACTGCTAACGATGTTTGAACAAGCAAAGTATAGCCCTGATGTTATTGAAGACAAAGACTGGCAGAGCGTGTATACTGAAGCTTTGCGGCTGCGGAGAACGATAAGATCCAAGAAATAGCGTTTAGGCAGTAAATCATTGCTATAGATTTATTTGCGTAGCGCATGGAGTATGTTATAGTTTTTTGTATGAAATCGAGGTGAACGTATTGTTTGAAAGGTTAGTTCCCAAACTCCGGGTGAATACGGTATTCGATATTTCTCTAGAAGAGCTGTATCGACAGGGATACCGTGGAATCATTACGGATCTGGATAACACACTGGTCGGTGCCAAAGCGCCTGTGGCTACTCCGGAGCTGTTGTTGTGGTTTGAGAAGGTGAAGGAAGTGGGCTTTAAGCTCATCATCGTATCCAATAACAACATGGACCGGGTGTCACGCTTTGCTACACCGCTTAATATTGAATTTGTGCATCAGGCTCGGAAACCGAGTAATGCTCCTTTTCTCAAAGCGATGAAGCAGATGGAGTTACCACCGGAGCAAACGATTGTGGTGGGCGACCAAATGCTTACAGATGTATACGGCGGCAATCGGCTTGGCCTGTATACCGTATTGGTGCTGCCAATCTCCGTGAAGGATGAAGGGTTCGGCACAAGATTTAATCGTCGGGTAGAGCGAGTGGCTCTGACACGGCTTCGTAAAAAAGGATTGTGGCACGAGGAGGAAAAATAGTAATGAACGAACAAAGTGAAACACAGCGTCCTGAGAAGTGTAGCGGTTGTGGTATCAAGCTTCAGATGGAGCATAAGGATCAACCAGGATACCTTCCGGAAGTCGCACTAGACCGGGACCCTGTGATTTGCCAACGCTGTTTCCGGATTAAGAATTATAACGAGGCTTCATCTGTTTCTGTGAACCAGGATGAATTTCTTCGCTTGCTGAGTGGAGTAGGGGAGAAGAATGCACTTGTTATTCATATTGTTGACATTTTCGATTTTGAAGGCAGTTTGATTTCCGGTCTTCAGCGGTTTGTCGGTAATAACCCAGTTATTCTTGCAGTGAATAAATGTGATCTGCTACCTAAGGTTACGAACTGGAATAAACTGCGTAACTGGATGCAACAACGCTGTAAAGAAGAAGGATTGCGGACAGCTGAAATCGTACTTTGTAGTGCGAAACGTAATCAAGGCTTTGATCGTTTACTGGAAGCCGTAACAGAGCTGCGTGGTGGGCGTGATGTTTATGTAGTCGGTGCAACGAATGTAGGGAAATCTACGCTTATCAATCGTCTGATTTCGGACTACAGCGATTTGGAACAGGAGTTAACCACTTCACGTTACCCTGGTACTACACTTGATACGGTCAAAATCCCACTAGATGATGGCCACTATATTATTGATACACCAGGGATCGTGTATCCATGGCGTTATAGTGAACTAGTTGAGCGTCAGGATCTGGATGCAGTTATGCCAGCCAATCCGTTGAAGCCTGCCGTCTATCAGTTGAATGAAGGACAGACGTTATTTTTCGGTGGACTGGGACGTTTTGATTTCGTGCAAGGTCCGCATCAATCGTTCACTTGCTTTATTAGTGGTACTTTAAAAATCCATCGCACCAAACTGGAACGTGCAGATTCCCTTTATGCGGACCATCGTGGTGAAATGTTGTCTCCTCCAGGAAGTGACCGGATGGACAAGCTGCCACCATGGCAACGGCATGAGTTCCGAATTAATAAAGGCAGTCGGAGCGATCTATATATTTCAGGTTTGGGCTGGATTAAGGTCAATGGGACAGAAGGCGCAGTCGTGGCTATCCATGTTCCGCGTGGTGTGAAGGTGCTTACCCGCCCTTCGATGATCTAACGGGGAGGCTATTACAGTGTCTTTGATAACTGCAACCGAGGGCTACAATACCGGGAATATTTTACTGGGCGTAATGGGAGATCCTATTATACAATCAAAATCGCCTATTATGCATGAAGCAGCACTCCAAGCATTGGGAATTCCGGGTGCTTACGTGCCGCTTCATATCCTTCCAGACAATCTGGAGAATGCGGTGCAAGCGATTCGCACCCTTGGATTCCGTGGGGTAAATGTGACGATTCCGCATAAGGTTGCGGTGATGGCTTATGTAGATCTATTAGATGAAAGTGCGGTAGCCGTTGGTGCAGTCAATACGATTGTTAACAATAACGGAATACTCACCGGATATAATACGGATGGAATCGGTTATGTACGTTCGCTTAAAGCGGAAGCTATTTCTGATTTGTCAGGTACGAAGATTATGGTGATTGGAGCGGGCGGCGCAGCAAGAGGAATTGTTGCCGCACTGCTTCAGGAGAAGCCTTCGTCTATCCTTATCGCTAATCGCAGTGTTGATAAGGCACAGGACTTGGCTGCAGAGTGCCAGAGCAAAGGGAATGTGATCGGGATTAGCATGAACGAAGTAGCGGAAATGCTAGATGGTATTGATGTACTGATCAATACAACTTCCGTAGGCATGTATCCTCACATGGATGAGACACCTATAGATCCTGAACTGCTTCGTGCAGGGATGGTCATAAGTGATCTGATTTATAATCCACTGCGCACTCGTCTATTGTTAGAAGGACTTGAACGGGGTTGTACGATTCATGGAGGCCTCGGGATGTTTGTCTATCAGGGGGCTTATGCACTGGAGTATTGGACAGGACAGCCTGCGCCTACGGAAATCATGCGAAAGACCATACTCAATTGTCTGGGTGGAAAAGAATAAGAAATGGATTCATCAATTTAGGGTAATAATATATGTTAATTAAGGAGTTATTCATTTATGTTAACTGGTAAACAAACACGGTATCTTCGTTCATTGGCGCATCACCTCGATCCTATTTTCCAAGTGGGCAAAGGTGGAGTAAACGATCACCTCGTACGCCACATTGAAGAAGCTATTGAGAAGCGTGAGCTTATGAAGATTAGTATACTGAGCAACAATATTGAGAATCCCAAGGAGATCGGTGCTGCGCTGGCTGAACAATCGGGTTCTGAGCTTGTACAAGTGATCGGAAAGACCATTGTCTTGTACAAAGAATCGCGTGACAACAAAACCATTGAGCTGCCCCGCTAATACTTGAAAGCATACTACCGAGGAGGTCGTCCTCTTGAAAGTTGGAATTATGGGAGGTACCTTTGATCCTCTTCATATTGGACATATGATGGCAGCGGAAGCAGCCAGAGAAACTTATGGACTTCAAGAAGTATGGTTTATGCCTTCGCATATTCCGCCTCATAAACATGAGGCGGGGGTATCTGGAGCAGATCGGCTGGCAATGGTGGAGGAAGCGATACACAATCATGAAGCTTTTCGCACATTAGATTGGGAAGTTGTCAGAGGTGGCGTTTCCTATACGTATGAGACCATAAGACGGCTGCAAGAGACGTATCCGCATTTCGATCTTTATTTTATTATCGGAGCGGATATGGTCCAGTATTTACCGAAATGGAACGAGATTGAAGAGCTTGTACAGCGGCTTACATTTATCGGCGTAGGTCGTCCGGGGACACCTCTTGATCTAGACGTTTTGCCAACCTATATAGCAGAGAAGGTACTGCTAGCAGATATGCCTCTGGTTGATATTTCGTCAACGATGTTAAGAGAACGATCTGCAACTGGCAAATCCATACGTTATATGGTACCTGAGGCAGTGTTCGAATATGTTCAAAGGAGTGGATTGTATGGCATACAGCCGCGAAGCTCTGATTGAGGCGGTCTCGACACAAATGCCTGCTAAGCGCTGGAAGCATACACTGGGCGTCATGGAGTCATCCATTCAACTAGCGGAGCAATATGGCGCTGATCCTGAGCGTGCGGAGACAGCGGCAATTCTGCATGATGTGGCCAAGTATTGGCCTGTGGAGAGAATGAAGGAGATTATCGAGCAGAATCATCTGAACTTGAATCTTCTGAAGCATGACAAACAGCTGTGGCATTCGGAAGTAGGTGCCTTTGTAGCAGAGCAAGATTATGGGATCACAGATCCAGATATTCTTAATGCAATCCGTTTTCACACCTCAGGTCGTGAAGATATGAGTTTACTTGAGAAAATTGTCTGTCTCGCCGACTATATCGAGCCTGGCCGCGATTTTCCAGGGGTTGATAAGATACGTAAGCTGGCAAAAGTAAGTTTGGAAGAAGGACTAGTCGCTGGATTTGATTCTACGATTAGTTTGCTACTGGAAAAACGCCGAGTGATCTTTCCGTTAACGGTACTGGCGCGTAATGATTTAGTTAGAATATTGGAGGATAAAATATGAGTGTACAACCAAGCAAGCTGTTAGAACTGGCCCTTAAGGCTGTGGAAGATAAAAAAGCAATGAACGTAGTGGCATTAGATCTGCGTACTGTTTCACCGATTAGTGATTACTTTGTTGTCTGTCACGGTAATTCGGATACTCAAGTTCAGTCCATCGCTACCGAAGTCCGTAAAGTGGTCCATGAAGCAGGCGGCGTAATTAAGGGGATCGAAGGAATGGATTCAGCACGTTGGGTGCTGATGGATCTTGGAGATGTTATTGTTCATATTTTCCACCGCGATGAACGTGAATACTACAATATCGAGCGTCTGTGGTCGGATGCGAAGGTAGTGGAGACTGTATGAGCCTGATTGCAGGAACTACAGTTACACTTAATGTAGTAAGAGAGGTATCCCCATACGGATTTTTCCTGAACGCAGGAGATCAGGATGTTATGCTGCATTATACGGAGCTTACCGAGAAGGTTAAGACAGGCGATAAAGTTGAAGTCTTTATCTTCTTCGATACCGAGGATCGTCTAGCGGCAACAATGAAGAAACCGTTTCTAACATTGGGCGAAATGGCCTTATTGGAAGTGGCTGATATCCATCCGCGTCTAGGCTGCTTCTTGGAAATGGGTCTCGGACGGCAGCTGCTGCTGCCCATTCGCGAGCTTCCGGAGCTTCCAGAGCTGCGCCCTCAGATCGGCGACTATGTGTATGCGATTATGGAGCATGATAAACAGGGACGTCTTCGTGCTAAACTAGCCGGAGAACAGGAACTAGCTCCGTTAGCTCTTCCTGCGCCTGAATCCTGGATGGGACAGACTGTGACAGCCCGAGTCTACAAACCGCTGCAGATGGGGACTTTTGTTCTTGTAGATGCTGGGGTTTTAGGCTTTGGTATTATCGGTATGGTCCATTCCTCTGAACGGAGTCGTCTACTACGTCTTGGAGAGCAGTTCGAAGCACGTGTCTCCCATATTCGCGAGGATGGTCGGGTTAACCTTTCTATGGGGCTCCGTAAAGAAGTAGGCATGGATGTAGACTCTGCCACGATTTTAGAATTCTTGCATGCCCGTCCGGGTGGAGCGATGCCTTATTCGGATGCAACACCACCGGATATTATCAAGCAGCGCTTCGGAATTAGTAAATCAGCCTTTAAGCGTGCGCTTGGAAAGCTGATGAAGGAAGGCCATATTACCCAAAAAGAGAATTGGACGTATCTTGCTCCTAAGGAAGAGGAAGATTCAACCGAGGGAAATGAAGGTACAACTGAATAATTAAAATATAAGAAAGTATAAGTTTCACACTATATTTTATCCTTATATTTCTCGCTTAAACGCTTACCGTCCTTGTAGGGACGCCGAGGGCGTTTATGCTTGATGGGTCAATAACAGATTTACATTAAATGTTGTAATAGAAAGCGGTGTACTAGTGTCTTCCTATGGGAAATTTGCTTATGTATACGATGAGCTCATGGCAGATATGCCGTATCCTGATTGGATCTCCTTTGCTGAAACCGCATGGAGTAAATACGGTAAGCCTGTAACCGTGGCTGAGCTTGGCTGCGGCACCGGGAGTATCACTATTCCTTTGGCGGGTTCAGGGTATCATATGACCGGAATCGATCTATCTTCAGATATGCTCTCAGTGGCACAGCGCAAAATGGAAGAGCATCCCCAGGGACGGCGCTTCTTGCGCGAAGGTAGTGTTCGTTGGATTAGACAAAATATGAAGGAATGGGAGCTTCCAGAGCTTGTGGATTCTGTGATTTCTTTCTGTGATTGTCTGAATTATGTGCTGGAAGAAGACGATATCAGAGCTGTCTTTGCTAGTACTTTCGCAGGACTGAAGCAAGGCGGCACCTTTCTGTTCGATGTGCATCATCCAAATACACTGATCCGTTATGAAGAAGAACAGCCTTTTATTCTGGATGAACCATCGGTGTCTTATATTTGGACTTGTGAGATGGATGTTCCACGCCGCGAAATAGAACATCATCTGTCTATTTTCGCCCGCGAAGAGGGACGGAGTGATGTATATCGCCGTTTCGAAGAGACGCATATTCAGCGTGCCTACGATCCCCAGTGGATGATGGATGAACTGCTTAAGGCTGGATTTAGTGATGTGAAGACTTACGCCGATTTCGAGTGGATAGAGGCGGATGATGATGCGGAACGTTTATTTTATATTGCTATAAAATAAATATTTCCATAATAATAAGAGGGGTGCCTCATTAGCTATGAAAATAGCTGATGGGACACCCTTTTTTTGACTTCGTACTTATGTAAAACAAAAAACCGGGCAGTGTTTATGCCACCCGGCATCTTCCAATCCTTACCGATGCTCAAACAGATCAATGGCACCCAATACGACATGAGCCAGACCAAATCCAAGTACGCCTGTTGCTGCCATCTTATACTTGCTTCCAAGAAAAGCGGCGCTTGAAGCGGTTACGACGGTTCCAAGAACAGCGGGAATTAGACCTTCACGCATTCGAAACACTCCTTCTCGGTGGTTTGGGAGACAAGGTTATTATGAGTCAAACCCAAAAAAATATACGAAGGTAAAAAAGACCGGAGAACAGAAATTTCTGCTTCTGCGGTCTTTTTGTTTAAATGGTTTACTCTGATAAGGTAACAGCAGTACGAGAAGCGCCAATTTCAACTTCATGAACATCATATAGTACACGCGCCAGCAAGTCCTGGCTATAGTTGCCGAAATGTTTGCCGTAAATGGTGAGTCCGCGTTTGTTTACAGGCTTGTCCGTTACAGCTATCCGGAAAGTAAGCTCGCTCTTGTAATCAAGCTGGATATCATCCAGGGTCACGTCAGAAATCCGGCAGCCGTCAATAAAGCTGCCTTCATTATTAATACGGATCAGTTTGAGCATACCATATTGGTTTAAATGTGGAGGCCACCAGTCTGGATTAAACGTTCCACGGGTGTCTCCGAAATCTCCAGGACTAGTCCAGTAGCCGATTTCAATTCCATTTAAGTAAAAATAAAGATCGGAAGGGTAGTTATCGTTAGATCCTGGGGCCTCAGAGCCAATCTCCATCGAGAATTGGATTTCACGGAACGTTTGATTAGCTTTAAGATAGTTCGGAACTCTATATTCGAGAAAACCTTCGCCCATCCATATGATCTCAGCTTCAATCCGTTGGGGGTCTGCAAAATAACGCGGCTCATCAAAATCCCCGATTATGCTGTCTTTGGTAGCAAGTCCGCAGGTCGGAACAGCCTGATAGTTGCTATAATGTCCTACTTGGATTTCTACTTCGTAGAGATTATCAACATCCTTGCTGCGAAGATCAACAATAAGCTTATCCTTATTTAAATAGCAGACCTTCTGAATACCGTGTTTACCCACGGATGTGTTTATCTCGATGAGACCGCTTTCTTCTAGCTTTTTAATATGCATCGTGATTGCGCCATTGCTGAGATTCAGCTTCTTGGCAATTTCATTCAGATTCAGTGCTTGATTGGTAGCTAAAAGTTCGAGTATGAGGATTCTGATTTCAGAACTAAGCGCCTTGAATATTTCAAGACCACTCATTAAATCTTTAATATAGATCATTTTATCAATACCTTCTTCCAAATGGTCATAAATGAATACTGTTTTATGAAATTATAAACTAATATAGCATATAAATAAAGCATCCTTCCTTATTTTGTAGAATGATAAAAATAAGGGAGTTTTTTTCCTGTTTTTGCATCTAATCTAATTTAATTTAAAAATTAATGAAACTAATTTACAAAAAGAGATGATTTTACACCGTAATCCTGTTACTTTAACTATTTATTTTATAAAAGTATTAAAAGGTTTAAATAAATATATTTACAAGTCTTTTTGTCTATGCTATTTTTAAACTGAAAGTCTTAGAAAAGGACGTGAAAATCATTATGTTAGCTGCAACGCCCCCGATGGGCTGGAATAGCTGGGACTGTTACGGAGCTAGTGTTAATGAAGAAGAGGTAAGAGGCAACGCTGAATATATGGCTGCTTATTTGAAGGAATTCGGCTGGGAATATGTTGTTGTGGATATTCAGTGGTATGAGCCTGGAGCGAACTCTTCGCAATATCGTAACTTTGTACCGCTGGTCATGGACGAGTATTCCAGACTTCAACCGGCAGAAAATCGTTTTCCTTCCGCTAAGGGAGGCAGAGGTTTTGCTCCACTTGCTGAATATGTGCATGGATTAGGGTTGAAATTTGGCATACATATTATGCGTGGAATTCCTCGTCAGGCCGTTCATGCTGGCAGTGCCATTCTAGGATCTAAGCAAACTGCACGTGATATCGCTCATCCCAATTCTATTTGTCCATGGAATACAGATATGTATGGAGTAGATGCTTCTAAAGAAGGCAGTCAGGCTTATTATGATTCGCTCTTTCAGCTGTATGCCAGTTGGGGCGTTGATTATGTGAAAGTAGATGATATTGCCGCTTCACGTATTTATGGATACCACAAAGACGAAGTTGCCATGATCCGTAAGGCTATCGACCGCTGTGGTCGCGAAATGGTGCTTAGTCTTTCCCCTGGACCTGCTCCAGTGGAAGATGCGAAACACTTAGCTGATCACGCAAACCTGTGGAGAATGACTGACGATTATTGGGATCATTGGCATTTGCTACGCGGAATGTTCGAGCGCTGTGAGAAGTGGGCTTCCTACGTTCAGCCAGGCCATTGGCCGGATTGTGATATGCTGCCGCTAGGTCATCTTGGAATTCGTTCTGTTGATGGCGGGGGAGACAGATTTACAAGGTTTACTCCTGACGAACAGGTTACCATGATGACACTCTGGGCTATTTTCCGTTCGCCTTTAATGTTCGGAGGGGAGCTTAGAGACAATGATGAGTGGACTTTATCTTTGTTAACCAATAAGGAAGTGCTTCATCTGCATCATTTTGGTAAGGGTGGTAGACAGGTAGAGCGGAATGAAGAGTATGCGATCTGGACTTCTGAGGATGAGCAAGGTAACCATTATGTAGCGTTGTTCAATCTCAGTGATGAAGAGTCGACGCTTCAAATATCGTTTCAGCAGCTTCATGTTTCCATTCCAAGCACGATCCGTGATCTATGGCTAGGCCGTGACCTGGAGGTTGTTAATGAAGGGGTTAAGCAGCTTCTTCCACCGCATGGTTCTGCATTGTTAAAGCTTTTATAGAGGAGAGAGATTATGGATACGAGTAGAGCGTACAACAACCCATTGGTGGAGCAACGTGCTGATCCATGGGTATATAAACATACGGATGGCTATTACTATTTCACAGCTTCTGTTCCAGAATACGACCGGATCGAAGTAAGAAGATCGACAACCATCGAAGGATTAACTACTGCAGAACCAGTTGTAGCTTGGCGCAAGTATGAGACGGGGCCACTTAGTGCTAACATTTGGGCGCCGGAAATTCATTACATAGACGGGAAATGGTACATTTACTTTGCCGCAGCACGGACTACGGAGACGACGGATGGTTTGTTCGATCACCGGATGTTTGCGCTCGAGAATGCATCTGCTAATCCCTTAGAAGGAACATGGGTAGAAAAAGGTCAAGTGAAGACCGCTTGGGAATCGTTCGCTTTGGATGCGACCACGTTTCAGCATAAAGGAAAACTGTACTATGTATGGGCTCAGAAGGATCTGAATATTGAGGGGAATTCTAATCTGTATATCTCTGAAATGAGCAATCCGTGGACACTCACAGGTCCTCAGACTATGATTGCTACGCCTGAACATGACTGGGAAGTTATTGGGTACAAAGTCAATGAAGGTGCAGCAGTATTGAAACGTAATGGTCGTATCTTTATCAGCTTCTCGGCTAGTGCTACAGACTACAATTATTGTATGGGACTATTAGTTGCGGATGAAGACAGTGAACTTCTGGAGGCCGATTCATGGACTAAACTACCCAATCCTGTATTTCAAACGAATGAAGAAAATGGACAATTCGGTCCTGGCCACAATAGCTTTACGGTCAATGAAAATGGGGAAGATGTGCTCATCTACCACTGCCGCAATTATAAAGAAATTACTGGCGATCCTCTTTATGATCCAAACCGTCATACTCGTGCTCAGGTCTTCCATTGGAATGAAGATGGCACGCCGAATTTTGGAGTTCCTGTTAAGGATGCGCAATAAATCTGTTTTGTAAAAAAAGAGAGTTACCCATAAGCCACGTTAAAGGCCGCTGGGTAACCCTCTTTTTCATTTGTTACATGTTGCTGCTTAAGGTATATATTGTTGCACGATGGAAGTGATTACGCCGTCCTGAATCGTAAGGTGATAAGGGAATTGGCTTAGATCGAAAATATCCGTCTTATTAAATTGATCGATAAATTGCTGTAAGGTAATGGCTTCGTTCCACTGAATGTCTAAGTCCTCAATGTTACCAGTGTGATCAAAGATCTGCATGGTGACTGTTGCGTTATCAGCGATCGGATAGGTTGTCAGTGTATCAACATCATTAACAACATAATATCCGTCTGGAGCTCCGCCAATTTCTGCTGCACCTTCCGGGTCTCTTTCAGCAAAGACTCGGTCAGCATCAGCACCCTGATACCAGTTTATTTCATCGGCTGTAATGGAAAGCTTGCCATTCTCGGATTGAATAGTATGAATATATACCGTCTGTTGCTGAGTCTTGCCACTATCTTGCGCATCTACTCGTGTTCCAACGGTACTAGCAGTAGTAATTAGGGAAAGAAACAATAGAACAACAACCGGTAACACATACGCTGACTTTTTCTTAAACATTAGAAATCTCCCCCTTGAGATATGTAAAAAGGTTGTATATAGCTTATTACCCGCTATGTTTTTTCCTAAACGGGCTATATACTTCTATTACGTTAAACGGGCAGGTTTTGTTGCAATTTTTTTAAAAAATTTCTGAAAAAAGATGCCAGTCGTGAATCCACTGAAAATGATAGTAAAAGTTTGTCTCCTCGGGCATATTAAAATGTCAAAACATACAGATTAGGGGGAGCAACGAATGGGTGGAATACTACGGATTTATAGGAACGACTGGCGCAACGTATTTAAGGTTCCTGTGGCCGTGTTCCTGATCGCTGCCTTGGTAGTATTACCTTCTGTATATGATTGGTTTAATGTTGCAGCAGTATGGGATCCCTACAGTAACACCTCTGGCATTAAGATTGCTGTAACCAGTCTGGATGAAGGAACCGCTGTGAAGGATAAGAGCTTCAATATCGGCAATGACGTCTTGGAAAGCCTTCGGAATAATAAAAACTTAGGCTGGACCTTCGTAGATGCAGAAGCTGCGCATAACGGCGTGAAACGTGGAGACTATTATGCCAGTATTGTTATCCCTGCTGATTTCTCAAAGCGTATGACGGGAATCCTTGAAGGCAGGATCGTGAAACCAGAAATTGAATACACCGTCAATGAGAAGATAAATGCGATTGCTCCAAAAATCACGGATAAAGGCGCCTCTTCAATCACTACGCAAATCAGTGAGAATTTTACGGAAACGATTAGCGAAACGGTATTTACTGCTTTAAAGGAAATTGATGCAAAGTTCCAATCGGAACTGCCTATTATACGCAAGGTAGAAAAAGGTTTGTTTAAACTAGAGGCAAGTCTTCCTGAGATTGAAACGGCAGGCCAAAGTGTATTGAAAATTGAGGAGAATTGGCCACAAATTCATGCATCAGCAGAGCGTATCTCTAAACTGGAGAACAAACTGCCTGAGGTAGAGAAGGCGGGCCTAGCTTTAGAAAAAATAGCTGAACATTGGCCGCAAATTGCCGATGCTGCAGATCATTTAGACGCACTGCAGGATAAGCTGCCCAAAATTGAACAAGCCGCACAGCTAATCGTTCAACTCGATAATCATTTTGGCGAAGTTGAACAAATCATGGATAAGGCGGCTGAAGGTCTTGCTGGAGCCAACAAGATTGTTAACACTGCCCTAACTGCGTTACCTAAGGCCGACAAGATTGCAGCCGCTGGAAATGATTTTGTTCTGGAGCTTCAGCAATTCTTAGAGAAGAGTAATGCTGCATTTGAGGCAGTACCTGCCGCCCTCAAACAAAATATATACCTCCTGCAAAAAACGGAGAATACAGTAGTTCAACTTGTTGAACAGTTGCAGGGAAAGGATATTGACCCGCAAGCGGTGAGCGAGCAACTTGAGTTAGTATCCGCTCACTTAGCATCGGGAAGTAGCGTAATTGATCATACGCTTTCTTTGTTATCGGCACTGAATACATTCTCCCCAGGAACAGTGCCTAATGCGGAGATCAGCATTTTAAAGGATGTAAACCATGCCTTGAGCAGACAGACTACATTGGTAAATTCCTTGGCAACGGATCTTCAAAAGGATGGTCAGCCTGATCCGAGTAATGTTGAGCAATTGGGCCTTAAATCTGATGAAGGGAACGCAGCCGTTGCTATGCTTATTTCCAGATATGAAACGGCAACTATTCCTGCTATAAAAAATACATTAGAGCAATTAACTACGGCTGCTGAGACTACAGCTACAGCACTGGAGCAGGTTCCAGATCGTCTATCTGCGCTGGGTACCCTACTTGAAGAAACCGTGTCAGCGATTGAATTCGGACAATCGAGCTTGGCTAGTCTACAGCAGGACTTACCAGCGATTCGTGAAGCGGTACATACAGCAGCCAGTGGTGTCGCAGATAAGACACAGAACTTTGGTGCTTTCATTCGCGATACACTTCCACTTATTCAGAGCAGCTTGCCTGCCGCAGGGGAGAAGATACAACAAGCCGCAAATTTCGTCCGTCAGGATCTGCCGGCTGTAGAGGAACGCGTGCATCAGATTTCTGATCTGATTCGTACAGGCCTCCCCCGTGCGGATAAGGGGGTGGCGGTCGCAGCGGACTTGGTGCGAAATGATCTTCCAATCCTGGAAGATTCGATTCGTAAAGCAGCAGCTACCATCCGTCAGATCAAAGATGAAGTGGATCTGGGAGAAATTGCTGAGCTGCTCGGAGGGGATATTAAGAGCAAGAGTGATTTTTTGGCCAATCCGGTAGTGTTAAAAGAGAATAAGTTATATCCTATTCCGAACTATGGGTCGGCTATGACTCCTTTTTATGTTGTACTTTCTTTATGGGTGGGCGGTACACTTCTTATCTCACTTCTTCGTACGGGGGTGGATGCGGAGGGGATTGTGTACAAGCGATATCAATTGTATTTTGGACGACTGCTGACGTTTCTTACGGTTGGGATTCTTCAAGCGCTGGTGGCTGTACTTGGCAATATTTTTATTCTGAAATGTTATGTGGTGGATAAGGTGTGGTTTGTCCTTTTTGCAGTATTGATTAGTATCGTATTCGTGATGATTGTATTTACGCTGGTCTCCGTATTCGGCAATGTAGGGAAGGGGATAGCGATCGTATTTATGGTACTTCAATTCTCAAGCTCTGGCGGTACGTTTCCAATCAGTACAACAGGGCATTTCTTTCAGATGTTGAATCCGTTTATGCCTTTTACTTATGCGATTAGTCTAATGCGGGAAGCGGTAGGGGGGATTCTGCCGGAAGTGGCGATTCGCGATTGTCTTTATTTGATCCTATTCGGTGTACTAGCACTCTTATTGGCGCTAACACTCAAGAAGCCGCTGGAGCGTTATATCGATAAGGCGGCTGAGAAAGCCGAAGAATCCAAATTGATCTCCTAAGGGAAAAAAGAGGTTGTACCTAAGCCAATTGCTATGGCTTTTGGTACAACCCCTTTTGGATTATCTTGCTGGAGCGAAGTCGGCTACTGGCTTTAGAATCTCTTCAATTCTCTCCAAAGTATCTAGGGATAAAACGGCATCAACAGCTTTGGCGTTCTCTTCCACCTGCGCTGGCTTACTGGCTCCAATAATTGCAGAACTTACACCAGGTTGCCGTAGGGTCCAAGCTAACGCTAGTTGCGACAGCTTCAAATCAAGGCTGTTAGCTAGTTCATCCAGTTGTCCGACAACAGTCAGTACATCATCGCGGAAGTAGCTGCGAATGACCCCGTTTACCGAATCATCTGCTGCGCGGGTTCCTTCTGGAGGCTGTTGACCAGGTTTGTATTTACCGGTCAGAATTCCTTGAGCGAGTGGAGAAAAGACTACTTGACCAAGACCCTCGCGCTGAGATACCTCAAGCACCTCATTTTCAATGTACCGCTCAAACATGTTGTAGATGGGCTGATTAGAAATAAGTGAGCGCAGATTTAGTCTACGTGAAATACCGGCGGCATCAGAAATCTGGGCTGCGCTCCATTCGCTTACTGCAGAATATAGAATTTTTCCTTGTGCAGTTAAGTCGTCAAGCGCGCGCAAGGTTTCCTCTACAGGCGTCTCTCTGTCGAAGCGATGGCAAAAATAAACATCAATATAATCGGTTCCTAAGCGGCGAAGGCTAGCTTCACACTGCTCCATAATGTGCTTGCGAGATAAACCGCGATTATTTACATCGTCTCCCATGGGGAAGAACACCTTGGTACTAAGCACATAAGATGATCTTTCATAAGCGCGAAGAGCAGCACCCATTGCTTTTTCACCTTCACCTCGGTTATAGGCATTAGCTGTATCAAAGAAATTGATACCGCATTCAAAAGCTTTGCTGATGCAGGCGTCTGCAGCCTTTTGCTCTGCTGCTGTTCCATATGTAAGCCAGCTGCCTAAGCCGATTTCACTGATTTTTAGTCCTGAATTGCCAAGTCTTCTGTATTTCATATTTCTCTTCCCTCCTTGAGTTGTATATGTTAACTTTACTTGTATCTTATGGAACATTCAACTTGAATGTTTCATGTAAAAGAAGAGATCAAGGAGATGAATCATAGTAATGACTAGTCCAACTTCTAAAGCTAAAAAAGTGATTTTATTTCAGGGTGATTCTATCACTGACGGGAACCGTGGTCGTGATGAAGATCCCAATCATATTCTGGGACATAGCTATGCATATATCATTGGTGGCAAGTTAGGTAATGAACGGGCTGAGCAGAATCTAGTATTCTATAACCGTGGGATAAGTGGGGATCGAATCTCCGATTTGTATGCACGCTGGAATGAGGATGCGATTTACCTTCGGCCGAATATCATCAGTATTTTGATTGGTGTTAATGATCTTTGGAGAACAATGAAAGGGGAACCAAGCGGTGTAACGGACCGTTTTGAACGTGCGTACCGTCACGTGCTTGAAGAAACTGGGGAAGTACTTCCGCAAACGAAGCTAGTCTTGTGTGAGCCTTTTATTCTGAATACCGGAGCTCCGGCAGAACAATGGGAAGAATGGGAAGCTAAAATTACGCATTACCAGAGCGTTGTTAAGCAGCTTGCAGAAGAGTTTAATGCAGTGTTTGTTCCTTTACAGGAAGCATTCGATGCAGCTGCTCGTAGAACAGATGCAGCCTACTGGCTGTGGGACGGCGTTCACCCGACAGCGGCCGGGCATGATCTGATTGCCGGGGAGTGGCTGAAGATCGTAGGGAAAAGCGGTCTTTTAAACGACTAGTGAAATAAAGGTTTCCCCTTATCTTAATTTATGCACCTACTGATTACTCAGCGGGTGCATAGATAAGAGAGATATGATAGTTGTTCAGAAATTCGATCCATTCCTCAGAAGGCTTCTCGTCTGTAACGATATAATCCACTCTATCGAAACTGAATAATTTAATGAACGCAGTCCTGTCGAACTTAGAGTGATCTGCGAGCAGAATTACTTTATTCGCCTGCTGTTGCATAAGAATCTTCAATTCACTTTCTTCTTCATTCGAATCGCTGAGCCCACCAGTCATAGACAACGCTTTACAGCTGAATATAGCTACGTCCACATTATATTTTTGAATAGTCTGCGAGGCGGTATGTCCAACGAAGGAGCTGGTCTCGGGCCCTAGTATTCCACCAGTGGAAATTAGCTTTTGCCCGGAGTGTTGAAATTCGGATAATACAACCAAAGAATTCGTAATAATCGTCAGATTGTTTTTCTCCTCTATAATTCTCCGTAAAGCCTCAAAAACGGTTGAGCTCGTATCCGTCACCAAGCTATCCCCATCATTAATTAATTGGAGAACATGATCAGCTATCGTACGTTTGGCCTCTATATTTACCTGATGCCTACTCACATAGGGAGGGTCCTCATTCGTGTGGGCATTAAGAATTGCACCGCCATAATTTTTCTTGGCAAGGCCTTCCTTGTCCAGTTTATCCAGATCCCGCCGAATGGTCTCTTCCGAGACATTGAATTTTTGCGCCAGCTGAGCGACATGGACTTTCTTTTGTCTATACAGCTCATTAATGATTAGATCCCGCCGTTCAAATGCTTTCATCCGTTCACTCACCTCTATCATCATCTACTTCATAGTTTACTACATTGTCATAAAAATCAAAATCAAAAAATAACCTCATACTCACATAATACCACAGTGTTATGTTATAAATACCACATAAAACCACATTATTTATCTATAAATATGTTGATTTATGTTGACTAAAGCGTTTCCATATTTTATGATGGAGGAGAAATCATTCCATTATCGATAAGATTAAAGATGATCTTGAGGAGGAACAGCAGTGATAGAAAACTATCCGAAAATTGGTATCCGTCCGACCATTGATGGCAGAAGAAGAGGGGTTCGCGAATCGCTAGAAGCTCAAACCATGGGTATGGCACAGCGGGTAGCTAAGTTTATTGAAGAGAACTTATTTTATCCAGATGGCCGCCCCGTGGAGTGTATCATTGCCGATACTACGATTGGTGGTGTTAAAGAAGCTGCGGCTGCGGCTCAGAAATTTGCCGGGGCTAATGTTGGCGTATCGATTACTGTGACCCCTTGCTGGTGTTATGGTTCTGAGACGATGGATATGGACGCCTCGATCCCGCATGCGGTTTGGGGATTTAACGGAACGGAACGCCCAGGCGCCGTCTATCTAGCTGCTGTTCTCTCTGCTTATGCACAAAAAGGAATTCCGGCGTTTGGTATCTATGGTGAGGATGTTCAGGAGTCTGGCAGTGAGGAGATTCCAGCGGATGTGCAGACGAAATTGCTACAGTTCGCTAAAGCAGGGATGGCAGTTGCTCAAATGAGAGGGAAGTCCTATTTATCTATGGGTTCTGTTTCGATGGGGATTGCTGGATCGATTGTGAATGAACAGTTCTTCCAAGAGTATCTGGGGATGCGCAATGAATATATAGATATGTCAGAATATGTACGCCGCTTTGAAGAGGAGATTTATGATAAAGAGGAATATAAACGAGCCCTCGCGTGGACTAAAGAAAACTGCCAAGTTGGTGCCGATAATAATCCGAAGCATCTGCAAATAAGTGATGATGAGAAAGAGAAGCAGTGGGAGACTTGTGTGAAAATGACATTGATCGCCCGGGATCTGATGATCGGTAATCCTGTTCTCGCTGAGCTGGGCTTTGAGGAAGAGGCCAATGGTCATCATGCGATTGTTGGTGGCTTCCAAGGGCAACGCCAATGGACCGATCATTTTCCTAACGGAGATTTTATGGAGACAATTCTGAACTCCTCTTTTGACTGGAACGGCAAACGTAACCCTTATATCGTAGCAACAGAGAATGATAGCCTGAACGGAGTAACAATGCTGTTCAATTATCTGCTGACGAATACTGCACAAATCTTTGCGGATGTCCGCACCTTTTGGAGTCCAGATGCTGTTAAGCGTGTAACAGGTCATCAATTGCAAGGTGAGGCAGCACACGGAATACTACACTTGATCAACTCGGGTTCGGCTGCTCTTGATGGTACGGGTGAACAGACGATAGACGGCAAACCTGCGATTAAACCTTTTTGGGAAATTACAGAGGATGAGGTAGAAGCTTGTTTAAGCCATACACAATTCCGCCCGGCTTCTCAAGAATATTTCCGTGGGGGCGGCTTTTCTACGAATTATTTAACCAAAGGCGGGATGCCAGTTACCATGGCACGTTTGAACTTGGTAAAAGGACTTGGGCCTGTTCTTCAGCTTGTAGAAGGTTATACCGTAGAGCTGCCTGAGGATGTTCACCATACACTGGATCAAAGAACAGACCCAACTTGGCCAACGACCTGGTTTGCACCTAAGCTAACTAATAGTGGTTCATTCCAATCTGTTTATGATGTCATGGATAATTGGGGCGCAAATCATGGGGCGATTAGTTATGGGCATATTGGAGCGGATTTGATTACACTGGCGTCCATTTTACGCATTCCAGTCAGCATGCATAACGTTGAGGAATCACGTATTTTTAGACCACGGGTATGGTCATTATTTGGCACTGAAGATCTAGAGGGAGCCGATTACAGAGCCTGTCAGAACTTTGGACCTCTCTATTAAAATCTTCCTGTGAAGCAGGTGTGGTGAACAATGGGTGATACGATTAAACTTCTAGCCATAGATCTCGGCGCCAGCTCCGGAAGAGTGATGCTGGGGATATATGACGGTGAAAAGCTGAAAATGGAAGAAATTCATCGGTTTGAGAATACGCCGGTACAGGTTAACGGGCATTTATATTGGGATACGCTAAGGCTCTTCCACGAAATGAAGCAAGGGGTTCAAAAAGCCTTTAGGCAACATGGAGAACTGACGTCTTTAAGTGTGGATACATGGGGCGTCGACTACGGTTTTATCGATAAGAATGGAATGCTGCTCTATTCCCCACATCATTATAGGGATCGGAGGATGGAGGTTCACCGTCTCAAATTGGAAGCGTTACTGTCACCGGCAGAGCAGTTCCGTATGACCGGTATTCAACCAAGTGTGATTAATACAGTCTATCAGTTGTTCTCTGACTTTCAGGATAATGATTCTGTTAGGGAGACTGCGGACACTATTTTAATGATGCCAGATCTATTTCATTATCTATTTTCTGGTATAAAAGCAGCAGAACGCACGATCTGGAGTACAAGCGGCTTAATGGATGCTGTTACGGGAGAACTCTCCTCTGAATTATTTAGCAGGCTGGGGATTCCGAGTCATCTAGTTCCACATAAGGTTCATGCGGGAACAGTTATTGGATCAATTCTTCCGGTTATTCAAGAGGAGCTTAATATAGGCCCGATGAAAGTGATTGCCGGCGCTTCACATGATACGGCTTCAGCAGTGGCTTCGATTCCGTATACTCGTAAGGATGAAGCTGCATTTTTAAGCTGTGGTACGTGGTCGTTGGTGGGGATGGAGACGCCTGAGCCGGTCATTTCAGAGAAAAGCTATGAATATGGTTTCACAAATGAACGTTGCTACGGTAATTCTAATCGTTTGCTAAAAAACACAACGGGACTATGGATTCTACAGGAGCTCCAAAGGAATTGGGCAAAAGCAGGAGAGAATCTTAGTCAAAGTGAAATGGTTGAATTAGCTAAAACGATTGATCAAGCGCCAGCGATCATTGACCCGAATGACCAGCTTTTCAGCACACCTGGTGTGATGATGCAGCGGATTCAGGAATATTGTGAGCGAACGGGGCAACAGTCGCCTAATACGAAAGCTGAATTTATACGCGTTATCCTTGAGAGCCTTGCGCAATCATACTGTAGAACGATTGAAGAAATGGAAGAGATCACCGGCAAGACAATCACTATCATTCATATGGTTGGCGGTGGGATTCAAAATGAGCTATTATGCCAGCTCACCGCTGATGCTACGGGTAGAGAGGTCGTTGCAGGGCCAGTGGAGGCCAGTGGAATTGGCAATATCATTGTCCAGCTGGCTGCCCTGGGGAAATTGGAGGTTTCTAAGGCGAAAGAGTTCGTGGCACGATCTTTTACCTTTAAGACATACCAGCCTTCTTTGGTGAAGAACTCTAAAAAATAGGATATGAGGAGAGAACTTATGGATAACTTGGAACAAAAACTACGTTCGCAGATTTGTGATATTGGCAGAAATTTGTTTAATAAAGATTTCATTGCCGCCAATGATGGGAATATTTCAGCACGGTTATCAGAGAATGAAATTCTCACTACCCCCAGAGCCGTAAGCAAGGGATATTTAGAGCCACATATGATTGTAAAAGTAAACCTGCAAGGGGAAGTTCTTGAAGCGGCGGAAGGATACAGACCTTCAACGGAAACCAAAATGCATTTGAGAATTTATAATGAGCTACCTGAGATGAATGGTGTGGTTCATGCACATCCCCCGTATGCTACCGCTTTTGCCATTAAAGGTGAGGCGCTCGATAAAATGATGATGCCAGAGTCGGTTATCATGATCGGGGATATTCCTTTGGCGGAATACGGAACACCTTCAACAGAAGAAATCCCGGACTCACTGATGCCTTTCCTTGGCAAAAAAACAGCAGTCCTGCTCGAAAATCACGGAGCACTTACTTGGGGAACGGATGTTATGGAGGCTTATCTGAATATGGAGAGACTCGAATATACAGCCAAGATTACCTTTATTACACGTATGATTGACGGGGAGAGAGAACTGCCACAGCATCGGATCGATGAGCTGGTTGCTTTGAGATCTTTTTATGGGAAGTAATGAGGTGCTTGGATGTTGAAAAAAATTCCTAAGCTACTCTCTCCGGAACTGGTACGAGTGATGATGGAGATGGGTCATGGTGATGAGCTTGTACTGGCAGATGCTAATTATCCAGGACACTCCTTAAACTCAAAAGTACTAAGATATGATGGCATTGGAATACCTGATCTTTTGGATGCAATATTGGAACTGCTGCCCCTAGATCATTATGTGGAGCATCAGGTGGCGTTTATGGCTGTGGTTGAGGGAGATCCTACGGTGCCGGTGATCTGGTCCACGTACGAGTCGATAATCGCCAAACATGACGCTGAAGCGACGATTAAATATGAGAAGCGGTTTGATTTCTACAATCGTTCTAAGCAAAGCTACACTATTGTAGTCACAGGTGAAGAAGCACTTTATGGAAATATTATTATCAAAAAAGGTGTAATCAAGGCCTGATGATCAGCGATTCTGCTTGCGGTATTGCAGAGGTGAGCATTTCGCGATTTGCTTAAACACCCGCCCAAAGTGGGCTATGCTGTCAAATCCTGTATTCTCAGCAATGGTAGTGACTTTAGTGTTAGTGCTCTGCAAGAGTCGCTGAGCTTCCTTGATCCGAATGTAGTTTAGATATTCCACAATGGTGAAGCCAGTGGTCTGTTTGAATAAACGGCAAAGATAAGTACTGCTGATGAAAAAAGTTTCGGATAGCTGCTCTAATGTAAGCTTTTCAACATAATGTGCCTGTAAATAATCGATCATTTCGTAGACTTTAAGCTGCTTCTCACTGCTCTCAGGAGCGATGGGCTCGCGGCTTATTTCTTGTACTCTGTTCATTTCAATAAATAACTGGATGAGCAGTGTCTGAAGATAGGGGACTTGCTGTGATCGATGTTCTTCTTGTTCTTTTAGCATGGAGAAGAGGATAGTTTCGATGGCTCCTTGTTCATGTACTCCGGGACGCAGAAGTAAGCTTTGTGTAGTTAAAAAAGAAGGAATACTTAGGTCGTAGTTTGCCAACGTTTTTTGCAGAAAGACCTCCTCAAAGTTAATCAATATTCGTTCATGGCGCGCTGAGCCCTTAGAAGTGGTGCGATGGAGTTCATTTTTGTTAATAAATATTAAATCACCTTTGCGTAAGGTATAAATCAGATTATTGATATAATAGCTGCGCTCACCTGCGAGTAAATAATAAATCTCATATGTTTCGTGATAATGGTCGGAATCCATGCTGAATGGACCGGCTCTTTTGATTTGCTCAATGAAAAATGGAGGTTCAAGCACCTGTTCCATTCTATATCCCCCCTTTCAGATAATGAAGCTAATATATGCAAAGTTTTCGTTATTTCTACTAATAATCGCTTAGATTTGGATGTATTTTATACTATAAACTATAAGAAGAAACGGCATCTAAATCAATAGCGATGGAGTGATCCTTGTGTCGAAGAAGAAATATGTATTCGTTGGTACTGGTGGCCGAGCGGAGTTCTTCTATGGTGAGATAACTACGAATTATCGTGAAACTTCAGAAATTGTAGGCTTTTGCGATGTGAATGGGACAAGAATGGATTATGCGAATCGATTACTGAAAGGGAAATATCATTATCATGCGGTTCCTACTTATAAAGCTCATGAGTTTGATCGTATGGTTGAAGAGACCAAGCCGGATGTGGTTATCGTTACGAGTATTGACCGCACACATCATCGTTACATTATCCGGGCGATGGAGCTTGGCTGTGATGTAATTTCAGAGAAACCGATGACGGTGGATGAAGAGAAATGCCAGGAAATTCTTGAAGCGGTTGAGCGGACGGGGAAAAAACTGCGTGTTACGTTCAATTACCGCTACGCCCCGCATAATACCAAAATCCGTGAATTGATCATGGATGGGGCGATTGGAGAAGTGTTATCCGTCAATTTTGAGTGGCTGCTAAATACGCAGCATGGGGCGGATTACTTCCGCAGATGGCATCGGGATAAACGGAACAGCGGAGGGTTGTTAGTTCATAAATCAACACATCATTTCGATTTGATGAATTTCTGGTTGGGCTCCCGTCCGGATACGATCTATGCCATGGGAGATTTAAGGTTCTATGGCAGAGAGAATGCGGAGAAGCGCGGGGTGACGGAGTTTTATCAGCGTGCCCATGGGAGTAGTGCAGCGGAAAATGATCCCTTTGCGCTTCATCTAAAAGACAACGAGCAGCTTAAGCAGATGTATCTGGATGCCGAGCATGAAGATGGGTACCTGCGAGATCAAAGTGTATTCGGTGATAATATCAGCATTGAGGATACGATGGCAGTCATGGTCAAATACAAAAACAAGACGATTATGAACTATTCACTTAATGCTTATTTGCCTTGGGAGGGCTTCATTGTAGTATTTAACGGGACGAAGGGGCGGATGGAAGTTAAGGTTGTTGAACAGTCCTATGTAAACGCCGGGGGGAAGAAAGAAGATGAAGGGGCACTAAAGGACAAGCAGATCACTGTATTCCCTCATTTTGCGCCGCCTTATGAAGTGGAAATTGAAGAAGGCGTTGGGGGACATGGGGGTGGAGATCCGGTCATGCTTCGTGATATTTTTGAACGACCTGTGGAGGATCGGTTTAATCGTGCAGCTTCCCATGTGGATGGGGCGTTGTCTATTATGACCGGGATTGCGGCTAATCGTTCGATCGCTACTGGACTGCCGGTGAAGGTGGATCAGTTAATCAAATGGTAGAAGGAAAAAGCTCAAAACCAAAATTAGTAGTAGCCTGTTTGTGAACAAACCGCTGTGGAGTGGAGGGTTCTTACGATCGCTGTTAAAGCCCAATTTCTGGATAGTAGAAAGATTAGTAGTTGAAATTGGTCTTTAAAGGCGAACACTGGCGTTTCTCCAGAATCCCTCCACCCCTCCGCTCTGTCTTCACGTCAATTTACTACTATTTTTAGATTGAGCTAAAAAAGTAAAAATAAAAGGCTGCCTCTAAAGTCATCGTAGATGACTAAGAGACAGCCTTATTTATTTTGGCTATAGAAATTATTGTTTGACGACGTTGAAACCGTCTTTTTGCAATTGAGTCACAATGCCATCATCACCCAGCATGTGTAGTGCACCAACAATGACAAGATAAGTCGCTTTTTTATCACTATTCAAATATTCTTTTACATGCTTCACCATGTTGGCATTCCGATCCGAAACGAGACCTTTATAGTATTCTGGCTCCTTAGCAACCGCTTGTGTCATAGCTACGAGTGATTGTTCATCCCCCTGCATCCACATTTGGGATAATGCATCCAACGAAGCCGTTGCTGCAGCATTGTCCGTTTGCTTGAGGCTATCGAGTGTATCGAGGAGAAGCTTTTCTTGCAATCCATCTGAGAATTGATTAAACATATTCAGCTGCAATTGCATATTTTCCAATTCAATGATAGGTTTATTCAGTTTGCCTGCCTTCTGTGTGAAATATAGGTCGATCCCCGTATCCGGTGTATAATCTGTTGTTTGCATTTGTAGGCTTGAGATCCCTTGAGTAACGACCCATGGCTTATAGGAATCGAATGCATTTCCTGCAAGACCATTCGCTTTCAGAACCGCAACAACTTTGTTATAGGTATCAGCGGATACGTGATCCTTGAGTTTGGTCCCATCTGTATAAGAACCTTTCTCCGCAAGGAACTTTTGCATCTCCGTTTGATCAACCTTTGTTAAGTCAACTTCAACCCCGAGATATTGAGATGCTTCAAAAGCAGCTTCAATTTCCGGGCGTAGCGGGTACATTTTGTCGTTAGCCACATGGATAGAGCCAAGTAGATAGACGGTATTACCGTTGTTCTCCACTTTCCATAAGAATCCGTTGCTACCAGCAGCCTCGTTATTAGCTACAAAGGTGATGGTGCGCTGCGCCGCACTCCATTCTACCTTATAGCCGATCGTTTCACCGATAAAGCGGACAGGAACATAGGTGACATTGTTGATGGTTTTAGGAGCCACCTCTAGTTTTTTCTTCTCCCCGTTTACCGTTGCTGTGGTGCTGCCGATAGTCAGTGAAAGGGCTAGTCCATTTTTGGTCCCCGTTACGGTTTGGGTCTTTTTATTCCAATTCATATTTACATTTAGCTTCTCTAGGAGTGGACGCATAGGAACCAAGGTCGTTCCTTTTTCAACAACTGGGTTAGAATTGCCTAACTTTACTTCTGTTCTATCAATCCACACACCGACAGGCTTTTCAGCCGCATGGGCAGTGGTAAAGACAGACATAACCATGAAAATGGATAAAAATAATGCACCTAGCTTTTTCATTAATAGGACACTCCGTTTCTAAAAAGAATGAAAGTTGTAAGTCACTTTTTGATTTTAACGTATTTTTCCATAAATAGTTATACGTTTTGTTACTATATTGATTTGATGCCTAGGATTGGAAAGCGAGCCTGTATCACTTTACTTCGTACAAAAGTCAAAATAATGCACATCAAAGCAAAAATCGCCCCTATTAGATCCTGTTCACTCTCCTTATCATGAAACATAAGAAACGAAGAGCCCGAAGGGAGCAAGGAGCTTATGTGGAGCAGTGCGATTGAAGATGCAATAGAGAAGGTACGTAAGAACATTGACCGATTTGGGGGCAGATTCCCTCATGTCAGCATCAATGGAACTTACCAGCTTAATAACAACGATGATTGGACCAATGGATTCTGGAGCGGCATGTTGTGGTTGTGCTATGAATATACGCAGGATGACAGCTTTCGTATTGCGGCATCTCATACCGTAGAGGATTTCCGGCGCCGTTTCTCGGCAAAGACGGTGCTTGATCATCACGACATCGGTTTTTTGTATTCATTATCCTCCAAGGCCCAGTGGATGATTGATAAAGACGAATCCGCACGTCAGTTGACACTGCAAGCGGCAGATTTACTACTGAAGCGCTGGCGGACAGGCGGCGGTTATATTCAGGCTTGGGGACCTGTGGGAGATGCCAAGGAAGGTGGACGCATCATTATTGATTGTCTGTTGAATCTACCCCTTTTGTACTGGGCGGAACAACAAACTGGTGATTCACTATACCGTCAGGTGGCGGTCATGCAGGCGGATAAAACGAAACGTTATCTGGTGCGGGGAGATGACAGCTCCTACCATACGTTTTTCTTCGACCAGAAGACTGGAGAGCCGATTGGCGGCGCTACACACCAGGGTTATACTAACGGATCGACTTGGACGCGAGGGCAGGCCTGGGGCGTCTACGGTTTTGCATTATCTTATCGCTATACTAAGGATCCGTTGTATTTGGAAACGTCCAAGCGGATGGCCCGTTATTTTTTAGAACATTTACCAGAGGATCATGTCGCTTACTGGGACTTTAATGCTCCAGTGTCTGCGGATACGTACCGGGATAGCTCGGCCTCTGCAATTGTTGCGGCTGGACTGCAGGAACTGCTGGAGCTAATGGAGGAGGAAGATCCCGAACGGGCTTATTTTCAACAAGGATTAATACAGTCGATGACTTCACTTGTGCAGAACTATTCCACGATCGGTGAAGACGCGGAGGGGCTGCTGAAGCACGGCTCTTACCATGTACGCGGCGGTCTGTCTCCGGATGATTTCATGATCTGGGGAGATTATTTCTACCTCGAAGCGTTGCTGCGGCTGCAAAAAGGCACCAGGGGGTACTGGTATGAACGCTGATGGCCGATCAACCTCTCCCTATGCTGTCTTTACGCTACTCGACCTTAAGTTACCTGCTTTAACGCCCGTGAAAGATGCGCTCAGCCAAGCACGGCAGGAAGATGCGCTAACTGAATTGCATCGTTATTTGACTAGTCGGAGCATGCCGGGCTGGCGGGCAGAGGACAGTCGGAAACAGCAGCATATCGATTATATACAGCGATATTGCGCAGAAGAGCTGGAAGTCGTAATGAAGACGGCGGATGAAGTTATGGAGCAGACGTTTCTTTTTCGGTTTCCCTGGGATATGGAACGCAGCCGCATTCCGGTCACTTTTAAGGAAGAAATTGACTGGCGTTATATTCCCGATAAGGATGTAGAATGGGCTTATATGCTGAATCGCCACCGCTACTGGGTGGCATTAGGACAAGCGTATGCGATAACAGGTAATGAGGAGTATGCGAGAACATTTTGTTGTCAGCTTGAAGATTGGATGGACCGTAATCCTGTTCCAGACATGCCTACGAATGATACGTTGACTTGGCGCACCATTGAAGCGGGTCTTCGCTGTGCGAACTGGATCAAAGCGCTGTCCTATATACAGGATAGCCCGCTGCTTACACCGACGCTTCTGGCGAAAGTGATGATATCCCTTCATGAACACAGCGAATATTTGTCTTTATCGTTTACGGGCTGGAAGAATATCAGCAATTGGGGAGTTCTGGAGACTTGTGGCTTATTCCAAACCGCGCTCTACTTCCCTGAGTTCACAAGGGCTAAGATTTGGCGACGGCTCGGTGAGGAGAGATTGGGGGAGACGGCTAGAATCCAGGTCATGGCAGACGGTATCCATTGGGAGCAATCGCCCACCTATCATCATGAGGTTCTGGTATGTTTTCTCGACTGCATCCGCTTGGCTCGCATGAATGGACTGGAGCTACAGGCTGAACTTCAGCAAAAAGTTCATCAAATGGCCGCCGCTTCCTTGTATTGGGCCAAACCGAATCATCGGCAGCCGATGCTCGGGGATAGCGATGATAGCGATGTCCGTTCGATTTTGACTTATGCAGGTTGGTTGTTTCAAGATTCTGTGCTCCGCTTTGGCGGATACGATCATATGGATTATGACAATGCCTGGTTGTTCGGAACGAGTGGAGTTGAAGGCTACGAGCAGCTGATTGCGGAGGAACCGCCTTACTTGTCGCGCTCTTTCGCACATTCCGGTCATTATGTGATGCGAACGGGTTGGGACGAGCAGGACTTGTATCTATATTTCCACTGCGGACCGCTTGGGGGTGGACATGGTCACGCGGATTTGCTACATTTCGATCTGCATGCCTTTGGACGGGATATGCTTACCGATCTGGGCAGATACAACTATAGTGATCACACACCACTCAGAAAAGCGTTAAAAGAAAGTGCTGCCCATAATACGACTACTGTTGACGGAATTGGATTCACTGAAATCACGGATACATGGTCCTTCTCCCAAATTGCGAAGCCGACAGGCAGCAAATGGATCAGCAATCCGGATTTTGATTATGTTGAAGGCAGCCATGATGGCTACCTTCATTTGGATGATCCGGTACACCTGCTAAGGAGGATCATATTCATCAAGCCTTATTACTGGCTTCTGGTCGACAGCTTTAGCTGCCGTCAGGAGCATACGTTTTCCCAGCATTTTCATTTTGCACCCGGAGCGGTTCAGATGGAAGACGAGACATTCATTTGCCGTACAACAAAAGATAGGGAAGCCAATCTTAGCATCATTCCCGTTAATGTTAAAGGACTTCAGGGCAAGATTGATGACGGGGTAATCTCCCGCGAATACAATCTGCTGGAACCCAATCAGCATGCCGTTTACTCCCGTACGGGAAAAGGAACGGTATCGATGATGCAGATACTGTACCCGCAGCCTTCCGGTGAGCCATTCTGTCCACAGGTTGAACAGGTGCCGATTTACCGCCATACGGGTGAACCTGTGGATGCTGTACAGGCGGAGGCATGCCGCATCAGCTTCCCTGAAAGGAATGAGGAGCATATTATCGTGATCAGCCATAAGCTTCCATCCAGTCACTTGGATTCCTATGTAGTAGAAGATATACAAATATTTGGTGAAGTAGTGCTTATTGTTTTCGAAAACGGTAGAAAGAAAGTCACGGTAATCAGATAATGCATGTATACTGGATAACGGGCTGATAGAATAAAAGAAAAGAGCATGAGAGAGGCGCGGAGAAAACATGTTCAAATTCACTTACTATAGACGTATCCAGGCATCATTTCTTTTGCTGATTTTTATCCCGCTGATTGCAGTATCGATCATCTCCTTTGTGCTTATTCGGGATACGATGGTAGAAAAGCTACAGCTCAGCAACGATAACTTCCTGAACGTTATGATTGACGAACTAAACAAGACCATTGATGATGTGACATTTGCATCGCATTTTATTGTAAACGATACCAATTTTCGCGCCAATCTGAAGGTCTTTGCAGATACCGGGCGACTGAACACCTATCAGGATTACGTACATTTTACGCAAATTCAGGATGTGTTTTCGCTCATCAACTCTAAGCCGCTAAATAATAACATTCGTATGTATTTGGTTAACCGGAAACACTTTGTGATCTCCTCTGGGACTGAGAATTTATCCGTGATTAATGCCAACATGGACAAGCTGATGGGACGTGTCAATATTCACGAACCGGAGACCTTGCAATGGCTTGGGATGGCCGACAGCGGTTCCGGTAAAAGCAGCAGCTACTATATTGCCAGAGTAATCTATGATAGCCGGGAGAAACAGCAGGTGTCCGTGCTTCTCATCTCGATTCCTGATGCCTATTTCAATAAATTGCTCGGGCCGGTTGAGTTTGGCAAGCTGGCGTTGTTTGATTCCAGAGGAGGTCTGATCGCCGGGAACTCAGAGCTAGCCCCAGAAGGCAAGGCAGATAGAGGGAGCGTGCGTACGGCCAGAGCCATCGACAAATCCAATTGGGAGCTGGTCTATGAAGCTTCAGAGAAAGAATGGTCGGGCCAGATTTCGCGAACTTTTTATAGTGGTATTGGTTTAGTGCTTCTCTTGTTTATTGTCTTTTCCGCCACTTCCATGCTGATTGCCAAAAGATTGCATAGTCCGATCATGAAGCTGCAGCGCGTTGTGCGCCAGTTCGGAATGGGGAATCTTGATGTCAGGCTGGAGGTCAAGGGCAAGGATGAAATCGCTGAGCTGGGGCAGACATTGAATACTATGCTGGATCAACTGCAAGGATTGATTCACGACATTGAGCTGGAGCAAGAACAGAAGCGAGTGATGGAACTTGAGGCCCTGTTTATGCAGATTCGTCCCCACTTTTTGATCAACACGTTGAATTCGATCAAATGTAGCCTTATTTTGGCTAAAGATAAGCTGCACAGCGGGATCATTGATTCGCTAATGAGTCTTCTCCGTGCCTATTTGAAGGTCAATGAACCGGCTACCTTACGGGAAGAATGCAGACTGCTTGGCCATTATATCGACATCATGAAGATCCGCAACGAAATCCCTCTTGAACTGGAGGTCGATCTGGAAGCGGATACAGAGAAGCTCATCGTTCCTAAACTTATTCTGCAGCCTCTCGTAGAGAATGCGATCGTTCACGGTCTAGTTGACCACCCGGCACCGCGTATTGTCGTACGTGCCCGAACGATTACTGATGGGATTATGATTGAAGTCGAAGACAATGGCTGCGGAGCAGGGGCAGAAATTCTGGCAGGACTGAACCGCAGATTGCTCTACAAGGACGATGAACAGGATGGAGCTTATCAAAGGGTCGGTTTAATTAACGTGGTCCAAAGACTGAGGCTGACCTATGGTCAGGATACCCGCTTGTCGCTTCATAATTTGCCGCAAGGTGGGGTGTCCGTTTCTCTGTATTTGCCGCAAGGCAATCATCAGGTTAATCTGCCCGAGAGAGAGGGATATTGATGTATAAAGTGATGCTCATAGATGATGATGTTCCTATGCTCAAAGTGCTTCAGCAGATGATTGACTGGGAAGCACATAGCTTGCAGATTGTCGGCAGCACCTATTCCAGTGCCAAGGCGTTATTAATGTTTGAGGAAGTGCAGCCCGACATCGTGATCACGGATATAGGCTTGCCGCAAAAGAACGGGATTGAGCTGGCCGATTACTTTACCCGGATGAAGCCGGAGGTCAGAATTATTTTCCTGACCTGTCATGAGGATTTCCATTATGCTCAGCAAGCGGTAAAGCTGAAGGTGGATGACTATTTAATCAAGGACCAGCTTACAGACGAGCAACTGGAGAAAAGCCTTGCCAAGTCTGTACGTTTGCTTAAATCGAAGATCGGGTTAATCAAGCATGGGGAGACGGGTTACAACAGCCAGCTATTCCGGCAGAATCTGCTGCAAAGGGTGATTGGCGGCGCTCCGCCCGAAACCACGTTAGCCTATGCGATGCAAATCGGCATATCCTGGACGTACCCGTGGTTCATGCTGGGCACGGTCAGTATTCACTTTTCCAGTTTCGAGAAGAGGTACAAGCAGAGCGAGTATCCACTTATTTTATATGCCATTTACAATATAGCCTTAGAGCTGTCCGAAGCGTGTGAGGGGATTACGCCTTTTTTGGAGCAGAAGAATATTGTGATTCTGTATAATTACCGTGTGAATCTGGCGCAGAATGCCAGTCTTTATTTTCATGATTATTTACAGCGATTGTGTTCTGAGTGCTCCCATCTCCTTAAGATTCAACCGGGCATCATTGCAGTCACTGAGAAAATAGAGCTACAGGCGATTGGACAGATTCATCGGCAAATTGTCCAGGACAAGTGCGAGTTTTATGCGAGTGCGGATTACACAGTTCTGGATACTCTGCAAATCGCTACACCTCGCTTCCAGCCTGCTCCTCAAGGATTTCTGGATAGTTATATCCCGCAGATGGAACGGGCCGTGATTAAAAATGATCTTGAAGCCATCCGTGGCACTCTTCAGGAAATCGCTAGGACTGCAAAAGTTATGGCTATCCATCCGGGAGATTTCGTCCGGGATTTATCCTTTATGCTCCGCGGTATCGAGCTGATGTTCACTAGCCTAACATTCGATGAGGATCTGTTCGTCTATCTCGTGCAAACCCGCACACTGGAGGATACGATGGAACTGGTGGAAAGAAAGCTTGTGCAGATTACAGGCAACAAACAGCAGGTGGCGGGAACTCCCCCGCAGGAGCCCAAGCTGCAGCTTATCCAGCAATTTATCGATCAGCATCTTGGCGATAACATCACTTCAATCGATATGGCACGTTATCTCTTTTTGGACCCGAGCTATTTCTCGCGTTATTTCAAACGCATGACAGGTCTGACCTTTACGGACTATGTACATCAGCACAAGATGAAGGTTGCGACCAAAATGCTGAAAATCTCCAGCCAGAACCTGGAATCGCTAGCCGTTGGTCTGGGATATTCGGACAGAACCTATTTTTCAAAAGTGTTTAAAAAATATGTGGGAACAACGCCGAGCGAATATAAATCCAAACACTCGGTACGCTGAGAAGATTAATGCCTATCGTTCTGAACAGAGCCGCCGCCCCTCCCGGGCGGTCTTTTTATTGTCAGCGGACAAAGGTCAAAATCTTGCACATCTCGGGTCATAATCACTCCTTCATGCGGAAGGCAGATATATTACTATAATGACAAATCAAATTGTCGAGGTGATACAACGTGGAGGCTGCAAAACAACCTGTGCCAAAAATTCTGCAGGAGAAGCGGAAGTTCTGGACTCCGCAGCGGAAAGAGGCTTTGACCGGGTGGCTGTTTCTAGCTCCGGAAATTGTCGGAATGCTTTTTCTTAATGTATTTGCACTTGGATTCTCACTTTATTTAAGCTTCTCGAAATGGGATCTATTGTCGGGGGTTCAAGGGATCGAGTTTATCGGATTGGATAACTATATCAAAATGTTCCATGATCCGAGCATCATTCAAGCTTTGAAGAACAATGCTATTTATATGATTATGACCGTGCCGATACCGATTGCGATTGCTTTGGTGCTGGCGGCATTGATTCAAAATAGTGTATTTCTTAAAAATTATTTCAAAGTTGCCTTCTTTATCCCTTATATTTCTTCGATTATTGCAATTGCCGCTGTATGGAGCGCATTGTTCCATCCATCCCTTGGACCGATTAATCAGTTCTTGATGGAGCTTGGAATTTCCAGCCCTCCAAAATGGCTGGTGGATCCAAAGACCTCGCTGTTATCGATTGCCATTATCAGTTCTTGGGCGAGTCTGGGTTACACCATTATTATCTATATGGCCGGCTTGACGAATATTTCCGATGAAATCTACGAGGCTGCAGAAATAGACGGAGCCAGCGCACTGAAAAAATTCTTTGCTATCACGGTTCCGATGCTGCGTCCAACCACGTTCTTCTTACTTATAACCATGCTGATCGGCTCGTTTAAGGTGTTCGACATCATCGCCTTTTTGACCGAAGGCGGCCCGAACAATTCTTCTACCGTGCTTGTGTTCAGGATCTATGAGGAAGGGTTCAAATACTACAACATGGGCTATGCTTCTGCAATTTCCTGGCTGCTATTCGCCGTCATAGGCTTGATCACCGCAGCTACTTGGAAAATGAGAAATGAAGAATAAAGGGGGGAGATTAACATGCAACTGATTAGAAAAAATATGTCCAGAGTGATCACTACCTGCATCATGGGGGCTTTGTCCATTGTATTTCTTATTCCTCTGATCTGGATGATTTCCGCAGCCTTTAAATATGAGAAAGATGTTATGCGCTTCCCGATCCAATGGATTCCCGAGAAGATCAATGTAGCGTATAATTTCAAGATGGTTTGGATGGGACGAGTACCTTTTTCTCATTTCTATTTAAATTCCTTTAAAGTTGCGATTATTACAACCTTAATTACACTTATCATATCATCTATGTCGGCGTACGCCTTGACCAAAATCAAGTTTAAAGGACGAAATATGGTATTTCTGGCGCTGCTGTCGTTCATGATTATACCTGACCAGGCCACACTGATTCCGCGCTTTCTGCTGATTCGCTGGTTCGGTCTTTATGATACTCATGCTGCAATCATATTAATGAGTATGTTCTCCATCTACTTCACGTTCCTGCTGCGGCAATTTATGATTGGTGTCAGCGACGAATATATTGAAGCGGCGCGAATTGACGGTGCAGGCCATTTACGGATATTCTGGTCTATCATTATTCCGCTCTGCAAGCCGGTGCTCGCTACGGTGGCGATCATCAAATTTATCTGGACCTGGAATGATTACCAGAATCCGCTGATCTTCTTACTAAATAAGAATTTGTACACTATCCCACTCGGTATGACACTGTTCCGGGACGATTATTCGAACAACTATGCGATTATGATGACGGCAGCGGTGTCTGCGATCATCCCTCTGGTCATTGTGTTCATTGCCTTACAGAAGCAAGTCATTAACGGGATTTCCTTAGGTGGTGTAAAGGGCTGATCAAGCAGCTGCACCAAAAGATGGGGAAAAGTCAAAAATGTAATCCTACAACAGCAAAATTGTGCACTTGGCCTGTATAGCAGGTGCCTATAATAAGAAATGAACAAGGCACTATACTTAAAATTCAGTGCGGGGGGAAATAAAATGAAAACAAAGAGCAAAAAAGGATTATCCGTTGTATTAGGCTCCATGCTAGCGGTTTCCTTAACGCTAAGCGCTTGTGGTAATTCCGGCAATACGGCCGAGAATGGCAGTGCTGACGCAAGTGCAAATGCAGGGAATGCTAAGGCGGACAAGCAGGTCGCCATCAAGTATTACAACTGGGACAATGAAGCGCAGTCGGCAGGAACCGATGGTATGCTGAAGGAATTTATGGATCAGAACCCGGACATCAAGGTAGAGCATGTGACACTCGTTCCTGGGGATTCCGTAGAAATGCTGAAGAAACTTGACTTCCTGATTTCTTCCGGCGAAGCGATTGACGTTGTGCAGGTACCAAGCCTTGGCGGTGTGCTTGAACGGGCGACTCGGGGAGCGCTTGCCCCGCTGAATGAATTCTATGAGAAGGATAACCTCGTTCCTGAGGATGAATATTATGTAAACGCTAAGGTCGATAGCAAATATTATGGGATGCAATACACTAAGAGCAGCAACTATGTGATGCTGAACAAGGACGCGCTGGATGAAGCGGGGTTGCCTGTCCCTACTTTTGGCTGGACATGGGATGACTACCGCGACTATGCTAAAAAATTGACTAAAGGCGAAGGTGTGGACAAACGTTACGGCACATACTTTCACACTTGGGAGCTATACATGAATGCTCCAGCCCAAACGATGATGAAAGATCCGTTCGTATATGATGATGGAACAACCATTTTCGCGGATCCAACCTATAAATATTTCTTCCAGCTACGTAAAGACATGGAGTCGGTTGATAAGTCTGCAAAATCTTATGCGGATGCTCTTGCTGCAAAGCTCAACTACCGGACTGAATTCTTCAATGAAGAAGCTGCTATGATTCTGGCAGGGAACTGGACGATTGCTGACCCAGGTAATACAGAGCAGTACCCACATGGATTTAAGACAGCTTTTGCTCCGGTTCCGGTACCTCCGGCAGGATCGGAACCGAAAGAATATGAAGGCAAATACTTCACCAGCGGCAACATGCTGGCGATGGGTGCAACTTCGAAGAACAAAGAAGCTTCCTTTAAACTGATGAGATTCATGTCAACGGCTGTTAGTGATAACAGACTGGAATTCTCCGGCTATAAAAAAGCTGACAATGAGGCTCTACTGACTAAATTAGTTGCTGGAAAAGAAGATATGTATGATATGGATTCACTCAAATATACACTCTTCGATAGCGGAATTCAGTTCCTCGACGGTGCGCAGGTGATGACGACGGCGACTTCCGAGTTGACCAAAGTTATCGATGACGGGTTCAGCAGATTTATGCTCGGCAATGAATCAGTGGATAAAGTGCAGCAATGGATGGTTGATGAAGCAACGAAAATCATCAATGAAAAAGGCGTCATCAAATAAATAGGCAATAAGCGAGGTATCCCAAGTTGGGGACGGGGCTTTGGAAGGTCATCAACCGGCTTTCCAAAGCCTTATTTATACATTGGGCTACACAAATATATGGGAGAGTATAAAAATGATGGAAAGTATTTCTTCAAAGAACAAGTCCGAAGAGCAAGCAGCGTTGCCTTCCAGAGAGCAGATGGCTTGGCAAGACCTGGAGCTGGGGATGTTCTGCCATTTTGGTATCAATACATTTTGCGATCAGGAGTGGGGAGAAGGCGGCGATTCACCTGCCGTTTTTAATCCGCTTGAGCTGGATGCCCGCCAATGGGTTAGTACAGCCAAAGAAGCTGGATTCCGTTATTTTATACTGACGGCTAAGCATCATGACGGCTTCTGCCTGTGGCCGACTGCGACAAGCACCTATTCTGTGGCTTCCAGTCCATGGAAAAAAGGACGCGGCGATATCGTTAAGGAGTGCGCAGAAGCTTGCCGGGAACTTGGGGTCGGCTTTGGCATTTATTTGTCTCCATGGGACAGACATGAGCCATGTTATGCGGATCCGCAAGCGTACGATGATTTCTATGCCCTGCAATTGCAGGAATTACTTACGGGATATGGTCCGCTTACGGAGATTTGGTTCGACGGTGCAGGATCAGAGGGACGCAATTATGATTGGCGGCGGATTATGGAGCTGATTAAGCTCCATCAGCCAAGCGCTATGGTGTTTAATATGGGAGCACCAACGATTCGCTGGGTTGGCAATGAGGAGGGGGTTGCTCCTTATCCATGCTGGAACACTGCGAATACCGCAAGGGGGAGCATGTTCAGTGAAGCTTCGCTAAACTGGCTGCCCGGAACACCGAAGTGGGTGCCTGCGGAATGCGATGTGCCTATCCGTAAAGACCGTTGGTTCTGGCATCCTGAGGAAGAGCATTTGCTGCTGTCCCTAGAACAGCTAATGGACATTTATTATCGTTCGGTTGGGCATGGGGCGACTTTGCTGCTCAATGTGGCGCCTGACAACCGCGGGCTGTTTCCGGAGGCCGATGTGCAGCGTCTGCTGGAATTCGGTAAGGAGATTAAGCATAGATTCGGCGAGGCTCTGGCGGTAACGACAGGCACTGGAGAGCTTATTGAGCTGGAACTGCCTGCGGCTGCTGTGATTGACCATGCCGAGATGATGGAGGACATTGCTTACGGAGAGCGGGTGGAAAGCTATGTACTGGAAGCGTACAGCAATGGGGAGTGGCTGGAGTTAAAGCGCGGTAGCGCGATTGGCCATAAGAAAATTGACGCTTTCCCTCCAGTATATGCAGAAAAAATACGGCTGCGGGTGATGGAAGCTTCCGCAAGTGCCGAGATCAGACGGCTTGCCGTTTATCACTGTGGAGAAACGATAGAATAGATGTTGAAAAAGGAGGTTGTAGAGTATGAGCCTACTCACTTGGAACGATGGACACTATTTGCTGGACGGACAGCCTTACCGGATCGTATCGGGAGCCATTCATTATTTTCGGGTTGTGCCTGAATACTGGAAAGACCGGCTGCTGAAATTGAAAGCCTGCGGATTCAATACCGTGGAGACCTACATCGCCTGGAATATGCATGAACCTAAAGAAGGGGAGTTCGTATTTGATGGCATGGCCGATGTGGTCTCTTTTATTGAACTGGCCGGAGAGCTTGGGCTCCATGTAATTGTCAGACCAAGTCCATTCATCTGTGCGGAATGGGAGTTCGGAGGTCTGCCGGCCTGGCTGCTGGCTTACAGTGAACTTCAGCTTCGCTGTTGTGATCCTCTTTATTTAAGCAAAGTGGACAGGTATTACGATGAGCTGATTCCTCGGCTGGTTCCTCTGCTCTCCACACATGGCGGGCCGATTCTGGCCGTCCAGGTAGAGAATGAATATGGCAGCTATGGCAATGACAGTAGTTACCTGAGATATATGCGTAATGGACTCCTCAGCAGAGGGGTCGATGTGTTGCTCTTTACCTCCGACGGACCAACCGATGAAATGTTGCTCGGCGGAACACTGGAAGATGTGCATGCTACAGTCAATTTTGGCTCCTGTGCAGAGGAATCCTTCCGCAAATACCGGGAATACCGATCTGAAGAGCCGCTGATGGTGATGGAATATTGGAATGGCTGGTTCGATCATTGGATGGAGGATCATCATGTGCGCGATGCTGAAGATGTAGCTGGCGTTCTGGATGATATCCTGACGCACGGCTCCTCACTCAATATGTACATGTTCCACGGAGGGACCAATTTTGGCTTCTTTAATGGGGCGAATCATATCGTCGCCTACGAGCCGACGACTACAAGCTATGATTATGATGCCCCGCTCACGGAATGGGGAGATATGACAGCGAAATTTGAAGCTGTTCGGTCGGTACTGGGCAAACATGGATTTGCACCGACTTGTCCGCTCCCTGAGCCGATTCCGAAGATTTCCTACGGGAAAGTTGCCTTGATGGAAAGAGCGGAACTGACTTCCAATTTGGCAAAGTTATCCGAGCCGGTGAATAGTGTGTGTGTGCAGCCGATGGAAAAGCTAGGACAATCTTATGGTTTTATATTGTACAGCACTTATGTGCAGGGACCACGGTCCAGGCAGAAGCTTTACATCGAGGGCGTGCGTGATCGGGCGCAGGTCTTCCTGGATGGACAGGTACTTGGGGTAATTGAACGCTGGAATCCGCAGCCACTTGAACTTTCCATTCCTGCCGGGGGAGCGCAGCTGGATATTCTCGTCGAGAATATGGGGCGGATCAATTATGGGCCGCTCATTCGTGATCCTAAAGGGATCTTAGATGGGGTTAGAATCGATAACCAGCTTCAATATAACTGGACGATCCGTACACTGCCACTGGAATCTGGATCGCTAGATTTACTTGTGTATAAGGAACATCCGGTGGAGCAGCAGGAAGCTACGACACCTTCGGATCTACCTGGATTTTACCGGGGCAGCTTCGAGGCGGAGGAAATAGGGGATACCTTTCTAAGATTCGATGGATGGAACAAAGGGGTTGCCTGGATTAACGGGTTTAATCTGGGCCGCTACTGGAACGCAGGACCGCAAAGGGCGCTATATATCCCCGGTCCATTGCTGCGCAAAGGTCGTAATGAACTGGTTCTTTTTGAACTGCACGGCTGTGCGGAGACATGCGAAGTTGAGCTTGTGAATTGCCCTGATCTGGGAAAAACTTCGGCCGTCGACGATGCCGTGCTGAATTTTGTACAGGAAGATAATGTGTAGATATTTTTAGCTTTAAACAATTCAAAGATTGGGGTGAACAAATGCGGAAATCAAGTCTGGTTTTAGTGTTAGTTCTCATGGTTGATCTTTTTTCTTCATGCGTAGGAATTCATTACAACGCTGATGGTAAAGCCTCAGCGGCTGCATCAAATCTCATGCTTAACGGAAGCTTTGAGAATACAACGACAACCCTGGACTCCACCTGGACAGGGGTTACAGACGCTGCTCCGGTGGGCTGGAGCTTATGGGTCCCTACAGGTAGCGGGAAAGGCACGAATAAAACAGCGAATATCAAGATAGACGCTGGCACTGCGCATGAAGGAACCCGGTCCATGCTGTTTGATGCCTTTGCCACAAGCAGGATTTCCATCAATCAGGGGGTAACTTCGGTTATCCCCGGTAAATCCTACAGACTTAAAGTCTGGCTAAAGACGGACAACGTCACTGGGCAGGGAGCCTACTTTAGAACACAGTATTACAATACTGCCAAAGTGGGAGATGGACCTTCTTCTCCCAAAATAACAGGCACACAGGACTGGAGTATGCAGCAAGTACTTTTAACTATGCCGGCTAATGCGACGAAGCTTGTCATCGAGCCTTTTTTGGAGACTGGAAAAGGAAAGCTTTGGATAGATGATATCCTATTGGAGGAATATACGGGTCTTACGGGGATTGCACTGGACCGGACGGCCTTCTCTATGGTCAAAGGGGACACCGTTGCACTTCTGCCGACATTATCTCCATTAACGGCGGTGGATAAAACGGTAGTGTGGACTTCAAGCAATCCAGAAGCTGCGACTGTGGATGCATTTGGTAATGTAACGGGTACGGGGATCGGATCTTCGACCATCAAGATTGCCACGCCGGATGGTAGCCTCGCAGCCGAATGTCTGGTTACTGTTGAAGCTCCTGACACGATACAGGCCTATAAAAAACTGAGGCTGAAATGGTATGACCGATTAAGTGGTGGCCAATACGATGGGCATGATCCTGATATCGCTGCCAGTATAAATGCTCAGGCTGTGACGGCTGCTGCATTTTGGGAGAGTATGAACAAATCCTCCGGCCGCACCTCCTTGTGGAGTGATACCGCGAGCACTACAGATTCACAGTTTATTACAAGCGCTTACAATCGCTTGAAGACTATGGCATTGGCCTATTCTGTGGAGGGCTCGGAGCTTTATGGCAGCAGCGTTTTGGCCAATGATATTGTAAGCGCAATCAATTGGATGTACACCAACCGTTATAATCCGGGAAAAAGTGCTTATGGGAACTGGTGGGACTGGGAGATCGGCACGCCGCAGGTTGTAAATGATCTTATGGTGCTCATGTATGACCATCTGACGCCGCAGCAAATCAATCAGTATCTTGCGGCTATTGATGCCTTCTGCCCGGATCCCAGAGTAGGGTCGGTGCTTGGCGTCAAAGGCACAAAGATGACGGGAGCAAACCTGCTGGATAAAGCGCTTGTGGTCACGGTAAGAGGCGTGATTGGCAACAACAGCGCGAAGATCATTCAGGGCCGTGATTCCATTGGCTCCGAGTATGTGTACACAACCCATGGAGATGGTGTATATAAGGATGGTTCGCTCGTTCAGCATAATAATATTGCCTATACGGGAGGTTATGGTTCGGTCTGGCTCAAAGGGACGGCTGATATGTCTTATCTGCTGACCGATTCTCCATGGCCAATAACGGACCCGAATGTTCTGAACATTTACGAATGGGTGGCTCAGACTTACGAGCCGGTGATCTACAACGGTCAATTTATGGATTCGGTAAATGGTAGAGGTATTTCTAGAAAAGGGAGCGGCAGCGCAAGGGGGTTAATTGTCACCCTGCTGCAGATGGCTGAAACTGCTCCGGACAATATTGCAGTATCCATTAAGCAAGCCTCAAAAGAATGGATCTCAGCGAATATGGCATCCGGCAATTATTATGAAGGGTTGTCGCTTGCCGATATAACGATTGTAAAAAAGCTGATGAATGACGGGAAGATCCATCCAAGAGGAGCTCTTATTAAGAATCAGGTATTCGCCGGCATGGATCGGGTAGTTCATCTGCGAGAAGGTTACGGCTTCGGCTTGAGTCTGTTCTCGAATCGCATCTCGGCGTTTGAGAAAGGGAACAACGAGAACCTGAAAGGTTGGTATACGGGGATTGGGATGACCTATTTATATGATCAGGATCTGGCTCAATACCGCAATGACTTCTGGCCTACCGTCAATTCCTACCGCTTGCCTGGCACGACAACGGATGGATCTGGGCAAGGGATGGTACCTGTGGAATGGAAAAGCTACATGAATCCCAAAACCTGGGTGGGTGGATCGTCGCTGGAAGGCCTTTACGGTGCAGCCGGTATGGATTTCTCACTCTCGCAAGTGACCGGCAGCGATTTGCAGGGCAAGAAATCCTGGTTCATGTTCGATGACGAGATTGTGGCGCTTGGTTCGGGAATTTCCAAAACAACTGCCGGCCCGCAGTCTGTTGAGACGATTATCGATAACCGGATGCTGAACGAAGTGGGAAACAACAAACTTGTAATCAACGGAGCTGTAGAACCGTCACAGACGGGATGGTCAGAGACATTGAAGAATGTTCAATGGGCCCATCTGAAGGGGAATGTGCCAGGTTCCGACATTGGCTACTATTTCCCTGAAGCTCCAAGTATTCTGGCGCAACGCGAGTCCAGAACTGGCAGTTGGAAAGAGATTAATGCTTCTCAATCCGATGCTCCCATTACGCGCAACTATTTAAGCCTGGCAGTTGAGCATGGGGATACGCCTACGAATGACTCATACAGTTATGTTCTGTTGCCTAATCGTGACATTTCAGGTACTGAGGGTTACAGTGGCAACCCGGATATCGAAGTGCTGCGCAATACAGAGGATGTGCATGCGGTCAGAGAGAAGAAGCTGGGCATAACCGCCGCTAATTTCTGGAATCCAGGAACGGTAGATTTCATCAAGGCGCGCAATCCGGCTTCCGTGATGATTCGGCAGATCGATCAGGAGCTTGTAGTTTCGGTGTCTGATCCTACACAGTCACAAAATCAATTGTCCCTGGAACTGGATATACCGGGATTGACACTGCTCAGCAAAGACAGCAAGACGGAAGTGGTGCAAGCTTCGGGCAATACATTGATTACGGTAGATGTGACGAACTCCATAGGGGCAACGCATGTATTGAAATTTAAGATTACTGAAGGAGAGGCTCCAAAAGACGAATATGATGAGCTTCGTGGAAGATGGGTAGAGTATTTGACCGGAGGGCAATCCTTCAACCCGAATCATCCGGACATTGCCAAGTCCATAAAGATTTTATCAGATAAGATTAGCAATCAGGAGCAAACTGGATTCTGGGATACGATGAACAAGCAAATGAACCGTACTTATTTATGGAGTGATAAGCCGGGCAGCACAGCGGATGCTTTTGATACGGCCGCCTCTTATAATCGGTTGAAGGATATGGCTATTGCCTTTTCGACAACTGGCTCACCATTATACGAGAACAAGCAGCTGAAATCAGATATTCTGGACGGTTTAGATTTCCTATATGTGAATTGGTATAACGAAACCAAACTGGAGAAAGGCAATTGGTTCGAATGGGAGATCGGTATTCCGCTTGCATTGGGAGATACAATGGCCTTGATGTTCGAGTATTTGTCAGCCGATCAGATTAATAAATATACCAAAGCCATTGATAAGTTCTGTCCGGACCCAACCAAACGGACCAATCAGCCCTCGTTGATGGAAACCGGTGCGAATCGGCTGGATAAAGCACTGGCGGTGGTCCTGAGGGGCATTCATAATCGTGACAGCGCAAAGATCAAACAAGGACGGGATGCGGTTAGCCAGGTATTGCCCTATGTGACCCGCGGAGACGGCTTTTATGAGGACGGCTCCTTTATCCAGCATAATAATATTGCTTATACCGGCAGTTATGGGGCTGTATTGCTTGGCGATATGATGAAAATGATGACTCTGCTGACAGGGTCCTCCTGGCCGCTGACGGATGCCAATATGAAGAATGTATACAACTGGGTAACGGATTCTTATGAACCTCTTGTCTACAGAAAATTAATGATGGATATGGTGTTCGGCAGATCGATAGCTCGGGGCAACAGGGAGCTCGTGCCTTGGTCACATATTCTGCGGCTGGCCTCTTCCGCGCCACCGGAGCAAGCGGCCCGATTTAAATCGATGGTAAAGTATTGGTTTGAAGCCGATACGGTAGTAGAAAGTTATTACGAGGGTCTACGAGTAGCTGATGTTGTTCTGCTTCAGAGTCTTATGAATGATCCTGAGGTGCAGCCATCAGGAGACCTTACCGTGCATAAGCAGTTCGCGGCTATGGACCGGATTGTCCACCATCGGCCTGGATATGCCTTTGGGATCAGCATGTCATCCGCCCGAATCGCCAACTATGAAGCTGGCACAGAGAACCTGAAGGGCTGGTATACAGGTGAAGGCATGACCTATCTGTATAACCAGGATCTGGATCAATATGCAGATGCATTCTGGCCAACCGTGAACGCTTACCGTCTGCCTGGGGTTACATCGGATGGGGCAACGCGCGGTGCAGGCAAGACCACATCTAAAACATGGGTGGGAGGATCATCCATAGACGGTCTTTACGGAGCGGCCGGCATGGATCTGGATCCGGATAACAGCACATTGTCCGGTAAAAAGTCCTGGTTCATGTTCGATGATGAAATCGTAGCGCTTGGTGCAGGCATTACAAGCACGGATAACCGCAAGGTGGAGACCATCGTAGATAACCGTAAGCTCAAGGCGAGCGGAGATAATGTACTTACGGTCAACGGAGAGGTTAAACCATCCGCGCTGGGCTGGTCTGAGTCAATGAATCAGGTGCATTGGGCACATCTTGAAGGCAATGTTCCTGGTTCAGGGATCGGTTATTATTTCCCTGATGCCCCAATGATAGACGGTCAGCGAGAGTCTCGGACTGGCGCATGGAAGGATATTAATCAAGGGGGATCCACGGAGCCGATTACGAGAAATTATGCCAGCCTGTCGATTGCTCAGGGAACGAATCCGGTGAATCAATCGTATTCGTATGTGCTGCTGCCGAATCAGGATGAAACGGCGACAGCGCGCTACAGCAGTAGTCCTGACATCGAAATTATAGCCAACACGGATAGTGTTCAAGCCGTCAAGGAACAGAAGCTGGGACTTACGGCTATGAACTTCTGGGTTCCGGGAATGATCGAATCCGTGCGTGCCAATCAGCCAGCTTCCATTATCGTCAAGGAGTCTGGAGATGAACTGACGATAGCCATTTCGGACCCGACACAGTCTCAAACCGTGGTGAATGTGGATGTCGGCAGAACCGCGCTGGAAGAGCTGATGAAAGATCCAACCGTGACGGTACTGCAGAGCTCGCCGAGGATCGAACTCGCTATCCATACGAGCGGATCTAAAGGGAAAAGCCATGTAGTCAAGTTCAGAATTGATCCGAATGCCGAGCCTTCCGAGCCCTCTGCTTCGGAACCAGATGAAGCGGCAATAACGAAGCTGTATGTTTCTGAAGATGCGTATGTCAATGGAGGATCGAAAGCTGCAGTCAATTATGGTTCGGTCAATTACTTGCAAATCAGAAATGGCAGCGGAGACACAGACAGAAGAGCTTATCTGAAATTCGATCTGAGTTCATTTGTCGGCGAAGTCGGTTCTGTGAAGCTGAATGTGTTCGGAAAGACAAATGACGGGGCAGGCACTTTGTCCGATATTGGTGTATTTGGAGTCCAAGATGATTCTTGGACAGAGGCAACGATAAATTACAATAATGCTCCAACAATCGGTACTCAAGCCGCGCTGCAGACTTTTTCCGGACCGGAGCAGTGGCGGCAGTTCGATATCACCTCATGGGTTGGTAAAGAGTTCCCTTCCGATCCGGTGATAAGCTTGGCGTTCAGGCAGGTAGGCTATAATCTCGCCACAGATATAAGAAGCCGCAAGAACGAGAATGGCAAATATGCTGCGAATCTGGAGATTCTGCCGAAAGATACAACACCTCCAGTCACGAAGGCGACTGTACTTGGAGAAGCAGGAGAAGGGGGCGCATTTAAGGGCAAAGTCAATATCACTTTTGATGTTACCGACCAATCCAATGGGGGGGCTGTTGGCTGGGGAGTCAAGCGGACGGAATACCGGCTCAACGGAGGTGCATGGAATGCGGTTACTCAGAGCGTATATATTGAGAACCCCGGAACCTTCAGCATTGATTATCGTTCGGTGGATAAGGCTGGCAATGTAGAGCCGTTCCGGCAGCTTCAGGTGACGGTCATGGAGCCTACAGAAAGAGTCTCAACGGCAATCAGCGGTCCGGCAATCCTGACTGTCGGGGAGACCGGAACGGCGGTTACTTCGGTTGTATACAGCGATGGCAGCCGTTATATAGTAACCGAAGGCATAATCTATGAGAGCAGCGATACTAACGTCGCAAGTATAGGCAAAGATGGCCATATTGAAGCAAAAGGCCCGGGTGTTTCGGTTATTTCATCCGTTTATGACAGCATGACCGCTTCCTATTCATTAAAGGTGTATGAACAGCCGCCGGAGCTTCTCTCCATTTCGTTAAGCGGTCCGACATCCTTGGAAACAGGGCAGAGTGGTACGGTGGTCACAACAGCAGTATATAGTGATGATAGCCGCCATACGGTAACCGAGGGTGTGATCTACGAGAGCAGTAACAGGAAGGTAGCCACAGTAACGGCAACAGGGCAGCTACAAGCACTCGATCCGGGCATGACTGTGATTACTGCAAGTTACGGAGGACAGCAGAGCAGTCTGACGCTTCAGATTCTACAAACGGAAGACAATACTTCAACTGTTTCGAGTCCGCAACCACAAGTACCTTCCGTACCGGAGGAAACGGCGGGACGACTGCAACTAAATGCAGCCTCGTTGAACGATCTTTCGGCAGCAATTGTCTACAAGGGTAAATTGAGAATGCTAGTATTGCCGGGGATGGCAGCAGACATGCTGAACCAGAAGCCGCTTCGGGTAGAGGCTTCTAACTTCAATGTGACCCTTCCGGCAGCGGTGCTTCAACAATTGCAGGCTTTGGTTCCTGCGGAGCAATTGGCCGATAGCCAAATCCTTCTGGAGGCTTCCGAGGTAAATGGGGGAGCGAAGCAGAGAATACTAGCTAACGCGGAGCGGCAATCTGGTGCAGCATTGAACCAGGCAGGGGAGTTCCTTCTCTTTAACCTGTATATTGTCGCTGGTGACGGTACACGAAGCATACTTCACCCATTTGTTGAGCCCGTTACATTGGAGCTTAACATTTACCCTGAGGCAAAAAGGAATTTGCTCGGCGGCTATTATTTTCCGGAGTCCGGAAATATGGAGTATGCGGGTGGTGGTTCCTGGCTGAAGGGCAAGGTGGCTCTGCACACCGAACACTTAGGCACATATGCCGTGCTGGAATATAACAAATCGTATGACGATATTCCTTCTGGACATTGGGTGGCGGCGGTTGTAAAAGAGCTGTCGGCCAAACATCTGATTCAAGGCGTCGGACCTCGGAATTTCGAGCCGAACCGATCAGTGACCCGTGCCGAATTTACAGCTATGCTGGTCCGCTTGCTAGGACTTGAAGCGAAAGGATCTACAGCATTTGCGGATGTATCTGCGGATCAGTGGTATGCGGGGGAAGTGGCGCGGGCTGTAGAGGCGGGGATAGTCCATGGGGTGAGTGAGACTCGCTTCGCCCCAGAAGCTCTTATTTCCCGCCAAGAAATGGCGGTCATGGTGATGCGAGCGTACGAATATGTCAGCGGGAGAAAGGTGGAGCCGAAGCCTGTAATCCAATTCGGTGACTTGCGTGCGGCTGCCTCATGGGCCCGTGAATCGATCAGCGCTGCCCAAGCCCTTGGACTTATCCAGGGACGAAGTGACCAGCAATTTGCTCCGGGAGGCTCAGCAACTCGAGCTGAGAGTGCAATGGTTCTACACAATCTTTTAGCAATTAAGACTGAAAATTAAGAATTGAAGCCAGGGCTTTGGGAAGGTTCAGTAGAACCATTCCAAAGCCCTTTTGGCGTTTAGAGAAATCTGCCGGTTTGGATGGACAAAGCTTTCGTTGAGGTTTCATTTCTACTCGGTTTGTGAATAATGGAGGATTGAATAGGAAGGGAGCATTAGAGATGCAAGAATATATGGATATAGTGCTGCGGGCTGTTGTTGCTATGATCATGCTCTTATTGACCGCTAAAATATTGGGCAAACAGACTATTTCTAATCTGACGTTCCACGATTTCGTGACAGGAATTATTTTAGGATCGATTGCATCGAATTTAGCATTTAATAAAGATCTGAAATCTTCGTATATGATCGTGGCCCTTCTAGTCGTTGTAGCCGTGTCTTTTTTATTTTCTGTTCTCGCTTTAAAGAATCGTAGAATGAGAAGCTGGATCTCAGGATCACCTACGGTACTTATCGAAAACGGGAAAATTCTTGAAGGGAATATGAAAAAAGTAAGGTATTCTTTAGACTCCTTGGATCAGGCGCTGAGGGAAAAAGAAATTTTTAATCTAGAGGTAGTAGAGTATGCCGTATTAGAAGATAACGGAATGGTATCCGTCTTAAAGAAACAAGAGTATCAATATGTTACTCGAAAAGATTTGAAGCTTCTTTCGGTTCCTCAGAGCTTTCCCGTTGAGTTAATTATGGATGGCGTTCTTATGGAAGAGAATCTTGAGAATAATGGACTGACCAAAGAATGGCTGGAGAACGAATTAAGACGGAAGGGGAAAAGGATCTCCGACGTATTTTACGGGGTAAGAGGAACGCAGCAGCAGCTTGTTTTTGACTACTATGAAGACGGGATAAGGAAACCTATTGATAAAGAATAATGTTTATTCAAATTGGAGATTGACGGATCGCTGAGGACCGCTCTATAATGTTTGTATAATTATTAATTAGTTAATAAAAATATAAATGTTGAAGGGCGGAGTTTATTCATGGCAGATCGCGCAATCCTTAACACAGACATTCGCAAAGGTACGATAAACAAAAATATTTATGGACACTTCTCTGAGCATCTAGGACGTTGTATTTATGAAGGCATTTGGGTCGGAGAAGATTCACCGATTCCTAACACTAAAGGTATACGTAATGATGTTGTGAAAGCGCTTAAAGAAATTCAGATTCCAGTGCTTCGCTGGCCGGGTGGATGTTTTGCAGATGAATATCATTGGAAAGATGGTATTGGCGATCGCGAAGTTCGTAAACGTATGATCAATACGCATTGGGGCGGCACGGTTGAGAACAACCATTTTGGTACACATGAATTTATGGAATTATGTGAGATGCTGGAATGTGAACCTTATATCAATGGTAATGTGGGCAGTGGTACGGTTCAAGAGATGTCCGAATGGGTAGAGTATTTAACCTTTGGCGGTGTCTCCCCGATGTCTGAGCTTCGCCAGCAGAACGGCCATCAAGAGCCTTGGGCCGTGACTTATTTTGGCGTCGGCAATGAGAACTGGGGCTGTGGCGGGAATATGCGTCCGGAATATTATGCAGATCTTTATCGCCAATATCAGACGTATGTACGTAATTATGGGGACAATCGTATTCACCGGATCGCTTGTGGTCCTAACGTGGATGATTATCACTGGATGGAAGTTCTGATGCGTGAAGCTACGCGCTTTATGGACTCGATTACTCTTCATTATTATACGATTCCTGGTCCAGCTTGGGAGGATAAAGGGGCAGCAACAGGCTTTGAAACTAGTGAGTGGTTTAGCACTTTAGAGAAGGCCCTTCGTATGGATGAGCTGATTACTAAACATGGCGTTATTATGGATAAATATGACCCAGATAAAAGAGTAGGCCTTATCGTTGACGAGTGGGGAACTTGGTACGATGTTGAGCCAGGCACGAACCCGGGATTCCTATATCAACAAAATTCGATTCGGGATGCCCTTGTAGCTGGCGTGACCCTGAATATTTTCCATAAACACAGTGACCGGGTACGGATGGCAAATATTGCGCAGACCATTAATGTGCTTCAAGCGGTGATTTTAACCGAAGGCGAAAAAATGCTGCTAACGCCTACCTATCATGTATTTAATATGTTCAAAGTCCATCAGGATGCTGTGTTGTTGGATTTAACAATCGATAGTGGGACTTACAGCTTTGAGGGCCGCGAGATTCCTGAAGTATCTGCTTCAGCTTCCGTCACAGACGCTGGGATCATTCATGTCAGTCTTTGCAACTTGAATCACGCTGCTTCAGCTACGGTACCCCTTGAGCTACGTGGCCTTTCCGGGCAGAAGGTTGAAGTGACAGGTACTACGCTCACAGGTAACAAGATAGATGCTCATAATACATTTAACCAGCCGGATGCTGTTGTACCGCAAGCTTTTACAGCCTTTACACTTGAAGGTGATCTTCTTAATGTAGAGCTGGCTCCAATGTCAGTAACAGTGCTGGAGATTACGCCGAAGGCATAAGGTGGTGTTATCATGTCAACAACATCTGCATGCAAGGGGTGTCGCGACGATTATAAGGTTACCGAAGCACAGATAAAGCGTATCCTGTCATCATCCATGTTTAAGACAGAGCTTTGTGTTCCAGATAAGGTTTATGCTGAACGGATTTCTCTTTGCGGGACTTGTCCTAAGCTGCATGAGAATGTGACTTGCGTCGCTTGTGGCTGCATTATTCCCGTTGTAGCTAAGCTTAAGGAACGTAGCTGTCCGCTGCCTGGTGGCGGATTATGGGGACCCTTCATTGAACATGAAATAAGGTAAAATAAGAGCCGCATTCGACTCTCCAACGGGAGATGAATGCGGCTTTATTCATGAAATATAAGAAAGTATAAGTTTCACGCTATAGTTTAGATCTTATATTTTTCAGAAACGGGTATCGTCTTTAAAAGACGACAACGTCGTTTCTTCTTAAGTATCTGTGTAGAACAGCTCAACGATTAGATCATCATTATAGTTGCCGAAGCCTTTGCCAAAAAGAGTAATGCCGCCAATATGCTCGGCCTCTTCATCGACGGAAAGCTTGAAAGTCCATTGCTTGTTGCGGATGTTCACTTGATCCAGCGTAACGTCGGACAATTTCAAGCCGTCCATAAACGTGCCTTTAGATGTAATGCGCAGCTGCTTAAGAAGGCCGTATTGATTCGTGAGTGCTGGCCACCAAGCTGGCGTGTATTTACCGCGTCGATCTCCGTAGTCACCCGGACTTGTCCAGAATCCAAGCTGCACTCCGTTTAGTGTGAAGGTGATGTCGGAGGGCCAATTATTATTAATGGAAGGTGCTTCGGAGGCAATCTCCATCGTAATGATTAGCTCCTCGGGCTGTTGACTGGAGAGAAGGAAGTTAGGAATTTTATATTCGATATATCCTTTGCCGAACCAGAGAATACCAGCATTCATACGCTCGAGATCCCAGAAATAACGGGGATCATCAAAGCTGCCAATCACTTGCTCTGTAGTGGCGAGACCGCAGGTAGGCTCGATCATGAAGTCGGAATAATGTCCAACAGGAATCTCCTTGCGGTAGCTTTTGCGCTCATTAATTTGTCTGCCTGGAAAGGTTATCTCGGCACTTTCAGCAGCCAGCGTACAGATCTTTTGCAGACCACTTCGTCCAGGTGCCATATGTGTCTGGATAAGTCCTGCAGCTTCCAGCTTACGCACATGCATTGTCATAATGGCGCTGCTCAAATTTACTGCTGCGGCCAATTCCTTGACATTCATTGGGTTCTCGGCAAGCAAGCGCAGCAGGTGCAGACGAACTGAACTGGCTAAAGCTTCGTAGACGGGAAGGGATTCTTCCGACAGGTCAAGTTTCATAGATGGCCTCCAATTTAGTTCAAGACGTATAGTTAATGATTATATTATTTAAATGCTTGTTTTACAATACGAAGGTGAGAAACTTTCTGGATGCTCATTCACTTTAATCGCGTGATTTAAGATAAAAAGAACGGAGCCTGAGGCTCCGCTCTCTTTCCAAATGATGATTCTCTTAATTTACATTTGAGTTATATTCGGTCAGTATTTCGTCTGATTTGAGTGCTCTGCTGTAAATCTTCAGTTCATCAATCATTCCCTTATAAGGTACGTCCCAATAGTTTACGCCAAGTGCGAATACACCATTCTTGTTCTTAAACACATTCGGGAAGCCCTCACCGGAGAATTGCTCAACTCCGTCGAGGTATACCTTCACGGTACCGTTGTTGACCGTAAATGCTACATGCGTCCATTTATTCTCTGGAATCTTCATAGCGGAAACAGCATCATACCAGGCCTCGCCAGACCATAGGAGTGTTTTACCTCCGCCGTTCTGAGGAACGAAGCTAATCCAGCTGTTTATCGAAGCAGCACCGAAGAAGGTTGTTGTTGCATCAGTAAGTTGCTCAGGGTTTAACCACATAGATACAGTATAGGTATTGCTGTCAATTAATCCATCAGGTAACCGGATTCCGGAAACACCGTCAAATACTGCTGCTTGATTAATGATACCTCTACCGTAAGTAATGTTACCTACAGTTGGAGCTTCGATTTTTATTCCCGTAACCTGGCCAGTACCGACCAATTGGAGGGAGTCATCAAGGTTTCCGTCAAAAGCATAATAGGCTACTTTTCCATCCGTAACGTTTACCTTATAGTCTGCTGAGACACCACTACCATCAGCCGCAGTAGCAGTAATTACTGCTTCACCACCGACCGTTAGTGCTGTTATGGTTCCGGTTATACCATCTATTGAAACGGCGCTAGGATCACTAGAACTCCAAGTGAGTTTCTTATTTCCTGCATTGGTAGGCAGTACATTTACTTGAGGAGTAAAGGTATTCCCCACAGCCACATCCATTTCAGCAGCACTGATGGTTATCGTACTTACTTTAACATTGCTGTCAGGCTGACCGTTTACCAGCAAGTCAACCGCTTCTGCGGAGAGTGCACTTTCATAGATTCGCAGGTCATCTATCAATCCTTTGTAGGGGATATCCCAATAGTTTACGCCCAAGGAGAATACTGCATCTGCGCTGTCAAATACATCCGTAAATCCTTTTCCAGTGTACTTCAATACTCCGTTTACATAGAGCTTCACAGTCCCAGCATCGTAAGTGAAAGCTATATGTGACCATCGGTTAACTGGAATCTGCATGCCTGCTTCTGCATCATGGAAGGTTTGACTGCCAAACCACATCCGGGTTGTAGCTCCGCCGTTTCCATAAGGCAAGAGACTAATCCAATTCGTATCAGTTGTAGCACCAAAGAAGGCTGTAGTGAATGGAGTCAATTCTTGTGGGTTAAGCCACATGCCTACTGTGTAGGTGTTGCCTTTAATCAAACCATTTGGTAGGCGAATACCGGAGCTACCGTCGAATTTAGCTGCAAGACCAACTTCACCAGTCTCATAGGTAATGTTCCCACCAGTATTGTTAATCCGATTGCCGGTAATTGTACCCTTATCAGTACGATCTCCGTTCTCTGAAAGATCTCCTTCAAAATCATACGCTGCCACCAAACCGTCTTCCAGTATATTTCCAGTCAGTTCCATTACAACGATAGTAAAGGTCTTAGTTGCAGTAGACTCACCCAGCACAATCGTAGCAGTAAGTTCAATCGTTGCGTTGCCGAGTCCTTTTTCAGGACGAACAACTGAACCATCGTTTCCTACTACGGCTTCATTGGAAGATGACCACGTAATGACTGTTCCACTTACGGCCTCAGTTGGGAGCGTAAGATCTTTGTACACTTTACTTGTGTTGCCTAGGCTTAAACTATCTTTAACATTGGATACAATTTGATCTGTGCTCAGCAGTTCAATTTGGCTGCCCCAGACGGTAACACCCTTATTGGACATGGCTGTGAAAGTCATAACATTGCTCTGACGAGTGGAATCCCATTGTTTTACGAATACACCTTTGTAGAGATTTTGTACAGTAGCTCCGTTTTCTGTTTCATTGATGAGCAGGTCGGCGTAATACTCTCCTTTTAGCGCCCAAGAACCGGTTACGGACCCTGTAATAGTTCCATCACCTCGCAGTTCGATAGCTGTTGTGGATTTAATTTTAGCAGAAGTATCTTTCCCGTGATTCACGAACTGATAAGCTCCAATAACATCATCCTGCATAACAGCAGCGATAGTTTCACCAGTGTAACGATGAGGAGAAGTGAGCGGCCATCCATCCTCGTTGGTGAACATTTGATGCACACGAAGCTCATGTGTTTCACCACGCTGCGGGAAACGAGTGTGGAAGAAGTTGAATATTTTACCTGTCTCTTCATCATAATTCACTGAATTATGGCCTGAAGCAACATAGCCGTAGGTTTGAAAGTCTGGGTCACTATTCACGTTCGTGAACAAGAAGTTACCAAGAACTTTGTTGCCAACGTCCGAATGGTCATTGCTTGTTGCCAGCACTGCACTTTGTCCGGCAGCATCCACATAAGGACCATCCGGATTCGTTGAACGGAACTGACGCATATTGTAACCACCGTCGGACGCAAGTCCTCCATAAGTTACATATAAGAAGTAGTAACCAGTATTCTTGTCGTAAACGATATACGGACCTTCGCCCGATTTGGTCATACCGCCAGAAATATGGGTACCGAAATACCGGTCGATTAGACGTCTATCAGCGGTCGTTCCATCTTTACCCGGATATTTAGGCTCGCCGGAAGCTGGATCGATTTCTAGAATAAATATGCCGCCTGACCATGATCCATAAGTCATCCACAGCTTGCCGTCTTTATCGTAGAATAACGTCGGGTCAATTGCGTTTGTATACGTTTTGTTCTTATAAGAACCGCCTGCGTCAAACCAATCTGGATTGGCATCTTCTAATGTTCCGTTATTAATAAGCTTTTGAATATTTGTGTTTGTCCATTTTTTATTAATTTTGCTGTTAGTATCGTAATCTTCTTCCTTGGTGAAGCCGGAATAAATTACGGTATTTCCATAGGTATAAGGACCTTCAATATTTTGCGAAGTGGCAAAGCCGATCGCTGAGCGGATGTAAGTGGAAGAAGCGCTATAATACATCATATAAGCACCAGTGGTCCCGTCCGCATTCTTATAATCCTCATTCCAGAAAACGTCTGGAGCCCATATGGAGAATCCGCCTTTACTGTCAGAATCGTTCTCTCCAGCCCATTTAAAGGATTCTGCCAGATTCGCGGAAAGATCACCAAAGAGTACGTTGCCCGGTGTTGTATAACCATTTGTGAAACGAGTCCAGTTCAGCAGATCATCGCTTTTGGCAGCATCGATATGAGACCCGAACACATAATACGTTCCTTTGTCTACAGCCACTGAAGGATCATGTACAGAAACATTGGTGAGTGCTGGTGCCGTTGCTGACGGACCCGGCGTAGCAGTAGGAGTCACTGTAGCTGTAGGAACCGGAGTAGTAGTAGGTGTAGCAACAGCGCCGCCGTCCGATCCACCAGAACCTGAACCACCAGAACCAGACGTTGCCGTAGCTGTCGGAGTAGGTGTTTCAAATTTGATTAGATTACTGTATTTACTGTCAAAGCTAATCTTACCGGTGCCTTGGATAGTAATCATCTCGTTTATGCCAAGGATAAGATTCTTGATTGCTGCACCAGCATCTACACGCAGCTTGGCTAATTGGTTCAATGTAACTTCAGTAATATTGCCTGCAGCTAGATGTAGTGTAGGCACTCCTAACGCCCGTACCTCAGCAGAATCAAAGTTTCCTCTCAGCCTGATGATTGAATCGTTCGGGAGCGTATTCTCTATAACGACCCGACCGAAGCCTGCTCCCGTCAAAGTAGTATCTTCCTCAAGCGCTACACCGGAATGTACACGTACGCTTGGTACGGCACTCGTTCCTTTAGTAACGACGCGAAGTCTCCCATTACGCTTATCTACAACCATGTCACCTGCATTAGAGTTACTAAGCACGATACTATTTTCGCCGCCGCCGGATACGAATATTGTTCCTTTAACAGTGACGTTATTCAGCGTGATATCGCCTTCTGCAATCCCTTCGGTAAGGTACAGGTTTCCGGAGATGGTGGAGTTGTTCAACTCAACACCCGGGCTACTAATTACCATATTCTGAGTGGTAATCCCCGTATAACTCCCGCTCTTAGAAGTGATTTGCCCGGCCAACTTCTCAATCATGCGCAGTGCTTCCGCTCTTGTTACGGCTTTTGCGCCTTTAAAGCTGCCGTCACTATAACCATTCAAATAACCTTCACCAAATAAAGATATTACAGCTTCTTGGCTCCATGAGGGTAAATCTTCAACATCTTTTGGTGCAGCGGTATTTGCAGAAGAATTGAGCTGGAATAGTCTGTGCAGCATAACCGCGGCTTCTTGACGGCTTACTACCTGTGTTGGACGGAAGGTGCCATCGCTATATCCTGATACATATCCTGCAGCCGAAGCTTTCTGGATATCGCTGTAATAAGCGCCTGACTCCAGTACATCCGTGAAGGCAATTTCTGATTTTTCCTGCAAATTAAAGGCCCGATTGATCAATGTAACCCATTCCGCGCGGGTGATCTCTTGATCCGGTTTGTAAATTCCATTTCCATAGCCTGAAATCAAGCCCTTATCCACCCAGGATTGAAAATCTTTCTCTGCCCAGTGGCCTGAATAATCGACAGCCTGTTGATGCGTGGATAGTGCGATTGTTTTGGAATCGCTTGCAGAAGCTGCTGAAATGAATGGTGCAGGTACTAGCAGCGTGAGTGCAAGAAGTGAAGCGGTTAGCTTACGAGTTGTTTTCCTCAAATTCATGATCCTCCGATTCTATTGATTAGAGATTGCGGCGGTACGAAAAATGTAAAACGCTTACAATAAAACTACTAAAAAAACGTTTTTCACAAATCAAAATGGATTTGTTTTATGTTCATACAAACCATATCGTGGAAAACGTTGTATATTGATCTCATTTTAAGCATGATATTAGCATATAGTCAAATAGAAATTTATGAAATAATGAATCTATTTATATTTTTATTAATAAAATGGAGTTGGGTTTGGATAGCGTATGAAAAGTACTGTAGATTACTACTGAAGTTGTGGAAAGTAAAAGAAGGTGGGAGATGTGGGCGATAAAGAGCTGGATAGGGGAAAGTGATAACTGGTTCATATCACAGAACAGATAGGGGGGCTAAGGAAGAATAAATACTAATTAGTTGTTCGCCCCCATGAAAGAACCAGCCTTGATTCTTAAGCATACTAGAAGATTTTAAAGGTAATACATTTTGAACATAATATCTTGATCATGATTTCCGAATTTTTTTCCGAAAATTGTCGCGCCTCCGACGTGTTTTGCATCTTCCTTCACTTCGATCCGGAAAGTCCATCGGTCACAGGTCGTATCTAAATCCTCTATCGAAACGGAAGACATGGGGTCACCGTCAATGTAAGTTCCATTGTGATTAGTGATTCTAATCGTTTTTAGTAATCCATACTGGTTAATATTGTGCGGCCACCACTCAGGTGTGAATTTACCTCTTGCATCAGCAAAATCGCCAGGGCTTGTCCAAGTACCTAGTTCCAAGCCGTTCAATGAAAAGGTAATGTCTGAAGGCCATACGTCATTGGCAAATGGGAATTCAGAAGAAAGCTCTAAGCTAATCTCAAATTGCTGTAAGGTTTCATCTTTTTTTAGGAAATTGGCAATGTTGTATTGAACATAACCTTGGGTAAACCATAGAATCTCTGCATCGACTCTTTTAGAGTCCATGAAATACTTGGGTTCGTCTACTCTGCCGATAAACTCTTTCTCTGTGGCAAGTCCGCATGTAGGCTTCAGATCATAGTCCGTATAATGACCAATCGGCACGGATGTCTCATAGGAGGCAAAGGAATGAAAGATTTTCTTAGGGAAGTTAATCTCAATATGATCGACTCTAAGAATTGAAATTTTTTGCATTCCGGATTTACCAGGAACCTTTTCTGTTTTTATGATGCCTGCATCTTCTAACTTTTTAATATGTTTTGTTACGATGGGACTGCTTATTTTAAGTTCTTCTGCCAAATCTTTGATGTTCATCTTATTTTTGGAGAGTAACTGAATGATTTTTATTCGTACTTCACTTGCCAAGGCTTCATAAACAACGAGAGAGGACTTGTCTATTTCCAATTGCATTTTATCCACTTCTTTCAAAGTAATTTCATATACTGTAAAGTTTATTAATCTCTATATAAAGTAACACGAAAGGTAACTGAAGTAAATAATATATCGCTTTCATCTCGTCTTAATGAACTAAAAGGTTAACTAAGATTTAAAAAAATCAATTAAGTTTATTTAAAAGTTATTGACTACGCTTTCAAATCGACTGTATACTAAGTTTAAGTTAATCGTTTCCAACAAAGTTAATGTGAATGATTATCTTAACATTACAGCTGCAGGGGGAGAGAGTAATGAAAAAGAAATTTGGAGTAGTATTAGCAACGGTTCTAATGTTAACGACAGTGTTAGCAGGATGTGGTGGTAAAGATGATAGTAAGACGATTACGTTCTGGACACCGCTGACCGGTGATGATGGTGCTTATATGGATCAAATCGTTAAAGAATACAATGCAACGAATCCAGAGATTAAAGTGAAGCACGTTATTACAGCTGATATGTACACGAAAATTTCTACCGTTTTGGCTTCCAGCAAAGGTGTTCCTGATTTAGCCATTATCCACGCTGACCGTGTTCCCGGGTTTGTTAAGCAAGGTGTCTTAGAACCCATGCAAGATACTGTATTGCCGGCACAACCTGAACTAAAAGCTGAAAATTACTTACCACAAGCTTGGAACACTGGTAACATCGACGGAACGCAATACACAGTACCTCTTGATATCCACAGTAACGTAATGTATTACAATAAAGATTTGCTCAAGAAATATAATGCTGAATCTTTCTTGGATGATAACGTTGTTACGATTGATGAAATGCTTTCCTTGCAAGGTAAATTGGATGAAGGCGACTATGTAGTGAATGATGCCTTGCTCGGATGGGTTATCCTGGCTCAAATTCAAAACTTGGGCGGAGATATTCAGGTGGATGGCAAACCGGCTGTTAACTCCCCAGTATTTAAACAAGCTTTTGAAGATGTTAAGAAAATTGCCGATGCGGGTTTGATGACTCCATTTGGTGAAGACGGTTACTTGATGTTCCAATCCCAAAATGTACTCTTCTCCACAGATGGAACTTGGAGTTCTACCGCACATGCCGGAGTTGAAGGCTTGAACTTTGGTGTGACTAACATTTATTCTCCAACCGCTGATAAATTCACGAACAGATCTTCTTCTCACTTGTTCGCTATGCTTAAGAACGACAAGAGAACAGATGAAAAAGAAGTAGGGATTGCTAACTTCTTAGAATATGTGCGTACAAACTCAATGGAATGGGCAAAAGCTGGTCAAAACGTAGCCAGTAACGTAGTTAACCAAAGTCCGGAATACCAAAACTACATGCAATCCTTCTTTACTTCTAATGAAAAAGAAATTGAATCCCTTTACATTTACACATATGAGTACTACCCATACATTGCAGAAGCAGTAGATACTTATTGCGCAGATATCGTTCGCGGTAACGTTGATCTAGATGAGACCTTGGCAACCATGCAGAAGTTTGTAGAAGATAAGATCGCAGAAAGCAGCAGTGCAGCGAAATAAAGCGAAATAGAATAGATTGTACGAAGTAATGTGCCGTACTGTGGTGCATTACTTTGTGCAAAAGGAGAAATGAAATCCTATGAAAAAGAAAATAAACTGGGCACCTGCCTTCTTTGTAGGTCCGCACGTCATTTTGTTTGCTATCTTCATTTTATTGCCAACGATTTATGGGATTTATGCTTCATTTACAAAGTGGAATTTAATGAGTGACCCGGTATGGGTAGGCTTTGATAACTATAAGGCCATTCTTTTTGATGGCAAATCAACGTTTCATACTCAATTTTTCAGAGGTCTGAAAAATACGCTGGTCTTTGTGGTTCTCTCTGTTCCATTATTAATAGTTATCCCATTAATGGTTGCTGTTGCACTTGAACATAAAAAAGTTAAAATGAAGAGCTTAATTCAATCTATTCTCTATATTCCAGGCTTAATTTCAATTTCTGCGGCAGCACTAATCTGGCTTTTGATCTTTAATAAGCAATTAGGGATTACTGGTAATCTATTCGGATCACAAATTGCTTGGCCAGCAAATCAGCCGTATGCGTGGATTATCATCATTGTAATTACACTATGGGGTGGTATTGGGGGCAACATGATTATTTATCGTGCTTCCTTAAGTGGTGTTGCGCAGGAATTATATGAATCGGCAGAGCTCGATGGTGCGGGTTCAATTAAAAGATTCACAAGTATCACCTTGCCGTCTATTCGTTTTCCATTAATCTATACCTTTGTTATGACAACTGCTGGAGCCTTCAATGTATTCGGCCAACCGTTAATGATGACCGATGGCGGGCCTCGACAAAGTACACATGTACTCATGATGTATATTCGTCAATTAGCTTTCGGTAATGGTGAATCCATTGCAGGGATGGCATCGGCGATGGCAGTGTTATTGGGATTAGTAATCTTGGTGATCTCCGCACTGCAATATTATGTAATGAACCGAAATGCTACATAAGGTTCTCGGGAACTAATGGATTAACAAGGAAATGGAAAAGGTAGGTGTACTAAAATGTCAAATCAGGCGTTAAATGGCCTAGATAATCGTCCAGTTGTAAATAGAACAGGCAAAGTAAAAGGCTCATCCAATATTAGCATTTCAAAATATGTATCATATGCTTTTTTGCTTATCCTTTGTGTGATTTGGATTATTCCGGTTATATTCGGGATTTCCACATCTTTTAGATCACAAACGGAAGTGGTTTCCACCGGCTTTAGACTATTTCCTGAAACATGGGTTTTTGAGAACTATGTAACGATTCTGAACAATACTTCAACAGCCCCGATTCTACGTTGGTTAGGCAATTCATTATTTATCGCGACATCCCACACCATCCTGGTGGTTATTGTGATTTCGATTACTGGCTTTGGTTATACCCGGATTAACTTTAAAGGAAGAGACACGTTGTTCTTCACTTTGCTAGGCATCTCCTTCTTCCCCGGTGTGGTTAACTTGATTCCTTCTTACAAAATTATCGATTCCTTGGGTTGGGTGAATACTTCCTGGGCAATGATTATTCCGGGTCTTGCGGGTATGGGGAACATCTTCTTGGTCAGACAGTTTATGAACGGTATCCCCAAAGAATTAGATGAGTCTGCAAAAGTTGACGGTGCTAGTGATTTTAGAATTTTCGCACAAATTATATTGCCGCTAGTTAAGCCAATTCTGATTGTTTGCGGATTGTTCTCCTTTACGGGATCTTGGAATGACTTCCTCTGGCCGGTTATCGTGTACACAGATGTAGACAAAATGCCGGTTACAGCGGGTTTGCTCTTGCTTCAAGATATCTATGGAAACTATCGTATGATCGGGCAATTAATGGGGTCGGCGATTTTGGCGATCATTCCAACCTTGCTGCTATTTATATTTGCTCAAAAATACTTCGTTCAATCTATTAACTTGAATTCAGGTATTAAAGGGTAGATCCAATGAACATAAACTTAAATACACCTTACCTTCTTTATAAGGAAGGGTGTGTTTTGGTGACCCATAAAATTAAAAATAAAGAGAGATATAGGAGTTGTCATCATGAGAGAATTCAATGCGAAAAATCCGCTTATTGAGCAAAGGGCAGATCCATGGATCTATAAACATACTGATGGTTATTATTATTTCATAGCTTCGGTTCCGGAGTTTGATAGAATCGAGCTTCGTCGTTCTAAATCCATTCAGGGATTAGCTGAGGCTGAGGGTAAGACCATTTGGGTGAAGCATGAAACTGGCTTAATGAGTGCCAACATTTGGGCGCCTGAGATTCACTATATTGATGAAAAATGGTATGTGTATTTTGCAGCAGCACATACTTCCGATACGAAAGATGGCTTATTTGATCATCGCATGTTTGCCATAGAAAATTCATCCGCAAATCCTTTGGAAGGGGAATGGGTGGAGAAGGGTCAAATCAAAACGAAATGGGAATCCTTTGCCCTGGATGCAACCACTTTTGAACACAGAGGGGTTAGATACTACGTTTGGGCACAAAAGGATCCTGATGTTCCTGGTAATTCTAATATGTATATCTCCGAAATGGAGAATCCTTGGACATTAAAAGGAGAGCAGGTGTGCATCACCACGCCTGAATATGAATGGGAAAAAATCGGCTTCCTGGTGAATGAGGGTGCGGCAGTTCTTAAACGTAATGGACGTATTTTCATGACTTTCTCGGCAAGTGCGACAGATCATAACTACTGTATGGGGTTGTTAACCGCTGATGAGAATAGTGATTTAATGGATCCGAAATCATGGGTCAAAACACCAGAACCTGTGTTTACGACTTCTGAAGAAAACGGTCAGTATGGTCCGGGGCATAATAGCTTTACAGTTTCTGAAGATGGCACACAGGATATCCTGGTGTTCCATGCTAGAAGCTATAAGGAGATTGTAGGAGACCCGTTATATGATCCTAATCGGCATGCGCGTGTGCAAGTGATCGAGTGGGATGAAGATGGAACGCCAAACTTTGGTGCCCCTAGACCGGATACGAAATCTTAAAATAATGCTTCTCTAGTGTGAAGAAGCTTTTATATTCTTCTATTAATAAAGGGGGACGCTTCGTTAGCAATATGCTATCGGAGTGTCCCCCTTTTCTTATAATGAAAGATCCCGTCGTTTAAACAGCTCGATCCCTAAGGCGAAAGCGAGAACACCGATCAACAGTAACCAACTAGAAATCTGAATAATCTCCACGTTACCTTGAACGATTTTACCCGGCTGATAGAAGGAGAATAGGGTCAGGTAACGTAACCCCTCCATTTTATCACTTATTTTAGCAAGTAAGTCCAAAGTGAAGAATCCGAAGGTGATAGCACCGGAAATCCCAAGCGCTTTTTTCTCATCATTACATATCGAGGAAATCAGAAAAGTCAGTCCCGCAACGGCAAAAAACAATAAAAAGGCAACGGTATTCAACTGTACAAAACGTCCGCTGTTAAATTCATATTCACTGCCGAGGAACCATGCTTTACCTAATAGTCCGGCGAGTGTAGTCACACCCATAATCAGGAGCAAAGCTGTCGTGAGTACAAGCGCCTGCGTGGTAGCTACTTTTCTCCGCGTAGTTGGTGTTATAAGCAGATAAGCCATAGAGCCGCGATCCACGAGCCGAGCCATGAGCTGTGTTGACATTTGTACACAGACAATGGATAGAATCAGCACCAGAATAAGTCCGTAATATTCTCCTGAGATAAACGCCTCAGCACTGGTGAATCCGCTATTTAATCCAAAAGCTTTTCCCACACCTTCTGGCATAGCTTTAATGAGATCATCGATAGCTTGTGTGCTTCCAGCGATCTCTGGATAGAGCCAGATCATAAACAGAATATAGAAGGCTGAACCGAAGGCGTAATTCATAATTCCTTTCAGGTTCACTCTCATCATTTCTTTATAGAGTGGAAGATTCATTGCACGGCCCCCTCACGGTCATAATAGTCCATGAAGATATCCTCTAAATTCTGCGTGAACACATCCATACTGCGGATATTGTATTTACCAGTCTCCTGAATGAATCGATCGTAATTGCCTTGTACAGCAATGCGGACCATATTCCCTTCGCGAGCTTCCACTTGAAGACCAGAGGCGGCAAATTGCTCTGCATCTTCACGATTTGTGAAAACAACCTCAAACAGCTTCCGCTGCATCGATTGTAATTCGTGAATATCTTTTACAGTGATGATACGTCCGTCTTTAATGATTGCAGCGCGGTCACAGGTTCGCTCAATTTCTTGAAAGCTGTGAGAGGACATTAGAAAAGTGGTTCCGGCTGCTTTTTCCTCCAATACGAGATCTATAAATACCTTTTGCATAAGCGGGTCGAGACCCGAGGTAGGTTCATCCAGAATGATAACTTCAGGATTGTGCATGAAAGCTGCGACAATACCGACTTTTTGCTTCATTCCCTTTGACATTTTGCGGATCGGAGTTGCGGCATCAAATTGCAGGCGTTCAATCAGGTGGTCGCGTTTGGTGGTGTTCTTCATTCCTTGCATGCCAGACATGAACTTAAGGAAGGAAATGCCCGTCATCCCGTCAAAAAAGTTGATTTCACCAGGGAGATAGCCGATATGCTTCTGAACCGTACCCTGTGCTTTCCATACATCAAGCCCATGGATGCTCGCATAACCTTGATCCGGTATCATAAATCCCATGATATGTCTTATGGTCGTTGATTTACCTGCGCCGTTAGGCCCCAGAAATCCAAACACCTCGCCTTTATTAACGGTAAACGTAACATCTTCGATGCCCTTGCCATTCGAGAATCGTTTGGTTAAGCCTTCAACTACAAGCATGCCGCCACCCCCACTGCAAAATAATGAACTATTACTAATTAGATATTTCATATGTTATATTATTCCTAGTGAACAACGAAGTCAATGAAATTATGAAATAATTAATACTCAATATTTCATTAAGTTAAGGGTGGATAGCATGAATGGATTTGAGAAAAGAGCCGCTCAGATAAAGCTCAAAATTATGAAAACTACAATGGATATGCTCAAGCTTTGGGAGCCCAAACGTCTTCGAATCACAGACATTGCGAAAGAAGCAGGGGTCTCACAGGTGACGATTTATAATTATTTTGGCAGTAAGGAAGCCCTGCTTAGCGAGTCCTTTAAGGATTTTATAGAGAAGGCCATTCGCGAATTTGAAGATTACATTCATGGAGCGCATTCTCTAAAAGAGATTATTAAATACATTATGACGATGGAAAGAGACACTTACAGTTCATTGCCTCCCGCGACGGTAAAAGAGCTTATGGTTGAAGACCAAGAAATGTTTCATTATATTGAGGAACGGTACACGAACGACGTTTTACCATTGATGGTCAAGATGGTGGAGGATGGAAAAACGCGAGGAGAAATCTCAAGTAAAGTGTCGACCAAAGGGATTCTTTCATTTATGGGAATGTACATGCGAAGTTCTGGGGAAATGCTAGATGAAGCCAGCAAACAAGAAGATATAGATGCCTTCCTGGACGAAGCCATCCATCTCTTCTTCTATGGCATTTGCGGGCGGGAGCAGGAGTAGCAGGAGCTTTGGTACATTTGGAATATTAACTCCACTATTAGATGCGTAAAATAGATGCGTAAAACTTTTTTTGCTCCTCAGGCATTCTTTCTATCAAATTATTGCTATAATTCATTGCTCTTAGAACACTATTGAGCTGATTATCATCTAAATCATCTGCATTCACGATAGGTACAACACGACCATCACTTCTTTTTTCAATAGTTAGCTCGGAATCAATTACAGTTCTTTGAGTAATTGAATCTTCTTTAGTGATGACGTCATCTTGTACGTTAGCTATCGGTGTAATTAGAAGAAATAGCGCCAGCACTACTTAGCTTAAAGAGTCTGTTCATTTAAGGAATAAAATAATCACTAGAAGACTGCTAACCTGTTAATAGTAGAAATTAAAAATAACAGAAAATAATTCCGGTAAAAACTTTTATCGCGAGAGTTATGTTCTACAGAAATCATCCTCGGATAGTATATCGCATCTTGTCGTCTTCTCAAATACAAAGGAGACCCTTGTATTCGAAGAGGTCTCCTTGGGTCAAAAAAATGTCGTGGTTCACCATTTAAAGAAGAATTAAAATCGTTGTATTATTTTTTGAGAAAATTCTTAACTCCATCATAAATTACAAGCAATCCAATAATTAAGGCTAATGATCTGATAGTAAATTCAAAATATAAAAGGGGACCCAAAATACTGTCAGTCGAATAGGTATACCCTGTAAGGATTATTGGTGAGAACATAATCAATAATCCGATGACGATACTTGATAAGAGCAATTTATTGTTGTTTTTATCCATCCAATTCTACACCACCTAATTAATGGGTATTTCTTATGAAGATAATACCATTTTTTTATAAAAGGGAATAATAACAAATCGTACTCAGCTTTTCTTTTTAATATATGCACTCTAATAAAAAACCATGAAGGATCGCTTAAGTCTGATCCTTCATGGTTTTGATTTTTTTATTTAGTACCAAGTAAAAGGATCGGACTGGAAAACGATCATATACAAATTAGTATTACCCGTAGCAGAAATTCCAAGAGTTGTTGCACCACCGATTCCAATCTGTATATCACCAGTAATTGATTAAATAATGCCGTTATTATAAAACTTCCCATCTACAAGGTAGTAAATAGTAAATAGTATTTGCATCTTGAAGCAGAAAGAAGCCCGCACTAATAAAGAGTACGGGCTTCTTTCTAGCAATTTTACCCCTATTCATATAATAATATAAGCATTCATCTATACTAGGATCCTCAATTGACTTAGCCACCACTTCATGAATTTCATTCTGGGAACAGCGGATTCCCTGTCATCCCTATCCACAGTTCGGATTGTTCCAACTTAGCTGCAAGCTGAAGCAGTATATCTTCCCGGCCTTTCGCAGCCATTACCTGTACCCCCAACGGCAGACCCTCTCGCGACATATGGACAGGAACACTCATAGCCGGTTGACCCGTCAAATTGGCGAGTTGGGTGAACGGTGTATAAGTTAAGCTTGGTTCAAACATCGCGTAAATCATGCGCTGCTGCTCTTCTTTCGGCAATTCATGTACATGCAGCAGCTTTTCGATCTCAGCAGCGCTATGCGTCAGCTCGCCAATCTTAGGTGCTGAATCCGCATTTGTTGGTGTGATATACAGATCGTAGCGATTAAGCAGACCTGCCATTTGAGCGGCTGCAATATCCCATTCATCCAGACTATGCACAAATTCAGCTGCAGAGACTTTTCTCCCAGCTTCTCCGAGGACCCAAGTGACGATATCTACTTCACTGGGAGTAATGGAACGTCCCTTCATCTTCTCCAGCGATACGAACATCGCTGCCACTTCCCCGGTATTCATCGTATAGTAATTCTCCATTAGCCTTACACCATTTACTGGACTCAGTTTTTCTTCCACTTCATACCCTTCAGCTTCGAGCCATTTTACAGTTTTGAGCACAGCAATTACGGCTTCATTCGTTACTGGTGTGCCTACTGGGGAAGCGGTTGTGAACGCTATGCGTAGTTTTCGCTGTGTTGGCTTGAATAGATCATCCAGATAGACACCAGGATATAACGGTGTTTGAAAAGCAGCCTCTGGCTGCACAACCTGCAGTAAATCCAGCATAGCAGCGGTATCGCGAACTGACCTTGTCAATGCAAAATCGATAGAAGCACCTTGCCATTGACGGCCTACACCTGGTCCTACTGGAGTGCGTCCACGGGTTGGCTTTAGCCCGAACAAGCCGGTGAACGAGGCGGGGATACGGATCGATCCACCACCATCACTAGCTCCCGCTGCCGGAACAATACCAGAAGCTACCGCAGCAGCAGCGCCGCCACTCGAACCACCGGGGGAATATTCGGGATTCCATGGATTACGTGCCGGGCCATGAAGGATGTTCTCGGTAATATTTTTGAGGCCGAATTCTGGTGTATTCGTATGTCCAAGCGGAATAAATCCGCCGTTTCTGATTCGTGCTACGTAGTTCGAGTCACGTCTAGCAATATTGTCTTTCATAAGCAAGGCACCCGAAGTAAGAGGTTCTCCAGCAATAGCTTGGGAGATATCCTTCAGCAGGAAAGGAACGCCAGCAAAAGGGCGAGCACTATCATGGACAGGCATATCGTCAGCTTCCTTAAGAGCAGCTTCTCTACGAGTGCGTACGACCGCATTAAGGACTGGATTGACTTCATCGAGCCGGGCGAAGGCGGCCTCGACCAGCTCGCGAGGGGAGACTTCACGTGCTTTGACAAGCGCAGCAAGCCCTAGAGCGTCATGTGTAGAATAAGAAAAGGACATGATAGATAACCTCTTTCGAATAGGCGTGAATGGCCTGTATTTTATATATAACAATGTATCATTTATCGTCAGTAAAGGACGACCAAGCCCTTTCATCTGATCTTATTATACATCGCGCTAGTAATGATTTGAAAATGGATCCCTGACATCTATCAATTCTTTTTTATGTCCGATTAGGCTATACTTAGTGTTAAATGGATCTTATGGGGTGTACTGATGAACGAAGATAAATATCAGAATGTGGATGGACTAATGGAAGCTTTCCAGCAATTTGCCAGGATGAATTGGCGTAAAACTACAGTCTGGGGATTGAAGCCAAGTGAGGTTCGGATGTTGGTTTCTTTAAAGCTCGGCAAGGAACGGGAAGGGAAGAAGGGGCAGACGGTTTCAGATATCAGCAAGTTTCTTAAAGTCACTTCTCCTACGGTTACACAGATGGTCAATAGTCTGATTGCACAGGGATATGTAGTGCGTTCTGCCGATGCCCAGGATCGCAGAATCAGTGAAATCACGCTTACGGAAAAAGGAGAGCATTTGGCCGAAATGGCCGTAACGAAATCCCGAAATACCTTTAAAGGCATGATTGATTATATGGGCAGAGAAAAGACAGATTCGTTAATGGAGCTGTTAAACGAAGTCTACGATTATTTCGAAGAATTGAACGATCAACCAACCGAATCCTAATCTCCTTCACATAAAAAAGAGATGCCGCACAGCCTAAGCTGTTTACGGACATCTCTAATGTATATTTATTTGTGATTAGTGTGCAGCAGGTACTGACTTTTCAAGGTTTTTGCCTTCGCTTTTTCCCTCTGCAGTGACCTCTGTTTTTTTCTCACCACTTCGTAATGGAATCTCTTTAAGGAACAAGACAAGCAATGCTGCAATGACTAACAGTGCGGTGCCGCTTAAGAATACAACCGTCAGGGAATCGCTTAGTGCATTTCGCAGCATCTCAATCAATTGATTGAAGAGCGGTTGGATTTGCTCTGGCAGCGTTGCGTGCAGTTCCTTCAGCTTAGGCTGATCCAGCAGCATTTGCGGATTCATAAATGCGGAAAGCTGTTTAGCGGATTCAGGGTCAAGTTTGGTTAAATCCGGACCCTTGCCAGAGGACACCGCTGCCTCTAGTTTATTCGTTAATGTAGTATTCATGATGGTACCCATAATAGCAATACCAATGGTTCCGCCTAAATTACGGAACAAAGTATTTGTAGCAGTAGCAACCCCTAGCATGGAAGGCGCTACGGCATTTTGTACGGTTAAGGTAAATACAGGCATCGATAGTCCTAAGCCAATACCGAAGACAATCATGCTGACTACGGCCATCGCAATGTTGCTCATAAAGGCCATTAAGATCATGGCTGCAACCATAAATGGCATACCAATCAGGGCATAACGCTTGTATTTACCTGATTTGGAGATCCATCTGCCCACGAGCGTACTAAGTACAATCATTGCCAGTGACATCGGCATATTAATGAATCCCGAGTTGGTTGGGGAGACGCCTTCTACACCTTGGACAAAAAATGGCAGATAGATCATTGCGCCCATCATACCGGCATTCATCAGGAAGCCGACAACCATGGAGATGGTTACGATGGAATTCTTAAATAAGGATAATGGCAATACTGGACTTTTAGCTTTTCGTTCAATCAGAATTAAAATAATAACTCCGAGAATAGATGCCCCGAACAAGCTGAGTATCTCTGGGGAACCCCATTCATATTTTGTACCCGCCCATGAAAAGCCGAGCAAGAGTGCAACAATGGTAAGGGAAAGGAAAATGGAGCCTAAGTAGTCAATGGATTCTGAAGTGGAGCGTGTAGTTTTAGGAAACATTTTCCAAATCATAAAGAAAGCCACGATACCGAAAGGCAAGAAGATCCAGAAGATCCATTTCCAAGCCATGTGATCCACCATGAAGCCGCCAAGGGTAGGACCAATTACACTAGAGAATCCAAATATGGCCATCATAATTCCAGTCCATTTGGCTCTCTCTCTTGGAGCGAACAAATCACCTACAGCGGTTACGGTAGCGGACATTAGAATCCCGCCGCCAAGACCTTGAATCCCGCGATAAGTGATCATTTGAAAAATATTGGTCGACAATCCGGACAGGAAAGCGCCTATAATAAAAATAACGATCCCTGCTAGCAGGAATGGCTTTCTCCCGTAAATATCAGATAGTTTTCCGACAAGTACGGTAGCGATTGTGGAGGTGAGCATATAGATGGTAATTACCCAAGTATAATGTTCAATGCCTCCTAACATCGCAATAATTCGGGGCATTGCAGTACCTACAATGGTCTGGTTGATTGCTGCGAAAAACATAGCCGCCATTAAAGCAATCATAATTGTAACTTTTTTCTTTTGCGTAAGATGCTCCAGAGCTGTTCCTCTCCTTTAACTTCTATATATTGTAGTTTGGGAATTCATGTCTTATTAATTAGGTAGCCAAACTATCATTTATGTATAATACACAAATTCATCATTTAGCACAACTGTTTAATTATTTAATTTTTATGGAAACAGAATGTGAATTGGACTTGATTTTTTGGAAATAGGTAAGTAATCTAATTAGATTGAGTTAAATTGGAGGTGCCCTATGGATACTCAAAATAGTCAAGAGCAAAAGCTAATTATAGCCTTTGAAAATATTAAGCGTTTGACCTCTCGTCCGTCCTCGAAGGAAGCGATTTCGTATAGAGAATTTATGATGATGTATGTCATAAACAATTTAATGAAGCGAAAGAAGCTTTCAGACGAAGTCGAAGAGCAGCAGGGAGTCATGATTTCTAGATTAAGCGACTTGCTCCAAATTAGCAGACCTACTGCGACACAAATGGTTAACAGTTTGGAGGAGAAGGGTTATGTGGTGCGAACAACGTCCGATACCGATCGGCGGGTTGTATATATTGGTCTGACGAATGAAGGGGAGCAGATTTATGATTCCCAGATGGCTACTTTTTCAGGTATTTTAAGTGAAGTTACGGAAAAGGTGGGTAAGAAAGAGATCGACCAGTTGATTTTTCTGTGCGATCGTTTTCAAGAAGCAGTGCATGAAGTCAGAAGCCGCCAGTTTTTTAATCCATCCGATGAAGATCCACTCGTTTTGGATTCCGTATAGCGACCATTTCAAAAAAAGATATTTCGGTGCCTTTGCCCGGAACGTCTTTTTTTAATTATAAGAAAGTATAAGTTTCACGATATATTTTATCCTTATAATTCTCGCATAAACGCTCACCGTCCTTTAAAGGACGCCGAAGGCGTTTTAGCTTGCAGCATCCAGAGCCAGGAGGAATTACTATCAGAATATTAGCGATTAGCGACATTCACGGAAGCTATTCCGAATTCAACGCATTATTAAAAAAAATAAACTATCGGCCATCCGAGGACAAGCTCATCCTGATGGGGGATTATGTGGACAGAGGTCTCAATAGTAAAGGAATTGTGGATCAAGTTATGGCCCTAAAGCGGGAATGGGGCGTCACAGTTCTAAAAGGTAATCATGATAAAATGGCCTATGACGCGCTAACCAGCGAGGATGATAAACTGGATACACATTGGCTTAACAACGGCGGTTTGTATACATTGATGAGCTATTGTGAGGCGGATTCTGACTTTTTTAAAGCAGATTTTGGCTGGCGTGATTATATGTTGCTGAAAGAAGAGATTAGACAGAAATACAAACATCATTTGGACTTTCTAAGTTCATTACCCCTCTATTATGAGACAGACGAGCATATCTTTGTTCATGCAGGCATTAATCCATTACTTGAGGATTGGAAGCAGCAGGAGCCGTATGATTTTATTTGGATCAGAGAACCATTTTATACGAAACCTGTAGTTAACACTAACAAAACGGTAGTTTTTGGACATACGTCAACGACGGAACTGCATGATTCGGAAGACATCTGGTTTAGTCCGCTGGGCGATAAGATTGGTGTGGATGGTGGATGTGCCTATGGCCAACGTCTGAACTGCTTGGAGATTTCTGGAGGGGAATACATTACACATTTTGTTCAAAATGGGGAGAAGCCTTGAGCGGTCTCTCTTTTTTAATGGATTTCTTCTTATATAAGTCATGAAAAGAACTTAAGAAATTGTAGAATAGCACTGTATTAAACGCCGACTATGTATAAAATAAAGAGAATAGGGGGTGTAATAGATGAATGCAAACAACAAATATCATATCCTCATGCAAGGGATGATCAGCAACAATGTGAGCGAAACGTGTAAGGAGTTTGGTATATCCCGGACGATCTATTATCAGTGGTGTAAAGCTTACCAAGAGCAGGGGATGGATGGACTGGCAGAGAAGGAACGAAGGCCGGTAATGCCTAATAAAGTGGATAAGCGAACGGAAAGATTTATCTTACAATACGTTGCCAAATTTCCTGAAGATGGACCCAAGCGAATCTTTTACGAACTGCAGGATGAGGGTGTGAACATAGGGGAGTCAGGTATTTATAATGTGCTGCGTCGAAATAGGCTTAGTAAGAGAATAGAACGTGAGGCTTACGCCAAAGAAATCAAAGCAAAGAAGAGGGACGGCGCGCAAGCGGCTAACAGCAGAGGATGTAAAGAGAAACCAAAACCTCTGGACTATAAGATGAAAAATCCGGAAAATGCTCATCCCGGGTATATGTGCCAACAGAGCATTAGCTATATGGGAGTGTTCCCAAGGGTAGGAAAGGTGTATCAATACGTGGTCTACGATGCCTATTCCAGATTAGGCTTAGTTAAGCTTTATAATCGGAAGTCTTCCATTCAATTTATCGATTTTATGCATCTGAAGGTCATCCCATTAATGAAGACATTAGAATTCCAAATCGACAATTTGGTTACGAACAAAAGTCGTGAGTTTACTACAAACTGGGATAGAGGCAAACATAAATACAGCGATTTTTTACATAAGAACAACATAAATCAAGTAGCCATAGCTGCAGATCAGACCGAAGTATTTCAGCCATTACAGCAATTTGTAGCGGTGTTGTCGAAAGAATTTTACCAGCAGGCTTGGTTGGATGTTTCGATAGGTTCCTTTGAGACTTTGGAAAAGCGCTTACACGAATACTTGAGAATCTATAATTTTAGCAGGGTAATCACAGACGGACCTAATCGGGGGAAAATACCATCAGATGTCGCACTTGAGTATTCGGGTCAGCGTGAGACCTTGCCATTATGGTTATTTACAAGGAGATAACGGATGATGACTAATGTGAAGTATGAAGACAGAATAGGGATCATCGGTGCAGGGATTTCTGGGGTTACAGCTGCCTACCAGCTAGCGAAAAAAGGATATACCCATATTACTCTCCTTGAGAAGTCAGACCGGGTAGGTGGCAAGTGTCATTCGATTGAATACAAGGGGAAAACCTATGAAATGGGAACCCTAATCGGCTTGCCAACTTATAAACATACGATAGAGCTTATGAGAGAGTTCGACCTTATGGATAAGGGACCGCTTTTGGAACGGGGATTTTTTGATACAAACGGGCGCAAGACTTCACAGATTCCCATGGATCAGATTCAGGTGTTTACACAAGAATTTAAACGGTTGCCTGATATTTTGAAGCGTTATGAGTCCCTGCTAGAACCGGGTTTTCTCCACTTACCAGCAGATTTATGCCAGCCTTTTTCAGAATGGTGTACGGAGAATGATCTTTCTGTGATTGGGCAGGTGTATATGCATTACTTCAATACTTTTGGTTTTGGGAGTATTCAGGATGTGCCGGCCGCTTATGTATTGAAATTTCTTACTTATGATAATCTATTATCCTTTATTGAGATTACTCACATGATAACCTGGCCTAAGGGAGTCACAGAACTCATTAGAAGAATGGCTGACCAAGTAGAGGATCTGCGTCTGACTTGTGAAGTGCTACAGATGGAGCAAGAGGCAAACGGCCAAGTTCGGGTGGAAACAAATCAGGATATCTTTTATTTTGACAAGGTTATTTATACAGCTTCTTTAGAGCATCTAGGCGATATGGTGCACTTGTCTTCTGAAGATAGAACATTATTTGAGAGCATCACCTATGAACAGTTTAGAGTATACGCCTACAGAGTAAAGGGGTTACCGGAGCTTTCTGGATATATCCCTTGTAATATGAATCCTGAACGCAAGGGACATATGATGGCATGGTATTACAGGTGGGCAGATATGGGCACAACGGATTTAGTTACGGTTTACGTAGCGGAGAATGATGAAATGACAGATGTGGAGATGCGGGAAAAGGTAGAAAATAAACTTCACGAGCTGGGCGGCGAGAATATCCGTCTGTATATGATGAAGCGCTGGAGGCAATTCCCCCATGTAGATTCTAATGCGATCCGTGACGGCTTTTATGAACGGCTTGATCAGATGCAGGGCAGATATGAAATCTATTATGCTGGAGAAATTATGAATTTTCCTACACTGGAGAACTGTATCGTATATTCGAAATATTTGGTTGACAGATTCTTTTAAAAATGTGTGAGAGTAAGCCTTGTCCACAAAGAAATTTGTCGGCAAGGTTTTTTGTATTGCATAAAGTTTATATTTTGGGCCTCCCACAAAGTACCTGAGTAAGCATTAAAGTAAAACTCCACTTTGTGGGGGATATTTTACGTTCGAGTTAGGTTTACAGTCTGTAGTTCTGTAGACATAGTTTCTAATAGATTCCCTTACTTGGGGTAGGACCTTGGATGAATTCCAGTCCTATTGATGTGTAAACTCAACTCGAAATGAGACTATGAAAACCTTGATAAATCAACGTTTTGAGCGGTTTGATCGTTCGAAGGAGGATGGGATATATTGGTCTCAAGACATCACTTACATACAAAAAACACGAATGCTTACGAAGCTAGTTTTGCACGAAGACAATCAGTGATGCTTATGCTCATAAAACTTTTAGGAGGAATACATTATGTTTTTATTCGAATCGATTCCCTGGTACTCTGCTCTAATGTGGTTGGTAGTACTTGCAGGATTAATGTTTTTCAACGAAATAGCTCGAAGAAGCAAGTGGTTCTCAATCATTTTGTTTGTCGTTGTCCCTATTGTGCTTACCATAGCGGTCTGGCCAAATACGGCAGGCGAAGGCTCCAGTACTGGAACATGGTTTCACTGGGTAAAAGTATATTCTGCCTTGGCAGGATGTATAGGGTTTATGGCTATCCGTTATGTTAAAGGATGGGACAAAAATAAATATATATTAATGTTCCCGGCGATTATCCTTGCAGTTAACATTCTTGAAGCCGTTATCCGTGATTTCCAAGTGTACAGCTTGCAAGGTATGGTGGATGGCGTAATGATGGTAGGCGGTCCTTGGAACATTATGAACGGGATCGCAGGTATTCTGAACATTATTACGATTTCTGGTTGGATGGGTATTGTTATTAGTAAAGATAAGAGTAAGGATATGTTGTGGCCGGACCAGCTTTGGTTCTGGATCATTGCTTATGACATTTGGAACTTTGCCTATGTATATAACGCAGTTTCTGATCATTCCTTTTATGCAGGTGCAGCGCTTCTGATCTCTTGTACCATTCCAGCATTCTTCTTCAAAAAGGGAGCATGGCTACAGCACCGTGCACAGACTTTGGCGATTTGGATGATGTTTACAATGTCGTTCCCGGCGTTTGTTGGCGATTCAAAGTTCTCCGTACAATCTTCTCACAGCGAAACGGCGCTTTGGGTTGTGAGTGCATTGTCTTTAGCTGCTAATATTGCAGTGTTTGGCTATCACTTCTATAAGATTATCAAACATAAACGCAATCCGCTTAAAGTGGAAGTGTATACAGATTTAGCGGCTTATAAGACGATTGCGGAGAGTGCGAAATAATAGAAGAATTAATAGCTTCTTTAAGAATCCGCGCCTAGCGCGGGTTTTTTTATGGAATAGAATTTATAAAATTTCGAGATTTCGGAGAAATGTGAAACGAATTTATGGGATGGGCCTATATTCAACTGGTGGCGATGGGGAGCCCTGTTTTTAATTAAGCACACGCCTCTTTGGGATGTATAACGGGCCGAGCGCACCTTATATCCTTCGAAATGCATGTTTTAGTCGAGCTTACGGACAAATGTATGCGAAAAACCAAATACAATGTGCCGATGGTAACGTAAGCGAGCCAAATGTATGCGAAAAACCGAATACAATGTGGCACAAGTAACGTAAACGAGCCGAATGTATGCGAAAAACCGAATACAATGTGGCACAAGTAACGTAAACGAGCCGAATGTATGTGAAAAACCGAATACAATGTGCCGACGGTAACGTAAACGAGCCAAATGTATGCGAAAAACCGAATACAATGTGCCGACGGTAACGTAAACGAGCCAAATGTATGCGAAAAACTAAATACCAACCAAATACAATGTGCCGCTAGTAACGTAAACGAGCCGAATGTATGTGGAAAACCGAATACAATGTGCCGATGGTAACGTAAGCGAGCCAAATGTATGCGAAAAACCGAATACAATGTGCCGACGGTAACGTAAACGAGCCAATTGTATGCGAAAAACCGAATACAATGTGCCGACGGTAACGTAAGCGAGCCAAATGTATGCGAAAAACCGAATACAATGTGCCGACGGTAACGTAAGCGAGCCAAATGTATGCTAAAAACCGAATACAATGTGCCGACGGTAACGTAAGCGAGCCGAATGTATGCGGAAAACTAAATACAATGTGCCGACGGTAACGTAACGAGCCAAATGTATGCGAAAAACCGAATACAATGTGCCGACGGTAACGAAACGAGCCGAATGTATGCGAAAAACCAAATACAATGTGCCGACGGTAACGTAACGAGCCAAATGTATGCGAAAAACCGAATACAATGTGCCGACGGTAACGTAAACGAGCCAAATGTATGCGAAAAACCGAATACAATGTGCCGACGGTAACGTAAACGAGGGAAATGTATGCGGAAAACCGAATACAATGTGCCGCAAGTAACGTAAACGAGCCGAATGTATGTGAAAAACCGAATACAATGTGCCGACGGTAACGTAAACGAGCCAAATGTATGCGAAAAACCGAATACAATGTGCCGACGGTAACGAAACGAGCCGAATGTATGCGAAAAACCAAATACAATGTGCTAATGGTAACGTAAACGAGCCATCGCCGTTATCCGCCCCAAGTCACCCGGGAATGGGCTTGTTATTAGGGAATAAGTGCAATACGGTCCGTCTCTCGGAACCTTACTACGAAGTTCTTGCTTATAAGAAGCTTTCGAGTCACAAGTAAGAATATTCCTACACATTCGCATTTGCAGTTTTTAGATGTAGTGAAGAGGATATCTGAACAAAATGCTGTATTATTGCAGGGGCTTTAAGTGATATTAAGATATAATTTAGATGAAATATCAGACAATAGGTGCGACATCGTTCGAAGCCTTCTCAATCGAAGTTCCAACCTTGAAGGAGAGAGTCTGAACGAATGATTCTATGGTCTGAAGCTATATAATTCTGATGAAGTTTATGTTCTCCAAATATGTGAAGGACAGTTGCTGTTTTTTGACTCCCGCTTAAAGACTTAAAAGTGTATCTATAGTAAACTGAATGTAAAGTGCCCACGGTATAATGGGTATAATTTGTTGAAAAGCTCTTCGGATGAAGAGTTTTTTCCATTTTACAGAAAAGAATGTGATATGTTATGCAGCTTCGCGCGAGTCTTCAGAAGAAAAGATTGCTGGAGAAATATCTTTCTGGGGAGGGGATGGATTATCGGCAAATTATAGCTTTATTTATTCCAATTCTGATTGACCAGGCCTTCATTATTGGACTTAATCTGGTAAATACCGCAATGATCAGCTCGTCCGGGATGGCGGCGGTCAGTGCAGTGAATATGGTGGATTCGCTGAATATTTTTCTGATCAATGTGTTCGTGGCGGTTGCAACCGGGGGGACAGTGGTAGTCGCGCAGTATAAAGGGAGCGGAAATGACCGGATGGTGTCCCAGGCTACGGCGGCTTCGGTCGCCTCGGTGTCGCTGATCGCTTTGGGAATTGGTCTGCTGCTGATGGGCTTACATACTCCTATATTGAACCTTTTATTCGGAACCGCCTCACCCGAAGTGCTGGACAATGCCCGCATCTACCTGATCGGCAGCAGCATCTCATATCTGGGCATCGCGGTGGTTCAGGCGGTATGCGGGGCTCTGCGAGGAGTGGGCAAGACTCGGGCTTCTTTGATGCTGTCGCTCATCATGAACCTGCTGTATGTTATCCTGAACGTGGTCTTCATTAACCTGTTGCACATGGGTGTGCTGGGGATGACGCTTGCGATTAATATCGCGCGGTATGCAGGTATGGTTTGTGCCTTGGTGTATCTGTTCAAAGTGGATACGGCCCTGCGGGTGCGTTTTCGTGACCTATTCAGAATCCCTCTGACCATGCTGCGGAGAATCATGTTTATCGGCGTGCCGTTCGCGGCGGAGCAGATGTTCTTCAACGGGGGTAAACTGCTCACCCAGGTGTTTATTGTCAGCCTAGGCACTTATGCCATTGCGACCAATGCGATTGCCGGCTCGCTGGCTCTGGTGTTTCAAATTCCAGCCAGCGCGCTGTCGCTAACTATTGTAACGGTGGTCGGCCAATGTATCGGGCGAGGGAATGTCTCTGAAGCCAGAAAGTTCATCAAGTCCTTTCTCTGGATCGGGTCCGGCTCTTTGGCGTTGATCGCCTTGATTCTGATGCCGCTATTCCACCCGCTGGTATCGATCTTTTCCCCACCTTCCGAGATCATTGATGATCTGTTTGTGGTGCTGCTGGTGAATTCCATTGCCCAAGTTCCGCTGTGGGCCGTCAGCTTTATTTTGCCGTCCGCGCTTCGGGCAGCTGGAGATTCCCGCTTCACCTCAATTACCTCGATGCTGACAATGTGGCTGTTTCGGGTGATTTTTGGGTACATCCTTGGGATCCAGCTGGGCTACGGCGTCATGGGTGTCTGGCTGGCAATGAACTGCGAGTGGGCCGTTCGGGGGGGCATTTTTCTGTGGCGCTTCAAGGGCAAAAAGTGGTTTGCGCATAAGCTGATTTAGAATTGTTGATAAGGATACGTACTGCCAACGCCTGTTGCCAGAAACGTAGCTATTAAAAACGTGAAAATACAGCACAGGGCAGCGATTCTCATATTTACTTGAGAATCGCTGTCCTACGTTTTGGTTATCGACTGCTTGCATTAGCTGATTATGATTAGGACTGGGTCAGTCACCACTCTAGAAAATTCTCCGACTCCATCTATTCAGCTTGGCACTGCCCCTCTGATTTCTGCGCTCGGAATTCCTTTCTTTTGTAACAAATTAAAAGACAAGTCAGTAACAACACACAGATTAAAGTTGCTGTATAAGTGAAACTACTATCCCAAAACATAATCTGAACATTCATTAAGGCATGGACGCCTATCACGAAAAATAGATTCTTGGTTATGACATAGAGTAATGAGAATATGACCCCTAGAATTAATAGTGCGATAAAATCATAAACAAAATCCTTTCTGACTAATCCTGAATAGATCCGATTTGGGATATGTATAGCGACATAGATAGATTGTGAGATAAGCATTGCTTATCCAATTCGTGAAGTATTGTTATCGCCTTTTTTATAAGAGATAGCATTTCCGAAAATCTGTCCCAGGAATTCACCAAAAACGACGTTTGAATTCGTAAAGATATCATTATTGAATGTTAAACTTGAGTGAGTCAGTAATGTCATACCTAAATCAACAATGTTTATAGCGAGCCAAAATAATAAACTACCGAAAAGTGCTGCTAATAAAAATGAGACTGACCATAAAGCGTATTGATGTAGGCTTAACTTTATCCATCGATAGCTCCTCAGTTACTTTATTGCGCAGCATGATTTGTAATCCTCCATAGGTTTTACCCGAGAATTGAGTATTATAGAGCACTATTTATAATACATAATTTCCTAAGTAATATCTGAGATTTACTATGTTCTTTAAGTGCTTGAGTTCACCATTACAAAAATCATATATTCTCACGTATCCTTAACTCCTCCCCAGATTGACAGATGAAGGGGCACTGGCTATACTTGAAATGTTAAAATGCAAATCGGATAAAACGTTGATGAAAATGAAGTACACCGGAGGATGGCTTGATCAGAGAACAGGTTCCTTTACGAAAGCGTTTCGTAATGGCTGGGAGAACCTTGAAGACAGGCCGGTGGAAAGCTAATTTCGGAGTGTGAGATCACAAGCTCACCGGGGGCACCCGTTATCAGCCGCGACAAGGCGATCGCCCTTTAACTTTCCCGTAAATTGGGTCAAGGCGATAACCAGGGTGGTACCGCGATATTAATCGTCCCTGAATTATTCAGGGGCGTTTTTTTGTTTTTATTTTTTTAGAAAATTTGTAAAATCTGGCGCATGCGCCGAATTAAAAAGATGAGACGGGAGCTGTAAACAATGAAAGCAAGTGAAATTCGTTCCAAATGGCTTAAGTTTTTTGAAAGTAAAGGTCACAAAATTGAACCTAGTGCATCTCTCGTACCGCATAACGATCCTTCGCTGTTGTGGATCAACGCAGGTATGGCGCCGCTGAAAGCATACTTCGATGGCCGTGAGATTCCTGAGAATCCGCGCCTGACGAACTCGCAGAAATGTATTCGTACCAATGATATCGAGAATGTAGGGAAGACACGCCGTCACCATACGTTCTTCGAAATGTTAGGTAACTTCTCTATCGGCGATTATTTTAAAGAAGAGGCGATCACATGGGCTTGGGAATTCTTGACCGGCAAGGAGTGGATCGGCTTCGATCCAGAACGTATCTCCGTAACTGTGTATGCTGAGGATGAGGAAGCTTTCAAGCTGTGGAATGAAAAAGTAGGCTTGCCAGCAGAACGCATCATTAAGCTGGGAGATGAGAACTTCTGGGATATCGGCGAAGGTCCTTGTGGTCCTTGCTCGGAAATCTTTTATGACCGCGGCGAAGCTTACGGCAGCGACATGAGTGATCCAGAAATGTATCCAGGTGGAGAAAACGAACGTTGGCTCGAAGTATGGAACCTTGTGTTCTCACAATTCAACCATAATAAGGATGGCAGCTATACGCCGCTTCCGAACAAGAACATTGATACTGGTGCTGGACTGGAGCGTTTTGCATCCATTCTTCAAGATGTAGATTCCAACTTCGATACCGATTTGTTCCAACCGATTATTCAAAAAACAGCTGAGCTTGCTGGTGTAACTTACAAGGATAATGTTGAACAGGATATCGCGCTTAAAGTTATCGCAGATCATGTGCGTACCGTTACTTTTGCCGTAGGGGATGGAGTACTTCCTTCTAATGAAGGTCGTGGTTATATTATCCGCCGTTTGCTGCGCCGTGCTGTTCGCTACGGAAAGACCCTGGGTCTGGATCGTCCGTTCCTGCATGAACTGACAGAAACAGTTGGTGAGATTATGGGTGTGTATTATCCATCCGTTGTCGAGAATCGGGAATATATCGCCAAGATTATCCGTACAGAAGAAGAACGTTTCCATGAGACATTGTCTGATGGATTGGCTATCTTGGGTGAGATCAGTGCTAAAGCAAAAGCAGATGGACTCAGCACAATTCCTGGATCCGATGCATTTAAGCTATATGACACTTACGGATTCCCATTTGACCTGACGGAAGATTTCGCAGCAGAGCAAGGATTAACTGTAGACCGTGAAGGCTTCGATGTCGCTATGCAAGAACAGCGTGATCGTGCAAGAGCTGCACGTCATGACGGTGGCAGCATGAAGATCCAAGGTGGCGCATTAGCGGACCTGACGGTTAAAAGTGAATTTGTTGGATATAATGACTCGGTAACAGAGTCGAAAATCATGGCTATTGTTGTGGGTGATGAATTGGTCGATACCGCTGGTGAAGGCGTAGAGTGCCAAGTAATTCTTGAGGCAACACCGTTCTATGCTGAAAGTGGTGGACAAGTGAGTGACACAGGACTGCTTACTGGCGGTTCAGTTACAGCTAAGGTAAAAGGATTGTTCAAGGCTCCACATGGTCAACATGTACATTTGGTAACTGTGGAAGCTGGAGAATTGAAAGTAGGCGAATCGGTTCGCGCTGAAGTGGATCGTGCACAGCGTGAAGATATCGTGAAGAACCATACAGCTACTCACCTACTGCATAAAGCGCTCAAAGAGGTTCTGGGCGGTCATGTCAACCAAGCAGGATCTTTAGTGGAAGGTGCACGTTTACGGTTTGACTTCTCCCATTTCGGAGCGATTACACCGGAGGAACTAAGCGACATCGAGCATCGCGTGAATGCACAAATCTGGCGTGGTCTTGATGTAGTCATTGAGAACAAGCCAATTGATGAAGCTAAGGCTATGGGAGCCATGGCACTATTTGGTGAAAAATATGGCAATATCGTCCGTGTCGTTCAAGTCGGCGATTACAGCCTTGAGCTTTGTGGTGGATGCCATGTATCCAACACATCTCAAATTGGAATTTTCAAGCTGCTTAGCGAAAGTGGCATTGGTTCCGGAGTGCGCCGTATCGAGGCAGTAACTGGACGTTTCGCTTACCAGTTTACTGAGAGCCAACTGGATCTGCTCAAGCAATCTGCGGGTCTGCTGAAGTCTTCTCTGAACGACGTTCCAAAACGGATTGAAGCATTGCATAACCAAGTGCGTGAGCTTTCGCGTGAGAATGAATCCTTGCAATCTAAGCTTAGCGCAACCTTTGCCGCTGAACTAACAAGCAGTGTGAAGACGGTTGGTGCAGGTACACAGCTTCTTGCTGTTGCTGTTCAAGCAGGAAATATGGACGCTCTGCGTTCTACTGCAGATGAATTGAAATCCAAGCTCCCGGATGCTGTGCTTGTTCTGGGTGCAGCCATGGACGACAAGGTGAACTTTGTTGTTGCTGTACCACAGGATCTGGTGAAGAAGGGCTTCCACGCTGGTAAGATTGTTAAAGAAGTCGCAGCAGTATGCGGTGGCGGCGGTGGAGGACGTCCAGATATGGCACAAGCTGGTGGTAAAGATGCCTCCAAGCTTGGCGTGGCACTGGCTAAAGCAGAAGAATTAGTGGCTTCCCTAGCATAAATAAAAATTACGAAACTATTTCTTAATTTAAACGTATTACGAAAAAACATAGCGGTACTGAGAGTTTGACATCAGTACCGCTACTCTTTATTAACAGGTGGTTAGATTTTCATGAATAGTTGTGCTTGACAATAGCTTAAAAGCCAAAAATATCATTATTTTTGTAGAGGAAATGCCAAAAAAATCGTGATTCCACGCGCAGGATTTCCTCGTTGGGCTATGAATATGTTATGATAAAGGAAGCAAGTGAGCTGCACAGTAGCAACTTTGCGAAGCCGCCCTTTTAGGGTGATTTTGCAGAAGGAAGGTGTCACAAATGGACTCCATGGACAAAACGGTCAAATTCAATGTGAAGGGCGACGAAAAGGAAGCTTCTCCCCAGGAAATATTGCTCGCTGTATACGATGCACTGGTGGAGAAAGAGTATCATCCGATCAATCAGATCGTAGGGTATCTACTTTCCGGAGACCCAGCTTACATTCCGCGTCATAACAATGCGAGAAGTTTGGTCCGGAGAAAAGAACGTGATGAGCTGATTGAAGAGCTGGTTAGATTCTACCTCGTCAATCACAAGGTGGATAATCCCAGATGATGAAGAAGTTAGGACTGGATTACGGCGACCGTAGAATCGGTGTAGCCACAAGCGATGTTTTTGGATGGACGGCACAAGCTCTTGAAACGATTGAGCGCCGCGGTACTGGTAATGAGTTCGAACGTATTCGTGAACTTATTACGGAGCACGAAATTGGAGAGATTGTCGTTGGTCTACCGAAGAATATGAACGGCTCAGTAGGACCCCGGGGCGAAATCTGCATAGAGTTCGCTGACAAGCTACGGGAGCAATTTGCAATGCCCGTACACCTTTGGGATGAGCGTCTGACGACGGTATCCGCAGAGCGGGTGCTGATTGAAGGGGACGTCAGCCGGAAGAAACGCAAAGGGATTGTGGACAAAATGGCTGCAGCCCTGATTTTGCAAAATTTTTTGGATGCTAACAGTAAAAGGTGAGGGGTGCGAGGATATGACAAACGAACAGATTGGCCAAGAGGAAGAACCGGAAATTATCTATATTCCTGATGAGGAAGGTAATGAAGAGGAATTCGAGGTCATTATGAAGTTTGAGGTTGATGGCTCGGACGCTAAGTACATGATGGTGGTTCCGCTTGATTCCGAGGACGAGGAAACCGATGAGGTTTATGCGTTCCGTTATGTGGAAGAAGGCGATGATCTTCAATTGTTTATGATCGATAATGACGAGGAGTGGGCGATTGTCGAAGAGACTTTCAACACACTGGTTGACGAGTTGGACGGAGGATCAGAGAATGACTGATGTATCCGCTGATCAAGCGGTTTGGACCTCGCGGCTTAAGGAAGCCTATGGAGAAACAGTAGAACTGGAAGATGAGCAGGGCAAGTCTTCCATTTACGATATTATCGCCGAATTTGAAGTCGGTGGTATTGGCTATGCGGTGCTGAAAGGCGCTGGTAAAGATGTGGAATATGAAATTCTGCGTATCGTTGTCTCTCCTAACGGACTTCCGGAACTAGAGAACATCGTGGACGATGAAGAGTGGGAAGACATCTCTGAGCTATATGATGAGATGACGTTTCCAGTGGACGATGCAGAATAAACTTTAAACATGTACGTTACATTTATGATGAGTACGGAAGAGGGCGGAGAATTCCGCGCTCTTTTTGCTTGGAATACGATCAATATAATTAAAACAACAATCATGATCATGAAATATGTATTGAATTTTAAGTAGTACACTTTTATACTTTATAGTCGGAAAGTGAGGAACCTGACTTGAAATCCGCAATCCGTACGGTGCTTATCGTTATTCTTTTGCTGGTAGCAGCAGGAGGCGGAGGCGCTTGGTACATTTGGAACGGGATGCAGCCGGTAGAACCTGCAGGTCCTGCCGTAACATTTACGATAGAAAAGGGCATGGGCAGCGCGGAAATTGCTGATCTGCTCGAACAAAATGGCATTATTCGGAACAGTCTTTTTTTTAAGGGATATTTGAAATGGACTAAAGAAGGCTCCAGCTTTAAAGCTGGTACTTATGTTGCTAGTCCAGGAGACACCTATGACGAGCTCATCGAGAGGTTAAATGCTGGTGATGTTGTTAAAGAAGAGACCGTGACTTTCACGATTCCGGAAGGATATACTGCTGAGCAGATTGCCAAGAAGCTTGCTGAGGCTTGGAATCAGGATGCTGCTATTTTTCTTGAAATCATGGATACCGGTGCAGGCTTGAAGGGAATTGATGCTCTAGGTATCCCACAGGATAAGAACCTTCGTCATCGTCTTGAAGGATATTTGTTCCCTGAAACATATGAACTGGCCAAGGATAGTACGCCGCAGGAAGTTGTAGAAGCATTATTGGATCAGTTCCAGCAGAAACTGGATACGATCCCGAACTGGAAGCAAAAGCTTGAAGCACGTGGAATGACACTTCATGGGCTGTTGACAGTGGCCTCGTTAGTCGAACGTGAGGTTGTTGTAGATAGTGAACGACCACTAGTTGCTGGCGTGATTTATAACCGCTTAAAGAAAGAGCAGAAGCTTGAGATCGATGCTACGGTTCAATATTTGCTCGACAAACAGAAGGAAAGACTGTTATATAAAGATTTGGAAGTTGACAGTCCTTATAATACGTATAGAAATATTGGGCTTCCTCCGGGACCTATTAGTAATCCGGGGCTGGCCTCCATTCAGGCAGCACTTGAACCTCAGGCATCTGAATATTACTTCTATGTGACTAAGAAAGATGGTACACAGGGCCATTTGTTTGCTAAGACCTACAAGGAACATTTAGCCAATATCGAAAAAAGTAAGCAAGAATCGAAATAAAATATTAAAATGAAGAGTGGTGCGGTTGAAATAACTGTACAAGTAGGAGGTACAACATGATTAACAAACCGGAATTGTTGGCGACAGCAGCATCCTTAGAGGAAGCTGCTGCTTTGCTGGATGCCGGAGCAGATGCATTGCTCATCGGGGATGACCGTTTCGGCATGCGTCTTGCCGGACATTTCTCTTTGGAGGATACAGCTGCTGTTGTAGAAATGGCACATGCGCGTGGCTGCAAAGTATATGCTGGACTAGGTGGACTCATGTCCAACCTTCTTCTGGAAGAGCTTCCTGCCTATGTGAAAGCTATAGGTGAACTTGGTGTTGACGGTGTTGAGTTCGGTGATCCTGCGGTGTTAACCACAGTGAAGAAGGAAGCACCGGGTATGAATCTGCATTGGAATGCGGAAATGACCTCTACCAATTACGCAACCGCGAATTATTGGGGGCGTAAAGGTGCTACTCGCGTAGTTCTTGCGCGTGAGCTGAATATGGATGAAATGACGGAAATGGTTCCGCTTGTAGAGGTAGAGGCACAGGTTCAGGTTCACGGCATGACCAATATATACCATTCCAAGCGTAAGCTTGTAGAAAGCTATATGTCACATCAAGGACGTCCAAGCGAGGGCGGCAGTCTTGGTAAGGAACGTGGTCTATTTTTGATCGAGGCAGAACGAGATGACCAAAAGTTCCCGATCTATGAAGACGAGAACGGTACACATATTATGAGTTCGGAAGATATTTGTATTTTGGAGGATCTTCATATTCTTATGGCTGCAGGCGTGCAGAGTTTTAAGATTGAAGGATTGTTGAAATCAACAGCGTATAATGTGGCGGTTGTTAAGACTTATCGCAAAGCTATTGATCTTTATGCAGCTGATCCAGAAGCTTATTCTTTCCAAGAGGATTGGATGGAAGCTATCAGAACGCTGCAGGATCCAGAACGGGAGCTAAGCTTCGGATTTTTCTATAAAGAGCAAGTATATTAAGTTTAATTTAATGAGAGTTTTTTAGATCCCCGCAAAGACTAGGTGCAGTAATCATGCATAGACATCACTTTGTGGGGCGATGGAGGGGAGAACAGGAATGGGAACCATGACAAAGCCGCAATACAAGGGCAAACGATACCGTCTGGATAAACCGGAGCTCCTAGCTCCGGCCGGTAATTTGGAAAAATTAAAATTCGCAGTACACTATGGTGCGGATGCTGTTTATATCGGAGGGCAGAAATACGGCTTGCGTTCAGGAGCAGACAATTTCAGCTTTGAGGAAATGCGTGAAGGTGTTGAATTCGCCAAGAAATACGGCGCTAAGGTATTTGTTGCAACGAACATCTATGCTCACAATGAAGATGTCGCAGGGATTGAAGAATATCTGCGTAACTTATATGAAGTTGGTATTGCTGCTATTATCGTTGCTGATCCGGTCATTGTAGATACAGCACGCCGTTTAGTACCTGGATTAGAGGTACATTTGAGTACTCAGCAGTCTACACTAAACTGGCAAGCGGTATCCTTCTGGAAAGAAGAGGGTCTGCCACGTGTCGTACTCGGACGTGAGACAAGCCTGGAAGAAATCGCTGAGATTAAGAAGCATGTTGATATTGAAATCGAAAGCTTCATCCATGGAGCGATGTGCTCTTCATACTCAGGAAGATGCGTATTATCCAATCACTTTACAGACCGTGACTCCAATCGGGGAGGCTGCTGCCAGTCTTGCCGCTGGAAATATGATCTGTTCGAGGATGCGCGGCCTGAGGACACTTGGGTGTCTGAAGAAGATCAAGCTGAAGCACAATCTCCGGCACCTATGCTTCCAGGTGTAACTCAGATTCCACTGCATCAGCAAGGAGATAATCCTTTCTCTATGGGATCTAAGGATTTGTGCATGCTGGAAAGTATCCCTGAACTTATTGAAGTAGGTATCGATAGCTTCAAGATCGAGGGACGGATGAAATCGATTCACTATGTAGCCACTGTCGTTAACGCTTATCGTAAAGCTATTGATGCTTACATGGCTGATCCTGAAGGATACGAGTTGAAGCAAGAGTGGTTGGATGAGCTGAACAAAGCGGCGAACCGTCCGCTTAACACAGGATTCTTCTACGATACTCCGGATCATGAAGATCATATCTATGAGCCTGAAGAAAAAGCGGCTCCTTATGATTTTGCCGGACTTGTACTGGAATACGATGCTGAGAGTGGAATGGCGCTAATTCAACAACGTAATCACTTCAAGCCTGGTCAGGAAGTTGAATTCTTCGGACCCAATGATACATTCTTTAAGCAGACTGTAGCGGAATTGTGGGATGAAGCAGGTAACCCGCTTGACGCAGCCCGTCATCCTCTGCAGCGTGTTCGCATGAAGGTAGATCAGCCCGTAGCATACTTTGATATGATGCGTAAGAAAAAATCTTGATAAGATACAGGGATGTTCTTTGCAAAAAGGGCATCCCTGTTTTTCTTTTGACAAAGCTAACAATAAGTTATATATATTAGTAACTAACAAATAAATCCAAGAAGGAGGGTAGAACGAAGGGAGTTTTTTTGTCGAAACATACATAGGTTAAAAGTTATAAAAAAAGTATAGTAAAGCTAAGAAAAAAGGCCTAATAAACCGATATATAATATAGTTAGCGCTTTCATATGTCCTCTAATATTAGCGGGTAGATGATCATGATGGGGATCCTGATCAAGATAGTATTAGTGAATAGCATAAAGAGAGAAGGTTAGAGAGATGAAGAAGAACAATAAAAAATCTGTAAATGCACAGGGCAATGAAGTAGGCACAGGAAAGACATCAAAGTTAGAGGCTAAGAAAATGATGTTGGGTTGGGGAAGCCAAATCAAGAGAGTTAATCCTATCCAATCCGTAGGAGTGAAGTTATTTCTAATATTCCTATGTTCCACTGTAATTGTAGTTATGTCACTTGGACTTATATCTTATTCGAAGGCGAAAACAACGATAAAGAATAATGTATCCGAAGCCTATCGTCAGACTATTATCCAGACTGCTGAGAAGCTGGATATTACCTTGAAACAGTATGAGAACTTGGCATTACAGCTTTATTTTGATGCGCAAATGCAAACAGATCTGAAGGCTTTGTCTACTGCACAAACAGCATACGAGAAATTTGAAGCAACAAGTGCAATAAGTAAGAAATTGTCCAGTCAGACGACAACTGATTCTAATATTATCAGTGTCTCTTTGATTCCAGAGACACCTGAGCAGGATATCGTTACTAGTGGTAGTGCTGGCATTAGTCTTGACGGATTACGTGAACAAGAATGGTACAAGAAGATTGTAGCCGACACCAAAGAGTATAATTCATATTATTCGGACGGTGACAAAGGCGGCGCGAAGAATATTTGGTTCTCCACTTCTATTCAAGGAAATGAAGATAAGGAGATTGCTATGGTAAGATCCCTTAAAAATTTGGGATCGGAAAAAGGATACATAATCATGCTTGTGTTGAAAAACACACTGCTGGAGGAATCTTTTGCAAGTGTGAAGCTGGGAGAAGGCTCCCGTATTCAACTAGTATCTCCTGAAGGTACAGTTGTAGCTTCTTCTAATTCGGTAGACGATGGTAAGCCATCGGAGTTTTCTTTTATTAAAGAGAGTAAGAAAAATAACAGTAGCCTAGAAGCTAAAGATCCAAATGGAAAAGAAATTCTGGCAGTCTTTAATCCGATGATACGGGCGGATTGGAAGCTATCAGGCGTAGTGCCTACAGACGAGTTAGTGAAGGAAGCCCGTCCGATTCTGTTGACGACGTTCATTACGGCTGCTGGTGCGGCACTGCTTGCAATATTGATCGGGATTTGGATGGTTCGTATGATCGCTCAGCCTCTGGCACGATTGAAGAATCTTATGGTTCAAGGTGCAAGCGGGGATTTGAGTGTACGTACAGAATATGTGTCTAAGGATGAGATTGGACAACTTTCAGCCTCCTTTAACTTGATGATGGAGCGTATTACTGAGCTTGTATCGCAAACTAGAGAAACTGCTCGAGATGTGCTAGAGACCGCTGGCGAGCTTGGAGAAGCTTCGCGTAAGACGGCTATATCCGCGAAGGAGATAGCAGCTGCTACGGAAGAAATCGCTGGAGGAGCAGGCAGTCTGGCACTTGAAGCTGAACGTGGTAATGAGCTTACAGACGTGATAGCTACGCAAATGCAGACCGTGATTAATGCCAACAGTGAGATGGATGAGGCCGCACGCGGGGTTGGAGAAGCCAGCGCTCAAGGTGCCAAGCAATTAACGGATTTACTGGAACAGACTAGCCGTACTGGGGAAAAGACAGGTGCGCTTGTAGAACGAGTTAACAATTTGAAAGAAACAGTATTCTCTGTGATTAAGGTGCTGGATGTGATGAAGAGTATCACACAGCAGACGAATATTTTGTCATTAAATGCGACGATAGAAGCTGCACGTGCAGGCGAAGCTGGCAAGGGCTTTATGGTGGTAGCCGGTGAGGTAAGGCAGCTTGCCGACCAATCGAAGCAGTCTATTGCTCTAGTAGCCGGAATCACTGACAAGATCATAACGGAAATGAACGAAACGGAAGCTGTATTATCTGAAGTGGCTCCTCTCTTTAAAGAGCAAATAAGCTCAGTGAAGAACACGAGCGATATCTTTGTATCGGTAAAAGGACAGATGGATGAGTTCATTACTAGTCTGGAATCGGTGACAACAGCGATCAGTAGCTTGAATCATTCACAGGTTGTATTGTCGGAAGCAATGGGTAACGTAAGTGCTGTAGCTGAGCAATCATCAGCGACTTCCGAAGAAGTGGCTTCACTCAGTAATGAACAGCAAAGTGTAAGTGATCAACTTGTTTCATTGTCAGGTAAGCTGGAAAGTGCTTCAGGACAGTTAAAGGATAAATTGTCATTATTCACGATAAAATAACTGGATCTAACTAATTTTTTTATGATTTACATAACAAAACCGCTTCTTCGTTATGAGGAAGCGGTTTTGTTATTGTGTAAAGAAGGACTTCCCCGTATAATAATTTTGTTAGGTAAATAATAATAACAAGTTAGGTAAAAAAGGGTTAAGGAGAAGGACCGTATGAAAGGTAAACGCATCTTTGGCTGGTGGTCCGTTATCGGGGACATGAGTATGGAACGCAAGCTGCTCCTCGTCTTTTTAATAATTATTACCCTTCCGCTTACCTTCATTAGTGTGTTTACTTATAAGAGTTATTCAGAATCTATACAAGGCAACACCATTGCTTATTCTGAGAAGTTAATCGATCAAATGATGGATGGAGTAGATGATTATATCGAAGATATGAAGCGTATTTCATCTATGCCAGCCTATGTGAACGATATTAAACAAAATTTAATTCGTTCAAACCAATACCATGAGCAGAAAGAGATCATGGGTGGCGAATCAGGCAGTGCTACATTGTTACCCGGAGATTTTGATTTACTGTTGTCCATCCAACGGGGCATAGAAGGCAACATTTCATTTATTAACAATATTAAACGAGGCGCGAACACGGTTTATATTTTTGACGCGTATGGAAATGGGTATTATTCTGCCAAAGATGGTGGTGTACGGCTCGACCTCGATCAAAGCTATAAGTATTGGAGTCAGCAGACGAAGAATTCCAGCGGAGAGGCACTTTTGTTTGGTACCCAATCATTTACGAGTAATTTGCAGAGCACTCGATATGCTTTTACCGTTGTTCGCAAAATCGTGGATGGTTTGTTAAATCCGATTGGGCTTATCGCGGTTGAAGCGAATATTAGCAATTTGGAGAATCGGGTTACGGAGTTGGATAAAGTAACGCATGGCAAATCTCTGATTGTTGATGAGATGGGGATGGTCGTGTACAACAGTGACAAAAAGCTTCTTGCCACGGATGTATCTGATTCAGAGCTATTCAAAAGGGCCGATGGGAAATCCGGAAGTTTCTATGATACAGTCAACGGAAAAGAATTTCTGAATATTTACTCAAGCTCTAGCAAGACCAATTGGAAGGCCATTATCTCTATTCCTGTGGATGTTCTGATGCGGGATGTGAAGGTAACCCGTAATGCAACGCTCGTTGCTACACTAAGTATCATTGTACTGGCGTTAATTATCTCCATTATCCTTTCCTTTGCACTCACTAAATCACTATCGCAGATGATTCAACTAATGAAAAAGGTTCAGGGCGGCGATCTAGAGGTGATGTTTAGGGTTAGACGGCGTGACGAGATTGGTCTGCTCGGGCATCAGTTTAATCGAATGCTGGCTCGGATCAGGCAGTTAATTCAGGATATCTACCGAATTGAAGAGCAGAAGAAGGAAGCGGAGCTTCATGCTCTGCAGAGTCAGATTAATCCTCATTTTATCTATAATACACTGGAGTCGATCCGAATGACCGCTGAGCTCAATGATGATATTGAAGCTGCGGATATGATCTCAATTTTAGGTAAACTGCTACGGTATAGTACAAGTGATTTGAGCGGCAAAACGACAATGAAGCAAGAGCTTGGATATGTACGGAATTATGTTGAGCTGCTGAACTGTCGTTACCCTAATCGTTTCGTACTCGAAATCGACGTGCCGAAGGAGCTAGATAATTACTCTATTATCAAGCTGGTCTTCCAGCCGATCATAGAGAATGCTGCTTATCATGGCTTGGATGATAATAAACCACAAATGAATTTAAGTATCCGTTGTGAGATGACTGAGCAAATGCTGTTCTTTCATATTAAAGACGATGGCTGTGGAATGGATAAGATCACTTTGGAGAGATTGAACGCTGGGCTGCAGAAAGAAAGTCCTCCTAAGAAAAGTATCAATGGGGGGATTGGTATGAAAAATATACAGCAGCGAGTGCGTCTTCATTATGGAGCGGCTTTTGGAATTGAGGTATTTAGTGAGCTTGGACAAGGGACGGATGTTATTTTGTCGCTGCCGTTGCTGGAACCGGAAATGATTAGATTATCTGACTGAAATAAGAGGAGGCTGTCCGTTGATGGGGATGAGATTACACTGGACTACGCGTACCATACTGCTGCTTCTCTTTTTGTTATCGATAAGTGGCTGTGAGAACAACACCAAGCAGACGGAATCAACAGTGCCTCCAGTTGGAGATGAGGGGAAGTCTGACTTATCCGGCACCATAGTCATGATGACCAATCGAATAGATCTGATTGAGAACGGAACCTTTCAAGGGTACGCGGATCAATTCAAGCAAAAGTACCCCGAAGCGAATGTTGAATTTGAAGGTTTATCCAATTACGCAACGGACATTCTGGTAAGACTATCCACCAAGGACGCCGGAGATGTACTTTTGCTTCCTGTGAATCTTCCATCAAAGGAACTGGATTATTTTTTTGAACCGTTGGATGAAGAAACTTCGGCTAGTGAGCGCTTCACTTCTTATGCTACTTATGATGGTAAGCGATATGGGCTATCTACGGGAACTACCACGGTAGGGATTGTCTATAATAAAAGATCCTTCGAAAAAGCAGGAATTACCGCGGTTCCACAGACACTGGATCAATTCTACGAAGCTTGCGCTAAATTAAAAGAGGCTGGAATTATCCCGCTGTATATGAATTATGGAGCCGTCTGGCCACTGCGTGAATGGGGAAATAGTCTGGTCAATTATATGACAGGCAACCCTGAGTATCTAAATAATATGGTAAATGAGGATAGTCCATGGCAGCTTGATAATGAGTGGGGGAAATCCATTTCCATTGCTCGAACCTTAATTGCTAAAGGTTATGTAGAGCATGAACTTTTCTCGAACAATTGGGAGATCTCTAAGACTAGACTCGCTAAAGGTCAAGCTGGCATGTATTTACTTGGAAATTGGGCGGTTGGTCAAGTGCTTGATATGGGGGCTTCACCAGATGATATCGGATTCTTCCCTTTTCCTTATGATAATAGTAGTACTCACTATGCGCCGATCAATCCAGACTGGTTCGTGGGTGTTAGCAAATACAGTAAGAATAAAGAGCTTGCTATGGCTTGGTTGAATTTTTTTGTAAAAGAGACTTCGTATTCAGATGATTGGGGATTCCTTCCTGCTGATGGTAGTCTGAACCCTTTTATGCCGCAGTACCGTGAATTTTTATCTTATGAACCAAAGCTGGTTTATGGCACGGTACAAAGTGATGCGTTCATCGATCTGGCGAATGGAGCTAAGCTATCCTTTTGGTCCGGGGATTATATTCAGGAGTTACTTGCTGCGCCTGATTTACAAAAGTCTTTTGACGAATTAAATGCAAAATGGACGGAAGCGCGGGCAGGTACACAGGTAACTTCTCAGCCTTAACTTTAGTTCAACATTAATTTTAATACAATCTCTGGAGGGTTTAATATGGCTAAAAAAGTCACCATGCAAAAAATAGCTGATCATCTCGGTGTATCCAAATTTGTTGTCTCTAAGTCACTTTCTGGTAAAGCTGGCGTTAATGAGATGACCAGAGAACGAGTGATTCAAGCGGCTTCGCAGTTAGGCTATTTTACGCAAAAGAATGCTTTTGTCCAAGGTGTCAAGCGTACTCCTCCGGTAGGGGCCAGTGATCGGAATAAGCAATCTGTGCTTGTATTAATGCCGAATATCCGCTCGCAAACTCAGGATTCTTTGTATTGGGGGAAAATTGTGGACGGCATTGCCCTTGCGCTGGATCAAGAAGGACTTGGAATGGTGATCATCTCTGAGAATCGTGCGGATAATTTCGTGAATATCTTGAACCCAAGCGGGATTCTTGGTTTGGTAGGTGTGGGCGAAATCTCCACTTCTTTACTACTTGAGGTGCATCGCATCGGTCTGCCGATGGTGTTGATTGACCATGAAGATCCATTAATTCCAAGTGATACTGTATTCGCGAACAATGTGGATTCCATGGCTCGACTTACTAATCATTTGATGGGGACAGGCCATACACAAATGCATTTTATCGGGAATATTGGATTTTCACGCAGTTTCCGGGATCGGTGGATCGGCTTTCGGAGTGCGCTGGAGGAGAGTGGGATAAGACTGCCTTTGGAAGATGATGCGAATCTCTTTTTGGAAGGGGTGGAGGAAGAGGTATTCCAAGAGGATTTTAAAAATTGGGTGATGAAACGGAAAAAAGCTAAGACACTCCCCACCGCCTTGGTCTGCGCCAATGACAAAACCGCACTTACGGTCAGTGATATCCTGAAGGCAGATGGTATTAATATTCCTGGGGATATCTCGGTTACGGGCTTTGATAATATTGAGGATGCCTCAAGAGGCGTTCCGCCGCTTACTACTGTGCATGTCCCTAAAGAAGCGATGGGCCGGGCGGCAGTGGAGAAACTGCTAAGTCGGATTGGGCACCCCTCTGCACCGCTGGAGAAAATCCTGATCGCAGCAGACATAGTGCATCGTGATTCTGTGGATATACCGCGAGATTAGAAATTAGCCGATTAAAAATAATTGAACGCCATGAAATTATGGTTATGGTTAGGGGGAATTCAGTTATGTCAGAAGCAGTTGCAATACCAAAGATTGAGGGCGAGAATATTCATCTGCGTGGTGTAGAAGAGTCCGATCTGGAGGCCTATTACAAATTTTTACTTGATGAAGAGATGGGACGTCTAACAGGGTCGCAAGGAGAAATCTCACGCGAGCAAACTGCAGCCTGGATTCGTAAGATTAGTGTTCCAGCTGAAGATCGTGTGGATCTTATGATTATCGTCAAGGAAACGGATGAGCTTATTGGAGAAGTGGTGCTGAACGAAATGGATCCAGACAACCGTAGCGCAAACATTCGAATTGGGATTCGTAGTCATAAACATAGAGGGAAGGGGTACGGTACTGAAGCTATGACTCTAATGCTGCGATATGGCTTTGAAGCCTTGAAGCTGCATCGTATCCATCTGGGTGTATATCCTTTTAATCCAAGAGCGATTCATGTCTATGAGAAGCTAGGTTTCAAGCGCGATGGTGTGGAGCGGGATGCTCTTTATGTAGACGGAGAATTTCATAACATGATTCTGATGTCTATACTGGAAGATGAATATCGGGCTTTGTACAATTAAAAATTTGCTCGTCGACATTTCTCCGAACTTTCCGCCTAGCAGTTCTTGTACAGCGGCAGCAGCATTGGGATCTGGCTTCTTTACTTCAGGAATTTCGATCATGATCTCATCCATACGTTTGAACATTTATATCTCAGCCTCCTTCGAGTTAGGGGATTACTGAGCAATTTTGAGCTTCTTACCAAGCAATAGCGTCATCTGAGTCCGTAAGCTCCGGGGATGATGGATATACGATATAAGCTAGCCGCCAATGATCCAAAAAAACAGAACAGCGATCCTCCGATAACAGGAGAATCGCTGTTCTGTTGATTTCTATGGACTCTGAACTCTTACTTACAGAGCTAAATTACGATCAATGAGGGCGATGCGTTGCTGTACACAAGCATAAGAGCGAAGCGGGTCTTCTGGTGTGTTCAGTACATAATCTAACATTTGGTCAACGGTAGTTGTCGCTACATGGATGCGAGTGTCGGAGGAAGCGTAGTAGATATAAATCTCACCGTTATCGCGTGCAATCACACCATTACAGAATACGACGTTGGATACATCACCGACACGTTCCTCACCGTCTGGTGCGATGAAATGACCGCCTGGGGAATGGGTAACTTTGTTTGGCTCCTCCAAATCAGTTAAAAAGGCATAAAGCACGTATCTAAGCCCAGCAGCAGTGTTTCGCACACCATGAGCAAAATGCAACCAGCCTTTTTCAGTTTTGATTGGAGCTGGACCTTGACCATTCTTAACTTCCTTGATGGTATGGTAATGGCGCTCATCCATGATGGTTTCACTCGTAATCACGGCATCCTCAATCGAATCCGAGAGCCCCCAGCCAATTCCGCCACCGGAACCTGCATCAATAAAGCCATCCTGTGGGCGAGTGTAGAAGGCGTATTTTCCATCAACATATTCAGGATGGAGCACAACATTACGCTGCTGAGCTGACCCTGTTTGGAGATCGGCCAGACGTTCCCAGGTCTTCAGATCTTTTGTGCGAACAATACCACATTGGGCTACTGCGCTAGAAAGGTCACCGTGTGGGGCATCTGGATCTTTACGTTCTGTACAAAAAAGGCCATAAATCCAGCCATCTTCATGGCTTACAAGGCGCATGTCGTAAACGTTAATATCCGGAACATCTGTCTCGGGCAGCACGACTGGACGATCCCAGAAGCGGAAGCCATCCACACCATTATCACTTTCAGCTACAGCAAAAAAAGATTTACGGTCATTACCTTCCACGCGGGCAACAAGATAAAACTTACCATTAAGTTCTATGGCACCAGGGTTGAAAACGCCGTTGACACCGATTCTTTCAGCGAAGTATGGATTGGTGTCAGGGTTGAAGTCGTAACGCCAGATTAGAGGAGCGTGCTCAGCGGTAAGCAGTGGATGAGTATAACGGTCATAAATACCGTTTCCATAAGGGAGCTTTTCATTGTTACGGGTGATCAGTGCCTCATAACGTTCTGTAAGTTGTTGTTTGCGTTCTTGAAATAATGATGACATTATACAGTCTCCTTTAGAGTTGGTTTGATTCGTCCGATCATTTCAAAGCAGGCTCTGCTGTTATGATAAGGGCATTTCCAGGCACTAACCTTGGTTGCGTGAGGGAGAGGCAGATGCTTCTCGTCCACACCCCAGTACCATTCGCCTAATTTGTGATCCACCATATATTTATCTATAAAAGTCCAGGAGGCTTGGGCAGCCTCGTTAAATTTGCTGTTACCGGTCAGCTGATAAGCATTATAGAATCCGACAACCGCCTCCGCTTGCGGCCACCAATCTTTATCTTTGCTTAGCAATCCGCTCGGATCAGCTTCATTCCATATCCCGCCATCGGTATCTATACCTTCTGCAAGAACAGCTTCTGCCATGGAGGTAGCGACAATTCGAACACGCTGTAGCAGCTTTTCTTCTCCAAGTATTTCTGCGGCTTCCACAAGCAGCCAGCTGCCTTCGATATCATGTCCATAGGAGATAATATCTGACTTAACATTCCAGGCCTCATCAAAGAAAAGATGAAAATGCTTGCCTTCGTTATCAATGATATGGTCCAGCATCGTTTCAATTAGCTCAGCCAGCGTGTTTTCCAGCTCCTCTGACTTCCATACTCGATAAAGTCCGGTATACGCTTCTAACACGTGTAGATGTGTGTTCATTGATTTTTTCTCATTCAAGTCCTTGCTGCTAAGGCTGAGGTTATCCGTGATTTGCCATTCCCGTGATAAAGCTTCAACATAACCTTTATAAATAGAATCATAGCCGTATTTCTCAACGAGCTGGAATATTTGAATGGCCTCATCTAATACCTCAGGCCGCCCAGTCGCGCGGTAGAATTCAGCCAATGCGTAGATAGCAAAAGCTTGGCCATAGATCTGTTTTTTCTCCTGTGAAGGTCTGCCCTCAGCATCCACCATCCAGTATAAACCGCCATATTCTTTATCGATGAAATGATCCATTAGATAGATATAAGCACGTTCTGCCATAACCAGATATTCTGTCTTGCCGTAGATTCGGTAAGCGCTCGCAAAGGACCAAAGAATACGTGCATTAAGCACAAGACTTTTCTCCGCGTCAGGTGTTATGTTTAGCTGATTGTCGATTTCACCAACAAAACCGCCATTGATTTCGTCCTTCGTCTGTTTCATCCAAAAACTAAGAATATTACCCTGTAGCTCATCCTCAAGCTGGGTCAACCATAATTCTGGTGAATTAATCATTGGTAAGTAGTCACTCCTCACATTACTTATTGATTTTCGAGGTGAAGTATTCTTTAATGATCCCAGCGGCTTGTTTGCCATACATACAATAATCATCATTGTGTTCTGCTTCATGAATTGGATAAAGATGAGTAGGCCAATCCCAAAGCATAAAGCCCTGAACCCAATCTCTGCGCTCACAGCCTTGAAACATTGCCTGATAGAATTTGCTTTGTTCTGCTTGACTTGGTTCACCCTTTAAGGTCCAATCATTAGGAATTGCCGCGCTCCCACTTCGGCTTGGGCAACCCGCCTCCATAAAAAAGAATGGCTTATTCTGCGATCTAACCACACTTTCAATCCGGTCGAGCTGAGCTTCCCAATCATTAGCTGGATAATATCCACTTGAAGAAATCACATCGAGCGCATCCCACCAGGTCACGTTATCCTCCTGATATTTATCGCAATTATAAGTGAGAATTCCTGAGTAAACCTTCCGAACCTCGGCAATAAGCGTGCGCCATTCGGCATCGCGTCTATCCGCTTGGACAAGCTCGCAGCCGATACAGAACATCTCACAACCCGATTCTTCAGCGATAGCAGCATAATGCAGAATAAATTTAGTATAAGAGCGGAACCATTCCGACCATTTAGGCTCACAAGGGACATCCTTATCGAAAAAGTTAATGTGAGCACGCCAAGTTCCGTCCGCACAATTAACAATCGGCTTAAGGCATACCTTAAGCTGCAGTGACTTTGCTTTACTAATGGCCTGTTTCACTTCTTCGTCAGTAACGGTTGGAGCCTCCCAATAGGGGATTTCCGTAGAATGAGCGGTTGATTGAAGTGCACTAAGTGCAATGGCTGTCCAGTTCGCCCCGGTGACTGAAGACATGAGTTCCATCGAACGTTCCGCTTCTTCTGTTGTCCATGAACCACGTGTACCCGAGAAGCCCCAGGTTATGCCTGCAATGTATTCGTTGTTAAATACCATCGAGAATCCCACCTTACATGAAAATAGAAAAGATAATTATTATGTTAATTTGTTATATAGTTATTATTAATTTGTTAGTTTATAATAACAACTTAATTCAGTTATATACTTTTTCGGAGATGATTTCAAGGACAATTTATAGTGGCGGCTGGGAAATTAGAATAACTTTCGTTATAGTAAATGCAAGACTATAAAAGAGCGAAATCGTACATTGACTTAAGACATAGGAAGAATTCTATTCGTGATGATGGTGCAATCATAATAACTGGCAGATACAGCTGGAGGGAAGTGCTCAAATGATAAATGTTATGATTGCGGACGACGAGGAGGTCATTCGCAGGGGGCTCGAAAAAATCACATCCAGGATGGAGCTGGACGTACATGTAATTGGATCCTACGGTAACGGGTTGGAGGCCTGGGAGTATATTGAAAAGTTATCCCGAGCGGAAATAGATCTGCTTATTACAGATATAAAAATGCCTAGAATGGACGGCTTTATGCTTATTGAACAGGTTAGAGGTTATATGGAGGATTTACCTATTGCCGTTCTTAGCGGTTTTAGTGAATTTGAATATGCCCGCCGAGCCATCCGTCATGGGGTGATAGATTATTTACTAAAACCTATTGATAAGACTCAGCTATATGAATTGCTCAAAAGAGTAGAGGATACAAAGAAAAAGAGCGTTAAAGACCAGGAGGAGATCATCTCCCAAGCGGCGGATGGTGGAGAGCATTACGTAGTTGAACAGACTAAAAGCATACTGGAGAGGGAGTATGATCAGAACTTCGAACTTGAGCGTTTGGCGGAGACCGTCGGTATGAATGCGAGCTACCTTAGCCGGTTATTCAAAATAAAGACGGGGCAAACCATCACCGAATATCTAATTCAAATTCGAATTACTAAGGCGAAAGAATTGCTGATCGAGCATCCCGACCTAAAAAATTATGAAATTGCCGATAAGGTTGGCTATAGTGATCCGGTTTATTTTAATAAATTGTTCAAGAAAATGTGTGGGATGACACCTAAGGATTACAAAAGTGGCTGTAAATTACCGAAAATGGAACGTGAGGTTTAGTCCTATATAGGAAGCTATTATTTAGGAGAGCGATAAGCTCTCTTTTTTTGTGGTTATTTTCAATAAATTAGATAATAAAAACGCCATAACAAAAACAAAAATAACAAATACAAGACCAGAAAAAGCAATTCAAACCATCGTTTTGCGTGGAAAATAGATCTATAATGGGTTTGTAAGCGATATCATCACTTTTTTTCAAGAGTATTTCTGTTAGTTTGATAATGGTAATTACTCTGTTAAATTAATGGTGATGATATAAGTTATTATTTTTGTTATTAAACCAAATTAGAGTTGAATGGAAGAGAGGGGTCGTAAAAGCATGAAAAAAGGAAAAACAATGATGGGCTTGATGGCACTGACACTTATGGCAGGATTGTTTAGCGGTTGTTCCTCAAACAACAACACCAACAATGAAGGCACTAAAAACACAGGAAGCAATGGATCCTCAACAGAGGCGACGGCAGCTCCGGCTGATGATGCAGCAGCCAAGGATATTAAAGGGGATATCACGGTTATTACACAAAGAACGGATATTGTTGATACCGTATTCAAAGAGTATGCGGCTAAGTTCAATGAGAAATATCCTGATGTAAAGGTGAATTTTGAAGCGCTTGCTACTTATGAAGATCAAATTAAAATTCGCATGAGCACTAGTGACTATGGCGACGTTCTTTTGTTACCTACAAGCATAGCTATTAAAGATATTCCCGATTTCTTCGAACCACTGGGTACACTCGAAGATATGCAAAAGCAATATACAGGGGTAGAAGAACGAGCAGTAGACGGAGTGGCTTACGGAATTCCAATGACCATCAACTTTAACGGTATTATTTACAACAAACAAGTCTTCAAGGATGCAGGGATTACAGAGGTTCCAAGAACTCCTGAACAATTCTTAACTGCTCTGCAATCTGTTAAAGACAAAACGAAAGCTGTGCCTCTGTATACAAACTACGCAGCTGGCTGGACATTGACCCAATGGGAAGCGGATCTGGCTACAGTAGCTGGTAACCGTGATTATGTGAACATTGGTCAAGTGGCTAGCGACGACAACTATGTTCCAGGTCAACCTCACTATGAGCTGTACAAAATCCTGTACGATGCAGCACAAAAAGGTTTGATTGAAGAAGATCCAACGACTACAGATTGGGAATCTTCTAAAGGGGATCTGGCTAACGGAAAAATCGGCACGATGGTTCTTGGATCTTGGGCAATCGGTCAAATCAAAGGTTTAGCAACGAATCCAGATGATGTTGGCTTCATGCCATTCCCTACGAATGCAGATAAAATCCTTGTACCGCTTGCTGGTGACTACAATCTGGGTGTCAGCGTTCATAGTAAAAACAAAGAAGCTGCTAGAGCTTGGGTGGATTGGTTCATTAACGAATCTGGCTACCCAACGACTGAAGGTGGCGGTATGAGCCCGGCTATCGGTGCTGAGCTTCCAGAAATTCTGAAACAATATGAAGGTACTGAAGTAACCTTTGATACACTTGCAGCTGCTAAAGCCGGTGAAGAAGGCTGGTCTGATGAAATCGACAAACAAGCCGAAATCGGTGCTTGGCAACCAGACTTCAAGAAACGTATTATTGAAGCCGCAATTGGCAACAGAAAAGAATCCTATGATGACATCATGAAGGACCTCAACGACAAGTGGAAAGCCGCTCGCGCGAAAGTCACAGCACAGTAACAACTATAAGCTTTCTTAAATGCTTTAGGCGGTAGTGGAAGTGGAAAGGGGATATGCGATCGGGCATTTCCCCCTTCACATTTAAACGAGTCATAAATAAATGAGGATGCTTTTCTGGAGGTGTATCGGGTGTTCAAGTTTTCGAATTTGAGTTACAAAAATCAACGTATTGCCATCATATGCTTGTTCTCATTAGTACCGATCGTATTGCTACTCACGTTTGCTTATTATCCAGTCATCAGTATGTTTCGGTACAGCTTCACCAGCTGGAATGGCCTAAGTAAAAATATGGAGTACGTTGGGTTAGAGAACTACAAAACCATTTTTACGAAACCGGAGTATTTTTCCGTATTTAAGGTCAGCTTGTATTATTTCTTTACCACCTTTATTCAGATGGCGCTTGCTTTGTATTTTGCAACCATTCTGAGCTTTAGTGTTCGCATGAAAAATTTATTCAAAGGGATCTTGTTCTTCCCAACCTTGCTAAACGGTGTAGCGATCGGCTTTATCTTTTTGTTCTTTTTCAAACCAGATGGAACGCTAGATACGATTCTTAACCTGCTCGGACTCAGCGGTTTACAGCAGAAGTGGCTGCTCAATCCGAATTTGATTAACTTCTCACTTGCAGGTGCGTCACTGTGGAGATACATGGGGATGAATTTCCTGATCTTCCTTGGGGCTATTTCCTCGATCGGTTCGGATATTTATGAAGCTGCTGAGATTGATGGTGCAAACCGATGGCATCAGTTTATGCATATTATTTTGCCAAGTATTAAGCGGATTCTGCAGTTGAACTTGATCTTAGCGGTTAGTGGCGCCATTGGAGTATTTGAAATTCCATACGTCATGACAGGCGGATCTAACGGAAGTAGTACATTTGTTATTCAGACGGTCGATGTAGCTTTCAAATATAGCAAAGTTGGATTAGCGTCAGCGATGGCCGTAGTTTTGCTGGGTATCGTTATAGTAGTTACTATTTTGCAGCGCGTTCTGATCAAGGAGGAGAAATAAACTATGCATTCTGTAAAATATACCACTGCTAGTATATTCAAATATCTCACCTTGATTTTGGGAGCACTTGCAGCGTTGATACCTATCGTAGTTGTATTTTTTGCTTCATTAAAAACAGGGCCAGAATACGCTTCAACCGGACCGTTAACGTTGCCAGAGAATTGGCTGAATTTCTCCAACTACACTAAGGCTTTTGTTGATGGGAAAATGCTTCTGGGATTTAAAAACACGGTCATTATCGTTGTGATCTCTATCCTGGGTGCAACGCTGACGGGTTCAATGATGGCTTATATTTTATCCCGCTTCAAATTTAAAGGCAGTAAAGTTCTTATCAGTATGTTTCTGATTGCTACTCTGATTCCGGGTGTTACTACGCAAGTAGCAACTTTCCAAATCATCAATCACTTGGGCTTGTTTAATACCAGATGGGCACCCATCGTGATGTACCTCGGTACGGATATTATCGCTGTATATATTTTCATGCAGTTCTTGGATTCGATTTCCGAGTCACTGGATGAATCCGCGATGCTGGACGGGGCTTCGTATTGGACGATTTATTGGAGAATTATTTTGCCGCTGCTGAAACCGGCGATTGTAACAGTAATTATTGTGAAGGGCGTAAATATTTATAACGATTTTTACACTCCTTTCCTTTATATGCCGAAAACAGATCTCCAAACGATCTCCACAGCGCTCTTTAAGTTTAAAGGTCCGTACGGATCACAGTGGGAAGTTATATGTGCGGCGATTATGATCGCAATTATCCCGACCTTGGTTGTGTTTACCGCGTTGCAAAAGTATATCTACAATGGATTTTCGCAAGGTTCCGTGAAGTAAGCTTAGTAGTAGATTTCATAACAGTACTAGATAAAATAGCAATCTAAAAAGTTGCATACATTTGGAGGGAATACTAATGAGTGAAGTGAAATTGGTAGGAGCAAGTGCAGTGAACATCCCGAACATGCCTTGGCAGGATAAGCCTGCTGGCTACGAGAACCCGATTTGGAGACATAATGATAACCCGGTTATCAAAAGAAATCCCGCAAAAGGTGTAGCCCGTATTTTTAATAGTGCGGTTGCTGCGTATGAAGGGAGTTTTATTGGAGTATTTCGTGTAGAAGATAACACGACTCGTCCGCATTTGCGTATGGGACATAGTGTTGATGGTCTAGATTGGAAAATCGATGATGAGCCGATCCGATTTATAGATGAAGAAGGTAACCCTTATCAGCCGCGGTATGCTTACGATCCACGTCTGGTTAAGGTCGAAGATACATTTTATATTATCTGGTGTACAGATTTTTACGGCGCAGCCATTGGTGTTGCCAAAACACAAGATTTCAAAACATTTATCAGCTTGGAAAATCCATTCCTGCCCTTCAACCGGAACGGCGTATTGTTCCCTAGAAAAATTAACAATAACTTCGTGATGTTGTCCCGTCCAAGTGACAGCGGTCATACCCCATTCGGTGATGTATTCCTTAGCGAAAGCCCTGACTTTGTATATTGGGGTAAACACCGTCACGTGATGAGCAAAGGGGGGCAAGGCTGGTGGCAAAGTGTGAAGATTGGCGGCGGACCTGCACCGATTGAAACCTCTGAAGGCTGGTTGATGTTCTACCATGGCGTTACCGGAACTTGTAACGGTCTTGTATATAGCATGGGTGCAGTTATTTTGGATATTAACGAGCCTTCGAAAGTAAAATATCGCTCGAAAAATTTTGTTCTAACCCCTGAAGAGTGGTATGAGGAAAGAGGTTTCGTGAATAACGTTCTGTTCCCATGTGCTACTTTGCATGATGCAGAAACCGGCCGTATCGCCATCTATTATGGTGCTGCTGATACTTATGTAGGCGTTGCATATACAACTGTTGATGAAATTGTCAACTATGTCATCGATACCCATGAAGAGGTTGGCGATGATGCGGGTTTAGGCAAAATTTAATAGAGTGAACAAGCTTTGGGGAACAACCTTAGATAGAGTGAAGTGGGGTAGATGCTTGGTGGTCGTGTAGCGTTCGAAAGAAGTTTACAGCGTGCAGTGTAATGTGTTTTGTGTGCTGGGTTCTGCACGTTGCGCGCTTTGTGTTATGTGTTATGTAGCTTGGGCTTTTCATTGCATTCTCTGCAATAGAAATCTCGATTTCGTCTAAAAAATAGAATCTATTGCACTCTCTGCAATGGATTCCCGCAAAAATCACTTTTATGCTCGGTTTCGCTCGAACTGATTGCACAAAGTACAATAGAACACCGACTGATGCTCATATGGAGAGATTCTATTGCACAAAGTGCAGCGCAAGAGCCACGAGTGAGTACTATGAGCTCATTCATGAGAGGCCAGTATGTCTAGGCTAAAGCCGCAGTTGCACAAAGTGCACTTAAACTAACCTGTTTGGTGGTGTTTAGTGTAAATAGTTGCACATTGTACACTTATTTCAGGCGATTTTGCCCCGGAAACCCCGCTGTGAGCAATTTTAGTTGTATAGAGTGCAATTAAATGAACAACACAACTTACTTAGCTGTAATAGTTGCACAAAGTGCAACTAGCGAGCTCTTGTTATTAGTAGAAGCTAACGGAAAATCCACATATGCGGGTTTTCCGTTTCCATTGTTTTTAAGTGAAAAAACCTTAAGGAGGACCTTAATATGGGAAACGACATGACATTGTCACAATTAAAAGAATATAACGGAAGCAGCCCAAAGCCGATAGACTTTGACGCGTTTTGGGAGCGGGCTTTGCGTGATCTGGACGCCCAGTCACTAGATTATGAACTAGAGCCTGCGGAGTTCGTCAGCGAGCTGGCGGAATGTTTTCATCTTTATTTTACCGGCGTTGGCGGAGCAAGAATTCATTGTAAATATGTAAGACCGAAGAAAAGGAGTTCAGAAAAAAGTTCTGGTGTCGTGATGTTTCATGGATATTCCTGTGACAGCGGGGATTGGATGGAGAAGGTGACTTATGCGACCCATGGGATTAGTGTCCTTGCGATGGATTGCCGGGGACAAGGCGGACTTTCCGAGGATAATCTTACAGTAAAAGGCACAACCATTCGTGGACATATTATTCGCGGCATTGACGATCCTAATCCGCACAACCTTTACTATCGTAATGTGTTTCTGGATACAGCACAGACTGCTCGAATATTGATGTCTATGGAGGAAGTTGATCCTGCACGAGTAGGTGCTTTTGGTTTATCTCAAGGCGGAGCGCTTACTGTAGCTTGTGCAGCATTAGAGCCGCGTGTGAGCATGGCCGTTCCTGTGTATCCGTTTCTTTCAGATTATAGACGGGCTTGGGAGCTTGATATCACTACGTCAGCTTATGAGGAAATTAACTATTATTTCCGCTTTTTTGATCCCCATCATTTACGTGAGGACGAGATTTTTAATAGACTGGGTTACATCGATATTCAGAATCTCGCGGAGCGAATTCAAGCTAAAATGTTGTGGGTTACAGGGTTATCCGATGTGATTTGTCCACCTTCAACGCAGTTTGCCGCATACAACAAAGTACTAGCGCCCAAAGAGCTTATGGTTTATTATGAGTACGGTCATGAGTATTTGCCATATCTTTCCGATCGGGTGTTACAAATGTTCATGACCTTGTAAACGATAAGCCAGTAGGCATAACAGACGACAACGGTGGTGAATGATTAGATGAAAGTACAAGTGAAAAAAGAAAAAAGACGATTCCAGCTGCATCCATCCAAATCCATTGGGGTGCGGCTTTTTCTCATCTTCTTTGTTTCGACGATGGTGCTCGTGCTCTCTCTCGGCTACACTTCCTATTCCGTAGCTGAGCATACGATCGAGACGAATGCGCTGTCAGCCAATCAACAGACAGTCGTTCAAACCGCTGAGAAGTTTGATGTGGAATTGTTACGTTATGAGGATGGTCTAGGAAGAATCTTGTATGACAATGAAATTCAAAATGCACTCAATCAAGGGAATAATCCCACTACAAGTAATGAGGAACGTAAGGTACTATCTAACCAGATTAGTGCGCAGCTAAATGATTGGCTCACGGCATCAAACGGTGTGGAGGCCGTATACCTTATTCCGATGAATGAAGGTTTTCCAATTTCTTCGGCAGGGACAAAAGATAGCGCTTTTATTGAGAGTTTCAGAGAATCCTCATGGTTTAAGCAGCTACAGGAGAAGCCACAGAGTGTATGGATTCCACGTGAATTACAGGGCCAGGAAGGAAATACGTCAGGTGTTTTCCATTTGGCCAAATCGATTGCCGGTGATTCTAAAAGCAAGGGATACATAGTTATTAACGATATTAGAATTAGCGAATTAGAAAATCAGCTTCGTAAAGTGGATCTTGGAACAAGCTCCTACATGCAATTGCTGACGAATAAGGATGAATTGATTGCCTCCTCCCAGCAAGTGGGGACAGATACATATCTGAATTTGGGAGGGACGCTTCTGGGTGGTCTGCAGAATACAGCAGGCTCATTGCCAACAAAGGATGAAAAGGGAAAATCTATATTAGCTGTATACGGAACACTAGAAACCTCGGGATGGAGATTACTTGGTGTTGTACCGGCTGAGAACTTGACGAAAGACGCGCTGCGTATTCTCAAGACTACTTATATTATTGTTGCTGTAGCTGCTGTTATCGCCATTCTGATTGGATATTGGATGTTCAGAATGGTATCTCGGCCCCTGACCAGACTTAAGAATTTGATGTCAGAGGGAGCTGAAGGGAATCTAGGGGTGCGTACGAATATCACCTCACGTGATGAGATCGGTCAGTTATCCAGCTCTTTTAACATGATGATGGAACGGATAACAGAGCTGGTTATTCATACGAATGAAACCGCCCGGAAGGTACTGGAAACCGCCGATGAGCTTAGCGGTGTTTCGCGTAAGACTGCTGATGCAGCTATGGATATTGCTGCGGCCACGGAAGAAATTGCGGGTGGTGCAGGTAGTCTGGCCTTGGAAGCTGATCGTGGCAATGAGTTGACAGGACAAATTTCGGTACAGATGGATTTAGTTAATTCAGCTACTCACGAGATGGATCACACCGCACACAGCATCGGCGAACTCAGTGAGGAAGGCTTCAATAGATTAAAAGAACTGCTTAATGAGACAAATAGGACGGGCCTGAAGACGAATCAGCTTGTGATGAAGGTTAACGAGCTGACAGAAACGGCATCTTCCGTTATAAAGGTTCTTAATGTCATGCAAAATATTACACAGCAGACGAATATCTTGTCACTGAATGCCACCATTGAAGCAGCAAGAGCAGGCGAGGCTGGACGCGGATTCATGGTGGTAGCCGATGAAATACGCCAGCTTGCAGATCAATCGAAAGAGTCTATTGCTGTTGTGGCTGAAATAACAGATACCGTTATGAGAGATATGAACGAGACGGTTGTGGTCCTTTCAGAAGTTGCACCGCTCTTTAATCAGCAAATGACTTCCGTGCAGAGCACTAGCGATATTTTCGTATCTGTGCAGGATCAAATGCAGCATTTTATCGCCCGTCTGAATGCTGTAACTGTGTCGATGGACAGCCTGAGTCAATCGCAAAAGGTTCTATCCGATTCGATGAGCAACGTAAGCTCAATAGCTGAGGAATCATCAGCTGCCTCTCAAGAAGTTGCTTCACTTAGTGGTGAGCAACAAAGTGTAAGTGATCATTTGGTAGAGCTTTCTTTGAAGCTGGAGGATGCATCCTTGCAGTTAAAGGAGAAGTTATCGAAGTTCAGCGTGTAGGGTAGCCGTAACAGAATACTAAATTAAAGAACCGCTTATTCCTTTAGGAGAAGCGGTTCTTTGATTTTTACTTTTAATTTAAATATTTTTTTGATTTTGATGTTGTAATGAACATTTTATGGCGATTCTAATGGATGTAGATAGGACATAATAGGTGTGGATTCTGCTCAGGAGGGAAGACATTGCGTAATAACAAACATCGGCGTGTATTCAGCGGTCTTCTTATTTTATCTGCGGCTGTAGCCGTGTTGATCCTTAGGCTGGCGTGGGTTCAACTAATTATGAAGGAACAGAAGGTTCCTGGAACAAAATATACACTTGCGAAGATGGCGGAAATTCAAAGTGAACGGGAAACTGTACTGGACAGCGGTCGGGGACGTCTGTATGACCGCAAGAATGAGCCTCTTGCGGGGGAAACCATTTGGACGGCGGCTTTTTTTCCACAAGAGGAGAGGGCTAAGAAATCAGTGACGAAGGTTGTTTACGAAGAAGCTAAACCCATGCACCGACTGGCGGAGATTCTGGGTGTCAGCTATGAACAACTGTTGAATAAGCGGTCGTCACTTAAAGAACCTTTGCTATGGCCATCTTCAGTGGGAAAAGGGCCACTCGCGTTGTCTCAGGCACAGGCAGAAGAAGTGAGTGCACTGGGGATCGACGGAGTAGGCGTGCTCCCTTTCGCACGCAGATATGATGGAATTTCTTCAGGTCGGCAATGGCTAGGCTATTTATCGGAAGCCATCATGCATAAAGCTTCTCCTACGGGTCTTAGAGTTCCTATGACGGGAACGGACGGTTTAGAAAAGACATTAGAGCCTTTGCTTCAAGGGGTAGGTCACACGGAAGCATTTGTTCAAGTGGATGCGCGTGGGAATCGCCTTCCAGGCAGTCCCATTCAAGTTAAAGCTCCGGGCAATCCATATTTCCCTCTTTCTTTATATACAACGGTTGATAAGAAGCTTCAGGAGGGAATTGAGGAGCTTGCGCTCAAATCCGGAATGAAGGAAGGAGCCATAGTGGTGTTAGATACCGGGACGGGCGATATTGAAGCCATGGTATCTTTACCCTTCTATAATCCAGAGAAGGTATCTCCGCAAGGAGGGGAGTGGAACAATCGGGCACTCCAGGCTGCCGTTCCTGGATCGATCTTCAAAATCGTTACAGCCGCCGCGGCGTTAGAAGCGGGTATAACTTCCGCTGACGAGCTTTTTTATTGTTCAGGGCAATACGAGAAATATGGTTTGTCTTGTATGACAGGAAAAGGACACGGCCCCCTTACGCTGGCGCAAGGATTCGCCGTGTCCTGTAATACTGTATTTGCTGCTCTGGCAGAGCGCTTAAGCGGTATCCAGCTTCAATCGACTGCACTGGCGCTAGGACTCGGTAGAGATATCAGCTGGCAAGCCGAGAAGACGCTTGGGTTTCCAATTCTAAAACCACTATCCGGAGAGCAAAAGGGAACCATCTTTACTACCTTACTGCCGGATGACAAGGGAGCCAGGGTGCAGACTGCAATTGGACAGCGAGATGTACAAGTAACCCCTCTACAAGCAGCTAATCTTATTGTAACGCTACTGCATGGAGGTGAAGTAAGGGCGCCAAGGATTCTGCAGCGAGTCACATTTGCCAACGGGCAGAAGCTGGAGGATCTGCCGGGACATCTGTCCCCTTCTTCTGCAGGGAGGATTTCTGAGTCTACAGCCCGCCAGTTACTGTCTATGATGCGCAAAGTTGTGACTGATGGAACGGGAGCCCGTCTACAAAGCACACACTGGCCTCTTGCAGGTAAATCAGGGACAGCACAGACGCTGGTTAAGGGCGTAGCACGCAATAATCAATGGTTTATCGGCTACGGTCCGGTGGATCACCCAAGATATGCTGTATCAGTTGCTGTAGAGAATGTCGCTCCCGATAGTCCGCATCTTGCCATTAAGCTGTTCGGTCAGATATTTGATTTATTATCATCTTCTACAGAAGCTTGAGGCTCCGGAGGAGTAGCAGTGGCCTTGCCCTTAGATGAAGGGCCATTTGCAGCAAAGGGCGAAACGATAAACTCCTCTTGAGGCAAATAGATCCAGCTCTGAAGATATCCTTGTTGAATTAGTTCTTTGATCAGAATAAGCAGAATCGGCGACAGGATCAGACCGGCCATACCGAAAGCGGATGTGGACAGAATGACAAAGGACAGCATCAGAAAAGCAGATGATACGCCGATCGAATTCCCGGTAATCTTGGGTTCAAGCAGTTGTCTTACAATCAATACAATCGCCAGGAGTACGATTAAACCGATGGCTAAAGAGGTATTACCAACAATAAACAGGTATATGATCCAAGGGACTAAAATCGTCGTTACACCAAGGAGCGGTAAGACATCAAATACAGCACAGATAAGCGCCATAGTGATTTCGTTACCGGTCCTTAGTATGAATAAGCCAACCAGTACGATAACAAAGGTAATGCTAATCAGAATAAGCTGGGCTTTTAAATAAGAGCCGATGGCTTTGAAGACGTTGCCCTGCAAAAAGGCATAAGCGGTTTTAAATGTTTTTGGCATTTTGTCATGGGCAACCTTGCGCCAATCTTTAATCTCCATACTAAGGAAAAATGCTAAAATAATGGCGATCCCAAAATTAGCCATGAAGGAGGAGAAGGATCCGAGCACACCGACCATATACTTTAGAAAAGTAACAAGCCAATGTGTAAGGACATTCGTGGCATCTTTAAAGTATCCATTTACTTTGTCGGTAATATCCGGCGGCAAATTATTGATTTTTTGCTGAAGATAGGTTGTGGATTCTACGAAATGTTGTTGTACCACATATGTATATTTAGGAAGGTTTTCTTGAAAGTGAAGAGCTTGGATGGTGACCAATAGTCCAGCGCCAAATAACGTACCTAGAAGAATGATTAGGAATAGCAGCACTGAGATCGCCGAAGCGAAGGGTTTGGCAAGTCCGCGCCGGTTCAAGAAACGGGCAAGTGGTTCAATAAGCAAAAATACAAAAAAAGATAGGAATACAGGTGCAGCTAACTGATACAATTTACTGAAGGCGAACATAACCAGATAGACCGTGAGGACAATTAATCCAATGTCGAAGAACGTGCGCCAATATTTTTTGTACAACGGCAGCATAGATATAAACAACTCCCTTTTTAATTAAGTTGATAGGTCAGCTTGAATACATTGTACATGATTTTACGTAAAAACCGTCTATTTCTTTGATACATGTGTTAAAATAGGGGGTAACGTATTTTTTAACTAACTTCACTTGGCCGTATCACAGGTTCTGCTTGCAGACGTAAGGCGAGCCAAAGTCAACTCTGGAAAAGCGAGGAATTCATATGCAGACTTTGCTGCTCTGGTTATTTTATATCTCCACTTTTTATGCTTTTATCCCTGGTATGATTAGTCGCATTTTTGGTTTTCGTGTCTTTCGTAAAGGAACTGGGCAAAATGAGTTTGCGTTGACCTTTGATGATGGGCCTGACCCTCGGTTTACGCCGTTACTTCTGGATTTATTGAAGAAGTACGATGCAAAAGCTACCTTTTTTGTAGTAGGATCTAACGCTGAACGTTATCCGGATCTTATTAGGCGGATACATGGAGAGGGACATCTTATTGGAATTCATAATTATGTTCACAAGACGAACTGGCTCATGCGGCCCGCAACCGTTCGTCGGCAGATTCAGCGCACGAATGATATTATCTACAACATAATAGGCGAGCGTAGTACTTATTACCGTCCACCTTGGGGGATTGTTAATTTATTCGATATTTCCAAACGTCGCCAAGTTGAAATTGTTCTATGGTCGGTAATGTTTGGAGATTGGCGTGAGAAGCTTGGTGCGCAGCGTCTCACTGAGAAGATGCTGGCGCGATTGAACCCCGGTGAAGTGATGCTGCTGCATGATAGTGGCACAACATTAGGTGCCGATCCGGGCGCACCCGAGAATATGCTTATAGCTCTTGAACTGACGCTGCAGGAGGCCCAAAAAAGAGGATTGCGCAGTATTCGAGTGGACGACATGATCAAAATGGCGGAGAAATCACCGATTCGGCGGTTATCCTTTAGTAAAAGAGTACTGGTCGGACTCTGGTTGGCTTGGGAGCAGGTATTCCAAGTATTGTTCCAGCTCAAGACGATTAACCCGGCCGATCCGTTCATGCATTATCGAATGCGTAAATATCAGGGAGAGCCTGTTGAACTTGGTAATGGAACCTTGCTGAGTAAAGGTGATAAAGTCATTGAGCTGCATATTGATAACAGGCAATTATTCGAGTTAGGTATTCATTCTCGTTCTTCTGCTCAACTTGCGATTCGAATGATCCGCAGAATGGAGAAAGGGTTGCCAATGCTAGCAGAAGTTATTGCCGATGATGTAAACCTCGCGCAAGCCAAAGCACTTTATGGTGTTAGTATGATTAACCGTGGGCCAGAGAAATTCGGTTTTAGCGTACATGATTTGCCCGATGGCATATTCGCACGCTCCACCAAGTTTTACTTAAAGATCCTGTTAAGTGTAATTCATCCAGATGGTGGTGCTAGGCTCAAGGAGCGTAGTGAGGTACTTGTACCGAAGCTAATCCTGATGCCTGTCTCAGAATTATTCAAGAAGATGAATAAGCAACTGCCTCATGATGAAAGGTCGGTAAGGAAACGTAAACCACAGCAAGAGGAAGCATTGTCGCTTAACGATTCACTCACAGAAGTGGAATTACCAGGAGCAACAGTAACGAATTGATTCATGATATTATTTAGACTTATAATGAGCCGTAATATAGATGCCTCACAAACCAGCAATGGATTGTGGGGCATTTTTTCTTGTGTCCAATAAAAAAGAGCAGTCCGACCATAGATTATCTAAGGTAGACTGCTCTTGTATGCAAGGAACAACTAGAATTCGGGTTTGCTAATTAAATCTTCAGGACTGCACCGTTACTTGCGTTGGTAACCATTTTGGAATAGCGAGCCAGGTAACCAGTCTTAACTTTAGGCTCAAACTCTTTCCAGCCGGTACGGCGAACCGCCAAAACTTCTTCTTCAACCAGCAATTCAATCTTACGGTTGTTGAGATCCAGTTCAATGATGTCTCCATCCTCAACAAAAGCGATTGGACCGCCTTCTGCAGCTTCTGGAGAGATATGACCGATGCTAATTCCGCGGGAAGCCCCCGAGAAACGTCCGTCTGTAATCAGACCGACCTTAGCACCAAGACCCATCCCCACGATTAGAGAAGTAGGAGCTAGCATTTCCGGCATACCCGGTCCACCCTTTGGACCCTCATAACGAATAACGACTACATGACCTTCTTTAACCTTACCGTTAGCGATACCTTCGAGTGCGGATTCTTGGGAATCAAAGCAGATCGCAGGACCTTTGTGATATCCACCAACAGAAGCATCAACTGCACCTACTTTAATGATGGAACCTTCTGGAGCCAGGTTGCCGTATAGGACGGCGAGACCGCCTCTTTCGGAGTAAGGATTATCGATCTTATGAATGACGGAAGTATCTTGGATTTCATGACCGATTACGTTCTCGGCTAATGTTTTGCCGGTAACTGTCATGCAGTCTCCGTAAAGAGCACCTGGTTTCTTCAGCAATTCATTCAAGACGGCACTAACGCCGCCTGCGCGGTCCACATCTTCAATGAAAATATCGGATGCTGGAGCCAGCTTCGCCAAATAAGGAACCCGGTTAGCCACTTCGTTAATGCGTTCAAGCGGATAATCGATACCAGCTTCTTGAGCCAGGGCAAGGGTGTGCAGTACTGTGTTAGTAGAACCGCCCATTGCCATATCCAGTGCAAACGCGTTATCGAGTGATTCTTTAGTTACGATATCTCTTGGTTTAAGGTCCAACTTAATCAATTCCATCAGTTGAGTAGCAGATCTGCGTACAAATTCTCTGCGCTCATCGGCTACAGCTAGGATGGTACCATTACCTGGCAATGCCAGTCCAAGTGCCTCTGCAAGGCAGTTCATGGAGTTGGCAGTGAACATTCCTGAACAAGATCCGCAGGTAGGACAACCGAATTGTTCTAATTCAAGTAACTCAGCATCATTGATTTTTCCAACTTGATGAGCACCTACGCCCTCGAATACGGAGGTAAGGGAGAGTTTTTTACCTTTACTGTCTACGCCGGCTTTCATTGGACCGCCACTTACGAACATGGTCGGGATGTTGACACGCAATGCGCCCATCATCATGCCTGGTGTGATTTTATCGCAGTTAGGGATGCAGACCATGCCATCGAACCAATGCGCGGAAACGACAGTTTCCAAGGAGTCAGCGATGATCTCACGGCTTGGCAGGGAATAACGCATACCGATATGTCCCATTGCGATACCGTCATCAACACCGATCGTATTGAATTCGAAAGGAACGCCGCCAGCTTCACGAATCGCTTCCTTAACAATCTTACCGAACTCTTGAAGATGCACATGACCTGGAACAATATCAATATAGGAATTGCAGACCGCAATAAACGGCTTTCCGAAATCTTCTTCTTTTACTCCGGCTGCACGCAGGAGACTACGGTGTGGAGCACGGTCAAAGCCTTTTTTAATCATGTCTGAACGCATTTTCTTGGCTGCCATAATGACATTCCCCCCTAAATGAATTTCAATCAAATATAGTGTCGCATTAACGCAATGAACTCCAAAGACCTGCGTATATACGGTTTATAGAAAGAACGGGGACCTGCTTCCTGAATAAGAAAAGCGATGCCGTTTCTATAAAAAAAGCCGCTGTTTTGGTATAAACAGTTACCGCCTAAAATGAACGGAGAAGTCATTGTTATTAGTGAGTCTATCACAAAGAGCACGTTTTTTCTACCGGACAATGTGAGATTTGTCGATTGACGAAGAGCGTGGGAAGTGAAGGAAAAGCCCATTTTCGTAAGGAAAGTGCTTTATTTGGAAATAGATCAGGGTTCTGATGGATCTATTTGCCACTCTAGACAACTTTAGGAGAGCTGAGTATGATGGGAATTATTATTTTATGGGAGGTGCTGGAAAATCGGGATTCGTCTACAATTACCGCCGTGGTAGATTGTTTGTACGGGGATGAATAGCTAAGGAGGAAAAGAGAATGTCACAGCGTACAACTTTTTTAAATCCAATTGTAGCAAGCTCGGGAGACCCGTGGGTATTCAAACATACCGATGGCTATTATTACTTTATGGCAACGAAAGGTAAATGTCTGGAGCTGACGAGATCTAGAACATTGACCGGTCTTGCAGAGGGTGACAAGAAAGTGATCTGGTCTCCCGAACCTGGGGGCAGCTACAGTTACAATCTGTGGGCGCCGGAAATTCATCATTTGGATAACAAATGGTACATTTACTACACTGCGAATGACGGAGGAGGCGACGAGTCTCGGCGGATTTGCGTGCTGGAAAATGAAACGGCTAATCCGCTGGAAGGACTGTGGGTATGGAGAGGTGCACTGCAGACACCTGTCTCAGGGTTGGATGGAACAGTAATGACTTTGCGGGAACAGCTGTACTTTCTGTATGCGGGATATGGTCATTTCCCTGATTATGGGTCAGCCATATACATTATGCGAATGAGTAATCCATGGACCTTGGAAGGTGAGCAACATCTGCTCACAGCTCCAACTCTGTCATGGGAGAAGCAAGGTGGCATGGCGATTAACGAAGGTCCGGTTATTTTGCAGCGAAACAATCGTATTTTCATGGTTTATTCGGCTAGTACGACGTGGTCTGAGGATTACGCACTAGGTATGCTCACCATGAGCGAAGCAGCAGATCCTTTGCAACCGCTCTCATGGGAGAAATCAATGTCACCTGTATTCTGCAAAAGTGTTGAGAACGGGATTTTTGCTACGGGACACAATAGTTTCACCCGATCTCCTGACGGCGAGGAAGATTGGATAGTCTATCATGCGCTTCCTTCCGCTGGAGCGGATGTGTCTTTACGCGCAACCCGTATCCAGAAATTTGGCTGGAATGTGGATGGAACACCGGATTTTGGGGTACCTTGTAGTGATACGCTTGCTCAGACTGCGCCATCGGGAGAGTAACATTAAAACATAAAATCAAGATTGAAAAGGCCGTTTATTACAGGAAAACTGTAATGAATGGCCTTTTCATTTAATGTGGATATTTTTAATCGTCGTCCATAATAATTGACGGAAAACGCCTGATTAATAAGGGTTATTTCATAAATGTGTAGATTTGTTGGTATGTTTTTTAATAGATTTGTAGCGTGATATAGTCATATATTTATTTGAGGAAAGTTCATAAGGTTACAAAAATATTGTATGAAAGCGTTGACATTTTGATTTTGGATGCTTATAATTCGATCTGAGATACAGAAAAACTGTATTAATCAAGGGGAGCTATCTACGTGGCAAAAAGGGCGTGGTTCCAAGCTTTGGATTTGCTTAAGGCGTTGTGGCAAATATTTTATAGTGGGAGGTTAAGTATGAAGAACAATGCAAAGCGTTATTTTAGTCTTTTATTTGTGTTAATACTGATCATTTCGACTGTAACAGCATGTAGTGGCAACAGTGCAAACAATGGGGCGGATAAAGGTGTCTCCAACAACAAAGAGAAAGAGAGCACAGCCAAAGACCCGGTTGATTTTACAGATATCAGCGCGGACATACGCGGCAATACAGCCCCAACCCAAGAGCAAATCGACGAAGTTAATCATTCCTTGAATGATACATACCTCGGCGACGTCTTCGATGAAGTCATTCCAAATGATTACTCAGCTTACCCTGTTAAAGGTGATGTGGTTCTGGATGTATGGATGCCTGCGAATTCTAATATTCCGGATATGAACAATCATGCCGTCCAGAAGCAGGTCGAGCAATTGACGGGCATCAAAGTAAACTTCATCACGCCGCCAATCGGCCAGGAAGCGGATGCCTTTACGTTGATGATTTCCTCCGGTGATCTGCCAGATATTATCATTGAGCCGGGACGCTACCCAGGGGGACTTGAAGCAGGTGTAAATGACGGTGCTTATATCGATCTGACTGATCTGATGGAAAAAAATGCTCCGAACTATACGAAGTGGCGCAATTCGGATGAATCAAGAAGAAAAACCACGGTCACGGATGACGGCAAGCTGCTCGGTTTTTATGGGATTGCCCCATACTCGGAGTGGACTTGGTTTGGGACGTTGATTAAGCAGGAGGCGCTGGATAAAACTGGGCTTGAGGTTCCAAATACGATTGACGAATGGCATACCTTCCTGACAAAAGCAAAGGAAGTTGGATACAAAGCTCCACTCAATTACGGATCTACTTATGGGCAGATCTTCACCGGCATCATAAATGGTGCTTATGGAGTTTGGGATTGGACCTTCCTTGATAAGAACGGCAAAGTAGCCTGGGGGCCGGCGCAGCCGAAAGCTAAGGAATATTTGACCACTATGCAGCAATGGAACAAAGAAGGATTGTTGAACCCGGACTGGGCGACGGCAGATTTTAACCAAAGAATGGCCAGCGCTATTTCGGGGGACACCGCTGTGATGATGGATTCTCCGGATACGATGTGGAGTTATTGGAAAGAGCAAAGCGGAATCGACTTTGTGGGGGCGCTGAACCCGGTTCTGAATAAAGGGGATAAATCTGCTACCACATACAAGAATTTTAAAAGAGCAGGGACCGAAGCTGCGATCACTACCCAAAGTGAGAATGTGGAAGCGGCAATGGCCTGGCTTGATTTCAATTACAGTAAAAAGGGCTGGGAATTGATTAACTTTGGCGAGTATGGAACGGTACATCTAATTGATGAGGCGGGAATGCCTTATTATCCGGAGAACAGCTATATCTATAAGGATCCTGAAGGTCAGCCGGTATCGACTACGTTATTCAAATACCGTATGCATAATTGGCCGAATATCCGTGACGAGCATCATGCCAATCCGCTGATTGCTACCAAAGGAAGCTACTCCGGAGATATCCGGAAATACTGGACTGAGAATATGGATACCAGCATGGCCATGCCGCCGATTTCCTTTACCAAAGAGGAGGCCTCACGGGAAGCTGAACTTGGTAACCAATTGTCAACTCTACGTGGAGAGTATTTTGCAAAGATTGTAATGGGAGAATTGTCGGTTGATGCCTATGATAAGTTCTTGAAAGAAGCTCAGAATATGGGACTGGATGAATTCCTAAATATCCATCAGGCAGCCTTAGATCGATATAACAAACGATAGGTGGTTGTTTTATGGAGATATTAAGAAAAAATAGAGAAATAAAGCCGATTCCTGAGTTCGCTAAACCTAAAAATACCAAGCTAGTGATTGAGAAAGATTTGAAAAAAAACTGGTTTGTATATCTGTTGGCCGTTCCTGTAGTGGCGTGGTTCCTGATTTTCTGCTACGGGCCGATGTGGGGGGTTATGATCGCTTTTAAGGATTTTAAACCCCTGCTGGGGTTTGGCCAGAGCGAGTGGGTAGGGTTCAAGCACTTTATTGATTTCTTCCAAGGTCCGTATTTTTGGAGAGTTGTTAAGAATACCTTGCTGCTTAATGTTTGGGGAATCGTCTTCGGATTTACAGCGCCGATTATTTTAGCTTTAATGCTGAATGAAATTCGTGGGGCTAAGTTTAAGAAAACCGTTCAAACCATTACCTATATGCCTCACTTTATTTCACTCGTGGTTGTCTGCGGGATCATCCATATTTTTGCTGCGGATGAAGGGATTATTACGCAAATCCTGCAATTTATTACCGGAAAAGAATATTCTTCACTGCTCGGATATTCTTCTTTCTTCCGGCCGCTTTATACATTCTCTGGCATTTGGCAGAGCATTGGTTGGGACAGTATCATTTACCTCGCTGCGATGAGCTCAATTGATACTTCTTTATATGAAGCAGCTGAAATCGATGGCGTAGGAAGAATAAAGAAAATGTGGCATATTACATTGCCGCAGATTAGCCCGGTGATCATCATCTTGTTCATTTTTGCAATTGGAGGGTTAATGTCATCCGGCTACGAGAAAATTATTCTGCTATACAATCCTCTGATTTACGATACTGCTGATGTCATTGCATCTTATGTTTACCGTCGCGGCTTAAGAGAAGCCAGTCTCAGTTATTCTACGGCGGTGGGGTTAATCAGTTCGATTGTTAACTTCGGGCTACTGTGGATGACCAATAGTATAGCCAAACGCAGATCCGAGGCCAGCTTATGGTAAGAAAGAGGGACAGCCATGAAAGATAATCTGCAGCCTAAATCGAAAAAAATCAGAAAGCATAGATCCACAGGGGACAGAATATTCGACTATTCACTGTATGCCTTATTAACCGCATTAACGCTGGTGTGCTTTTATCCTATCCTGCATATATTGTTTGCTTCCGTCAGTGATCCTAGCTCATTAGTTGCCCATAAAGGAATCTTGCTAAGACCGCTGGGGTTCACTTTGGATGGCTATAAGCTGGTGTTTAAAGATAACAGTCTGATCAACGGCTATAAAAACACGATTATATATGTAGGGTTAGGCACATTAGTCAACATGATCATGACCATTCTGGGAGCTTATGTATTGTCCAGACGAGGTTTGTATTTCAAAAACTTCATCATGATCCTGATTACAATCACCATGTTCTTTGGTGGCGGGTTGATTCCCTGGTTCCTATTAATGAAGGATATTGGTTTGTACAATAATTTGTGGGCTATGATTTTGCCAAGTGCTTTAAGTACATGGAACATTATTATTTTACGAACAAGCTTTCAAGCCATTCCGCAGGAATTGGAAGAAGCGGCTACCATTGACGGGGCAAGTCAGGCCCATATTTTAACGAAAGTGATTCTGCCGCTGTCCAAAGCTACGCTGGCTGTAATCTTTTTATACTATTTAGTTGGGAATTGGAACTCATGGTTTAATGCGATGGTGTTGTTGAAGGACAGACAGCTGTTCCCGCTGCAGCTATTAATGAAGGAAATATTAGTAGCTAATGATGCAACCGCAACCTCGATCGGCAGTGCAGGCGGTGTAGTCATCGATAGTGCCCAGAGCCAGACGGCTTTCCGCGAGCTGGTTAAGTATTGTGCGATCGTCGTTTCTACGCTTCCTATATTAATGGTATATCCTTTCTTGCAAAAATATTTTGTTAAAGGTGTTTACGTAGGTTCGATCAAAGGATAGCGGGCAAAACCCCCAAGTTCATCTTATATAGAATTATTAATAGGAGTGAAGTACACCATGTTGACAGAAGCGAGCAGCACATCCGTTCCACGTCCAGAATATCCAAGACCCCAATTTGCCCGTAAGGATTGGCTTAGCCTAAATGGAGAATGGGATTTTACGTTTGATGATGAAGATGTCGGTGAGGAAGAACAATGGTATCGGGCGGACATTAAGGGTCTATTTTCACGGGCTATTCAAGTGCCCTTTGCATTTCAGAGCAAGCTGAGCGGAATTGAAGATCCTTCCTTTCATGATGTTGTGTGGTATAGAAGAGCTTTCGAAGTTCCTGAGGGTTGGAACGGGAAAAGGATTGTCCTCCATTTCGGCGCCGTTGATTATTTGGCAAAAGTCTGGGTGAATGGTCAGCTGGTGGCCATGCATGAAGGCGGACATACGCCATTTCAGGCTGATATCACTCCTTCGCTAATTAAAGGAAGTAATACTATTATACTGCGCGCAGAGGATTTCAGCCGGGATGTCACTTTGCCGCGGGGCAAGCAATATTGGCTGGAACAGTCTGCTGCCATCTTCTATACCCGCACAACCGGAATCTGGCAGAGTGTCTGGCTTGAACCGCTGTCTGCAGTGCATCTGAGCAAAGCTATGATGACACCTGATATTGACCGCAATGAAATACGGCTTCGGACATTTCTGCAAGGATTTAAGTCTGCTGAGCAGCTCAAGCTGCGCATAACGGTATCGTATGACGGTGAAGTGATTGCAGAAGATCAATATTTGGTCCTGAATGCTGAGCAGCTGCGGACTATCGGCTTGGGTGATTTTGCGGATCATGGTCTTGGACGTTTATGGAGCCCTGAGCATCCGAATTTGTATGATATTCAATTCCAATTGCTTCGAAATGAGGAAGTAGTTGATGAAGCAGTGAGTTATTTCGGCATGCGCAAGGTGTCGATTGAAAATGGCAAGCTATGCTTGAATAACCGTCCATATTTCCAGAGACTGGTGCTGGATCAGGGGTACTTCCCTGACGGGATATTAACTGCACCGACAGACGAAGAGCTGAAACGTGATGCCCAGCTGACAAAGGAAATGGGTTTTAACGGGGTGAGAAAACATCAGAAGACAGAAGACCCCCGGTTCCTGTATTGGTGTGATAAGCTCGGCCTGTTGGTATGGAGTGAGGCGGCTAATGCTTATGAATATTCCGAGGCGTATGTGCGCCGCTACACGAAGGAATGGCAGGAGATCATTGAGCGCGACTATAACCATCCTTGTATCGTGACCTGGGTTCCGCTTAATGAGAGCTGGGGTGTTCCCAATGTCCAGATTGATACACGCCAGCAGCAGCACGGATTGGCAATGTATCATTTAACGAAATCCTTGGATGGGATGAGACCTGTTGTGTATAACGATGGGTGGGAGCATATGACTACAGATCTGGTAACTATTCATGACTATGAGAGCCATCAGGAAGTACTGGAGGAGAGATATGCCACGGCAGAATCTTCTGTAAATGCGATGCCGGCCAACCGCAAAATATTCGTCGGTGGAGCTTCGTATCAAGGCCAGCCGATTCTCGTATCCGAGTTTGGTGGAATTGCCTTCAAGAAAAGCGAGTGGGAGGGCTGGGGTTATTCTGGGGCAGAGAACGAAGAGGATTTCCTGATGAAGCTCAAGGCAGTGGTTGACCCGATGTTCACTTCCCCGGTGATCCAAGGTTATTGCTATACTCAGCTGACGGATGTCGAGCAGGAAATCAACGGACTGCTCACCTATGATAGACAGTCCAAAGCTCCGCTTGAAGCGATCCGCAATATCATGATGCATATCCAATAAATAACGATTACTAAAAGGAGTTACACCATGACACAACAAGTAACGCTTCCACGTCCTGAATATCCCCGCCCTGACTTTGTTCGACCAGAGTGGATCAATCTGAACGGCCAGTGGCAATTTGAAATTGATCATGGCAAAAGTGGGAAGGAACGCGGATACCCTGTTAACGAACATAATCTCTCAGGGACAATTACTGTGCCCTTCTGTCCGGAAAGCAAGCTGTCCGGTGTAGAATACAAAGATTTTATGGCTGCCGTATGGTATAAAAGGGAGTTTAATATGCCGGAGAACTGGATAAATGGCAGAGTTATCCTTCATTTTGGCGCCGTTGATTATATGGCAGAGGTCTGGGTGAATGGAGTATCCGTAGGTACGCATCGCGGAGGATATACTCCGTTTAGCTTTGATATTACTTCTAATCTTTTACCGGGCAGTAATGTGATTACTGTATATGCTGAAGACGACGTTCGATCGGGACGACAGCCGCGGGGCAAGCAGAGTGAACAGTTCCATTCGCATGGCTGTGATTATACACGCACTACAGGAATCTGGCAGACGGTATGGCTTGAGCAAGTGCCTGAAACCTATCTGTCTACTATGAAAGTTATCGCTGATCCCGACAATAGCTGCGTACATCTGGAAATGAAGGTACAAGGGAACGCAGCGGGAGATATACTTAGCGCTACTGCTCTTTATGGCGGCAAATCCGTTGGGGACAGCAGTGTGATTGTTTCCGGGCTCTCTATAAAACTTACGATTCCACTGACAGAGATTCACTTATGGGAAGTTGGAAACGCCAGATTGTATGACCTGAAGCTGTCTTTGCATAGTCAGGGACGGGAGAGTGATGTCGTCCATTCTTATTTTGGACTCCGCACTGTACGACTGGATGGGATGAAATTCCGGATCAATGGAAAATCCGTATTTCAGCGGTTAGTGTTGGATCAAGGTTTCTATCCGGAGGGAATCTATACCGCTCCTACTGATGAAGATCTGCGCAGAGACATCGAAATCTCGATGGGGCTTGGTTTTAATGGTGCGAGACTTCACGAGAAGATTTTTGAGCCGCGTTATCTTTATTGGGCTGACCAATTAGGTTATCTTGTCTGGGGAGAACATGCCAATTGGGGGTTGGATATTACTGGAGCTGATAGTCTATCGCACTTCCTGCCGGAATGGCTTGAAGGTATGCAGCGTGATTTCAATCATCCTGCGCTGATCGGCTGGTGTCCTTTTAATGAGACCTGGGACCGGGACGGTGTGAAACAGCATAACGCTGTGCTCCAGATTGTTTATGACGTATCAAAATGTATGGATCCAACTCGTCCGGTAATTGATACGAGCGGTAACTTCCATGTGGCTACAGATATCTTTGATCTTCATGACTATGACCAGAATCCGCAGACGTTCCGGGAAAGATATGAACCGATGAAGCATGGCGGTGAAGTATTTAATACCTTCCCGGCTCGCCAAACGTATGAAGGTCAACCTTACTTCATCAGCGAATATGGCGGAATTTGGTGGAACCCACAGCAGAAAGATGAGAAATCATGGGGGTATGGGGACAGACCGACCTCAGAGCAAATGTTTATCGAACGCTACGAGGGGCTGACGAATGTACTATTGGATCATCCGCTGATGTTTGGATTCTGCTATACCCAGCTGTACGATGTGGAGCAGGAAGTCAATGGACTGCACACTTATGACAGACAGCCGAAGTTCGATCCGGAGCGTATCCGCCGCATCAATGCGCGCAAGGCTGCAATTGAAGATTAGAGGCGCTACGTAACTATTCATTCGAAAGGAATGTGATAGATTATGAAAGTGAATTTCCGGCAAAAATGTCTGGTCGCCTTAAGTGTCCTTCTTATTCTTCCAATGGGGAAGGCGACCCTTGCAGTCTCTGATCATAATGACTTTTACAACGTGGTTATGCAGGACGGGGCGGACCCATGGGTATATAAACATACAGATGGCTTCTATTATTTCACCAAAACAACTGGCGGTAATGTTACCCTCTGGAAGTCAGCCCAGTTGACCACTATTGATGCAGCGCCTACAAAAGTTGTCAACACGGGCGGAAGCGGTATCTGGGCGCCTGAGCTGCATTATATAAACGGAGCTTGGTATATTTACTATGCGATGGACGATGGAGATAACGTCAACCACCGCATGCATGTAATGGAGAACACAGCGGCAGATCCGATGCAGGGAACTTGGCAGTATAAAGGCCAGATTACAGATTCAAGCAATATGTGGGCTATAGACGGTACTGTACTGCAAGTGAACGGCGAGCTGTATTTTATCTGGTCCGGCTGGGAGGAGAATGTCAATGTGCGGCAGAATCTCTATATCGCGCATATGAGTAATCCCTGGACTATTGATTCCGAACGCGTAGAGATTTCAAGACCAACGTATAGCTGGGAAACGAATCATTCCCCATATGTGAATGAAGGACCGCAGGTGATTATAAATGGAGAAGTCATTAGTTTGGTCTATTCGGCAAGTGGAAGCTGGACCAATGATTATTGTCTGGGACTGATCACCGCAGACATCTCCAGTAATCTGTTAAATCCGGCATCATGGCATAAACGCATTCAGCCTATCTTTTACTCAGGCAATGGACTTTACGGACCTGGACACCATTCGTTTACTAAGTCTCCTGACGGCCAAGAGGATTGGATTATGTACCATGTCGCCAAATACAATAACGCAGGCTGGAACCGCGAGGTGCGGATGCAGCAATTAAGCTGGAATGCTGATCATACCCCTAATCTGGGTATTCCTGTTAACCCTAATCTTCCGATAGCTTTACCTTCAGGTGAAACCATGCATACCCGCTACGAAGCGGAAAAAGGGGCGTTTGGCGGTATTGCCTATGCTTCTTCTAGTCCCAAGGGCTCGGGTGGACTGAAGGCTGGCCATATTGATACGCCGGACAGTTACGTGGAATTTTCAGTTGATGCGGCAGCCGCAGGCGAATATATTCTTTTGGCTCGAACGGCGAATGGAACGGCTGGCGGGAATTGGTCGGATTTTCAGCTGAGTGTCAATGCAGGACCATCCAGCCCATTTTATATCACCAATAAAGGGTGGGAGAATTGGGGGCTGTCCACAGCACGGATTCAACTGAAGGCAGGCATGAACAAGCTTCGTTTTACCAAAGGCGATGGTTACGGAGAAATTGATTTCATTGATATTAAGCCATTGTGAATCGAACAAACCAAAGAGACCTATGAAATGGCTTCCGGTTTTCCGGAGGTCATTTTAGGTGAAAGGACCTGTTGGTGTAATTGTTTTTCATCTCATTAAGAAGTAAGATTAGGATAATTATTAGGATACAAGGAGAGCTGATTTGTGCTGGAACTTAGCTTAAACGACCCGGAAAAATTAGTCAAAGTAACGCATGCATTATCAACTCGTTCTAGGGTTGATATTCTTCGGCTCTTAAACTCCAAAAACTTAAACATTATTGAAATCGCTGAGAAGCTGAAGCTTCCAGTGTCGACAGTAGCCAGCAACATCAAAGTATTAGAAGCAGCAGAGTTAATTCATACAGAATTGCTTCCGGCTTCACGCGGGGCGATGAAAGTCTGCAGCCGGAATTATGATGATCTTCATATTGCCTTGAATCTGAAAGAACCAATGTCAAAGGGATTAACACAAGTCTATGAAGTAGAGATGCCAATCGGTCATTATAGCGACTGTGAGGTATCTCCTACTTGCGGGATGGCTAATAGCGAGGGTCTTATTATCAAAGAAGATGAACCGTCGAGCTTCTATCACCCAAAACATGTCAACGCTCAGCTGATCTGGCTCCGCAAAGGATTTCTGGAATATTTGCTGCCTATGGATATCCCCTCCGGAGCACAAATTGAATCGCTTGAATTATCAATGGAGATCTGTTCCGAAGCTCCGAATTATGACCAGAATTGGCCTTCGAACATTTCCGTATGGGTGAATGGTTCCGAGATCGGCATGTGGACCAGTCCTGGTGATTTCGGTGACCGGCGGGGTAAGCTGAATCCTAATTGGTGGTGGGATGGATCCACACAATACGGGTTTCTCAAGACCTGGCGTGTTGACAATGAAAAGACGACGCTTGATATGGAGAAGGTGTCGAATGTTTCCTTAAATGATCTTCTGATAAACCGGAGCCCCAAATTGCGGCTGCGCATCGGAATCAATCCTGATGCAGTTCATCAGGGCGGACTGAACCTGTTCGGGCGCCAGTTTGGTGATTATGAACAACATATTATGATGAAAGTAAAATATACAATGGATCAGGATGAAGTAGAGCTTTAGCTTAGGAGATGAACAAATCAAGGGGGGCCTCGGAAACGAATCTTCGTATCCAAGGAACCGCCTTGATTTGTTCGTTCTGGATGTAAAGTCAGAGTGTGCGCCTTAGGGCGGCACGCTGAAGGGTGATCATCCAGTCAACGGACGGCTCAATCAGCGGGTGAAAGAGACGTTTAACTGACGGCTGAGCCAGCAATATGGTGAATAATACGGCGGTGAGCAGCAGAACCACTGCCCCAGCAGCATTGCCAATATAGGTGTAAATATCGGAAACAGCGGCCAGACGAACGATAAAACCATGAAGCAGGAAGACATACAATGTGCGGCGCCCGCAGTCGGTCATGCGGCTCGCTCCGTAAGGTACAAGGCCGAGGAAAGCGAGCGAAGCGACAATTTGTAGTCCGTACAGTCCCAGGCGGTATACGCCTGCATACCATACATTGGCATCAAGCTGCATATAGGTCATGTTGCCATATAACCAGCCTAAGGGAAATCCCGCCCCCCATCCTGCCATGACGGCAAAGAGTAGAATAGAGGCAGCAGCTGCAATGATTTTGATATATTTCTGATAGAGCTTGACGAAGGTTTCGAACGAAAAATGATAGCCGATAACGAAAAAAGGCAAATATACAAAGGTACGGCTGATGCTGAACCATACACCGTCCAGCTGGAGATATCCGACAGCCACCCCCGCTGTTACAGTGAAGAGGAGCTTAGCGGTTACGGACCATTTGCTCATTCCGAGCATCAGGAGGCGCCAGCAGGCATGACTGGCCAGAAACCACAGGAGCAGATAGGGTGCGAAAATGGAATGCTGGATGTTGCTTACGTGAAAGAGAGAAACGTCGAGTGCAGAATATAAGCTTTGAAAAATGAGGTATTGCAATCCAATTTGCAGCAGGATTTTGCGGCCGGTAGTTCCGGCAAGGCTTTTTCTGGCGAAATAGCCGGTCACCAGTACGAACAGCGGCATGTGAAAGCTGAAAATCCACATATATAATCCGTGTATTCCGCCCATTTTGTTAATCAGAGGTTCAATTGCATTACCGGCAAAAACAGTGATCATAAGCATAAAACGCAGGTTGAGAAAAAAGATTCCTCCGCGCGCTTCCAGCGAGTTTCCCCCTACCATGATTTAGCCTCCAAGTTGTGCTGTATGCAAATTGATTAATTTAATTTTAAAATACAAGATTTTCTTCAATTGAATTGTGAATTAACTCACTATTGAAAGCGTTGTCATAAGTATCAAATGTGGCGATGTGTTGAAGGTTGTTAGAATAGTGGGTTTCTACTATAATTTTCTTATATGCAGTAACATCCGGGAGTGGAGCATGTTGAAGAAAAGAATAACTAAGCGTCGTATTGGTTTAATTGTAATAATCATTCTTGTTGTAGCCGGATTGCTGTTGTGGAGATATTTAACGCCATATGCACCGGCTCAAGAAGCCGAAACTGCACTGATTTCAAGTGGTGGAGTTACCGTCGAACAGAATGATAATTGGATCTCGTTCGAACCTTCCATCACTAAAGGCGCCTCGATTATATTTTATCCTGGGGCTTTGGTTAAACCGGAAGCTTATTCCCCTCTTGCGAAGAGCGTCGCTGCTGAAGGGCATCCCTTTTACATCGCCAAAATGCCGTTTAATTTAGCCGTAACCAAGGGTGATGCCGCAGAAGAGATCATTCGTGTGCATCCGAAGCAGTCATTTGTGCTGGGTGGACATTCACTTGGGGGTGTTATGGCCTCACGTTACGCAATTCAGCATGCGGACCAGCTGGAAGGTGTGTTTTTCTTAGCCTCTTATCCAGATGACAAAGGAAGTCTGCGAGAGACTACTTTGTCAGTGTTGTCGGTTGTGGGTACTGAGGATCAAGTGATTGACAGAGACAGTTACAACAAAGGCCGTTCCTATCTGCCAGATAACACAGTTTATAGTTCAATTATAGGTGGGAATCACGCGCAATTTGGCAGCTACGGGCCTCAGAAGGGGGACGGTGAAGCCACAATATCTGAGGAAGAGCAGCAGAGTCGCACAGTAAGTGCCCTGTTGGATTGGCTGGGAAATCTGAGGTAGCTATGGCTCATTCAACAGAGGGAGGAAACAATTCATGCCAGTATTACACATTAAAGATGAATGCGTTTCCTGCACCGGAATATTGTTCGATAAAGACGGGACGTTATTGGATCTATTAGCCACTTGGGGGAATTGGGCCGAGCTTGTACTGTGTGGAATGGAAAATCAGCTTGCGATTATGGAAACCGATTTTATCGTGGATCGGAGTAAAGTGCTGGGTACCCAGCATGATGCTGCAGGAAAGCTGATTGGTTATGATCCGGCAGGGCCGCTCACCATGGCTACAGAAGAAGAAAGTTATGGTGTGCTTGCATGGCAGCTGTATGCTGCGGGTGTTCCTTGGAATGAAGCGTTGACCCGTGTAAAGAGTATAGCTAAGGACGCTATGTATGAATTACGCAAACGCCGCACGGCACAACCCCTGGAAGGGCTTCTTCCTTTTCTGGAACAGTGCGCGGCTGCATCACTCAAGCTAGGGGTGGTTACCTCAGATGGCGCAAAGACCACTCAGGAGCATCTGGATTGGCTTGGTATTGCTCATTACTTCCATTCGGTAGTTACAAGAGACAGAGTATTAAACGGAAAACCCGCACCTGAAATGGCTGAATTAGCCTGCCGGGAGCTTGGGCTGTCTCCTGAAGTGACGATTATAATTGGTGACAGTAATGCAGATATGCAATTGGGTAAAGGTGCAGGCTTACGCCTCGCCGTTGGAATCTCCAACATGGGTGATGGGAATCACTTGATTGACGCAGATGTGATTATTTCTAGCTTTAATGAGCTAAGGATCACCTACTGATCAGCATACTAATGGAAAGGATGTGCTACAACAAATGGATCAATTGCAGACACTTGCTTCTTGGATTAAAGACTGTGACAACATCGTTTTTTTCGGAGGGGCAGGTACATCAACCGAGAGTGGGATTCCGGATTTCCGCTCGGCAGCAGGATTATACCAGACTCAACACAATTCACCTTATCCGCCTGAAGTGATGCTGAGCCGTACTTTTTTTATGTCCTCACCGGACATTTTTTTTGATTTTTACCGTAGTAAAATGCTTCATCCTGCTGCTCGTCCAAATGGCGCGCATCAGCTGCTTGCAGAATTGGAACGGCAGGGCAAGCTTAAGGCAGTGATTACGCAAAATATTGATGGCTTACACCAGCTGGCGGGTAGCCAAAAGGTACTTGAGCTGCATGGTTCCATTCATCGTAACTATTGCATGGACTGCTCACGTTATTACGGGCTGGAGCAGCTCCTAAGTACCACTGAGGTCGTCCCTCGCTGCCCCGAATGTGGTGGCATTATCAAACCAGATGTTGTGCTTTATGAAGAAGAACTGGACCATTCGTTGCTGATTAGTTCTGTCGAAGCGATAGCCGCTGCAGATATGCTAATTATTGGTGGAACTTCTCTTACAGTTCAGCCTGCAGCTAGTCTGGTCACTTATTTTCGGGGCAAACGCACGGTGCTGCTGAATGGGGACCCCACCCCTTTTGATGATCAAGCTGATCTTTTGATTACAGACCGGATTGGGAAAGTACTTGGAAGTGTAAAGGATATGCTTGGTTAGAGGTTCTCATGGCTTGTCTTTTGTCAGATTATTATTGCGCTCAGAAGTTTAAAGATAAGGAAGAACGAAGTAGCGCGCAATGAGAGGCAGGGATAAGCAATGGTATATGTAGCAAGTGATGAACGGTATGTAGAGATGTGTTATAACCGTTGCGGGAACTCAGGTCTTAAGCTTCCGGCAATCTCATTAGGACTATGGCAGAATTTTGGTGGAATTGATCCTTACGAGAATGGCCGAGAAATGATCACCCGTGCCTTTGATCTTGGAATTACTCATTTTGATCTGGCCAACAACTATGGACCACCAGCAGGTTCAGCAGAAGAACTGTTTGGAAAAGTGCTTGCTAGTGATATGGCTCCATATCGAGATGAAATGGTAATTTCAACGAAAGCAGGGTATAACATGTGGCCCGGCCCTTATGGAGAATGGGGTTCGCGTAAATATATGCTGGCCAGTCTGGATCAGAGTCTGAAGCGGCTGGGCCTAGATTATGTTGATATCTATTATTCGCACCGGCCGGACCCGGAAACACCTCTTGAAGAAACCATGCAGGCGCTTGACCATGCTGTCCGTTCCGGCAAAGCTCTGTATATAGGATTATCTAACTATACCGCGGAGCAGACGCTCGAATCGATTAGAATTCTGAATAGTTTAGGAACACCGCTCTTAATTCATCAGCCTAGTTATTCTATGCTCGATCGCTGGATTGAGGGTAGTTTACAGGATGTGCTGGAACAGAGCGGAGTTGGCAGTATCGCTTTTACACCTTTGGCTCAAGGATTGTTAACCAATAAGTATTTAAATGGAATCCCAGAAGGATCAAGAGCGGCCAAACCCTCTGCTGCGTTAAATGAAAGCCGGATAACACCGGATGTGAAGCGCAAGATCCACGCGTTAAATCAGCTTGCTGTTTCAAGAGGCCAGAGTTTAGCGCAGCTTGCACTAGCTTGGACACTACGTGATGGGAGGATTACTTCTGCATTGATAGGGGCTAGCAGAATTAGTCAGATTGAAGAGAATATAGCTGCACTTCAGCATTTGGAGTTCTCGCAGGCAGAATTGGATCGCATTGAGACTATTCTTCAAACGGAGAATGGAACTTGATGAAGACGCGGGTGAAGGGATGAGCGACATCAATGGAGTTGCTTCAAGATGAGAACAAGGTGAAAGAGTGGGCCGAAGCCAACTCGGGATCTATAGGCTTAAACAGGTCGAAGATTGAGGCTAAGTATATTTGGAATCCTGGAGGGTTTGTAAACCAATCTTATCGCATAACGGATGGTCAATCCTCTCGTCATTTAAAACTCTCGCAAGTACAAAAAGCAGCAGGACTTAAACAGTGGGTTAAGATCAGTGAACATTTGACTTATAATTACAATTCACCACGGTTGATTAGGGAGATTACACAAGAAATAACCTCTGGTTATTCTTATGGTTTAGTGTTTGATTTTATCGAAGGTAAACCATTAAGCTCCATTTCCGATCCACTGCCAGTGATTGAAAAGGTTCTGAGGTCACTTCATCAATTACATGGGGATAAAGAGATTAGGCTGGCAGTTGCAAGTGAAGATAAGAACTACAACTATGCCGCCGCATTTACTGACGAATACATCAATCGATTTGAAGAAGATCTGCAATTTATTAGAGCGGAGAAGCATTTGCTAGACTTCGTAACGGCGGACACTTTAGAATGGTTCGATACAGAAGTGGAAGCTTTGAGAATAATGGTTAGTCAGCACCCTTCTTTTCAGAGAAAGGCGTCCGACATCGTACACAATGATGTGAATTGGCAGAATATCTTAGTCAATGATCCTAATGAATTTTGGATCATTGATTGGGATGACCTAACGGTATTTGGAGACGCTGCCATGGATTATTCCGTACTACTTTGGCCGCTCTATAAATCAAAAGATTGGACTTACTGTAGAGATCTGGTTATTGATTTAGCAGGCATTGCAATAATGGAACGGATTGAGTTTTATTTTAGAGCGAAGCTTCTTGATGATGTGATTGATGTTCTCGCTGACTATGTGGATGCGGAGCATGTGCCAGAACTGAAAGAAATGGCTCAGAAAAGGGCGAAAGAGATACATCTACGAGCTTACCCTGAATATCTGAGTCTATATGCAAAATAACCGAAGCTCACTGAAAGATCAGCTTAATAAAGGGATTCTCATATTGGACTTGCCTAATATGTGAATCCCTTTTTCAAAGGCTTCCCTTACTGATTTGTCTTTTTTACATGTCTAGTCGTTGTGAGACGGTAAGCGGTGGGTGACTGAGCACAAAACCGTTTGAATTGGCGTGAGAAGTATAAAGCATCGGTGAGCCCCACGGATGCTGCTACCTGTTCCACGGACAGCTCGGGCCGTTCACGCAGCAGCTGTCTGGACTTTTCAATGCGCAGCTTCAGCAGGTAGGTCACCGGAGATAATCCGGTCTCTTGCTTAAATACACGGGATAGATAGGCCCGGTTATAGCCAAGAGTATCACACATTTGTTCAATGGATACTGGATGAGCATATTGGGAGGCCATGTAGTGGATCATTTGCTTCACAGTACGCTTAACCTGTGATTCAGCTCCAGGAAGACGGGAGAAGGAAGAGAGTAAATCTGCAGCTTCACCTACAATGAGATAAAGATACCCTAGAGAAGTCAGGTGGGCACTTTCTTTGTTTGCTTTGAAGGCTTGCATGATACTGGAAAGGGCACCTGGGATGACGCTATCACCAGTTGTAGTCACCACAGGTTTTTGAGGTGTAAAGCCTGTCTGCAGCACAAGGCTATCAGCCTCACTCCCTGTAAAAGCTGCCCAGCGATAGCACCAGGGCTGATCTTTATCCGAAATATAACTGACCAGCTGTCCTGGATGAATAAGGAAGAAGTCACCTTTTTCCAGTGCATATTGATGATGTTCAGTACGGAAAACCCCTGAGCCAGACTCAATAAAGTGAAGTAAATAATAATCGTAAATCTTAGGGCCAGCTTGATGCATAGGAATCGTCTGACTCTGACCAGCAAACAGTACATGGAGATTTTGTTTATCGTAATACACGGGATTAGATCCTACGGAATAAGTATGCTCCATTTGAGACAGCCTTTCTTGTGTTATTGTAATTTTATGGCTTATAGTTTAAGGTGTGTTAATTATTTGTGTAATTATTATATTATGGGAAGTCACATTTATCCATACATTACACACATGATTGCATTATCAGAGGATGACTGATTCTATTATAATGAATACATAAAGAACGCTTTACTAAATCCCACTGGCTGAAGCAGCGAAAGGATGGAGTGGCATTAATGAGCACACAGGAACTTAACAAGAAATTCATCGAAAAGTACGGGGTAAGCGAGCAAGAAGCTCAAGTATTTTATGCACCAGGCCGTGTTAATCTCATTGGAGAGCACTTGGATTATAACGGTGGATACGTGCTGCCGGCAGCTTTGGAATTCGGAACAACGTTGATTGTGCGTCCACGCAGTGACAGCAAAGTGAATTTTGCATCTACTAATTTTCCTTATGAAGCAACTATTGATTATAGTGAAATTGGCAAGGGCAAAACTGGAGAATGGATCGACTATCCGGTTGGAGTAATGGTTGAATTGGAGAAGAAAAACACTCCTGTATCTAAAGGTTACGATCTGCTGTTCCATGGTGATATTCCGAATGGCGCAGGCTTGTCCTCATCGGCTTCTCTTGAAGTCGTGACTGCTTATGCTTTCCTGACGCTCGAAGGCGGCGACACGGATACCGTTGAGATTGCACTCTTGTCTCAGCGTGCTGAGAACCAGTATGTAGGTGTAAACTCCGGAATTATGGATCAGTTCGCAGTTGCTAATGGCAAACAAGATCATGCGATCCTGTTAATGTGCGATACGCTTGAATATAATCTGGTACCTTTCATCACAGGTGCTTACAAACTGGTTATCGGCAACACGAACAAACGCAGAGGACTTGTAGATTCCAAGTACAATGAGCGTCGTCAGCAGTGTGATGAGGCCCTGTCTATTTTGCAAAAAGAAGTGCCTTCACTTGCTTATCTGGCACAGTTCAATCGTGAACAGTTTGAAGCGCATCAAGATAAAATCACAGATGAAATTGTTAGACGCCGCGCTCGCCATGTTGTGGAAGAGAATCAACGTGTACTAGAATCCGTTGAGGTCTTAAAGAACAATGATCTGAAGCAGTTTGGACAGTTCATGAATGACTCACATACTTCCCTACGTGATTTGTATGAAGTTAGCTGTGATGAGCTGGATATTATGGTTGAAGAAGCACAGCGTATTCCCGGTACACTCGGTTCCCGTATGACTGGCGCAGGTTTCGGTGGCTGTACTGTATCCTTGGTACATGAAGATGATATAGAACGTTTCATTCGTGAAGTAGGCGAGGCATATACCACAAGATCTGGTTTGGTTGGTGAGTTCTACGTTTGCGGCATCGGTAATGGTGTCCAAGAATTGAAGGGAGTGTAATCAAATGGCAATTTTAGTAACAGGTGGAGCGGGGTATATTGGATCTCATACGGTAGCAGAGCTGTTGGAACGCGGCGAAGAAGTGGTAGTCATCGACAATCTGCTAACAGGGCATCGTGAGGCACTATTGGGTGGCAAGCTGTACGAAGGTGATCTGCGTGATAAGGAGCTGCTTGGCAAGCTGTTCGCCGAGAATGAGATTGATGCGGTTATACATTTTGCGGCAAGCTCATTGGTTGGTGAAAGCATGAAGGACCCTGTGAAATACTATGACAACAACGTATACGGCACACAATGCCTTTTGGAAGCTATGCAAAAAGCTGGCGTGAACAAAATCGTATTCTCGTCTACAGCTGCAACCTATGGTGAACCGGAAAAGGTGCCGATTGAAGAAACAGACCGTACCGAGCCAGCAAACGTATATGGCGAAACTAAGTTGACTATGGAACGCATGATGGCATGGTTTGATAAAGTACTGGGTATCAAATATGTAGCGCTTCGTTACTTTAATGCTGCAGGTGCACATGCTAGTGGCAAAATTGGTGAAGATCATCGTCCGGAAAGTCATTTGGTTCCGCTAGTATTGCAAACCGCTTTGAAGCAACGAGAGAGCATCGCCGTGTTCGGAGACGACTATCCTACAGAAGACGGTACTTGTGTGCGCGACTACATTCATGTTAGCGATCTGGCTGACGCCCATGTTCGTGCAGTAACTCATCTGCGTAGCGGAAGCAGCAGTAATATTTTTAACTTGGGAAATGGACTTGGTTTCTCGGTGAAACAGGTTATTGAAACTGCAAAGAAAGTCACGGGACTAGAAATCCCTGTAGTTATTCAAGAACGCCGTGCTGGAGATCCTGCTGTACTGGTAGCTTCCTCCGACAAAGCGCGTTCTATCCTTGGATGGAACCCGCAGCATGCGGACTTAGAGAATATCATTCAAAGCGCCTGGAACTGGCATTCTGCCAATCCGCAGGGGTACGGAGAATAAGGGGCTTTAGCATAGCTTAACTAGAGCATGAGACCCTACTTAAGGAGAATTGAAAATGCACAACGAGAATAAGGTTGCGTCTACTGACCAGAAAGCCTTACATGCGATTGAGCAGCTAGTTCTGTTCGCACAACGTGAGCAGCTCATTGCTCCAACTGATGAAGACTATAGCCGTAATGTGCTGCTAGATCAGTTCGGATTTAGTGAGCCGTTCGTTGGCGAGGTCGATCAAAGTCCACTTACAGGTCCGCAGGTTCCACTGGATACACTGATTGATTATGGTTTTGAAATCGGATTGATTCCAGAGAATAGCGACACTTACCGTGACTTACTGGATGCTAAGATTATGGGACTCTTAATGGCCCGTCCATCAGACGTAAATGCGGAGTTCAACCGTTTAGCTGCTGAAAAAGGTATCTCCGCGGCTACAGATCGCTTTTATAAATTAAGCATAGATTCCAACTATATCCGGATGGACCGGATTTCCAAAAATGTCTACTGGCTGCAGGATTCGCCTTACGGTGATATCGAGATGACAATTAATTTGTCCAAGCCTGAGAAGAGCCCGAAGGAAATTGCTATGGCCCGTTTGCTCCCGCCGCCGGTCTATCCAAAATGTCTGCTGTGCCGCGAGAATGTGGGGTATGCTGGTCGGGTTAATCATCCGCCGCGTCAGAACCTGCGTGTCATTCCACTTCAGCTGAATAATGAGAAATGGCTCTTTCAGTATTCGCCATATGTTTACTACAACGAGCACTGTATTGTATTCCATCATGATCATGTGCCAATGAAGCTTACCAAGGATACCTTGAACCGGCTGCTTAGCTTCGTGGAATCTTTTCCGCACTATTTTATTGGCTCGAATGCAGATTTGCCGATTGTGGGCGGATCGATTCTAACGCATGACCATTTTCAAGGTGGACGTCATACCTTCCCTATTCAGAAAGCGCCTAAGGAAGATACGTTCACGCATGCATCTTATCCGGGTGTCAGCATTAATATCGTAAAATGGCCTATGTCCGTATTACGTTTGAATGGTGTAGATCCGGCGGTATTGCTGGAGTGTGGTAATGCACTTTATGAAGCTTGGAAAGCGTATAGTGATCCTGAAGCAGAAGTATTGGCGTTCAGCGAAGCTGATGGTGAAGTGCAGCCTCATAATACCGTTACTCCGATCGTTCGTCGGGCAGAAGATGGCAGCTTCGAGATGGATCTTGTGCTGCGTAATAATCGAACTAACGAGCAATATCCGGAAGGGATTTTCCATCCCCATCGGGAGATGCACCATATCAAGAAAGAAAATATCGGCTTGATTGAGGTCATGGGACTCGCAATTCTGCCAGGCCGTCTGAAGGAAGAGCTTGATTCTATTGCGAGCATCCTTGCAGGAGATCAAGCGCTATTAGAATCGGTAAAGAATGATCCTAGTCATCCACTTGCGCAGCATGCTGCTTGGGTTCAGGAGCTTGTAGAGCGTTTCGGAACGGCGTTGCAGCATGATGAAGCCGTCAAGATTGTGCAGAACGAAGTCGGCATCAAGTTTACTCATATTCTTGAACACGCGGGCGTCTATAAACGGACTCCGGAAGGGCAAGCTGCTTTCCGTCGTTTCGTGAAGAGCTTCGGCGCGTTGTAAGTTTGGATAGGGGATGTTCTTAAGGCCTTAGGTCTTAAGGATATCCCCCTTTTTTATGACGCTTGAAGCTACTCCATTTGAATGCAGCTATTCAGAGGTTTATAATACGAGTGGGCACAACATTCTGAAATAACTAATGGAGGTTTACACATATGCGTAATTTTGATTTTTATAATCCTACCAAGTTGATCTTTGGACAGGGTACGCTGGAAGCGTTGAAGACTGAGGTTCCTAAGTACGGTAAGAATGTATTGTTGATGTACGGTGGCGGTAGTATCAAGCGTAGCGGACTGTACGATAAAGTAATGGCTGAGTTGAGCGCAATAGATACTGTGGTCACTGAACTCTCGGGCGTAGAGCCTAATCCACGCCTTTCCACCGTACATAAAGGTGTAGAGCTGTGTCACGAGCATAATATCGACCTCATCCTTGCTGTAGGCGGCGGTAGCGTATTGGACTGCGCTAAAGCAGTTGCTGTTGGGGCGAAATATGAAGGTGACATGTGGGACTTTGTTGAACGTAAGGCAGCTGCTCAAGATGCTCTCCCACTCGGTACAGTGCTGACGATGGCAGCTACAGGATCAGAAATGAACAGCGGCTCTGTAATCACTAACGAGGTGACCAAGGAAAAAATGGGCTGGGGCAGTATTCATGCATTCCCGGCATTTTCGATTCTTGACCCAGAGAATACCTTCACTCTGCCGCGTGATCAGACGGTCTACGGCATGGTGGATATCATGTCTCATGTTCTGGAGCACTATTTCCATAACGACACCAACACACCGGTACAAGACGGCTTTTGTGAGACTTTGCTACGTACGGTGATCGAAACCGCACCGAAGCTTATTGAAGATTTGAATAATTACGAACTGCGTGAGACGATCATGTACTGCGGAACAATGGCGCTTAACGGTATGGTTAGCATGGGTTTTGCAGGAGATTGGGCGACTCACAATATCGAGCACGCAGTATCAGCAGTATACGACATTCCACACGGTGGAGGACTGGCCATTCTGTTCCCGCAATGGATGAAATATAATATCGATACGGATCCTGCCCGTTTCCGCAAGCTTGCTGTAAACGTGTTTGGAATTGATCCTACTGGCAAGAACGATAAGGAAATAGGGCTGGAAGGAATTGCAGCGCTACGTAGCTTCTGGGATTCCATTGGTGCACCGAAGACACTCGCAGATTATGATATTGATGACAGCGAGATCGGCAGTATGGCTGATAAGGCGGTTCGTTTCGGACCGTTTGGTAATTTCCGCAAGCTTGACCGTGAGGATGTAGTAGAAATTTATAAAATGGCTCTGTAAGTAGATTCATCTACGAAAAAGACTATCAGTCTTTATTCTAGAAGACGTACTTGAAAGTCAAGGAAGCGATTCTCCTGTTATGGATGAATCGCTTCTTTGCGTTTATGCTCTACTGTGGATTTCTCCTCGACATCGTCCCCGATCTCCGCTGCTGCTGACCGCATTTTTCGTACGTTTATCCTCAGAATGGAACTTTTATGGGTGAATATCCAAAGTTTGTGAAACCAATGACCTACTTTATTCGTTTAAACTAATATGACAGTCCTGAATGAAGACAGGAGGAAGTAAATATGCAAACGCTGTATTTAGGCTGCTTGGCGCTAGGCGTCATATTTGCCATAGTCAGCGTCCTGGTGGGTGATGTGATCGGAGATGCTTTGCATGGAGTCTTTGATTTCGTATCCGTAGATTTTCTGAATCCCACCGTACTGGCAGGAGGAATAACCGTGTTCGGCGGAGCGGGCATTCTTCTAACCCGGTACAGCGCTCTGGAAGCTGGGGCGATCATTGCTTTGTCTTTGTTAGCCGCCGCTTTTTTGGGAGTACTTATGTATCTAGGGGTGGTTAAGCCCATGGAAAAAAGCGAAATGTCCAATGGTTTCTCAATGAGTGATCTGCCTGGCAAGATCGGGGAAATCACAATTCCTGTTCCCGCCACGGGTTATGGTGAGATTATGGTAAAGTTTGGCGCAGGCAATAGCCTGCATACGGCAGCAAGCTTTGATCATGAGCTGCTTCCGGCAGGGATCAAAGTTGTTGTAGTGGAGGTTAGAGAAGGCGTTGCATTGGTGTCAGAATTCGAAAAGAGAAGAGGAGTGGATCTTTAATGTTCGGTATTCCTGAGTACTTGTTAGTCCCTGCTGTTGTTGTTGCTGTTTTGTTTGTGCTAGGTATCGCATTCTGGGCACGTTACAAAACTGTTGGACCAGATGAAGGGATGATCGTAACAGGTTCGTTTTTAGGTAAAAATCATATTTCTGACGATGGATCTGGACGTAAGATTAAAATTGTTCGTGGGGGCGGGGCCTTTATCCTCCCTATCTTTCAGAAGGCTGAATTTATGTCGCTTCTTTCTCATAAACTCGATGTGATGACCCCGGAAGTATATACCGAACAAGGGGTTCCGGTTATTGCTGACGGTGTAGCGATTATTAAAGTGGGCAGCTCGACTGAAGATGTGGCGACAGCTGCTGAGCAATTCATGGGCAAACCGATCGAAGCACTGAAAAGTGAGGCGCAAGAAGTTCTTGAGGGTCATCTGCGGGCCATTCTCGGTTCAATGACCGTTGAGGAAGTATATCGTAACCGTGACCGTTTTGCGCAAGAGGTTCAAGGCGTGGCGGCACGTGATCTTAAGAAAATGGGTCTGCAAATTGTTTCGTTTACCATCAAGGATGTGCGAGATAAACATGGATATCTTGATGCATTGGGTAAACCGCGAATCGCTGCGGTGAAGCGTGATGCAGAGATCGCTGAAGCAGAAGCAGTGCGGGATGCGAGAATTCAAAAGGCAAATGCTGAAGAGCAAGGGCAAAAAGCAGAACTGCTGCGGGATACGAATATCGCCGAAGCCTCTAAGGAAAACCAGCTTAAGGTGGCTGCGTTTAAACGGGATCAGGACACGGCGAAAGCGGAAGCCGATCAGGCTTACCATATTCAAGAGGCACGTGCGAAGCAGACCGTTGTTGAAGAGCAAATGAAGGTTGAGCTGGTACGTAAGGAACGTGAAATCGATCTACAGGCTAAAGAAATTCAAGTTCGTGAGAAGCAGTACGATGCTGAAGTGAAGAAAAAAGCGGAAGCGGATCGTTACGCAGTAGAGCAAGCAGCGGAAGCCGATAAGGCGAAGAGAATGCGCGAAGCGGATGCCTTGCAATACAGTATCGAGACGCAAGCTAAGGCTACAGCGGAGCAGAAGCGCCTTGAAGGTCAAGCGATGGCGGATGCAGAGCTGGCTAAAGGTACAGCGGATGCTGAAGTTATCCGGTTGCGTGGTCTAGCGGAAGCGGAAGCCAAAGAGAAGCTGGCGGAAGCGTTCCAGAAGTTCGGGGAAGCCGCTGTGCTGGATATTATCGTCAAAATGCTGCCTGATTTGGCTGGCCAAATCGCGAAGCCGCTGGCATCTATTGATAAGCTTACTGTTGTAGATACCGGTAATGGTGAAGGTGCAGCACGTGTCAGCAATTATGTAACACAGTTGATGTCTACGGCTCCTGAGATGCTGAAGAGTGTCTCTGGAATTGACGTAGAGGCCATGATCAAAGGGCTGACGACTAGATCCTCAGGGTCAACTGGAAGCAAGGCTGTTCCAGTCGCAACGGCAGCTTCCCTGCCAACTCCAGCAGCATCTGTTGTATCGAGCAAAGCTTCAACTTCTGTGGCTGAGCAACCTGAAGAATAGTTAAAGCAATAACTACTAGAATGATTTAACTTAAGGTAAGCTCGGTGATTGCTACCGGGCTTACTCTAGGTTTCTAGGTCTTAGTTATAGAATGGGAGAGGTGCGCGAGCGTGCAACTAATTTTAGACCATATCCATAAAAGCTTCGATGGTAAACAGGTGATTAAAGATGCAGATTTCACCTTTGAAAGAGGGAAGATCTATGGGCTACTCGGACGGAATGGAGCAGGTAAAACCACACTTTTCAATTGCCTAAGTGGTGAGATTCCAATGGATAGCGGGGCTGCCTTTATTGGTGAGAAGGATAGTACCCGTCCGCTTCGTGACGAGGACATCGGATATGTATTTTCCCTACCCATTTTGCCTGAGTTTCTGACAGGTTATGAGTTCGTTAAGTTTTATATGGACATTAACCGTGAGAAGATCGATCCGGATAAAAGCATTGAAGATTATTTTTCCATTATTAAGTTTGAGGAAGAAGATCGACACCGGCTGATTAAGGGTTATTCCCACGGGATGAAGAATAAAATCCAAATGCTCTGCTTTATCATTACTCGCCCGCCTTTGATTTTGCTAGATGAGCCTTTAACTTCTTTTGATGTGGTTGTGGCTCTTGAGATCAAGAAATTGCTGCGTGAGATGAAGCAGGATCACATCATTATTTTTTCTACGCATATTTTACAATTAGCCGCCGATTTATGTGACGAGTTGGTTATTCTAAATCATGGAACCCTTCAAGAAATTCCGCGTGAGACTCTGCAAAGTCCAGAATTTGAGGAGCAAATTATAGCTTTACTTCAGGATGGCAACAATGATTAGTACACTTCGCAGCATTCAGAGGATTAGAGGTTCGTCCGGAGCCAATCGGCTGATTTACTATTTCAAGATGCTACCTGTTCTTGGCAAACTTTTAAATGGGGATATTTATTCTAACATTGCACTAAAACAACTCTTCGCTGGGATAGTACTTGCATTGAAGGTGGTGTGGGGGTTTTTAGGCAAGTTTGCCTATTTGGGAATTGTGATCTATTTGCCAATTGTCCTCACACACAAAGAATTGCCGCTCGCCGAACAGTATGCTTTGTTCTTACATATTTTTATAATTCTTAGCTTTATTGTGGCTGCGGTTTCGAATGTGTTTATATTAGAGCCCAAACGGGATAAATATATATGTGTGAAGCTGATGAGAATTCAGGCTAAACAGTATATGCATGCTACACTTTTGCTTAAAGGGCTAACGTTCTTTTTATATTTTATTCCGGCATTAACCGTGTTTGCGGGCATTTTTGGGGCCCCGTTGTGGCATGGCGTATGGCTTGCACTACTGTTAACGGCTTGGAGAATAGTCACCGAGGCGCTGAATCTTTGGTTTTTTGACAAAAAAGGAATTGTGTTAGTTAAAAAGATGAGCTGGGTATGGTCGGTGATTGGACTAGGTGCTCTATTTGCCTATATGCCCCTTTATCTCGGATATGCTTTCGTAAATGATGCGACAGGATTTAGTGTCCCAGTGAGTCTTGTGATCGTTGTAATTGGAGGAATTGCAGCTGTGTATATTGGAAAATATCCTAACTACCGCAGCGCTGTAGACGTCGTTACCAAGATAGATGATCCACTGCTGGATATGAACCGGATGATGAAAGAAGCAAGGGTAGCAGATGTTCAGACCAAGGAGAAGGACTTTTCGTTGGAAGAACTTAAGGGGAAAGCTTTTCAAGGAAAAAAAGGTTACGCCTACCTGAATGCTATTTTTTTCTCCAGACATAAACGCTTGTTAATTCAACCCATCCAGAGACGCTTAATTATCATTGGTGTGCTCTTTATAGCGGCTGTTCTAATCATACTCATTTCGCCGGAGACTTCGTCTAAGTATACGACTTATCTGCTTGGTGGACTTCCCTTTTTTGTATTTATTATGAACTATACCTCTATAGGTGAGCGAGTGTGCAAAGCGATGTTTTATAATTGCGATCAAAGCTTATTACGCTATGGATTTTATCGTGAACAAGCTGCGATTCTGGACAACTTCAAGATTCGTCTTATTAAATTGAGTGGCTTTAACCTTATTCCTGCTTTGGTTATATGTTTAGCATGTACTCTGCTGTTTCTATTCTCGGGTGAGGATTGGGGGTTGAGGGATGCGTTGATTTTTTGGGTGACGATTCTGTGTCTTTCCTTGTTCTTCTCCGTGCATCACTTGTTCATGTATTATATTTTTCAACCATACAGCACGGAGCTCAATATGAAGAATCCATTCTTTTTTATCGTCAATAGCGTTGTATTAGGACTAAGCGTGGCTTCTATCGGATTCCCAAAAGGATCGTCAATTTTTACACTAGTTGTTCTTGTGGGAACGATTGCTTATATGGTTATTGCCCTCACATTGGTATATAAGTTCTCCAGCAGAACTTTCCGGGTAAAATAGAACGCGGGTATCCTTCTAATATCGGAATGTTGATGATATGATGGTAACGAGAGTTTTTTAATCGTACCGTTTCATGTTGCGTTTGCTGCTTGGAAGTCAGGTGTTTAGAGATAAAAGAGGTGGCAATAATGAGTAGCATAACTGTAGCAAAGGTGTTAAATAACAACGTTATCATTGCGGACCATCCCCAATATTCCGAGGTTGTAGTGATTGGCAAAGGGATAGGGTTTAATCGAAAATTGCATGATCGGATTAACCTATCCGCTGTGGAGAAGATGTTTATTCTGCGCAGCCAGGAAGAACAGGAACAATATAAACAGCTTCTTCCCCAAGTGGATGAGAAGTTGATTGAGATTGTACATGAAATTTTGTTATATATTATGCAAAGCAGTAGTCAACCACTTAATGAGCATGTTCATATTGCTCTCACTGATCATATCTCATTTGCTATTCGGCGTTATGAACAACATATCCCAATTCACAATCCATTTCTGTATGAGACTAAAGAGATTTATCCTGAAGAGTACAAGATGGCAGAGTATGCGATTGAGCGGATTAATGAAGGTATGGATGTGGAATTGCCTGTAGATGAGGTAGGCTTTGTGGCACTTCATATCGTTAGTGCGTTGAGCAACAGACAAATTTCTGAGGTTAGACAACATTCTCTTTTGATTGGGGATCTGATCGGAATCGTAGAGAATAACCTTGAATATCGAATTCCACGTGATTCACTTGATTATTCACGATTGGTGACTCATTTACGTTTTGTTCTAGAAAGACTGCGCCGTGGAGAATCGGTAAGGGAGACTTCAACGCTGGATAGTCTTATGAAACGAGAATATCCCGAAATGTATTCCTTGGCTTGGCAATTAACTAAGATTATCGAGAATCGAGTGCACATTCCTGTATATCCAGCTGAGGTCAGCTATTTGACCGTTCACCTGCAACGTCTTGCCCAGAAGAAAGAAGACGAATTGGGTATGGAGACGAATGGTAAGCCGTAAAAAAAGCTTGTCACTTCAAAAAAACGGTGCTACAATATCGGTGTCCTAATTAAAACAGAATACCAAGCGTGTAACTGATTCGATCAGGCATGAGTGATTTACAGTATTTTGGTTGCTAGTCCCCATCTTGGGGTAATCTAACCTTAGCGTTAGATAACAACCTTTATACTGTGTTGCTCATGCCTTTTTTGGCATCTGTTTTACTGAAAAGTGAATAATGAAAGGAAGTGACTTGATGTTTAAAAAGATGTTTGGCGTTTTACAAAGAGTTGGTAAAGCGCTAATGCTTCCAGTTGCCATACTGCCAGCAGCTGGTTTGCTGCTTGGAATAGGAAACATGCTGGTAAACCCCGATTTTCTACAGTACGTTCCGGCACTGGAGAATGATGTCGTTCAGGCGATAGCTAACGTATTGATGAACTCAGGGCAAATTGTATTTGATAATCTATCCTTACTATTTGCCGTGGGTGTTGCGATTGGTTTAGCCGGAGGTGAAGGTGTTGCTGGTCTAGCCGCAATTATCGGTTTCCTCGTAATGAATGTTACGATGGGTACTGTAATTGGCGTCAATGATTATGTCCTGAGCCAAGGCGATTTTTCTTATGCTAGCGTCTTAGGTATTCCAACACTGCAGACAGGGGTGTTTGGTGGTATACTCGTCGGTATATTGGCATCGTCCATGTACAAACGATTCTTCAAAATTGAGCTTCCATCCTATTTGGGCTTCTTCGCAGGTAAACGTTTCGTTCCAATCATGACTGCGGTTACGTCTTTGCTTCTCGGTCTGGCATTGACCTTAGTTTGGCCGCCAATTCAGCACGGTCTGAACTTTGTATCACAAAGTATGATTGATACGAATAAAACGCTCGCAGCGTTTATCTTCGGAACCATCGAACGCTCGCTGATTCCTTTTGGTCTGCATCACATCTTCTATTCTCCATTCTGGTATGAATTTGGTACCTACGTAGATAAAGCTGGAGAATTGGTACGAGGTGACCAACGGATCTTCATGCAGCAGCTTCGTGATGGCGTTGAATTCACAGCAGGAACATTTACAACAGGTAAGTATCCTTTCATGATGTTCGGTCTTCCAGCAGCTGCTTTGGCCATCTATCATGAAGCTAAACCTCATAATAAAAAAATCGTCGGAAGTTTGATGATTTCCGCAGCATTGACTTCGTTCTTGACAGGGATTACTGAACCACTCGAATTCTCATTCCTGTTCGTAGCTCCATTGCTGTTCGCAGTACATGCTGTGTTTGCAGGTCTGTCCTTTATGACCATGCATATCCTTAATGTTAAGATTGGTATGACCTTCTCTGGAGGTTTTATCGATTACGTACTCTTTGGTATCATTCCGAACCGTACGGCTTGGTGGCTCGTAATTCCAGTAGGTCTTGCTCTTGCATTGATTTACTATTTCGGGTTCCGCTTTGTTATTCGCAAGTTCAATCTGATGACACCGGGGCGTGAAGAAGATACGGATGAAGCTGATGATACAGATGCAGAATCAGTTTCTAAAACTGGTGATGATCTGCCTCGAAACATTTTATCTGCGTTGGGTGGTAAAGAGAACATCGCTCATCTGGATGCTTGTATTACCCGCCTTCGTGTGGAAGTTAAAGATAAATCAGGTGTGGATAAGAATCGTCTGAAGAAGCTTGGTGCATCAGGTGTGCTTGAGGTGGGTAATAATGTCCAAGCGATCTTCGGTACACGTTCCGATACAATAAAATCGCAGATTCAAGATGTAATTAATGGGAAGACACCTGCAGCAACGCCGGTAACGGCTGCACCTAAGCCTGAAGAAGAACAGCAGGCGGGTGAAACTGGTGAAGCGATTATCAAAGAAGATATCGTCTCTCCGGTAAATGGTGAATTAGTGGATATCACTGAGGTTCCAGACGCAGTGTTCTCCCAAAAAATGACGGGTGACGGTTTTGCTTTCCTATCTGATGATGGAAAGATTGCTTCACCGGTTTACGGTAAAGTGTTTAATGTGTTCCCGAGCAAGCATGCGATCGGCATTATGTCCGATGGGGGTAAGGAAGTGCTCGTTCATATAGGGGTTAATACAGTTAAGCTTAAAGGTCAAGGCTTTACTGTTCTAGTTGAAGAGGGCGACCTTGTAGCTGCTGGACAGCCGATCATGGAAGTGGATTTAGAATATGTAAAAGCACATGCACCTTCAGTAATGTCTCCTGTTATTTTCTCCAATTTGCCAGAAGGCTCTTCCGTAACCTTGAAGAAGCCAGGTAAGGTATCTATTGGCGATAAGGATATTATTACCATTCAGTAAAAGTGCAAGGGTGGAAGCTTCCTTTAAACATTAAAGGGAGCGAAGCCTTCACTATAAATTAAAAAATACTCTATTAAAAGAAAGCGAGTTGGATAATATTATGCAAACAACATTCAGAATTATCGATGAAGATGGAATTCACGCACGTCCGGCAACTGCCTTGGTAAATACAGCTACGAAATTCAAAGGTACGGAAGCTTATGCAGAAGCAAAAGGCAAAAAAGTTACATTGAAATCTATCCTTGGCGTATTGTCATTGGGTCTGGAAGCTGGAGACACGTTGTCTCTGATTACTGAAGGCAGCGAAGAAGCTGAAGCTCTGAGCGCACTTTCTGATGTAATGATTAAAGAAGGGCTAGGGGAAATCCATGAATAAAATTTCAGGAATCGCGGCTTCAGCAGGGATTGCAGTAGCCCGTGCTTTTATCCTGAAACATCCGGATTATACAATTACAAAGACTAGTATCAGTGATCCTGAAGCAGAAGTCGCCAAGTTGAATGACGCACTTGCTAAATCAAGTGCTGAACTGCAAACCATTAAAGAGCGTACTTTAGCAGAACTAGGAGAGAAGAAAGCAGAGATTTTTGCATCCCATCTGCTGATTCTTGAGGACCCTGAGCTGATTAATCCCGTAATTGATAAAATTCGTCAGGAATCGGTTAACGCGGACTATGCACTAAACGAAGTAGCTACACAATTCATTGAAATGTTCGAAAACATGAAGAGTGCTTACTTACAAGAACGTGCAGCTGACATGCGTGATGTGACCAAACGCCTGCTGAACCACTTGCTGGGTATTCATTATGTTAGTCCTGCAGAAATCAATGAAGAGGTTATTGTTATCGCTGAGGATTTAACACCTTCTGACACAGCACAGCTAAATCGCAAGTATGTTAAAGGCTTCACAACAAACATTGGTGGACGTACGTCCCACTCAGCGATTATGGCACGCTCCTTGGAAATTCCAGCAGTTGTTGGAACTAAGAATGTCATGACAGAAGTGAATTCTGGGGATCTAGTGATTGTCGATGGTCTGAACGGAGACGTTCTTATTAATCCTAGTGAAGCAGAAGTGGCAGCGTACGTTCGCAAGCAGGAAGCTTACGACTTGCAAATTGCAGAGTGGAAGAAACTTCGTGATAAACCAACGATTTCTGCAGACGGTAAGCACGTGGAGCTGGCAGCTAATATCGGTACACCAAACGATGTCAATGGTGTAATTGAGAATGGTGGCGAAGGTGTAGGCTTGTATCGTACTGAGTTTCTATACATGGGCCGCGATAAGTTGCCTTCTGAGGAAATTCAATATAACGCCTATCGTACTGTGCTTGAGAATATGAAAGGCAAACCGGTAGTTGTACGTACACTTGATATCGGTGGCGACAAAGAACTTCCGTATCTGGATCTACCAAAGGAAATGAATCCTTTCTTAGGATTCCGTGCAATTCGTCTTTGTCTGGATCGTCAGGATATTTTCCGTACGCAACTGCGTGCTTTACTGAGAGCAAGTGTTCATGGGGATCTTCGCATTATGTTCCCTATGATCGCAACACTTGGTGAATTCCGTGCAGCCCGTGATCTTCTGCTTGAAGAGAAAGCGAAGCTTCGTGAAGAAGGCAAGGAAGTGTCTGACAACATTCAGCTTGGCATTATGGTTGAAATTCCTTCCACTGCTGTATTGGCTGACCAGTTTGCAAAGGAAGTTGATTTCTTCAGTATTGGTACGAATGACCTTATTCAATATACAATGGCTGCTGACCGTATGAATGAACGGGTGTCTTACCTGTATCAGCCATACAATCCGGCCATCCTGCGTCTGGTCAAAAATGTAATTGATGCAGCGCATGCAGAAGGTAAATGGACTGGAATGTGCGGTGAGATGGCTGGGGACGCAACAGCGATTCCACTCTTACTAGGTCTTGGCCTTGATGAATTCAGTATGAGTGCAACGTCAATTCTGCCAGCACGTAGTCAAATTTCTAAATTGTCGGCTGCCGACATGAAGGAACTGGCTGCAAAAGCACTGCAACTTGGCACTGCTGAAGAAGTAGCTGCACTTGTTCAAAGCATCACTAACTAACTATTTCCATATGCATTACTCCGTTAAACGTTTTATAACGTTCCAACTACTATTACCGACTTCCGATGTTTGGAAGTCGGTTTTTTTGTGTTTAAATCAATATTTTTATTTCTTGTGTTGGCTTATGTTCATGGGAGAGCGTTATACTCAATTTAGAATAACTAAATTCACTTTTTATTTGCTTTATTGTACAGATGTCTATGCCGATAGTAATAGTGATGAGTATAAAGTCGGTAAGGAACCCAAACCTGTAAATATGTCTTACATATAATAGTATGAATCCATAGAAAGTTTATACTCCTTTATCGGCTTGCAGAGCTGTGCAAGTATTAATATGATCTAAACTGGAAATATTTGGACTTATAAGCATCCCTATAAGTTAGGCAGGGAGCCATAGGATGGTGTTAACTCATGAGTAAAAATGTTATAAATACAGAATTAATGTTTGAGGTCTATGAAGGTAAAGACCTGGGCTTGACGTACTCGATGGAGTACAGTGTATTTAAAGTCTGGGCACCTACTGCTTTTGCGGTATCTCTAGTTTTGTACGAAACAGATGGAAATCAACGTAACATTGGATTTGATCTGAGCTCTGCAGATAGTGGGCGTATTATATATATGCAGCGTCAGAACGGCGGAGTCTGGCAGACTAAGTTATCAGGTGATTTAAAAGGGAAATATTATATGTACCGTGCTGTATTTGCTGATGGAAGTGTGACGGAAGCAGTAGATCCCTATGCAACAGCCGTATCGGCAAATGGTTTAAGAACAGCAATCGTTGATTTAAGTAGGACCCATCCTGAGCATTGGGAGAAGGATGTTGCTCCTCCATTGCAGCATCCTGCAGACGCGGTTATTTATGAGCTGCATGTGCGTGACTTCTCCTCACATGAGAGCTCTGGCATGTACAATAAGGGTAAATTTAAAGCATTTACAGAATTTGGATTAAAAGATTCGGAAGGAAATGCAATAGGTATGGATCATCTGGTCGAATTGGGTATCACCCATGTACATCTGATGCCTGTGTTTGATTTCCAGACTGTAGATGAGCTGAGTGTAATGAAGCGTGGTTCATCCATTGAACATAACGACTACAATTGGGGCTATGATCCTCAGCATTATAACGTACCGGAAGGATCGTATAGCACTGATCCTACCAATCCAGGGCTACGAATTCGGGAATTTAAAGAAATGGTTCAGGCACTGCATAGTCGTGGGATTTCAGTGATTATGGATGTGGTTTACAACCATACGTACGCTGTGGAGAAGGGCCCCTTTGAGCCGCTTGTACCAGATTACTTCTATCGCCGTGACTACTTGGGACGTTTATCTAATGGCTCGGGCGTGGGTAATGAGCTGGCTACAGAGCGTCCGATGGTACGCAAATATATTAAGGATTCTTTGTCCTACTGGGCTACGGAGTATCATATTGATGGCTTCAGATTTGATCTTATGGGTCTGATGGATAGTGTGACCATGCGTGAAATAACGGAAGAGCTTAGACTTGAGGTAAATCCTAATCTGCTGTTATATGGCGAACCTTGGACAGGAGGAGATTCTCCACTGGCAACAAAGACGCTAAAAGGTGTGCAGCGGGGAAAAGGATATGCTGTCTTCAACGATAACTTCCGTTCGGCGATCAAAGGTGATAGTGATGGATGGGGACGGGGCTTCATTACAGGGGAATACGGCAAAGAAGGGGCTGTTGCAGCCGGAATCAAAGGAGCCATCCACGAATTTACAGACTCTCCTGTGGAATCGGTGAACTATGTAACGGCCCATGATAATTTGAATTTATGGGATAAGGTGCTTACCGTACAAGGGGGATTTCAGGATGCTGCTTCACGGGCTAATCCTTACGTAAATGTAGATCTGGAGAATATTCTCAGCAATGAGACCGTGCGCCGATCCCTGCTTGCAAATGGAATCATCCTGAGCTCGCAAGGGATTCCATTCCTGCATGCCGGTGATGAACTCCTGCGCAGTAAATTTGGAGATCATAATAGCTATCGTAGCGGTGATACGATTAACGCGATCCGCTGGAATATGAAGAGTGTGTTTAATCCTGTATTTCAATATTATAAAGGCTTGATCGAACTGCGGCGTACACATCCGGCATTTCGTCTGCATGGTAGGCAGGAAATTGAGCGTTCGCTGGAATTTATGCGCTGTGATGGGGGGATCGTGTCGTACCTGCTTAGAAATCATGCAGGAGGCGATCTCTGGAACAATATAACAGTCATTTTTAATGCCAATAATGATCGAGTAAAGCTATCTCTTCCTGAAGCTAATAACGGTTGGAATGTGGTAGTGGATCATACCCGAGCAGGGACAGAAGCATTCCGAAGGGTTACAGGTAGCGAGGTGGAAATTGAAGGCTTGTCGATGATGGTGCTCTATGATGAATGTGGTGAGCCAGCCCCGAGATCTAAAATTATCGAAGTACACTATGAACGGCCAGATGGGAAATATCAAGGCTGGAATCTTTGGGTTTGGGATACAGGAATTCAGGATGGACAATGCGACTTTCGGTATATGGAGGATGGGCGTGCAGTTGCACGCATTGAGGTGTTGCCAGATACCAATTCTATCGGGTATATATTACGTCTTAATGACTGGGAAGAGAAAGATGGCGATGGCGATCGCTTTATTGATTGTTCCACGGATGACGAGCTGATCAAGGTGATGGTTATAGATCGTGATCAGGAGAATGATGGGATCTCAGATGATCATCTGCAGTTAACCAGTTAAAAGAATAAAAAAGAGCTGCTTCAGGGTTTTGACCCCCGGAACAGCTCTTTTTGTTGTTCTTATGGTTTTCCGATGGTTTGGTTGGCTAAACCTACATCCAATAGATCGTAGTAGAGATTAGCTTCATTCCCACCATGGTCTTTAGAAAGGTACATCGCTAGATCTGCGGCACGCAGAAGTTCATTAATGCTGCTTCCATTTTCAGGAAATAGGGCTACGCCAATACTTGCGGAGGTGTGGAAGCTAGATCCATTGTCAATAGACCAAGATTTGTTGAATAACTTAAGCAACCGCTGAAGCATTTCATCTAACATTTCTGGAGAGGTAAATCGGTGCAGTACCACCGCGAATTCATCACCGCCAATCCGGAACGCCTGGCCTACACCTTTAACCGTTTGCAAAAGCTCTCGAGAGAGCAGTTGGAGAAATTCGTCACCTGCCAGATGTCCTAAGGTATCGTTTAACTGCTTGAATCTGTCGCAATCCAGCAATGCGAGTGCAATATTCTTTCTCCGTTCCTCGGGTTGGTTGATGAGATTCTCCATGTACATTTTGAAATGAGCACGGTTGGGAATTGCGGTTAAATGATCATAGAAGGCTAGCTTATGTAATCGTTCTTCGTACTGCTTCCGTTGTGTAATTTCACGGGACACTAACATAAATTGTGCTGGGAAATTATTGCTTCCCCGAACAGGCGACACCTTCGTTTCCAGCCATACCCATTGCCCTTCAGCTCCACGCATTCGTAGCTCTGAGATACGAGGGGTTCCTTGAACGATACTCTTTAGTTTGGCCCAAGCGATTTCCGGTTCACGAATATAGTTGGATAGTGGGTCACCCTTTTTAGGAACATAGCCGAGAATACTTGAATGTGAAGGGGAGCTATACAATATCAACCCGTTAGGATCAGTCAATATAATAAAGTCAGACATGGTTTCACCGATTAGCTGATAGAGTGTTTGTTCCTCCAGCATTTCATTTTTGAGCCAAATGATTTTGCGACCCAGATAAATAATAACTAGAAGCAGAATAAAGAAGACCAATGAGTACAGCGCAAAAAGTGCACTCTTTTTATCTTGGAACCCATCTGTTACTTGTAAGGCGTAGGTGTCTACCAGGTCTTCTGATTGATCAAGATGAGTTCTAACTTCATTTAACTGCATGTTCAGATTTACAGCATGATATGAAGCAGGGTCCCATCCGATTTGCATCCGTTCAGCTATCAATTTACTCCCTGTATTCTTCCATAGGACTAGGGATGTTTCAAAGGCATGGAGCTCATTCTCTAATTCAGTAAGTATATTGGCCTGCTTCAAATCACTGTAGGGTTTGTTGATGGATCTGATGTCTGAACTTGCTAGGCCTACCCGTTCTTGTGCTTGTTGATTATTGTCCTTAAATTCCTGAATGAACTGATCACGTTCAGCGTCAGTGAGGTTCGAGCTCATGGAGGAGTGGAGAGCGATTGCGGCTTGATACAGATCACGATCAGCGCTCAGTATGAGCTCAGAGTTCTCAAATACATCTTCATATAAAGAATCTGACATTCTGTTAATGGTGTGATTTAGATAGAGTAAAGAAGCTACACTAATCCCAACCAGTAGAATGGAGATCGCAGCGAAAATAAAGATTAGTTTGCGTGTTACTTTGATATCGAAAAATCCAGCCACGGTCATTCTCTCCCCGCATAAGATGTTTAACAAATCTTATTGCTGCTAACTATAACCTGCGGAACATCCATTTGTGGCAGGTGTATTTTATTTTCAGGCAAAGATGTTGAGAGTGACTATGTGAAAAAGAGGTGTTGTAACATAATGGGAAATGAGGCATGGGAAAGATAAATTGTGTGTGGACCGCAGTTTGTAGTACAACAAGTATATAGGACGTCCTACTTATAGAGCAATCGCTTCCTCAAATAAATATCGATAATAATAAAATTAATGATTACGGTATGAGCCTATTGCCTTATCTATATTCAAATCCATAAATCCTATTACCCACCGTCTTCGTAAATGATACCTAGCTCAGCCTCAAAAATATGCGTTCTGTTATGCTAAAAAAGCTGCTCAGTCATATTAATGACTGGGCAGCTTACTTGAAGTAACTATTCGTTACGTAGTGCATGAATGGGGCGAAGCCGTGCGGCTTTGTTCGCAGGCATCATTCCGAAAATTACGCCGATAAGCAAGGAGAAAACAAAAGAGATCAGTACCATATCCCAGGCAATGGATACGGTAAGTGAAGTATACTTTCCTAGGAGCCAACTACCTACGACTCCAATACCAACACCGATCACCCCACCCAATCCGCTAAGCACAATGGATTCGATCATGAATTGAGCGAGAATATCGAACTTTTTGGCGCCAATTGCTTTGCGGATACCAATTTCTCTTGTTCTTTCATTGACGGATACGATCATAATATTCATGATGCCGATCCCCCCAACAAATAGTGAAATGCCGGCAATTCCCGCAAGTGCCATTGAAAGCGTAGCTGTCGTAGAATTTACAGTTTCCAGCATCTCTTGAGAGTCAAATACACTAAAAGCATTATCCGCATAATTAAATTTAGCATCCAGTGTACTCTCTAGTTTATCTTTTACCGTGGCTACAGTGTCTGCTGAAGTCGTCGCAATTGTGATAGAACGTACGCCTTTGCTTTTTAACTGACGTTCTGCAGTAGCTATAGGGATTAATAAGATATCATCGTTGGAACCACTTAGACTAGAGCCTTTGGCTTCCAACAGGCCGACGATTTTATAGCTGATCCCGTTTAGCTGTACCTTTTGGCCTACAGGATCATCTGTGCCGAATAAATCCTCAGCCGTACCTGTGCCTATCAGCGCAACCTTCTGCCGGTACTCTGTATCTATATCAAGCAGGAAACGTCCTGACTGTACATGGAAATCCTTAACGTCCTCATAAGAAGGTGTAATGCCTTCAACAGTAACGCTAACATTCTCAGTATTATGCTTGGCTGTAACGTTGCCACTGATTACAGGAGCTACATTTTCTATCCCCTCTATATCTCCTAGTGCTAAGGCTTCTTCATAGGTGAGGGAGGTGGTAGCCCCGCGGCCAGTGATGTTTACCGTCAGCTGATTTGTTCCGAGTCCATTAAGCTGCTCCGTAATCTGAGAAGTAGTTCCCTGCCCCACAGAAACGAGAATGATAACGGATGATACACCAATAATAATACCCAGCATCGTTAAAAAAGCTCTTACTTTACTGCTGTAAATACTTTTTAGAGCCATCCGCATACTTTGAAATAATTTCACCTCGCATTCCTCCGATCTTCTACGAGGTTGCCATCCTGAATACGAATGATCCGCTTCGCTTGCTTTGCAATTTCGAGGTCATGTGTGATTAGGATGATTGTATGACCTTGCTCATTTAATTCTCGAATCATCTGCATGACCTCTTGTCCAGTTCGCGTATCAAGCGCCCCGGTAGGTTCATCTGCAAGTAGAATCGGGGGAGATCCAGCCATGGCTCGCGCAATCGCAACACGCTGTTGCTGTCCTCCAGAAAGCTCAGAAGGTCGGTGATGCATTCTTTCCTCCAAGCCTACTTTAAGGAGTGCCTGTTGCGCCGTTTCTCTACGTTCTCGATGTGAGAGGCCGCGGTATATTAGAGGAAGCTCTACATTCTCGACAGCAGACAATTTGGGGAGAAGATTGAAATTTTGAAAGATAAAGCCGATCTTCTCATTTCGGATAATAGCCAGCTTGTTGTCGGATAATTTGCGAACCTCTTGCCCGTCCAGAAGGTAACTTCCCTCATCTGATATATCGAGGCATCCAAGCATGTTCATGAGTGTTGATTTACCAGAACCGGAAGGACCTATAATCGCTACGAACTCTCCGAAGTCGATTGTAAAGGAAAGATTTTTCAGGACTGTCATAGTTTCTCCGGCCATATTATAGCCATGGGTCATGTTCTGGACTTGGATCAGTGGTGCTGAAGCACTCATCTGCTGCCACCCCCACCACCACCAGCTGGTGCTCCGCCCATGCCACCAGCACCACCTCCACTGAAGCCGCCACCACCGCTAAAGCCTCCGCCGCCGAAACCGGCGCCACCCATACCGCCTTGCATTTGCATCTCAGTACTAGTTGTACCCGTTTTGGTAGAGATTACTGTAGGAATGATCACTTTGTCTCCTTCATTAAGTCCGCTGACAATTTCAATGCTGCTCTCATCATGAATGCCCACTTCGACAGAAACCATTCGCTGATTACTATTTCCGCGGTTTCTTGTACCAGCTGCTCCACTAGCCATAGCACCGCTGCCGCGAGCATCAGGCGCTCCGCTAGGCATTGCGCCACCGCGAGCATCAGGCGCTCCGCTAGGCATAACTCCACCGCCAGCTTCAGGTGCTCCGCTGGGCATTACTCCGCCGCGGGCATCATCAGGAGCCCCACTAGGCATTGGTGCCTGGCCCTCGGTAGATGAGTTTTCGGTTGAACCCGCTGTTAAGGGGAGAGCTACTGTATACTTGCCATTTCTTTCTTGAACAGCTTCAACCGGTACGGTTAACACATCTTTTTTCTCAGCCGTTGTAACTGAAACTTCTGCCGACATCCCGACAAGGGCACCTTCGGAGCTAGTTAAGCCAACGGTAACATCGAAGAGGGATACTCCGTTTGAGACTGTACCTTCCTTGGCAATCTTTGTGACACTCCCCTTGAATTCAGTGTCGGGAAGGGCATCCAATGAAATGGTGGCAGGCATCCCCAACTTCACTGTAGTAATATCAAGCTCATCCACCTGCACTATGACGCTTAAATTAGCATAATTGGTGATATCGATGAGTTCAGAGCCATCCATCGCTTTTTCACCGTTGGCTATATTAACAGCTGTAACAGTTCCGTCAATAGGGGCGGTTAGGGGATCTGGAGGGATCATATCTTCTTGTACAGATGCTATTTTTTCGATTTGAGAAGCGATATCTGTTTTCGCTTTTTCAATCGAACGTTTGGCACTGGCCAATTCATCCTCGGAGGCACCTGCCACGGCAAGCTTCTTATACTGCTCCTGCTTGTCCTGAAGATCCACTTCAAGTGAGGTAAGAGAGGTTTGTTCCTGTTTGAGATTGTCACTCAGGTCATCGCCTTCGAAGGTAATTAATGTCTGGCCTTTTTTCACAAGGTCTCCTTCTTGGACAAGCACTTCAGCTGCGGTTCCAGCGTCCTTCGTTTTCACTTTTCCTGTTTCGGTGGCCGTGACGGAGCCTGCTCCAGATACATTTACTATGATATCGCCCTTCGTAACCGTGGCTGTATTTACGGGCACTTCAGCAGCCTGACTGCTCTTATCAGGTAAAAATGTATACACCAACAATCCGGCTGTTGCTACAGCTACTACTCCGATGGTCCAGAGCAACACTTTTTTCTTCTTCATTTCTATCCTCCATAGATCATCAAATTTCTTTTGAATTCAGCCACCCTTGCGCTTTTACTAAATGTCGGATGGATTGTTAGCATCAGAATCGGTGTTTGAAGCGGAATTGCTGTTTGAAGTCGTTGACGCTGCCTGATAAGTGACAACATAGGTCCCAGTTCCCAGCAAATTTCGATGACCTTGGAATTCGTCGTATATATTCAATCGGATCGCGCCGCCACTTAGAGTTTTGTAAAGATTGCTTGTGAATGTTGTGGTGTACGACTTGAAGCTACCTAATGGCAGATCTGTGCCAAGTGTTAATGTCTTTTCCATCGTTTGTCCGAAGGGGTCGATCAGCTCTAGTACAAGCTTGTGCTCATACGTACCCGATTCGTAAAGCGTGCTGCTCGACAGGTTGTAGGTTAGGACAGTGCTTAGCGTATCTTTTCCACCAGTGACGGTGGTGACTGCATTTGTCACGGATAGGGTATAAGGGAACAATTCTACATCCAAAAGATTGCTCTTTGCCTCCAACGCAACATTATTTAGTCCCAGTGACACCGTATTGATATATCCCGTTGATTTCCCGCCAGGAGCCGTAAGTTTTCCTTCGGATACCCCTTCACCGATATAAAGAACAAGCTGAGAAGGATCTACTCCAAGTGGAAGCTTAGTCCAGACGGTAATCAGATTTTTTCCGTTAGGGCTCGTGGAAGTTGTAGACTGGTTGACCTCGCCTTCGAAATATTGATTGTCTGGTGTTTTGTAATAAGCTACGAGTTGAGCCTGCTCTGATTTACGTGTTTCCTCACTGTTCATTTCCAGTTCTGTGTACATGATATTGGAGCTCGTACCCTGATAAACCGTTGTCCGGCGCTCTAATACTTCTGCTTTTTTGCTTTCAAGGTCAATTTGGAAGGAACTTAGTGCTGCAACTTCCTGAACACGGCTATCCAACTGATTTGTACTTAACGAAAGAAAATTAATTTTGCTTTCGCCGGAGGTTTCTTGCAGCGTTATTTTTAATGGATTGAACTGGTAGGTGTAAGGAACATTGGCCACGACATAAACGTCTGCGGATTCATTTGGCCCGAGTAGGGTTTGTGTGCTTTCTGTGACGACTTGGGAAGTGCTGCTAATATCACTCTCACCAGCTTTAATGACACTTGTAAACGCTGGAAGCTGTACAGAGGTCGATTTCGTGTTGCGAATATTGATTTTAGCTACAAGCTGATCTTTGTCTGCCCAAGGTAGCCGCTGGATGTTCGTAAGCTTGACAGCAAATGTACCGTGGCTGTTCTCCACTGCGTATTCTGTGTCCTGCCAATTATTAGTTTGCAGAATGTAAGGGATCTGATAATAGGCTGTAGGAAAAATGATCTTACCCTCGACAGCGGGTTCATTCATTTGCAGCTGTAGCGTTCCTTGAGCTATCGTTAGCGGAACTTCTGCACTGAGCTCGATTATTTTTTCTTCAAGGGGTTTGAGTGTAAGGCTGGCGAAAGCCTTCGTGTCCACCGGAAAGCTATATCCTTCAGCGGCTTTAACGGTAAACTCATAAGCAGGCAAAGTAATCGTCTTGTTGCCGCTATTTTTTACTCGAAATTGCAGCGTCCACTTCGCGGTGCCGTTGTCGGCATAGACATTGGCGCTTTTTAACTGCGTCTCGACAGTATTGTTGTTGATTGTAAGCTTCTTAATGACATTGCTGGCTATGACAAGATCTGGTGTGGTAGCAGCGGGAAGGTTATAGGTGACGAGGGGCAAAGCTATTTTTAATGAAGTATCTTCTCCAGCAAACTGCAGAGTCATATTGCCTGTCTTCATATAAGAGGGGATTTCCGTCATGTAGTAGATCGTCTTTTTTTCTTGTGGCTGTACTTTGTAGTTGCTGCTCGCGTCATCAAGCGTTAATTCAAATACAGATCCGCCTGCGGATGCGAGGTATCCCTTAAGTCCAGGATCACTTAGCACTTTGGTTCCTTGATTGGTTAAGCTCACACCTACTTTGGCGTATACCTTACCGTTATATTTGTAAATTTGCAGACTTTCTGTTTGGGTTGTTACGGGTTGATTATTCAAGGTTATTTTTTTGCTTTGCCCTCTAGCGACCGCTTGTGAAAAAGTTGCAGGTAGGGTGAAAGTACCCAGCTTCTTTTGATAATCGGTACTGCTGAAATCCCAACCAAAGACTGAAATCTTAACGCCTTTTAAAGAGGTGGATTTACCGATGTTTACATAATAGGTTACGGATTGACTGCTTTTGGAGGCTATGGACTTGATAGTTGCACTGCTGGTTACTGGGCTCCCTTGGATAACCGTTCCTCCGGCAGTAGTTACCTTAGAGAAATAGTCCACCAGATTGATGCTGCTTCCGCTCCCATTGTAATAGCTGAGGGTGTATGTAAGAATATTGCCGCCATCCTGAGTTAAAAAGCCTACATCGCTCAGCTTCACGCTTACGTTACTCTTTAAAGCTATCGAGCCGAGTTTATCCAGAGTGGATACGGTGGTGGTTGCCGTTTTGGTGGATGTACTAGTCGTTGATGCAGCGTATGCTCCATACGCTGAAGCTTGACTCAGAACGGCTGCGCTAAGTATGATCCCAGCGACTTTTGTTCTTCGTGCATGCATGTAATTCCCTCCCGGTATGAAAGTCCTTGTACTATGAAGGTGGTTTATGATGGAGTACAACCATGCCTTCTTAATAATGGAAATTATCAAGCTCCGCTGAACGTTAGCTGAAAAAAAGTCCCCGGAACGGCTCTGAACCTTAAAGCCAGCTTAAAGCCAGATAAAAATTGCCCTAATTATGCTTGAACTTGTCAAAACGACAGATTTTGCATATAATAAACAGACATATCTCTTGCATAAAAGAGATACCTGACAATTAGATTGAATTGTAAAATGCAGTGATGGAGAAGAGTACACAGTGCCTGACTTACAGGGAGGAGACGCCGGTGATTGAGAGCGTTTCTAGGAAACAGAGCTGTCGAAGTTCACTCCGGAGCAGTTCCTTGAATTCCTTAAGATTGCCTTGTAAGGAAGCGTAGGGGAAACCGGTCACAGACCGTTATTTCTGTATAAAGTGAGATAGGTATCTGTCCAGCCAAAAGAGGGAATGAAGCTCTTATGGGGAACAGATCAGCTTGTCTAACAAGGGTGGTACCACGGTCTTTTCGTCCCTTACCGGGAGGAAAGGCCTTTTTTTGTTGAACTAGACAATGATTGAAGGGGGCTGTACACGGCCATGAAAGAGAAGTTGGAAGCATTGAAGGTTGAGGCGCTGGCTAAGTTGCAGGAGGTTATGGATCCACAGGTTTTGAATGACCTAAGAGTGAAATACCTCGGTAAAAAAGGCGAGCTTACAGAAGTTCTGCGTGGTATGGGAGGACTTAGTGCTGAGGAGCGTCCGGTTATCGGGCAAGTAGCGAATCAGGTGCGTAGTGCGATTGAGGAGATTATTGGAGCGAAGCAAGAAGCTTTTCAACAGCAAGAGACTCAGCAACGTCTGCAGGCTGAAAAAGTAGACGTAACATTGCCGGGTCGCCGCATGCAGCAAGGGGGCATTCACCCGCTTAGCAGAGTGGTTCAGGAAATTGAGGATATTTTCATTGGTATGGGCTACCGTGTGGCTGAAGGTCCGGAAGTGGAGACCGATTATTATAACTTTGAAGCCCTAAATCTGCCTAAAAATCACCCGGCACGCGATATGCAGGACTCCTTTTATTTAACGGATGACCTGCTTATGCGTACTCAAACGTCTCCGGTACAGATTCGTACTATGCAGGCTATGAACGGTGAAGTTCCAGTTAAAATCATTTGCCCGGGTAAAGTATTCCGCCGCGATGATGACGATGCAACGCATTCCTTCCAGTTCCATCAAATTGAAGGTTTGGTTATCGGAAGTAACATTCGGATGAGTGATCTGAAAGGCACCTTGCAGCAATTCGTACAAGAGATGTTCGGCCCGAATACAGACATTCGTCTTCGTCCGAGCTTCTTCCCATTCACCGAGCCAAGCGTTGAAGTGGACGTAAGCTGCTTCAAATGTGGCGGCGATGGCTGCAGACTGTGCAAGCAAAGCGGATGGTTAGAAATCCTTGGTGCCGGCATGGTGCATCCAAACGTTCTGAAAATGGGTGGCTATGATCCTGCTAAGTATAGCGGCTTCGCATTTGGTATGGGTGTTGAGCGGATTGCTATGCTTAAATACGGCATCGATGACATCCGTCATTTCTATAACAACGATATGAGTTTTGTAAAGCAATTCAAGGGCGTTTAGATTTTTGGTGGGCGAGCTGGCTTGCGGGTTAGGAGGATGGATTTTGGAGCATTTGATTTCATGTTGTAAAAACCCTATTAAGCTAGGATCGGAAAGGAATTTTGGAACTGTAGGAGCGATAGCGACCGCCTTTGTCCCCGGATTTCCACCGCGAAGAGCGGTTTAGATCAAGAAATCTGGGGACAACAGCGGCCGGAAGTCCAAAGATTCCTTGCAGGGACCGCTCTTAATAGTGTTTTGTAGTTGAAATTGAGAGCTCTTAATCAAGCATCCCACAGGAAGCAGATCGAACGGCAAGTAGATAAATACATCTGAAACATAAAGGAAGTGAGCGGACATGAAAGTATCAACCGGATGGTTGGCTGATTATACATCGATTGAAGGAGTAACCGCCGAAAAGCTAGCGGAGAAGATTACCGCTGCCGGTATTGAAATTGACGGAGTAGAGCGCCGCAATAAAGGGATTTCCGGTATCGTAACCGGCTATGTGAAATCGAAAGAAAAACATCCTGATGCGGATAAACTGAACGTATGTATCGTGGATGCAGGTCAAGGTGAAGATCTGCAAATCGTCTGTGGCGCAAAAAATGTGGCTGCGGGACAAACCGTTCCTGTAGCTCTTGTTGGCGCTAAGCTTCCAGGTCTGGATATCAAAAAAGCGAAGCTGCGCGGGGTATTATCACAAGGGATGATCTGCTCGGCTAAAGAATTGGGACTCAATGATAAATTGCTTCCTAAAGAGCAACAAGAAGGAATTCTTGTACTTCCTGAAGGTACAGAGATCGGTCAAGATATTTCAAAGTTGCTGGGTCTAGATGATGAAATTCTGGAATTCGATCTGACTCCGAACCGTTCAGACTGCCTAAGCATGATTGGTGCTGCTTATGAAGTGAGCGCAATTCTTGGACGCGAGATTAAACTGCCCGATCCTGCGAGTGAAATCATTGAGATCAGCGGAGCATCTGCGCAATCTATTTCCGTTAAGATTGAGAATGAAGAACAGTGCAGTCATTACGCAGTTCGTTATATCTCAGGCGTTAAGCCTGCAGCATCACCGCTGTGGATTCAGAATCGTCTGATGGCGGCAGGAATTCGTCCAATTAACAACATCGTAGACATCACTAACTATGTGATGCTCGAATACGGACAGCCGCTTCATGCTTTTGATGCAGATAAAATAGAAGGCGGAGAACTCGGCGTTCGTCTTGCTCATGAGGGTGAAGTCCTGACTACACTTGATGGCCAAGAACGGAAGCTTGAGCCACATATGCTCGTTATCGCTGATGGAGCTAAAGCAGTAGCTCTGGCTGGAGTAATGGGAGGTCAGGATACGGAAGTTACTGCTGAGACGGTAAATCTCGTGCTGGAATCCGCTAAGTTTGATGGAGGAACCGTTCGTAAAACCTCGCGTCAACTGGGACTTCGCTCGGAAGCATCGCTTCGATTCGAGAAAGAAGTGGATCCAAATGCAGAGATCCCTGCATTGAATCGCGCTGCAGTACTTATTGCACGTTATGCTGGCGGATCTGTGCATGAAGGTATTGTGCAAGCAGGAACAGTCGCTGGAGAAGAGAAGGTACTTACTTTGTCCTTGGAGAAGCTGAACCGTTATCTGGGAACAGATCTTTCCTTGCTAGAAGTGAAGACATTGTTTGGCCGTCTTCATTTCAAGTGCGGGGATACCGCACAAGGGCTGATCGAAGTTCAAGTGCCAACTAGACGCGGCGATATCAGCTATGATGTTGACCTTATTGAAGAAATTGCCCGTCTGTACGGGTATGATAACATTCCAACGACTTTGATTGAAGGAGTTACAACGCCAGGCGCATTGACGCATAAGCAATCACTCCGCCGTGAACTGCGCCGCCTGTTGTCGCATGGCGGTTATCAGGAAGTGATGGGCTACTCTTTCATCCAGCCGGAACAAAGCAAAATGTTCCCTGAGTTATCGGAAGGCTCACAAGCGGTCAAATTGGCTATGCCAATGAGTGAAGAACGCAGTGTACTGCGTACCAGCCTTCTGCCACAACTATTGGATATTGCTAGCTACAATACCAACCGTCGTCAAAGCGATCTAGCGTTGTTTGAAATCGGCAATGTTTTCTTCACAGATGAAGAACAGTTGACTCGTCAGCCGCGTGAACTGCCGGTGCTTGGGTTGTTGCTTAGCGGTAGCCTAACCGTGAAGCAATGGAACGTTTCTGCACAGCCTGTAGATTTCTTTGATTTGAAGGGTGCGCTGGAATCAGTATTTGCTTATTTGGGTCTTACAGACAGAATTATCTACGAGGGAGATAGTCCAGAAGGGTATCATCCTGGGCGTTCAGCGTCGGTATATTTAGTCGGAGACGAGGGTCGTGTGAAGATTGGAACTATGGGCCAGCTTCATCCGGAACTGCAAAGAGAGCTTGATCTAGTGGATACTTACGTAGCTGAGATTCTACTGCAGCCGCTGTATGATAACACGCAAAGCCGTATGCAATATAATGAGCTTCCACGTTTCCCAGGTATGGAACGGGATATTGCTGTGGTTGTAGATTCAACTGTACCAGCGGGCGATCTGCTAGCTTCCATCCGTGCAAACGGAGGAACTTTGCTGCAATCCGTACAGGTATTCGACGTGTACACTGGTGGCAAGTTAGAGAGTGGAAAGAAGAGTATTGCGATCTCACTGCTGTATCGTCACGGTGAACATACATTGACAGATGAAGAGGTTGGAGAAGTGCATGATAAGCTATTATCAGTCCTTCAACAAACTTTTGGCGCAGAATTAAGAAAATAGCAGGAATTGTGTAAAGCCGCAGCGAATCCATTTAGAAACTGAGATTCGCTGCGGCTTTTTCTGGGTAGAGTGAAATGCGGAGGATATCAGCGAGAATCTATTGATTACAAGGGATTTTGCCAAATGCTTAAGAAAAAAGCTACAATAGAAACAGTAAGACTAGCTTAGAATCCGCACACATACAAAGGAGGGCACAACTGTGGCTATGGACCGGACACGTGTCGCCGTGGAGATATACGGAACTTCCTATAAACTCGTCGGAAGCAGCACTGAATATATGAAACAAGTGGCCCGTTATGTTGACGAACATATGCGCACGATTTCTAAATCACACAACAGACTGGATACGCCGCGTATAGCGGTGCTTGCAGCAGTACATATGGCGGAGCAGGCTATTCAGGTTCAGGATTTTAAAAATGAACTCAACATGATGACAGGTGAACGCAGTGAACTGCGATTGGAAGTATCTCGCCTGCTGGAGGTTCAGCGGGAGCGACAAGAAGAATATGAACGCCTTGAAGCGGCGGCTAAGGAAGAAGCAGCACGACTGATTGCTGCGGTTGAAGAAGAGCGCAAGCGTCATCTGGAGATCCAGGAGAACGAGCGCAAGGTACATGCGGATCAGCTTCAGGAAGCAACCCATGCGGCTGACGCCGCGCGAGAGAAGCTGGAAGAGGAGTTGCTTGCGCGTGAGCTGGAGCTGCAAGAACTGCGGGCAAGCTATGAGGCTGAACAGGCAATGATTCGTGAGAATCATCGAGAGGCGCTGGCCAATGCAGAAGCCATCCGTCTACAGCAGCTGGAAGAGCAGAAGGCAGCGCATTTGCAAGAGCTGGAGAATACTCGTGAGACGCTGACTAAGGAGAAGACAGATACAATGTCTGCTCTGGAACTTGAGCTAACCCAAACTAGATCAACCTTAGAGAAACAGCTTGAGGAAACTAAATCAACATTAGGGAAGGAACTCGAGGAGACGAAGTTGACACTAGGTAAGGAGCTTGAGAACACGACAACGAAGTTAGGCAAGGAACTGGCTGAAGAGCGGGAAGCTCTACAACGGGAGCTTGCTAAGAATAAGGAACTTCGACAGTCGCAAGGTACTCAGGAACATAGACATAAGCAAAGCATTCAAGAGCTCGAGAAACAGCTGGCTGAGCTTCGTGGTGGAACAGGACAACTTCAGTCTAGACTCCGTGCGGCAGAGGCGAGCCTTAAGAGTGAACGAGATGCTCGTCAGACGCTGCTCGGACAATATGAAGCGGTTGTTAAACGCGAAGAACAGCTCAGTGAGGAGCTGCGTACGGCCACTGAGCTAGGCACGCTGTTGAATGATGAGCTGGAAGAATTGCGCCAGCGTTACCAGCAGTCCCAGAATGAAACATCAGAGCTGCGGAAGTCACTACAGGAAACGAGTGAGAATCTGCACCGTATTCAGGAAGAACTGGCTGGATCTGTGGCGGAGGCAGCAAATTGGCAGGAGCTCTCGGATAAACGGATGGAAGACATTAGTGAGCTTGAAATGAACCTAATGGAGACCGAAGAGAAATCATTGGCGCTTCAAAAGGAGATTGAGACCCTTCGTGGTCAAGCGGATGGATTAGTACAACAGTTAGACCGGGAAGTTCAGCTTCGTACGGATGCAGAACAGGAAACTGCAGCACTCCGTGAACAAGGTGGACAGGTTCAGAAGGAACTGTCAGCACTTCGTGAACGTTATGAGGAACTGATCTCTCAATATGATGAAGTGCTGCAAGATGGGGAACGTCTGCAGGAAAGATATCAACTGCTGCAGGAAGAAGGCGAAGAGACAGCTCGACGCTTAGAAGAATTGTCTGAAGCTAGCCTTGAGGCCGCTGCTACTGTTGCAGAGCAGCAGGATGTTCTGAGGGAAGCAGAGGCGTACGGCGCTTCATGGAAGCAAAAGTACGAGGAATTATTCGAGCGACAGCAGCAGTGGAGTGATTTGGAGGCGAAGCTGCGTGAAGAGATAGATATTTGGCAGCAGGAGGCCGGTGAGGCTGAGGCTAAGCAGAAATCTATTGAACGTGAACGCAGTGAGGTGCTTCAGCAGCTTGGTGAAGTCGGCGAGAACTATGAGTTGGCCCAAGGACAACTTCGTCTGCTACAGGTCCAGTTTGAGATGCATCAGAATGAACTACAGAAGATGACGGATGAGCATCGTAATCTTCAAGAGGAATATGCCAAGCTTCAAAATGAATATAATGAATGGATTCAACTGATCGAACAGGATAGTTGAATGTCGGATGCAAGAAAGAGGGCTGTACCTGATGTGTAGAGAAATCTATTTCAGGTCAGCCCTGTTTGTCAATGATTTAGGGTAAATAAATAGCCGATCGTCAGGGCAATTCCCTAACGATCGGCTATTAATGATTTATCTAGTCCACAATGATTTTTGCGTTCATGCCGCTATGTCCGGAACCGCACATAATCGAACAGGTCATTTCGAATGTGCCGGCTTCCTCTGGAACAATTACTTTCGAGGACTTTTTGCTATTAAGCTGGAGTTCGAATTCAGGGATAAGGATGCCGTGATTGCCGCTATCGTTTTTAAAAATAATTTTGACGGGCACACCTTTTTTTAGATGGTATTCTTCCTGATCAAAGCTGTAATTCGTAGCTGTAATTATAAGTTCTGTTTCTGCCTCGATCTCTGGCTCCGATGTGTTAGCTTTGCCAGCAGCACTATCATTGTTGTTTCCACAGGCTGTAAGTGCTATAACAAACACAATTGAAAGTAGAATTGCAAATTTTTTAATGATCCAAACCTCCTCCTAAGAAGTCCAAGCATAGTGAAAATGTGACAATTATGTAGACATCATAACTTAAAATTTAAGTAAGCGCTTTGATTAAATGTGAAAAATCCGTGAACAAGGGAGACTGTTCAAACTTTGTCGTAAATTGCAAATAAATGATGAAAATATAACTAAAATTTATTATAATGAAAGCTATTACATTAACGTACAAAAGTAGGGGATACATATTTCAAGTACTAACGATGCGCTAAATACGGAGGTTTGGCACCGTAGAATTTTAAAAGGTTATTGGATGGTAGTTATTCTTTTATTAATCTCACAGTTGCTGTTTTTGTCGAATATTAACCGGCTTCAAATAAAAACAACCATGGACACGAATCTATGGCACTTATTTATAGCCTGTAATTTACTAATTGTAGCCCTTATGATTACTGCGGAGCTGTGGCTTCGTTATAATAAACAATCCCCTAAATATGGGGTGGTTAGTTGTGGTTTTTTAGTGTCCTACCTTATGTATTTTGTATTAGAGCCTTTTATCGATGGTGCTCAGATGACGCTCATGATGCCGATTATGGTCGCTCTTATTTATTTTGATCGTAAGCTCCTGTATCTAATGGGACTATTTAGTATTGTGTTTTATGCGGGGGTATATTTCGGGTTGGAACGGCCATTCCTACATAAACCACTGCTTGAATTCTTAATGGTAGAGTGTGTATTTATAATATTTGTAGGGATGGCTCTGGCTGTAATTATTCGTGCGCGGGAAGCGCGTGTAAATCTGGAGAGATTAACGAAGGAAGGCCAAGATCTTATGGTGGAGAGGGCGATTTCGGATAAGCTGCTGAAGATAGATGCACTTACTGGACTATATAATCATAAAACCTTTCATGAATATTTGGATTCATTATTGGAGCAATGTGAAAGCAACAACCTTCAACTGCAGCTGGCTCTTTTCGATATAGATAACTTCAAGCAAGTTAATGATACCTACGGACACAGGGTTGGGGATCTTGTTCTTAAGGTAATTGCGGACAAGGTTGGCGGTATGATTGAGTTAAATGATTTTGCGGCCAGATATGGCGGTGAAGAGTTTGCAGTAATTTTTACAGACAAAAGTTTTTCAGAGTCTTACGAGGCGGTAGAGAAATTACGGATCAATATTGCTCAAATCGAGCATTTGCAGGCTGGGAATAAGCCGATTACCGTCAGCATTGGAATTTGTAATTATCAGCTTGGGGATGGGAAAGAGCTTCTTTTTCGTAAAACGGATAAAGCGCTCTATACCGCTAAAAAGAAAGGCAAGAACAGAGTGGTCAATTGTGCTGAGCGTCATGAAGCGGAGATTGTGTCATATGGATAAAAACAACACAGAACCCTTATTACCGGAAAAGAACCGGAAATAGGGGTTCTGTGTTGTGAATAGCTTTGGTTACTTTGCTGCCTCAAACGGCGTGGATACCGGCAAAAACAAATCGACAATACCGATGACCAATGCCGCCAGGATAGCTCCTAGAATGGAAACGCTGACTCCACTCACTACGAATTGAGCGACCCAGATAACTAATGCACTAACGATGAAACCGACGATACCGCGCCCGAAGGGCGTTGCTTTTTTGCCGAAGATTCCTTCGACAACCCAGCCGAGTAACGCAATCACCAGTGCAAGGATTAGAGCGCTCCAGAAGCCACCAATCGTGAACTGTGGAACAATCCAACCAACAACCATCAGAACAAGCGCTGCTACAATAAAACGACCCACATGACTCAAGAAATTCACTGTACTAACCTCCTTTGGCCCAAGCTAAGGATATGTGCAGTTCTTATTGTGACCTTAATGCTTGTTTTTATGCTTTAACCGATACCAAATAGCGAAATTGGCTTGAATTCTGTATAATGGAAACATCTATGAAGGGAGCTGTGACTGTAATTGGACGACAAAATTTTGCATACGCTTGAATATCGCAAGATTTTAAATAAATTAATGCAATATACGCAAACCTCAATGGGACGATTGACTGCGGAGCAACTAAGACCATCCGGTGATTTTGAAGGTGTGAAGAAGCTACTTCAAGCCACGGATGAAGCGGCTAATGTAGATCGTCTGAAGGGTATTCCTTCATTCGGCGGGATAAGCGATATTCGAGCAGCACTAAAACGTGCCTCTATAGGTGGAATGTTGGGAACAACTGAACTGCTGGCAGTGGGAACTACCATTGGCGGCGCAAGAAGAGTCAAACGATTCCTGGCAGCTATGCATGAGGAGGAAAAGATAGAATTCCTATTTTCACTCAGCGATGTTTTATCGGAGCAAAAACATGTAGAAGATGCCATCCGTTTATGTATAGACGAGAACGCAGATGTGCTTGACACAGCTAGTTCTGAACTGGCTACGATTCGCCGTGAATTACGCGGAGGGGAGACCCGGATTCGTGAGAAGCTGGATTCTATGATTCGTTCTTCTTCCGTTGCTAAGATGCTGCAGGATCAGCTGGTAACCATTCGTGGAGATCGGTTTGTTATTCCAGTAAAAGCGGAGTATCGTGCGCATTTCGGTGGTATAGTACATGATCAGTCCGGATCAGGGGCTACTTTATTTATCGAGCCTGAGTCTATTGTCGCGATGAATAATAAGCTGCGTGAAACACGGCTGCGTGAAGAACGGGAGATCGAGATCATATTGCATAGGTTGACAGCACTTGTAGCTGATATAGCCGAAGAAATGACCTATGATATCGATATTCTTGGCGAGCTTGACTTTACCTTCTCCAAGGCGCGTCTTGCCCGAGATATGAAGGCTACACAGCCTCGTATGAACGATCGCGGGTATTTGAAGCTGCGCAAAGGACGCCATCCGCTTATTCCTGCGGAGCATGTGGTTCCACTGGATGTGGAGCTGGGCAACCAATACAGCTCGATTATTGTAACCGGACCAAATACGGGTGGTAAAACCGTTACACTCAAGACGATTGGATTGTTGAGTCTCATGTCGATGTCTGGTTTGTTCATCCCTGCAGAAGAAGGCAGTCAAATGTGTGTGTTTGATGCCATTTATGCAGATATTGGGGATGAACAGAGTATTGAGCAGAGTCTGAGTACATTCTCCAGCCATATGACGAATATCATTTCCATTCTGCGGAGAATGACTCCTAAGAGTCTAATTCTGCTTGATGAAGTGGGCGCAGGTACGGATCCGGCAGAAGGTTCCGCGCTGGCAATTGCCATTCTGGAGCATATTCACCGGATAGAATGCCGTATGGTCGCTACCACGCATTATAGTGAACTGAAAGCTTATGCTTATGAGCGTAAAGGGGTCATCAATGCCAGCATGGAGTTCGATGTTCAAAGTCTCAGCCCTACCTACCGCCTGCTGATTGGTGTTCCTGGACGAAGCAACGCCTTTGCAATTGCAGAGCGATTAGGTCTGCCAGGTGCGATTCTGGAGCATGCGCGTGGCGAAGTGAAGGAAGAGGATCTGCGTGTTGAGCATATGATTGCCTCTCTCGAAGAGAATCGACTTGGAGCGGAACAAGAACATGAACGGGCAGAGAGCATCCGCCGTGAAGTAGAAGAACTACGCAGCAGACAACAACAAGAGCTGGAGAAGCTGGAAAGCCAGCGGGACAAACGGCTGGAGAAAGCGGAGAAAGATGCCAGTGCAATCTTGGAGAAAGCGCGTAAAGAAGCGGAAGAAATCATCAGTGATTTACGCCGCTTAGCTATGGAAGAAGGCGCTTCAGTCAAAGAGCATAAGCTGATTGAAGCACGGAGACGTCTAGACGAAGCGGAACCTTCACCGCGTAAGAAGACCGCTAATCGTAAACCAGCTAAGGCTCCGCGGACGATTGGTCCTGGTGATGAAGTGAAGGTAGATAGCTTAAACCAAAAAGGTTTTGTAGTGGAATTAAGCGGCTCTAAAGAGGCTGTAGTGCAGTTTGGGATCATGAAGATGAAGGTAAGCCTGGATGATTTGGAACTGCTCTCTTCGAAAGCAGCCTCTGTACCAACGCCTCTTCGGCAGGCGACAACCGTTAAACGCTCCCGTGATGAGAACATTCGCAGAGAACTGGATTTGCGAGGTACGAATTTGGAAGAAGCGATTATGGAGACGGATCGTTTTATTGATGAAGCCTTCTTAGGAAATCTGGGCCAAATTTCTATTATTCATGGTAAAGGGACAGGTGTGCTCCGCACAGGAATTCAAGAATATTTGCGTAAACACAGACATGTTAAGAGCTATAGGCTTGGAAATTATAATGAAGGCGGCGCAGGCGTAACCGTGGCTGAGCTGCAATAGCGGGATTGCCCGGCAGAAAGAAGGGGAAAGTGTGCAAGGAGATATTGATCTTTTGCTGGGTCATCCGCTAGGTGCCTTGCTTGGCTACTTTGCAGTAGCAATTCTTGGGCTTGTTGTATTTCTGTCTATTTTTGAAATGGTAACGAAATATAATTGCTGGGAAGAAATTCGCAAGGGGAACTTGGCAGTAGCCATGGCTACTGGTGGCAAAATCTTCGGAATTTGCAACGTACTGCGTTTCAGCATTGAATCAGGTGTTTCGATTTATGAGACGATGAAGTGGTCGGTCGTCGGTTTTTTGCTGCTGCTGCTTGCCTATTTTTTATTTGAATTCCTGACTCCAGTGTTCTCTATTGATGAGGAGATCGCTGCAGATAACCGTGCTGTTGGGCTAATAGCGATGCTGATCTCGGTTTCGTTGTCTTATGTGATTGGTGCAGCTATATTTTAAGAAAATAGAAAGTTTTGCACCTCCCTACAAAGGATTCCAGATGAAGCTGGACAAGCTTTGAAATGAGCAGCTCCACTTTGTGGGGTATTAGGAGGATTTCATGAAGATTCTTACCCGAGTTTTGTTTGTGTCAGCTATTGCTTTTATAGCAGCCGGTATTATTTATTTAATGATGAACTAAATTTAAACGTGAAGTATGAAGGAGATTATTAAGATGGAAACAACTGTGTGCCCTTGGTGTCATACTGAAATCGTATGGGACGAGGAATTCGGACCAGAGGAAAATTGTCCTCACTGCAACAATGAACTTAGTGGATACCGTACGGTTAATGTAGGGATAGACGGTATCGAAGAAGAGGAAGAAGAAGTCGTAGAACAACCTAAACAAGAGGTCATTAATGATGATGATCTCTGGGGAGACGTCGACAAAGACAGCGTAGTTCCAATCTACAACACGCTCAACCAATTCGGTGACGATTATGATTTGAATAAGTATGAAGAACGTGTATCGGCTATCCTAGCGATTCAGGAAGAAGCTCCGGAATGTACACAATGCCATGAGTTAACTATCCTTGCGGGTAAGCAGCTTGTTGGCAGCTTCGAGCCTTCTTCACCGGCTACATTGGGTGGCTCTGTATTAACAGCTCCATTCTCCCTTAATGTTTATGTGTGCCCTTCGTGCTTCCATGTACAGCACAGTCTAGCGCAAGAAGACCGTATTCAGCTCGTACGTAATCTGAGTACCGATAAAGCATAAGCATCCTCATAAAAAGCTTAGTCCTCTTATTGTTAATAAGAGGACTAAGCTTTTTTTAAAACCTCAATACTGCTTATTCACGTCCGTTTTTTAAGAAGGAGAAGGTTTGGCAGTTCGTGTCAATGAGAATAGATCAAGCTCCGGCCGATGTTTACCCGCAATCGTATCTGTTAATAACTCCGCAGCAATCATGCTGTACACCGTCCCATTGCCCCCATAACCCTCGATGAAGTAGCAATGAGGGAACTTGGGATGAGGGCCGATATAAGGAAGCCCATCACGCGTAGAGCCGAATACAGCACCCCAGGAGTATTCTATCTCAATGCCTTTGATTTCAGGAAACAAAGCTTCCAGCTCTTCCAATAACCTTTGACTTTGTGAAATCACTCTGACATCACGGCGCTCTGGATCCGTCAACGGTTCATCTTTACCTCCTGCAATAATACGTCCCTCCGGCGTTGTCCGAAAATACAAATACGGTCGGGCGGTTTCCCAGAGAAGGCTCCGCTCATGCCACTTGGGGAATTCCTTCAAAGGTTTGGTCATCACTGCATACGTATTGATCAGCTCAGCGCCTCGGTCTTTTTTAAACTCCTGCGTTTCATAACCCATTGCAAAAATAACCTTCTTCGCAATAATACGTCCGTTCTCTGTGTGGCAGATTACTCCATCTTTAGTAAACTCATAATGTTTAGCCTCGGTCTGCTCATAAACGTGTACACCATTGATTGCTGCCTTAGCGATCAGGCTGTGAACTGTCCGGAAAGGGTTCGCTTCTGCATCACTGCGTGAATAAAGTGCAGCAGGTTTAGAAAAAGAATACAGCGAAGCAATTTTATCCTCCTCCCAGAAATCAGAATCGAATCCGTGAGCAACGAGATTCTCATATTCTTCTCGCAGAGCAGGTACATCCTCTGGTGTACTGGCATATAAAAGGCTGCTGCGAGGAATAATCTGGGGATCAATATCGAGCTGGGCCGGCAGATCCAGAATATTTCTTACCCCTGCTTGGCATAGCTGATAAAAGAGCAAGCCGCTCTTTTCTCCAAACGTGTTCATGCATGAGGTTAACGATTTGTCGTTAGATATCTGCAGTAAACCAGTATTGGCATGTGAGCTTCCGCTTCCGACTCGTCTTTTTTCGATCAGAACAGTCTCAGCTCCGCTTAACGACAGGCGATAAGAAGCCATTGCTCCACCCATTCCAGCGCCTACAATTAGGCAATCACAGTGAACGATATCCTCTAGCACAGGATAAGTTGGAGGGTCTTGTAAAGTGTTTCTCCATGGGGGGGTGCCGCTGTTTAGTCTCATGAAATTGATCGCTCCTTCATTCGTTCCATAATTAAGTATGGGCGGCATTTTACCGTCTCATTCGCAGGATGTTCTTATTTTTGTCATATCTCTCTTATGCTGTTGGGCAAATAAATGATGTGCTTTGGCGGTATACTAAAGCCTGTTTGAATCAACTACAAGGAGGGACTACAACTCATGCAATCAATGCAAATGCAGGCACTAAGTGGAAAAGAATTGGAATATATCGCAGACTCCATCTCTAATGAGGACTTGCTTCTTAAGCAATGTGCGGCTACCGCCGCGACAACGCAGAACGAGCAGGTCCGACAAGTTTGTTTGCAGCATATCCAAAATCACACGCAGCACATGGATACACTCACTCAGCTAATCCAGCAGCATCAACAGTACGCCCCAACAAGCCCACAATAATTGCATTATTAATCTTAAGGAGGTTATAAAATGAATGCACAGAATCCAGCAGCATTTATGCCAGATGAGGACTTAATGAACACCATTTTGTGTGATTTGAAGCGGACGGTTCGTGAGTATGCGACAGCTGCTACGGAATCGGCATGTCCAGCGGTTCGCCGGGTCTTTAATGAGATGACCATGAACACGCTCCGACTTCAGGGCGATCTGTACACGCATATGTCCCAAATGAATATGTATCCTGCACCTGCAAAAGCATTACGCCAAGATGTGGACAAGCAGCTCCAAACTGCACAGCAATTGCAACAAAAATCAGGTCAGTTCGTTCAGCAAAAAACAGGACAATCTGGATCTATTGCTCACAATGCGAACAGCTACCAATCGAATGGACAACATCAACCGTCTCATTTAATGTAACCAAGATGGTTAGCAGATGAAGCATCCTGTCCCATAACCTTAAGGCAGACGCCCGTTTATACCGAGAGCTCCGGTATAAACGGGCATTTTTTGTATAAAAATCCATTTAGCTGAGTAAACCTAGTCTTCTATGCGGATATCATATGGGGTTATTTTGTTTGCAGAGATGCTCAATTCATGTCATATTAGTATTAAACTCTTTTCGCGGGACGACGCATGAATAGCGCAACGTCATTTGCGAACTATCCGGAGGGGAAGGCATGAAGGAAATGAACGAACTAAAGAGGAAAGTGCTGGAACTGCTTAAAGAGGACGCGAGAAGATCTACTTCACTCTTAGCTACGCTACTTGGTGCGGAAGAAGAAGACGTAAAGACGGCGATTGGGCAATTAGAGAAAGATCATGTAATTGTTAAGTATGCTGCCGTTGTAAACTGGGATAAAGTGGATGATGAAAAAGTGACCGCTCTGATTGAGGTGCAGATTACACCCGAACGGGGTCGCGGCTTTGAAGGCATTGCGGAAAGAATTTACCTGTATCCACAAGTGAAATCCGTGTACCTGATGTCAGGTGCCTACGATCTCCTGGTAGAAGTGGAAGGCCGGAATTTACGTGAGGTGGCCAATTTTGTTTCCGAGAAGTTGTCTCCAATTGATTCAGTACTCTCAACTAAAACGAACTTTACCCTTAAAAAATACAAACAGGATGGGATCATCTTCGAGGAGCATGAGGAAGACAACCGTCTGATGATCTCTCCATAAAGGAAGTAATCATATGATCACGAATAAAACGCAGCTAACTGGAGAAGACAGCAAATCTATGAATTCTTATTTGGCCCCGCTAGTACAGCAAATTCAGCCTTCGGGTATTCGTAAGTTTTTTGATCTGGCTGCAGGCAGCAAGGATATCATATCACTTGGAGTCGGGGAGCCTGATTTTAAGACCCCGTGGCATGTCAGAGAAGCTTGTGTCTACTCGCTGGAAAGAGGGTTTACAGGATATACATCCAATGCAGGTATGCCCGAGCTACGGGAGGGAATTGCGAATTATTTGCATACCCGTTTTGCAGTGGATTATGATCCTGCTAATCAGATTATAGCAACGGTCGGCGGAAGCGAGGCTATTGATCTGGCCTTGCGTGCATTGATTACACCGGGCGATGAGATTCTCATACCCGAACCTTGCTATATTTCCTATTCACCGATAACGGCTATTGGCGGGGGAATTCCGGTAGGTATTGAAACGACTGGAGAGAATAACTTTAAGCTAACGGCAGAGAGTTTGGAAGCCAAGATTACTCCGCGCTCCAAAGTTTTGATTTTGTGCTACCCGAGTAACCCAACCGGAAGTGTGATGACCCGAGAGGATTGGGAGCCGATCGCCAAGGTTGTAGAGAAGCATGATCTTATTGTAATTTCTGATGAGATTTATGCGGAATTGACTTATGGAATTAATCATGTAAGCTTTGCCGCACTGCCAGGTATGATGGATCGTACGATTCTGGTCAGCGGCTTCTCCAAGGCTTTTGCTATGACCGGATGGAGAATGGGTTATGCTTGTGGTCACCCTGACTTAATCTCCGCTATGCTTAAGATTCACCAGTACACTGTGATGTGTGCTCCCTCTATGGGCCAGGTGGCTGCACTTGAGGCACTGACCAATGGGATGGAAGAGAAGGATCGAATGGTCGATTCTTATAACCAGCGGCGGAGGCTGATTGTTAAAGGTTTGCATGATGCCGGACTGGAGTGCCATGAACCACAAGGTGCATTTTATGCTTTTCCTAGCGTGCGCAAAACGGGACTGACTTCTGATCAGTTTGCACAACGATTATTGCTTGAATATAAGGTGGCGGCTGTACCTGGAAGTGTCTTCGGTTTAGGTGGTGAAGGTTACTTACGCTGCTCCTATGCTACATCAGTAGCGCAACTGAATGAAGCTATAGAACGCATTGGTTCTTTTGTCACACAACTGGAACGAGAGAGAATGGAATAGAGAAAATTGGACTATAGCCTATCCTATAATCCTATGGTATTATTTTACTTTGAGAGTAATTAACCCCTATATTAGAAACTAACAAGGATGCATTTTACTCTGGAATTAAGCGTTGCTTTGAAGTTGCTTTTATTACTTTAATGACATTTTGTGGCACGCGCTCAATAATACTTTTAGGAGGGATGATTGTGCTTAGTGCCGATTATTACTTACCTTCCTATGGAGGGCAGTGTTTTTCTGGAAGCGGGAAACTGTCCCCCAAGGGTGATGCTTCTGCTCGCATACTCTCTCTGGAAGATGAAATTAGAATACTCCGTAGCAAAATGGAGCAGCTTTTTTTGCAGGAAAAATCATTCACTTCAGATAATGTGATTGAAATTAGCAGTTTACTGGATCTCAAGATAAATGAATACATGAAGGGGCGTCCAGTTGGGAAATAACGTCGCTACATGCTGTTAAAGAGGACCCTGGGGTCCTCTTTTTGTTGTTCCTTTTTAAGCTCATACCTCGCAATATTGCAGTCACTATTGGAGAGGATATGTTATACTCTTCATTTGCCATTTTTATATAAGAAAGCTTAAACTAGCATTATGTGATTTGAAGAATGGATAGGAGGAGTAAGCCATGGTGATCTATACACGCACGGGTGATGCGGGTCAAACTTCAGTAATTGGCGGCCGGGTTGGCAAGGACGATGTCCGAGTTGAAGCTTACGGAACCATTGATGAACTAAATTGCTTTGTAGGGCAGGCACGGAGCCTGATGGAGGACGATAAGTTTGATGATGTACGCGAGCAGCTGCTGGAAATTCAGCATGAGCTATTCGATTGCGGCACCGATCTGGCTTTTATTAAGCTAGGTGATGGTGGTCAATATATGGTAACAAGTGAGATGGCTAAACGGCTGGAGGGCTGGATTGATGATCTTCAAGCAGAGAATCCGCCACTAGAAAAATTCATCCTCCCCGGGGGCAGTCCGTTAGCTTCGGTTCTACATGTGTGCCGTACGGTTTGCCGCCGGGCGGAACGTCGGGCAGTTACACTTGGACGAAATGCAGACATTAACCCGGAAGCAGTTATTTATTTGAACCGGTTATCCGATTATTTCTTTGCACTGGCTAGGACGGCTAATACACGGGCAGGGATTACTGATGTAGAATATATTCGCAGTAAAAAGGTGTTCCGGGACTAATATGACTAGCTATTACTCACCTATTACTTACATTATACCGCCTGAAGAGGATGACTGGCTCTTGAAGACGATCCTGCATAAACGGATGGATGTCTCACGTAAATTGTTGTCACGGCTTAAGCAAACAGAACAAGGCATTACCTTAAATGGTGAACGTGTCTATATCAGCGTACATGTTAAGGCAGGCGATATTGTACAGATTCGCATGGAAACAGAGACTTCAGATGATATTTTACCGCAACCGATTCCCTTTGAAATTCTATTTGAAGATGAGCATCTGCTCGTAGTAAACAAGGCAGCAGGGATCATCGTGCATCCCACACATGGACATTACACGGATACACTGGCTAACGGAGTAGTTCATTATTGGGCGCAAAAAAATGAACGCTTCCGCTTTCGACCCGTCCATCGTCTGGACCAGGAAACCTCCGGTGTGTTAATCATCGCCAAGAATCCATATAGCCATCAGCATATTTCTGAGCAGATGATTGCGGGTACAGTGGACAAACGTTATGCTGCATTTATTCATGGGGCTCCTTTGGAGCCTTTCGGCGATATTGACGGACCTATTGACCGTGATCCTGAGGAGCCGCATCGGCGTATCGTGACACCGGATGGTTATCCTTCTCTGACTCGATATGAGGTTAAAACCGTATATGCACAAGGTTCAAAAGTTGAACTGAAGCTGGAGAGTGGTCGTACTCATCAGATTCGGGTCCATATGACCTCTATCGGCTGTCCTTTGATTGGTGACAGCATGTATCGTCATGAACTGTATAATTTACAGGAATTGAGTTCAACTCAAAGTGAACAGTTGGATTCCGTTGCAGCACTAGATGCTTCCATCCCACGTCAAGCTCTGCATGCGGTACGTCTGACGTTCAAACACCCAGTGCTTCTGCAGGAAATGATCTTTGAAGCACCTTTGCCGCCTGATATGGCGGCTTTGGAGGAGATACTGGAGCAAGGCCCGAAAGCGAATTTGAGGTAAAAATAATATTCAGGCTATGAAGTAATGAAGGGGAACACTTCGTAAGCATAGACTTCTCCGGATTTCAACCGTGATTAGCGGTATAATGGAGAAATTCTTGCGACAACAGCGGCCGGAAGTCCAAACATTCCCCGAAATTACGAATTATTAGCCGACCATTAAAGGAGCACAACATGAGCAAACTAAAAGTATATCAATATCCAAAATGCAGCACCTGCCGCAGCGCAGTAAAATGGCTACAAGCTCAAGGTCATGAGCTAGAGCTTCAAAACATCGCAGAACAGCCGCCTACCGTTGAGGAGCTGCGTGAATTGCTGGCCAATAGCGGACTTGAACTGAAAAAGTTTTTTAATACAAGTGGTGAAGTCTATAAAGCATTGGGTCTTAAGGACAAAATGGCACAGCTTAGTGAGCAGGAGAAGCTTGAGCTGCTCGCGAGCCATGGTATGCTAAATAAACGTCCGATTGTCACTGATGGCGTTAAAGTTACGGTAGGCTTTAAAGAAGATCAATATGCTGAAGCTTGGACCAATACTTCCAAGGCATAAATCCTAAAGGGGATGTCCGAACAGTCATATCATGGCTGTTGAGGCATCCCTTTGCTGATAGGTTTATGCTTATTATTTTCAAAGGATAAGAATAAGCTCCCATATGTGTAACTTTATGATCCCTTATCAGATTAAGTATTTTCTGATAGAATACTCTTTGTGCAATAGTATGGACAAGTGCTTAATAACAATACAATGAACGATTAAGGGAGAGGTTTATACATGAGAGCAGAAACAACGGGCCGTGTAATGCTTGTAGATGGAATGGCTCTGCTGTTCCGGGCCTTTTATGCGACCTCTTATGGAGGATATATCCGCAAGACAAAAGCTGGATTGCCTACGAATGCAGTGTATGGTTTTTTACAGTATTTTTTCGATGCAGTAAGCACATTTGAGCCTTCTCACGTCGTATGCTGCTGGGATATGGGCAAAGGAACGTTCCGCACCGAGAAATACGATGGTTACAAATCGAATCGGATTGAAGCGCCGTTAGAGCTGATTCCACAGTTTGATCTAGTAAAAGATGTAGTAGCTGAGCTTGGGGTGCCGAATATTGGACTTGCTGGCTACGAAGCGGATGATTGCATTGGTACGCTGGCTTCTTGTTACAGTGAAAATTCTGAGGTATATATTTTGACGGGTGACCATGATATGCTTCAGCTCATTGAAGAGAACGTTAAGGTCGTCATTATGAAAAAGGGACGCTCTAACTATAAAGTGTATGACCTTGCTGAATTGCTGGAGGAAAAGGGTCTAACCCCTAGACAGGTGATTGACCTGAAAGGCTTTATGGGCGATACCAGTGATAATTATCCCGGCGTAAAAGGGATTGGTGAGAAGACTGCGCTGAAGCTGCTGACCGAATACGGTACAGTTGAAGGTGTTATTGAGAATCTGCATCTACTTCCAAAAGGTGTGCGTACCAAAATCGAAGCAGATCTGGATATGCTGCATTTATCGCGAGAGCTAGCGGAAATTCGTTGCGACGTACCTGTGGTCTGCGGGCTGACGGAAGCCTTGTGGCAACTACAGCGGGAAACAGCTGCGCGCAAATTTCAAGAGCTGGAGTTCGGCAGCTTGATGCATTTGATCGCTGAGGTGCAGGACGAACGGGGAATTGTGCAGATTGAGTTAGGCGATTTAGGTTAAGGAGAGAGTTCTCTTCTTATAAGAAGACGAATAAACATAAAGGCAGGTCGAGGATATTTTCCTTGGCCTGCCTTTTTTATTGTCGAATCTCTGTATTATTTTATCTTTTAATGTCTTATTTTGACTAAATTTCAATTTAAGGTTTCTAATCCTAAAATTCTGTTTATTTAAAATCGGAAGGAAATATTTAGGTGATTATTTTCCATAGTAGGTGATGAGATGGAGATACTCTTGGTTACGCACAAGCTGCAGAAAATAGTAGAAAAGTATTGCACGCGGGCCATAGACGTAGTAAATGATTCAGAATTAGTACTAAGCAGTACCTTAGAGTTTTTACAGAACATTAAACCATCTGTAGATAGCATATTCATAACTGATGATGCATTATCTACGAGTATGGAACAGATCAGGAGTGATTTAAATAACCTTATCCGTTGGCTCATAGCTAACCAACAGTCAAATGTAAAGATTTTAATCCTCACCAGGGACATAAGGAAAGACATAGAAATGGAGAATCTCATCTCTAGATATCCGAATCTCCAAATAAAGACTTTCGAATACATACGTATTACACCAGGACTATTTCGTGAAGCTTTAGAGCAATTATCTGATACCAAACAGAAATTCAAACATGAGACAAAGCCTCACGAAAATAAGAATCATTCAAAGAATATCGACAAGAAAGGGTCATTTCTAGATCGTTTTAAACCAAAACCCAAAGCTCCACCTGAATTACAGGCCACGGATAGCCTTACTAGGGAACTTGATAAGGTTAGTCGCGGAATTAGTCGCATTGTGGCGATAACCGGTCATAGCGGGTGTGGAATCACTAGTACAACTATCAATGTGGCGAGTGAAGCAAGTAAACGAGGTCTGAGTGTATTGATCGTGGACCTGGATATCGAATATCGAAGTACAAATATGTATTTCAGCAGCTTTCATGAGCGTACCAAGCGGGATGAGGATATTAATGCTTCTCTCATTCGGACGCTAGCCAGACCTCAGGACTATTTGACCACGGCGTATCATTTAAAAGAAAATATGTGGCTGACGGGGCTTGGCTACAGTTTTTCCGATCGGAAATTAATGGAGCAATTTTATACCAGCTCTAAACTTGTCGGTCTGTTGTCCCTACTCCGGAACAAATTTAATTTAATCTTATTGGATCTGCCTATGAACTCCTTAGATCAATTTCGCGAAGCGTTAATTCATATTGACAGCTTTGGTTTGTGTATTCCTAATAATCTTTACGCTGTATTAAGCACTTTGAAGAATGTAGAAGAGTCGCTGGATAAGGAGAATGCAGCCTATTTGAATGCTAAATCTAAAGTCATTGTCACTAAATATAATGATCGTTCCAGATTTCAAGGCGATATTTTCACACCAGATAGGGTTAGTGCAGTTACGGCATCTGGCTTATTAGAAAGCTTTACATACGAAATGAAAGTAGCTGGACATGTCTCTTATGACACAGACTTCGATTCTCAGATCGAAACCGATGTGCCGCTTGTACATTCAAACAAAGACCATGAGCGGGCTTACGGAAATATACTTCTTAGATTACTGGAGGGGAGCAGTTAATGGATTTAAGCGGGCTTAAGAATGCGACACCCAATAAGCAAATGTTCAAACGGGTTGCAGCCTTGCTCTTTAGTATATTGATCATTGTGGTTTCTTACATGGTCATTACGAAAGCCAGCAAAGATGCCAGCGACGTGGTAGAAGTGCTACGAGTGAAGTCGAATGAGGGGATTCCGGCATTTGTAGTCATAACGGATTCTATGATTGAGAAATACAATATTATCAAAAAAGAATACACAGAGGATATGCTTTTGTCCGAGGATTTAGATTCAGTAAATGGCAAGCTTTCCGCCTATTATCTTCGAGGGAACAGCGTGCTTTACAAAGATCAGTTGCTGGATGAAAAACCGCAAAAGAATGAATGGCTCTATCAAGTGAATGAAAAGAACGAGGTGTTGACGCTTCCTTATAATTTTCTTGAGGTAGGTGGAGATATCTTGATGCCAGGAGACCGTGTTCGTATCCGTGTGTCTTATGAGGTTGAGGCGAAGGATGCCGCGGGTGGCAATCCCAACGCGATTTATTCCGAGTCAACGAATACGATCAAAAAAACAGAAGTGTTGTTTGAAAGCATTGTGGTGAAGGATATGCTCAACGCAAGCAGTCACTCCATCTACGAAGTCTATAAAGAAGTTCAGAAGCTAAACGAGGATAAAAAACAGAATGTCATGAAGAGCAAAGATTTCTTGAAGAACATTCAACCTAAAGCACTGCTTCTGGAGGGCACGAGTGCACAAATTAATAATTATGCCAAATACAAAGGTCTAAATGGAAATTCATTTCTGATCACCATACTTAGCAGAAAGAGTAGTGATGTCATCATTGACCAACTGCCTACTTTGGAGAAAGAGGTGGAATCGTGGATCGGAAACGAGGACTAGGAATCGACAGTATTTTTCAGAAAATATCCTCGAAGGATCTCGTCGGTGCTGAACTTCAGGAGAATAACCTGATTTACAGTGTGGTAGGCTTCATCCCTGCTTGCGATGGTGTAGATAATGCCATGCTAATAAGTAACTTAAGCTATCTGTTATCTCAAAAGGGCCTGAATACTTGTGTAGTTGACCTTAAAGTATTTTATCCAAACTTATATCAATTTCTAGATGTCCCTACTCAGAAGAAGGGTCAAGGATTAATTAAAGTGTTAAAAAGCGACAAGGTAGATTTCAGAGATGAATTACAACAGACCAAATATGAGAAGCTGTTCCTGTTATCACCTAGTCCACAGGATTTAATGGAGGAGTATTTTGACTTCGAGTTTGAGAATTTGGAGCGTGTTATTACTACACTTAAGCAAATGTTTGATATTGTGCTGATCGACATTCCCAACAACCCTCCATTGGAATTTTGTCTAGGTGCCATGAAATTTTGTCACATCGGCTTCTTTACGGCAACAGAGAGGATGGAAGCTACGATAAATATGGTGAAGCTGCTGGACTATGCCAAATCGGTTGGGATAAGTACGGCTAAGTTCACCAGCGTAGTGATGATGAATATCCAGCATATTGAATTCGACTATAAGGTTATGAAGGACATGGGTTTTAACATAGTCTCTGTCCTGCCACTTGTAAAGGATGCCGTAGTTCGTGCACATGAAGGCAGGCTATACATAAAAGATAACCCCCTAATCAATAAATATTTCAAAAAAGAGATCCAAAAACTAGCAGATCGGTTAGCGGATCAATAAAGGGGAGAGCGCACTTGCTGACACGTGGGAAAATTAGCGATATGCAGCAAAAGGTACTGCATCAGGTAGGTCCGAAGGAGAACATGGAGGATCTGACCACTAAATATACGACTATAAGCTTTGATGAGGCTTTGGAGTTATGTCAAAAGTATATTACTAAAGTAACAACACACGCTTATAGGCGGGAGAATGACCCAGCTCGAAAACGGGAAATGACGAAGGCATACATAAACGAATTTGTCGACGCACAGAAACCTTCGGTCGAGGGATATTATGATCTAGCAGAATTAAAAAATGCCCTAACGAATGAAATTACGCATTATGGACCTATCACCAAAGCCATGGAGGATCCCAGCATTGATGAAATTAGAGCCAATGGCCCTGATCAAATCTTTGTGGAGAGCGGCGGAAGAAGTCTGCAGTGGGATCAACAGTTCACAGACCGTGATCATATGGAACGAATTATATCTAAGCTCATAGGTGTCTCCAAGGTACGATTGATTCCTAAGATCCCAATGGTAAATGCCAGAACAATTGAAGGGTATCGAGTGAATGCCACGCATGCGGAGATTTCACCGTATGATCAACCGGCTTTTGTAATTCGGAAGTTTAGTAAGAAAAGTATTGTTCCAAAAATGCTGATCGAGAATAAATCCTTCTCATCCAATATGTATAAGCTGTTGTCGTTGATTCCGAAATCAGATTTGTCTTGGATTACTGTGGGACCGACAGGAAGCGGAAAGACTACGTTAAATGAAATTCTTGTGAAGGAGATCAATCCTTTATCTAGGATAATTACCATCGAGAATCCTTCGGAGATGAGATTGGTCCAAAGAGAAGATAATAGCGAACACGGCAGAGTGATGAATGATGTTCTGCAATATGAATCGGTCCCTGATGATGATGACTCCAGCCCAGCAACGATGGAAAATTTGCTGATTAATGCAATGAGACAGTCGCCTCACTGGATTGGACCAGGGGAGCTTCGAACACCCGGTGAATTTGCCACAGCGCTCCGAGCCGCACAGACGGGACATTATTTCTTTTCCACACTTCATGCGGAGGGAGATAAGGAAGCAATCTTCAGATTTCTTACGGCTTATCTAATGGCCTCTAATGAGCCAGCGGAGCTTGCACTTCGGAATATTTGCAGTGCTGTAAAGTTCGTGATTTTTCAAGAGAAACTGGCAGATGGCACTCGTAAAGTGACTTCTATTTCAGAAATTTTGGGCTCGGATGGCTTGAATCCACTGATTAATCAAATTTACCGATTTGATTGTGATGACGTTATTGAAGAGATGATCGACGGTAAGAAGACGCTTCGAATTGTCGGCAGACATTTACGTGTAGGTAAGATCTCTGAGAAGGTACAGCAGCTTATGCTCAAGGCTGGAATTAAGAGGAGCAGATTTGAGTTCTTTACCAAGGATCCTTTGGAGAGCGAAACAGAGGTGTACGAATTCGATGAATACAACTTTAATCATTAGTCTACTTCTAGGTACGGCTGCATTTGTACTATTTAACGCCATTTTTGAGGTCAAGTTTTTTCAAGGGGCTATAAGATATGTTCTCGACGTTATGGATACCCTCGCAGAGTACCTAGGCAAGTATAATACGAAGCGTTATGTCGACCGTATCAAGAAGGAACGAATCGTCAGGCAGAAGGAAAATATTTATGCGAAATACAATCGAATGGTAGAGGGCCTGATTTTGGATTTTAATATGCCATTTACCCTAGAGAGCTTTACCTCGATGTTATGCATTTGTTTCGCAATTATAGCTTTGTTAGTAGTGCTGCTCATGAATAGTGTTACGCTTTCTGTTGTAATCACCATTTCAATCTTTGTATGCTTGTTCACCTTTTTTGTAATGCAGTCTAGAGCCATTCAGACGGAACGGCTGGAGAACATTATGGATGCCGAAGATGTAATTTGCCCACTGGCCCGTGAAGGTGTACTTGTTGCGATTAAAAAGGTGATGGAGAGCGAGGAATATATCAGTCCTAACCTTAGGCCATATTTCCAGCAGTTTATAGACAATTGCGATAATAACGGCTATTCCTTTAAGCAAGCCATTACGCTATTAAATAGACAGCTTGGCCCTAAATTCGATAATTTCACGAAAAAAGCGGTTGTCTTCGAATATAACGAGAGAAAAGGAATGGCAGACATTTTTCTCGATATTGTAGATGAAAATGCCGTGCTGCGCGAGATTAACTCCAAGAAGGAACGGATTTTCAGAAAGATGAATCGTGATTTTATGTTTAAGACAGGAATCATTGTGCTATTTTTCTTATATGCATTGACAGTAAAGGATTTCAGACAATTTATGTTAGTAAGTAATGTGGGGAAATTGATTAACACTGTTTTGATTAGTGTCATTTGTTTAAGCTTTGCACGGAGCCAGGTGCTCCAAGGAAACGTCGGTACGGGTGGTGAGCGCAGATGATATTCCTGGTAAAGCTTATTGCTATGCTCTCTATCCTGTATTTGATCAAGATTCTGTTGTATCCCTTTTTCAAACCGGTGAGCCGAAAACAGAAAAAGCGTGCACGTCAATATATGAAGCAGCGTAAAAATGCGGCGTTCCAAGAGAGGTTCAGCCAATATAAACGTAGGATTGCCAAGAAATATATTAAAGGGCTTTTAGGCAGTGCGGAAAGACTCAGATTCAAGAAAATCATTGATCGGCTGGATCTTCAGAAGACCCCGGAGGAAATACGCACTGAACAATTGATGTACACGTTACTTGCTATCGTGATCATGCTGCTGTTATGGAAGGTCAACATCCTGCTTGGCTGTGTCTCCGCCATTTTCATCATGCTGGGCTGGCTCTACCCTGTAGTGGAGCTGGAGAAGATTATTGATAAGAAGAACAAAAATATATCACTGGATTTCCCAGCCTTTTATAGTATGGTCTACTACCAATATACAAAGTCGGTCAATATTCATTTCTCGGATGTCCTAAAGGATTACATTCCAAGTGCCAATCCGGATATTGCGGAGGAGCTTGGTGTGATGCTCGACAATATTGATTACGGAGAGGAATTTGCTTTTAAGCAGCTGAAGAAACGAATTCCAATGCATTATGTGATCAAGTTCTGCGACATTATGGAGACTAGGCTTAAAGGGTACGATAATGTGTCTCAGATGGCGTATCTCAAGAATGAACTGGATGGCTTCAGAATCAGGGCATTGGAAGAAGAGCTGGAGACTAGGCAGCGAAGCAGTGCAAGAATCCAATTTCTACTTATTATAGTATTGGCTATTTATATCGTTATGTACTATCTATTTACCATTCTGAGTTCAATGAAGATGTTTCAATAAGTCAAATTTATTTATAGGGGGATACACGAATGAAAACAGATCTAAAGGGATTGCTAGTGGAGGAAAAAGGAGAAGTAGGCATCAAGCAAATCGCGATTACGGTCGGCGTTATCATTGTAATTGGCGTGGTAGTTACTTATTTGAAAGACGGCGCACTAGTCGGATGGATAGATGATATCTGGACATTTTTATTTGAAGATTTGATTAAAAAGATGGTTAGCTAATTTGGGGTGAAAGCAGAATGCAAGGGATAGCAAAGGCAGTACTACTTACCATCCTGACATCGGTTACGATTTTGCTGTTTGTGAATTTGGCTTTCTTTTTTCCATGGTATTTAACGCTAGTGACGGAGACCTATAGTGTCTCACAGATTGTAGCAGGAGATAACTACCTGAAGGAATCGTATTATGAGGATGCTATGGAGAGATTACAGGAGCGCCCTATTTACCGGGATAAGGCTGATGATATTTCCATTACAGTCACTAATGTGGATCAAGATGATGCAATTGGAAATGATGATGAAACCTCCTATTACGAATGGAATGAAATGAACAAACCGTATCGGCAAAGAGGTGAACCGCTTACAGTCGAGATTAAGGCTGTTTATCCCTTTTCTATTACTTTATGGGGAAAGAAGCTCGAGCGTGAAATCCCGGTCCAATTCTCTATGTCAACAACGGGGCTGAAGCATTATAAGGATCTGGACTACTATATGGATTGATAGGAATGACTTTGAATGAGAAATCTTGCAATAGGGATATTAGCGATCATTCTGGTTTCGATTGCTGTAGAGCCTTTGGTAGAGATGGGGATTGTATTTCGAGAAAAGGTAGTGCTGAGCACTGCGATCTCTAATGCTTGCCGTGCAGCCAAGGATCGGAGCTTGGAGTATGAACTGCTTCGTGGACTAGATGCAAAAATTAACGAGGAGAGGTTCAAGGAATACTTCTCTGATGCTTTCGAGAGTGCGCTCAATGTATCGGAGCAAAGCCGTGATGATAATACACTCACATTTACATCTAATGATGGAAGATACAATGACTTTACCGTAAGTTTAGATTTTTCTGATGAAGAAAATATGGAGACCGGACAACAGGTATCCGAAGTAGATGTAAAGGCGCAAGCGACCTATAAGTTTAAGACTAGATATTTAAAGCTCGCTGAAGAAGCAGAAAGAGATGTGGGTTATCAATTAATTAGTGAAAGAAATTATATTCTCTCCGTTAAGAATTGATGAAAGGAACTATCGGCATGGACTATATCATGGTGACTCTTCAAACGGATACTGCTCAACGAATTGATCTGAAAGTTCCAGGGTTTGTAGTGATAGAAGATTTGCTAGATATGCTAACAGATTCCCTGAATTTAAAGAAGAGCAATGACCTCAAGCTTCAAGCTGAGCCGCTAGGCAGAATATTAAATAATAATAAAACCTTGGATCAAGAAGGTGTAGCCCATGGCGCACTCCTCACACTTATCTGAGAAGGGGTGATGAAATGAATGGTAACCTGCAAAATGGCGGATTAATTGTGAAAGCTGGAGAAGCGATCTTTATTACGGATATTAAGAATTATTCAGGAACTTATTCCTTGGACAGAGAGAATGCTCAAGCGGAGCCGATTCATTACGAGGGTTTGTTCTGGTTCATGAATGAGGCTGGCCACTCTCTATATTACAGTGATCAGTTAAAGGGTGATGTGCTCTGCAAGCTAGATATTGTAAAGCAGCAGGTAGAGGTCTTGTTAGATAAGCCCTGTTATCAGCTTCGGCGATGTGAAGATTGGATCTACTATATTCACGAAGAGGACCATCGATTGTATCGCTGTGCTACTAATGGGAAACGCGATATGAAGTTGATCGATGAGTATGTAGAGAGCTTTCTCTTGTATGAAGGGCAAATCTACTATGCTACGTCAAGTGGGATTAAGCGGAGCACAAAATCCGGTGAGGATAGAGAAAGGATTAGTGAATTGACTACAAGTTCACTGGTCCGAATAGGAAATAAGCTATGTTTTCCAGATCCTAAGAATAGACATTGCTTGACGCTGCTTGATGTGGAGAGTCAAAAGGTAACTATTGTAGACAACATGGATGTCCTTAGTATGAGCACGGATGGCAGATATCTTTATTGTGCTAATCGGTTAAACGGTAACAGTATTTATCGAGTAGACCCAGTGCATGGGGGCAGTATTCGGATATGTGGAGAGAACGCTGATTTCTTGCATGTTCTGGACAATGACCTTTATTTTTGCAGTGGTCGTGAATGGCATCGAATCTCTCTATTTGGTGGAGAGGCGGAGACAATAACCTTTACAGGAAGGTAGATCTAATGAGCTATGAATTCAGTCGTCAGCCCCGTTTCCTACCAGATATGCCCCGGGGAGAAATGGATGTTCCTAATCCACCCATGATCAATGAGAAACCAGAAATCTCTTGGTTCGGAATATTACTTCCACCAATCGTGATGTTGATTATTACCGTATTAATTGCGATGACTTCACAGTCCATTTACTTATTGATCTCGGTTGCAACTACAGTGATGACCTTAATCGGTTCTCTTACAGGAGCGACAGCGCAGATTAGAAAATATAAACGGAAAAAGAAGGAGCGAGAAGAGAAGTATCTCCAATTTATAACCGATGTGCGCAGTGAATTATCCATTGCTCGCGAACAACAGATTAAGGCTATGAATGAAATGAGTCCGGAGCCAGCGGAATGTGTGCAGAGGATTATGCGGAGAGATAACAAGCTATGGGAAAAAACGCCTTCCCATAATGATTTTTTGGCTCTGCGGATCGGAGTGGGCAGTACACCGCTGGAACTGCATATCAATTACACTAAGCAGGCTATCATCCTTGAAACGGACCCGCTTTTGATGGAGCCGCAGAGATTGGCTATGGAATTCGAAAAGGTCTCGAATGTTCCCATAACGGTTAATCTGGTAACCTCCGAAATATGCGGAATTGCCGGTGAAAGCGATAAGACAGCCGAACTTATAAAGCTGATGCTGCTTCAGCTTGTGACTCATCATGGTTATGACGATGTTAGAGTTATTGTTCTTGCCGCGGAGGATGAGCTGGAGAAATGGGATTGGCTTAAATTTGTACCCCATCTATGGGATGACGGCTTCAATATCAGATTTCTCTTATGTGGTAAGGCCATTGCCCATCAGACCTTGTCCGAGATTTATGGCGCTTTGAAGGAGAGAGAGATGAAGTCTTTGGTTGGCGGGGTATTGCCGCATTATCTCTTTATTGTAGAAGATACTTCTTTGCTTGAGAATGAGCTGATCAGTAAATATTTGTACAACGGCAGTGCACAAATTGGGGTATCTACCCTTTTTATCGCCAAGAATTCTGCCTATTTGCCCATGAACTGTAAAACGGTTATTCATTTGAACGGAAAAAGCGGTGAAATGGCCAATCGATTAACCGGAGAGAAGATCGTGTTTACTCCGGACCAGACAGAAATAAAGGACTTGGACCTGGTGGCGAGAAAGCTTGCGCCGCTTCGTATCAAAAATTCAAGTGCTAATTTCTCGCTTCCATCCTCCATCACGCTGATGGAAATGCTGCAGAACGAAAAGGTATCTGAAGTAAATGTAATGCTGAACTGGATCCGTAACAAAACCTATATGGGTATGAGCGTTCCTATAGGGGTGAGGGCTGGTGGAGAAGCTTTACATCTGGATATGCATGAGACGGGGTTTGGACCCCATGGTCTTGTAGCCGGGACGACGGGTTCCGGGAAAAGTGAACTGCTGCAGAGCATTATCGTCTCTCAAGCCATTCATTATCACCCCCATGATATTGCCTTTGTCCTCATCGATTATAAAGGGGGAGGCATGGCAGATGTATTCAAGGGAATGCCTCATCTGGTCGGTACCATTACGAACTTGGATGGGAATCAAACGACGAGAGCCCTCCTATCTATTAAAAGTGAGCTCATGCGGCGTCAACGTGTTTTCTCGGAATATGGCGTGAATAATATTGATAAATACCAGAAATTATTTTATAGCAACAATATCAAAGGTGATATGCCGGCTATTCCCCATCTGATTATGATTGCGGATGAGTTCGCGGAGCTGAAGCAGGATCAACCTGATTTCATGAAAGAGTTGGTGAGCACAGCGCGTGTTGGCCGAAGTCTTGGTGTTCATTTAATTCTTGCCACCCAGAAGCCTGCTGGTGTAGTGGATGACCAGATATGGAGCAACTCGAAATTCAAAATATGTCTGAAGGTACAGGATGAAGCGGATAGTAAGGATGTTATTAAACGTCCAGATGCCGCCATGATTAAGGAGCCGGGACGAGCGTATATACAGGTCGGAAATGATGAGATCTTTGAGTTATTCCAGTCTGCTTATTCCGGTGCTGATTATGATCCCAAGGGTGAACTGCAGAGACAGGAGAACAAGCCCAAACGAATCTACAAAGTGGCCCTGAATGGTAGAAGCGAGCAGATCTTTCCGCTGGAGGAAGAGAAAATCGCCAAAAACGATTCTACTTCCCAACTGCATGCCATGGTTGAATACATTACGGAGACCGCCAAGCAATATGGGATTTCTCCAATAAAAGGACCTTGGTTGCCGCCGTTGCCTGAACTAGTCTACCTTGATTCATTACTGACGAATAGCTTTGCAAATAATAGCTGGCCTCAGCAGCAGAAGCTGCTCAGTGTGCCAGTAGGAATTATGGATGATCCAAGAAAACAGAAACAGGAAACGGTGGAGATTGATTTTGCATCTGAAGGGAATCTGTTTGTCTATGGAACGCCGGGTACAGGTAAAACTGTGTTCCTCAAAACATTATGTATATCGCTGGCTCTGATGTATCCACCGGATGACGTCAACATCTACATTATGGATTTTGGCGGTAGCTCTCTCAAAGCTATGGAGAAGCTTCCTCATGTCGGTGGGGTTATGACACTGGAGCAAGAAGAAAAGATTGACCAGTGTATGCGTTTTGTGTTCAGGGTCATGGAGGAACGAAGAACGTTATTTGAAGCTACCGGTAGTGAGGGATTCAGTGATTATCGTAAAAGTGGACGAAAACTGCCAGCATTGGTAATTATGGTCGACAACTACTTCGCATTATCAGAGACTTACGAAGACTTTGACGCACAAATGGTGCTGCTGGCCCGTGAAGGCTTTAAGTACGGTATCTATATGGTAGCTACAGCTACCAATAGTGCTCTGGTCAGATATAAATTTTCGGTCAACTTTAAGATGGCGGTTAGCTTCCAAATGACGGAGAAAAGTGAATATGAAGGCATTGTAGGAAGAACAGAAGGCTTGGAACCGGTAAAGGTTGCAGGCAGAGGATTAGTACGGGGCAAGCCGCCTTTAGAATTCCAGACTTCGCTTCCTGAATATGAACATACCGCCACGGAGCTCTTATTGGAGAGAATGGAAGCTTTGAATCTTAGCGGAGCAGCTCCAATTCCGATGATGCCTTCTACCATTGACCTGAGAGCACTCAATAAGGATACAGAGATACTAGCAATAGGCTTGGCCAACAATGATTTACAGCCCGTGTTTGTAGACCTTCTCGCAACACCAGTGCTGATGGTAACGGGAGAGGCTATGTCAGGCAAGAGCACTTTACTTGTATCGTGGATGAAGCTGCTGAGTGATAAACAGGATCTTGAGGTATATGCGCTGGATTCATCCGCTATGGGCATTTATGAACTGATGAAGCAGCCTTTCGTAACGGATATAGCGAACGTGGATGATCTGGATGATTTCATTGATGGGATCAAGGATAAATTGGAATCTAGACGCAGCGAGCTTTTCTCTTGCAGGATGTCCGGCGGTGATGTTGGTGCGCTGATGAAACAGTGGAAGCAAATGATCTTTGTCATTGATCGCCTAAGTGAATTTACGAGTGGAGACATGTACATGCTGCATGAGCTGATTGAGCGGATTGTGAAGCAAGAACGCGGCATGAAGGTAGCTGTTCTAGCGGCAGACAATACAAGTGATCTTACCGCTAATTGGGATTCTTTGGGCAAGACCATAAGAGAAGAGCAGACCGGGATCTTGCTGGGTAGAATGAAAGAACAAAATCTGTACAATGTGTCTTTACCTTATGGAACCCAGGAGAAGAGTGGGGAGCAAGGCGATGGCTATCTCATTGTAAAGAACAAATACACGGGACTAAGATGCGCTGTGTTGAGCAAGGACAACTGAGTTGCTGCGGGGATGTGAGTTTAAGATGGAGGTGCAGAGATGTCAGTTAGTCCATCAGAAATTAGGGGAAAGGCTTCACAGATCCATAGACTAGCCAATGAAGTGAATAGTACTTCAAAAAAACTGCAAAGCGAGTACACACAATCGTCTAGTTACTGGACTGGCACAGCTTCTAAAGCGTTTCAAAGTGAATACGATGCGCTGGACCACGAGATAAAGGCCCTGCTTAGAACGCTAGATAGGCTCGGAAGTGGAGTTCAAAGAGTGGCTTCAGAAGTGAGCCGTGCCGAACAGGAAAGAGAAGAGAAGCGAAGACTGGCAGAGAAAGCAGCACAAGAGGTACTGAAACAAAAACAATTGGAAAAACAAAAGCAAAGCCAAAAGTAATGACGAAAACAAAGATTAATGCTTTGAAAGGAGGTGAATAAAATGGCGGGAAACAATCTTACATTTAATCCGGATCAGGCTCTAGGAGTAGCTAAGTCCATTAAGACTAAAGCAAGTAATGCGGATACACTTATCAAACAATTGCAGACTGAAATTCATGCGGTTAGCGGTTGGTGGCAAGGGGAATCACAAACAGCGTTTGTACAACAATTCGACGGACTTATGCCTAGTTTTAAAGAGCTTGTTCTCTGTGTAGAGAATATCAGTAAGAACCTAACGCAAATCGCTAACATCAAGCAACAAGCCGAGCAAGAAATGGCAAGTAAACTGCGCGGAAAATAATGCAGGTATACATAACAAGGCAGATCTTAAACTGTCTGCCTTGTTAGTAGATTTTAATTGGAATGAAATGATTTTTCTTGGGGGGATCTGTAAGTGAAGCTGACTGAACAACAATACATAAAGCTGGTATCCGTTGTAGAAGTAGCAGATGGGCTTGAGCTAACGGATAGTCTAGCCTTTGCTGGTGCAGCAGCCTATGCCTATAAAAATGAGCATGACGATAGATTAATTATCTTTACATATAAAGGCGAAGATTGGCTCGCTGATCTGCAGTCTCTGCTAAGCGGCCAAAGCAGCATGCCGGAGGAAGCCTCAAAATTTGCAATGAAGAACAAAGGAAAGGGAGACTGCCTAGTTACTGGTTATTCCATCGGTGGAGCGTTAGCTCTTTATGCAGCATCGGTTAATGAGGGGATTGGTGGTGTAGTATTCGACGCACCGGGGATCGCAAACATTCTGTCCGCTAAGCAAAATGAAAAGCTTCAGGTTAAAAATATTGTGGCCTACAACAGTCTAGTATCCGCCTTAGGCAAACATAACGAAGAGATTGTATTTGCTAAATCGGGTCTAGAAGGAACAGAATTCATGATCCCTGATTCCCTTTGGCAGCGCTATACCTTTGATTCCAAGGGGAATGTGATTACAGGTGAAAAAGGGAATACCTATGCCTTGTTGTCCAAGATTAATACGCTAACAGAAGATCATACGCCTGTTTTTGATGCTGTGATGAGCGGATTTGGAGATACAGTCGGACTAACCGAACGTGCATCTGATCATTTGGGGTATGTGATATTTACCTTAATGGATCAGCTGGATGTAGGGAAAGTGCGGGGTGCAATGATAGAAATCGCCCACAAATATGATCGAATGTTGGATGCAAAGTTCAGTGAGTGGAGAACTGAAATGAATCATATTCCGGAATCCTTCTTATTTGATGATATTCGTGCGAAGTACGAACATTTATCCGAAGCAGCCATGCTAGAGGCGGCGAAAACGGCAGAGGAGCTAAATGAAATCACACAAGCTGTCTTATCCATCCTTCTGATTTGCAGTCCGGTGGGGGATCAGCTGATGGACCACGTAGAGGAATGGTTGGATAAGCTGACAAATGCCCTCATGGAGCGTATGGAAAAACTAACCAGCCAAATGACGGCGCACCTTGATAAGGTGGTTGAAACGTACATGAATCAAATGTTCAAATATCCAGAATTGAAGCTGGATTTTGAATTCTAAGTGAGTTAATAGGATGTCATCATAAAGGAGTGAAGCCGGCATGAAAATTTTTTTTACAAGGAAGGTGTGGACTCTGATGTTGATATTATCAATGTTCAGCTTTATGGGCTGTGCCTCTAAAGATGAGAAAGCGGAAACGAAAATCTTAAGTTCTTTGCAGGAAAAGTATGGTGAGGAATTTGTTCTTGATGGTATAGGCGGCAGCTGGGGAACGATGAACAACAATACTTTGAAGGCGATTGTTCGACCGAAGCATGACGCGACCCTAAAAGTTCCTGTTGAAATCACTAAGGATCTGAAAAAGGTATATGACAAATATCTAAATCAGGCAGTAGCCAAAAATGCAGAACAGCCGATTCAAGAACTAGCAAAAAGAATTTGGCCAGACAGTAAGCTGATCATAGCTAACGATACAGGGTTAACCTACCCTGAACATTCAGATACTGGAATGTCATACAAGGAGTTTTTGGATCATTATCCGATGAACACACAACTAGTTAAAGTTTATTTGAATGCAGATGATTATATGGACGCTAAGGGAAACATGAATTCGCAAGCTGAATCCGAACATTATCTCAGCTTTGCTAATCAGCTTGCGGATAATCAATACATTAATTCTCTAATTTCGATTATTTATCTCACACCAGAGGCTTACGAGAAATTTGAGGAAGCTAAAAAATCAAAAGATACCGTAGATAATTTTTATAGTGACGAAGAGAAAAAGTCAGGCGTTCTAAGTGTGGTGACCAGAGTTGGATACACCCTTGGAATGGATGGTGAAGTTGAAGAGTCCCCCGAGAAAATTCTGGGTTTTATTGAGACCTGGAAAGAAAAAAGAGTGAAGAGCTTGGAGCAGAGAGGAGGACTATAATGGCCGATACTCTTACAGAAGTAGAACTGAAGCAAATTTCGCAGCTCGTTTATTTAGATATATTGGATTCGCAGGGAGTAGATACCAAGCTTTCTGATCAATACAAAAATAATGGCGATAAAATTGCACTCAGCGATGTAATCAAATACTATTCTTCACCCGAGGGTATGCAGAAATTAAAAGAACGTTATCCCAGTGATCTTAACGGAGAAAAAGAATACGAGCAATGGAGTCATCTGCTGCAGCAGATGAATACACCCAAATATCAGAATTGGGAAATCTCCAATGTGGTCTCCAATAATAAGCAAGAGGAATCAGGCTTTGTTGCTTTCACTGTCGATACCCAAACAGGGGAAAAAGTTGCAGCTTTTCGGGGTAGTGAACCCATAGATAACCCACTTTACCGCAATGACTGGAAAAATAACGGCACTACGGCATATTCCACCGAAGCTATTCAGCAAGCGGAAGCCAGAGAATACATGGAAAGCTTTAAGACCGACGGCAGTTATGATTTATATTTGACCGGGCATTCGCTCGGCGGCAACCTGGCCTTATATTCTTCCTTTATTTTGCCGGAGGATCTGCGTAAATATCTCGTTTCGGCTTCAACCTTCAATGCTCCGGGATTTAATGGAGATGTGCTAAATAAGTTCAAATCGAATATCGATGAAATGAATGAAAACGGACAAATCAAAGAGTTCAGAAATAAAAATGACATTGTTCCGGCCTTATTTAAAAATCCCTCATCGGGTATTTATATTGATACCAAATCAGAAGGGGAGGCCGGTCTGGCTCATCACTCTCTATTCTCACTGAAGATCGATGAGAACAATGAAACCTTTCAACGTTCTGAATCTCAGACCCGGGCCTTGGTCCCTAACCTCGTGCATAATATTACGGTTGGTTTGGAGGTCGTCCCTGATGTTCTGAAGGTGAGTATGGTTGAAGGGGTATTCAAAGTATTAGATGGAGAAGTGGATCTTTGGCCCTTAGCGTTAGCGGGAATAGCAGTAGTAGGGTTATTAATGGTAACTGTAGGGCCTGTTGCCGTTGTCACGGCAGCCGTAACTGCAGCATTAGCCGTGTTAGTCAGCACTATAAAAGCACTAGTTGCGCTCTATGTGATCGGTTTTGTCATGGACAGTGTGATTCCCTGGATAGAGCAAAAAGTAGAGGACATTAAGGAGAGAGTGGTTTCCTTCTATAATCAAAGTGTTGAATTTGTAACGAACATGGTTACAGAAGCTGTTCGAGTGACTAATTTGATTGGTGATAAAATTGTGGAATTTGCACAAAAAGTGAGACATGCAGTATCCGACTTTATGACCAAATTAAAAGATGGTTTCAATCGGTTTGTGGATAACACCATTCAATATGTAAAAGCTCAAAAGGAATATTGGATTAGTGTAAAAGACAAAGCCATGAAGAAAATGGGCGATATATTCCAAAGTGTAAAATCTAAAATCAAGAAAACCAAGGATGAATTTATCGCTGGCGTCCGCACGATTAAAGATTCAGCGATCAGCAAAATCAAATCAACCATAACAAAAACCATTATGAAGATTGCAGTTGCATCTGCTAGTGTTATTCAAGGCGCCAGGATCTTGGCGAATATGGATAAACTGGAGAGTCTGCAGAAAAGTCTGGGGCGTAAGGAAGAAAACATTGCTGAAGCTGTCGAGAGGATATTGTCCCTAGCTTCTGGAGTAAGTTCCAACGTGGGCGGAGCATACAGTGAATCTTATGTTCAAGCCCAATTAAGAGAAGTTCAGCGTTTAAGCAATGAAGTCCGAATACAGAAAAGTCGTGTAACAACAGCGATAAACAGCAAAACCGCAGGCCTAAGATACACCGTAACAAAATATCGGGAAATCGAATCCAAGATTGTTGCAGCAGCCCGTGCAAGTACTAACACTATGTACCTGAACTAAGAGATGACGTAGTGAGAGGGTGAAGCGATGAGAGCATTGCCGCTTAAATGGTTTGAGGCAAAGGACTGTAACAATGTTGTTAACTCTCAGGCTATGGGTGAGGTTTGAATTGGATTCCTAAAGTTAAAGGTTACTAAATGGAGAGGAGCAGTTAAATGAAAAAATTAATGAGTTCGCTGGTAGTTTTGCTAATGGTAACCCTGTTTTCTTCGAGTTTTATTAGTCTCGCAGCAAGTCTTCCATTGAGGGTAGTAGTAAATGGAGAAAAAGTTATTTTTCCAGATGCACAGCCTTTTATCGATGCTCAGCAAAGAGTCCAGCTTCCGGTTCGCTTTATAAGTGAAGCACTTGGAGCTAAGGTCTTATGGGACAGTAAGGCTAAAAAAGCCACAATCTCGCTTGAAGGCAAAACAATGGGTGTCTATATCGGGAAAAAAAGTTATGAGCTAAATGGAAAAACGAAACAAATGGATACGGCTGCACTATTTAAACAATCAAGAACGTTTGTCCCGCTGAGATTTGTATATGAAGGACTCGGCGTAAACGTGAAATGGGATGATGCCGTGAAGACGGTTTACATCACTACTCCGGGTAATGAGCCTCCTCCAAGCAGCAGCAAGCCTTCAACAGAGCCTAAAGAGGCGACTGTCCATGGATTTAAGATTCCGTATACAGAAATGGGACCGAATAGTGATCCAGCTTATGTATCAGCATCGAAAATGGTAGTTTATGAGACAGTGGACCCAGAACCCGACCAAATCATTATGCAATTTAGCATTAGTTTTACAAAGGTAGGCACAGATCCAGTTCAAGCTATGAATGAAGCAGAAGCTATTCTTCGCCAAAAAATTGAGGGCAATGTCGTTGATTCCATCATGAATTATGTCCGAACCAAAAAGCAAAGAAGTGATGCATTGCCGCTTAAGTGGTTTGAGGCAAAGGAGTTTAAGATTTTTGTTAATTCTCAGGCTATGGGCGAGATTGGAATTGGATTGCAAAAAAAGTAAAGTAAACGATAATCAGATCATTTATGGAATAGGTGACTAAATGAAAAAATCATTATGGTTTAGCTTTATCATTATAATCATTCAAACGCTTGTTACTTCTGTTGTCTCAGCAGAGGCGGGTGATAATATTCCAACAACAACAGCAGAAGTTATTAAACATATCAATGAGGATATGGAAAATTTATATGGTGAGGCTAATTATTATCCTATCCAATCGGGATTCGGTGCGTTAAGAACAGACTTGTTGCAAAAAAACATGGATTCAAAAACATTTAATTTTGATATGGTTTATGGACAAAGCCATGGACCGGTGTTGACCTATAAAAACAATATGTATGCCTATTCTGGATATACAGTTACTGGGGATTCCGTATCTACAGAAGGAGCCCCTTGGTATGCCGGGTGGAGTGGTACCCAAATTCAGAATTTCAACATGATTAAGGAACCATGGTTAAAAGCTGCTTTACTAGGAATTCAAAGAAATGATTTTGATAGATATACCAATACGAACAACGAATATCTACTGAAATCCAAAGGCACTTTTGAACAATCTATTATTACGGGATTAAATGAGAATTATGCAGGGAAATTGTATGAGAAATTTATGTACAACAATCAAAACAGCAATTTCAAAGACAAACCTGTGTATACAAGGGATGCAACCCCGTCTAAAGGTGGACAATGGATAGATTATGTTCACGTCCTACAGCCCCCTACATATCTTTCGTGGGGATCAGGCAGGATTTACATTCAAGGATCGGATGGAAATATTACTTACTTAGGTATTCCTATCGCTCCGTTTATTTTGCAGGCAAATGACCTATCCCCTCATTTCGAAACCATGCCGACCGGCGCAGTAGCGGGACAAGAGGTAACCGTCGGGATCAGACTGAGATCTAGCTTCGCTATCGAGAAAACGACAGATTACGCATGGAAGATCACGAGTAACGGAAAGGAAATCCCTGTAAGATACCACGGTCATGCGTCAACATTAGCAGGTGAAATTACGCTTGCGGCTAATACGGCGGACAAAATTCTTTACGCGACATTTACAATGCCTGAGGAAGATATATACATCCAGTTTAATCTGAATAGGCAGAAGTCACCTAAGGAAGTCATGTACGGAAATAATGAGCTTTACGGATGGATTAAGAAGGTCAACGCGATGCCAACAACCAAAGGCTCCTTTGATCTGGATTACAATGTGTTATCGAGAAAAGTGAAATTCGGGTTAGCAGATGGCGCAGCAATTAAGGCTGTTTTACAGCCGCCATATGCTGATTTCACTTGGAGTGGAAATGCTACCGGTGCTTTGGAAGTAACCAATAATTCGGATGCTATCTATCGCTATTTCCAAGTGAAGAACAATCCGGTGGTTGACGAGGCTGCCAGTACAATCATTAGACAACCCGACATTATAGCTAGTTTGCAGCGCCCTGATTTTGGCGATGATCCGGTTAACGGCAAATGGTATAGTAATCCGGCTCCGTACTCTCCTAATCAAAAGTCGGGCAATATCAGTTTCCAGGGTACCGTGAGCAGAAATTATACGCGTGATTATCAGGTTTGCAGCACCAGTAAGAACGCAGAAGGCCAAGATGTTGAATCTTGTCAAACGTATACGGAGAGTGGAACCACTTCGGCTCCATTTACACCTGGGCAAGATGTCAAAACCATTCGTACTTATATTTATAACGGTCTCGAACAAATCGCACCGAAGCTATACAAGAATTCAATAGACAAGAATAAGGCAGATTCTTTAATCAGAGAGCTCCTCTGGACAAGTGAGCCTTCCCCTTATAATGTAATCCGCTGGATGGCTCATGAAGATGAGAATAAGGTCCTGAAGGAATGGACGAAGGTAAGGGGGAAATTCGAGCGGATCTTTACACAGCAGGCCAGTGCAGACATTGGCTGGAAGGTTGAGAATAGCATGGCTAAAGCTTATAAGAAAGCCAGAGATACCGCTAAAAAAATGCTGAATAACAAATCTGATTACGATAATGCCGTGTTTGCAACCGATAAACAGCTGCAAGGATATGATTATCCGATTAAATCGGGATATTATTTTAACCCTGTTGGAACCTATTCCTTTACACTGGAGACGGTTACGTTTAAGGACACAGATAAAGACACGAAGGACCATAAGGAGCTTGTTGAGGACCTTACGAATTCTTTCCGCTATGAAACGGATCTTATGTATATCAATAACGATAAGGTTGCGGTTAATCTCCGGAATGAACCCCTGAGCAAAAGCGGCAATAACTTTGCAAGAAAGCCAGCAGCTTTATCTGTCGAGGATAACACGGGCGTTAATAACGCGAAATTACTTACGGTTGAGAATAGCTTTACTAAAGAGGTGGAAGAAATTCCATATTCCCAGAATAGAGAAGAGGATGAAGGCACCCATGAATTCTGGAAGAATATACTAGAGGGTTATTCACAATCTAGTACACTGGGAAGCTTCAGCAATTTCAAATACCGTGAATATGTGGGCTTGAATCAGCATATGTACAAGATCACAGAGAAGTCTACGGTGACCATTACGATCAACAAAGACAAACTTCCTGTCTATACTACAGCTGAAATGCCAGACGGCAAGTATTATGTCAAGGCTTGGCTGGCGGATGTGGAGCTGTCTAAGAGTAGCAATGCTTACAAATCTTTAGGCAAGCTGGTCGGCATTAAGCCGCTGGATCAGATTGAGGTTACGGTAAAAGGCTCCATGTTCGACGACTTGAATAACTAAATGACAGCACCCTCCATGCAAAGATGCATGGAGGGTGTTTTGTTAAAAGATAAGAAACGTATAAGTTTTACGCTATACATGATCCTTATATTTCTCGCTTAAACGCCTACCGTCATTGTTAGGACGCCAAAGGCGTTTATACTTGTTGTGATAGCGCTTCATTCGACGTATAATTAGGGCTGGTGATTGCTTTTTTTAATGGTATTATTCATTTGTGTATGGGTAGCGTATCAATTTCTAACTAGAGAAAGGGAGATAATTGCTGTGAAGCTATTGGGAGCGATTGAAGCAGGCGGAACAAAGTTTGTATGTGGGATTGGTTATGAGGACGGTACCATTGTTGACCGAGTTAGCTTTCCGACAACAACACCGGAAGAAACGATGGGACTAGTAATAGACTATTTTAAAGAGAAAAATGTAGAAGCATTCGGAATCGGATCTTTTGGACCGATTGATCCCGTACTGGACAGCCCTACTTATGGTTACATAACAACGACACCAAAACCCCACTGGGGACAATATAATCTGGTAGGCACAATGGCTGAACAATTTAACGTTCCGATCGGCTTTGACACGGATGTGAATGGTGCAGCGCTTGCGGAGAGTAAATGGGGAGCGGCTAAAGGTCTGGACAGCTGTCTTTACATAACGGTTGGGACAGGGATTGGAGCAGGAGCGGTTGTTGGCGGCCAGATGGTTCATGGATTGTCACATCCTGAGATGGGACATATTCTAGTTCGTAGACATCCAGAGGATACGTTTGAGGGTTACTGTCCTTATCATGGCGATTGTCTTGAAGGATTAGCCGCAGGTCCGGGGATCGGCAAACGCTGGGGACAACCGGCTGGAGAGCTACCAGTGGACCATCCGGCATGGGAGATGGAAGCTCACTATCTTGCCCATGCACTCATGAACTATGTGCTGATTCTGTCTCCTCAAAAAATCGTAATGGGCGGTGGTGTTATGAAGCAAAGCCACCTATTCCCGTTAATTCGCACTAAGCTGCAAGAGTTATTGAGCGGATATGTTCAACATCCATCGCTTAATGTCGACATCGATAATTATGTTGTCTCACCAGGTCTTGGAGACAATGCAGGGCTTGCTGGAGCGATTGGATTGGCTACATTAGCTCTAGCTAGAAGCTAGTATAAAAAGACATTGACTGTTCGGTAATATATGGTATTGTAGGATCTAACAGTATAGCATTTAATGAGGGAGCACCTCTTTCGCGTTTATCGTGAGAGTGGTGCTTTTTTGCGTTCGGGGTCTGATTGCGAAAGGATTTGTTCGCTCCGAAGGAAGCTCTTCCCGGAAGGTTATTGTGCTTGCTGTAAGTTGAGAAAGGTAGGGATGAATATGCAAATTGTATTTATGAACCGTTTATCCAGAATATCTGGAGTGGATCAAGAGGTGTACGCCCAGCTGTGGATTGGAGAGGAAGAGGGGATCTGGAGTCTGGGCTGGCGTGATTTTTCAGGAGGGGAGAATTACATTGAGAATTTATGGTATGAAGGTGGATCTTGGAATGAAATGCTCTGTGTATACAGGCATGAGCTAGCGGTGAAGATGGGAGATGGCTATCGACCCTTAATCGATGGGATATTCCACGAGGAGGATAGTCTTAGCGGACGTAATCAGGAGCAGCTGAAGCTTCAATATTACAGTGAACATTATGGGAATGAAGCCATTTATGAAGAGTTATGTGCTTGGCGCCGTGGTAAGGCTTCGAGTGAACGGAAGGCACCCTATATTCTCGCCAGCAATCGTCTATTGCGCTTGTTAAGTACATTTCTACCGCATACGCCAGAGGAACTGATGCAAATTCCTGGTGTAGGAGAAGGCAAGGTAGCACAGTTTGGGGCCGATTGGCTGGCTATAACTACTGCGGTGGCAAGGGAACATTCCTTCCCTCTAAATTGGGTATATGAAGTAATTGAAGAGGAGTCTTTCATATCTTGGCTTTATAAACAGAAAGAGGTCAAATATAAGAAGCAGCTAGAACGATTGCGCTTGCGGAGGATTATGTTACAGGGGATCGAGAATGGATTGGGCTTGGAACAGCTTAAGGTGAACAGTGGAGTGAACCGGCGTGAACTGATTGAAGCGGTAGAGGAGCTAGAAAGAGAGGGTTATTCCGTCGAGAAGCTGATCCATGTAGAGCTTGGCAATATGCCGCAGCATGAGCAGGATGCGATATGGAATGCCTATGAGGAGCTTGGAGACCTTTTCCTAAAACCGGTGTTACATAAGGTGTATGGTGACGATTTTTCCGCTGCTGAAGGATTGGATATTTATTATGAGCGTCTGCGATTGATCCGCATCCGTTTCCGCCGGGAGCAAACGCATAAAGTGGGCATGGCGACCAGTTTTTAAATTCGCGCAAACCAAAAAGACGAAGGCTTCCTTATACCTTTCGGTTACAGGGCCTTCGTCTTGCTTATTCGTCCGGTTCGTTTCATAGCCATTCCTTCTTACGGAAAACATACAGCATCCCACAGCCTAACGTCAACATAACACCTATAACGCCATAATAGCCATATTTTGTATGAAGCTCAGGCATATGATCAAAGTTCATACCGTATATTCCGGTAATTACGGTCAGGGGCATGAATATTGTTGTGATCGCAGTAAACACTCTCATAATTTCATTCGCACGGTTGGCGATACTGGATTGGTATGCCTCTCGTAAGTTGCCCATGAGATCGCGATATGTCTCAAAGGTTTCAGATATTTTAACCGCATTTTCATAAATGTCGCTAAAATATTTCTGCAGCTGATCATCAATCAGACGGAGGTCTTTTTTATTTAGGGTATTGATTACTTCTTTTTGTGGCCCCAGCATTTTCTTCAACCATAGAATTTCACTTCGCAGACCGATAATTTCACTGAGATGTGACTTCTTGGTATGCATGAGAATATCTTCTTCCAGCTTCTCAATCCGAGCTTCAATTCGGTCGCCGACGGAGAAATAGTTATCCACGACAAGGTCAATTAGTAAGTAAAGGAACATATCCGGTTCACTTACTTCTTGCTCCCAGAGCATAGGCTTCAGGATTCGTAGTTCATTGATCTTTTGCTTCGTGACAGTGATGATGTAATGTCTTCCAAGGAATACATTGAGCGCCCGTAGGAAAATTTCTTCATCGTCAAAGCGGATGCTATTTACAACTATAAAGTAGTGACTTTCGTATATTTCGATCTTCGGACGCTGATCCTCTTCGCTAAGGCAATCCTCAACAGCAAGATCATGTAGGTTGAATAAGGGCTGAAGCAGCTCCAAATCCTCAACATCGGCGTCAATCCAATAGAACCCTTCCGTTGGGGGTGTTAGTGTTTCATCAATTTCATCAATAGGTGTAAAAACCCCTGCATTCACCAGCCGGATTTTCATCTGATTTCACTCCTCCTATCCCCAGGTCTTCACTAGGGACTGCTAAATTAAGCACAGAGAAAAAAATCAGCTTGGCCGGGCGTTACAATCAATACATAGGGCCAAATGACGTTTCGAGGGCATGAAGAAGAACTGCTCCCGCCGCCGGCAAGCTGATGATTATCCTGTGTGGTTGCTCATTCTGTACACATATTTGCGAGCTCGGGTCGCCTTCCATTCTTCTTCTCACCTCTTCTTTTCGTTCAGGTATGAAATACTTGTCTAGTATAACAACGGAGTATGCCTCTTTCAAGCAAATTTATTGTGATTTTGAGGCTTCTTCAGCATTGTATGGACTTGACGAAAAGGAGGTTCATGATTTAAAGTGAATTTTAAAGTAATTTAATTGAATACAGCTAAATCTTATCAAGAGCAGGTGGAGGGACTAGCCCTATGAAACCCGGCAACCGGCGTGTAAACGCACGGTGCTAATTCTTGCGGAATTTCTGCAGACGTCTAATCGTCTTCAGGAATATTCTGGCAGATGAGAGAGGCGCATATGACTGTAGATATGACCTTTCTCGATTTCCGAGGAAGGTCTTTTTATTGTTCAGCAAGCCGCAGTGCGGCAAAACAACTAAATTCAGCTAAGGAGTGGAAAGACAATGCCAATTAAAATTCCCGACAGTTTACCGGCGAAAGAAGTACTATCCGGAGAAAATATTTTTGTGATGGACGAAAGTCAGGCTTTCCATCAGGATATCCGTCCACTACGGATTGCTATTCTGAACCTCATGCCGACTAAAGAGACGACAGAGACTCAATTGCTGCGTTTAATTGGAAATTCGCCACTACAAGTTGATGTTACTTTATTGCATCCGCGTTCCCATATTTCCAAGAATACTTCTGCGGAACATTTGAAGAGCTTTTACAAAACCTTTGACGAGATCAGCCACCGCCGTTTGGATGGTTTAATCGTTACAGGTGCTCCTGTAGAACAAATGGAGTTCGAGGAAGTATCGTATTGGGAAGAGCTGAAAGAGATTTTTGAATGGAGCAAGGACAATGTGACTTCAACTATGCATATTTGTTGGGCGGCACAGGCAGGCTTATATCATCATTTTGGTGTTCGTAAAGTGGCATTGCCTGAGAAATGTTTTGGCGTCTTCCCTCATACGATTAATCAAAATAACATTAAACTGTTGCGCGGCTTTGACGAGGTGTTCCATGTACCACACTCTCGTCATACCGATGTCTCCCGTGAAGATATTGAGAATAATCCAGATCTGCAGATTCTGGCGGAATCCGAAGAAGCTGGTATGTATCTAGTGGCTACAAACGACGGAAAACAAATATTTGTGACCGGACATTCCGAATATGATCCTCTATCCTTGAAATGGGAATATGACCGTGATGTGTCTAGAGGGATGGAGATGGCTTTGCCGAAACATTACTTCCCTAAAGATGATCCAGAACGTACACCTCCAGCAGTATGGCGTGCGCATGCCAATTTATTATTCTCTAACTGGCTCAATTACTATGTATATCAAGAAACGCCTTATGATATCGACCCGATTGTTTATTAATAATAACGCTACAATATAAATTAGGAGGCATTAATCATGGATGACAAACTTAGGATTGAAAGTAGACTGGCTCAAATAGGTTCTCAAGAAGATCCAGCCACTGGAGCAATTAATTTTCCAATTTATAATGCAACGGCATTTCGTCATCCAAAACTCGGTCAGAGCACAGGGTTTGATTATAGCCGCACCAAGAGTCCGACCCGTTCAGTACTTGAGAATGCAGCTGCGGAACTGGAATCTGGAGATGCAGGATTTGCTTGTAGCTCAGGGATGGCAGCGATACAAACGGTGCTTACCTTGTTCGCTCAAGGCGACCATTTGATCGTTTCGCTGGATCTTTACGGCGGTACCTATCGTTTGTTGGAACGGATTATGTCCAAGTTTGGAATCACTGCTTCTTATGTAGACACGAATGATTTGGATGCACTGGAAGCTTCACGTCGTCCAAATACGAAAGCTGTATTTATTGAAACGCCAACGAATCCACTTATGATGATCACGGATATTGAAGCTGTATGCACTTGGGCACGTCACCATGGGTTACTTAGCATTGTAGATAATACCCTGCTGACTCCATTCTTCCAACGGCCTATAGAATTAGGTGCGGATATTGTAGTTCATAGCGCTACTAAGTATTTGGGTGGTCATAATGATGTACTGGCAGGCCTAATTGTATCCAAGGGTGTAGAATTATCAGCTGAAATAGCTATTCTACATAACTCTATTGGAGCTGTACTTGGACCAACAGACAGTTATCAGTTGATGAGAGGCTTGAAGACATTGGCGCTGCGTATGGAGCGTCATGAGAGCAATGCACTAGCGATTGCTCGATACTTATTAGAGCATCCAGCGGTTGCGGAAGTGTTCCATCCAGGATTGCCGGATCATCCAGGACATGAAATCCAGAATCGCCAATCTTCAGGCAATACCGGTATTTTTTCTTTCAAATTAAAAGATGCCAGATACGTGGAGCCGCTTCTTCGTCATATTCGTCTGATTGCATTCGCAGAGAGCCTTGGCGGCGTAGAGTCACTTATGACTTATCCGGCTGTACAAACGCATGCTGATATTCCAGTGGAGATTCGAAATGCTGTGGGGGTAGATGACCGATTGCTGCGTTTCTCCGTCGGTATTGAACATGCAGAGGATTTGATTGCTGATCTTGGCCACGCCCTGGAAGCTGCTAAGACAGAAATTGACCCCGAGTAACAGCAAGAGATGTTCACTCAAGTGTTAGTGGAAAAATAGAGTATAACTAGCAGTATCGCTAAGTGCGATGCTGCTTTTCTTCTGGATGGGAATTTGCGAAGAATGTAAAAGCATTTTTCAAGCTGTTCAGATTGTGATACGATGAGGAAATGAACTGTTCAATTGTATGAGAAAGGGTTGTCATCTTGAAAAAGAGACAACGTTTTTTCTTCCTGTAATTTTGTGATTCTATCATACCCCTAAGGGTTTAGAAGGAGGATGCGAACGATGAGTGCGATAGATCTTATTTTGGACAAAGCCCTACGGGGTGAACGTCTTCAATTGGAAGATACCATCCGACTGTTCGAGAGCAACGAAATTGAGAAAATGGGTGCAGCTGCAAACACCATAATGGAACGCTGGCATCCAGACCCGATGGCCACGTTTGTAATTGGTCGTAATATTAACTATACGAATGTATGTGATGTCTACTGTCGTTTCTGCGCATTTTATCGCAGACCGGGCTCTGATGAGGGATATGTACTGCCGGATGAGACGATTTACCAAAAAATTGCTGAGACTATCGCTGTAAATGGTACAGAAATACTGATGCAAGGCGGTACGAACCCAAATCTTCCTTTCAGCTATTATACCGATATACTTCGCGGAATTAAGCAACGTTTTCCTGAGATTACAATGCATTCCTTCTCTCCTGCTGAGATTATGAAGATGAAAGAAGTATCTGGATTATCGCTCGAAGAAGTTGTGCGTGAAATCCATGCTGCTGGCCTGGATTCATTACCAGGTGGGGGAGCGGAAATTCTCGATGATCGTACACGCCGCAAGATCAGCCGACTTAAAGGCTCATGGCGCGAGTGGATGGACGTAATGCAGACAGCGCATAAGATCGGTATGAATACGACAGCTACGATGGTCATTGGACTTGGTGAGAGTATGGAAGAACGGGCACTGCACTTACTTCGTGTGCGTGAGGCTCAGGACGAGTGTATTGCCAACAAATACGATTCAGAGGGTTTCTTGGCCTTTATCTCTTGGACATTCCAACCGGACAATACCAACCTGAAGCTGGATAGACAAACGCCTGAGGAATACCTGAAGACGGTAGCCATTAGTCGCCTTGTTCTAGACAACATTAAGAACTTCCAATCCTCTTGGGTAACAATGGGACCAGAGGTCGGCAAGCTTTCCCTTCAATATGGCTGCAACGATTTCGGCAGTACAATGATTGAAGAAAACGTAGTATCTTCTGCGGGTGCGACCTACAAGGTCAACATCGAGTCGATTACTCAATTGATCCGCGAAGCAGGCAAAATCCCGGCACAGCGGAATACACGCTACGATATTCTGCGCGTGTTCGATGACCCGAATGCGAAAATTGCTAATGATTTCATCATGCAGAACTAATATATAAATCAATTTAACGCTTGTTGCTCGTTAATCCGTTTAGTGGATGATTGAGCAGCAAGCGTTTTTTTTTGTAAGGTTAAGATTTAGATCGTTAGCCAGCCTCATTGCAGAAGATGGCTGAATCTTCCCTAGTTATGTCTTCTGCGCAATCGAAGCTTGGTGTTGGGTACGCCTTGAAAATGAAGGTTAGGGATCTGTGAACATAAATTCATTATATTATTACATTTCTGTATACACATTATTATCCAAAAGTGATATCATAATCATATCAAAAGAATATCTTATGGGGGTGCTTTTTATGAAGGAGAAAACGCTTCGTCCTATCAGCGGATTTTGGGTTATTGCATTGATTGCAGTTTGTTTGGGGGGTGGAATTTACGGTGCTGTTCAGGAGTATGTCGCAGTATCGGTCATTCTATTCGTTGTAGCGGTAGTGTTAAGTACAAGTATTACGGTTGTACAACCTAATAAGTCAGTTGTAGTTACCTTTTTTGGTAAATATATTGGGACTATCGCAACGAGTGGATTGTTTGCAGTCATTCCGTTCAGCGTTCGTAAGACGGTTTCCCTACGCGTTCGTAACTTTAACAGTGTGAAGCTTAAGGTCAATGATGTCGAAGGTAATCCGATTGAAATTGCTGCAGTAATCGTCTTCAAGGTGATTAACTCCGCTAAAGCCCTCTTTGATGTAGATAAATACATGGCTTTCGTAGAGATTCAGAGTGAAACGGCGCTGCGTCATGTAGCCAGTAAATACCCTTATGATAACTTCAATGAATCTGGGATGTCCCTGCGTGCCAATGCAGATGAAATTGCTAAAGAGTTAGCGACTGAGCTTCAAGAGCGCTTGTCCTTATCTGGCGTAGAAGTCATTGAAGCCCGGCTTACACATTTGGCTTATTCAACAGAAATCGCCAGCACCATGTTGCAGCGGCAGCAAGCTTCTGCCATTCTATCTGCTCGTCAAATTATTGTTGAAGGTGCAGTTGGCATGGTCGATATGGCAATTAAACAGCTTAAAGAGAGTGGTGTAGTGGAGCTTGACGAAGAACGTAAAGCGGCCATGATCAATAATCTGATGGTGGCGATCGTGTCGGAGCGCGGAGCGAGTCCGGTCATTAACGCCGGCTCGTTGTATTAAGGCGGTGCATCATGGCGGCCAAGAAAAGCTTTCCATTGCGGATCGATCCGGATCTGCATGAGGCGTTGGAACGTTGGGCGGGAGAGGAATTTCGCAGTGTAAACGGACATATCGAATACTTGCTGCGTGAGTCTTTGAAACGTGCAGGCCGCTTACCTGAAAGGAAACGCCGAGAAGAGTAGCCTGTTAAGGACAGTTCTAGCGCAGTTGCCTGGATATAGAACTGTCTGTGTAGGTGACTGTTTCTGCGGTTTACAAAATTTTGCCCCCTCTACAGACTTGACTGTCAGAGAGGACAGATTTATAATTACTCCATAATTCACGTTAACAGCTTTGACAAAGATATGAATGGATTGTTCTGGACCGTATCAGAGAGAGGGAACATGGGCTGTAATTTCCTCCGGTATCCTACTATCGATTTACCCCTTTGTAGCTGCGGTTATGAATTCCCTGAAATGGGATAGTAAGAACCGCCGGTTCATGGTCGTTATTCCATGCTTACGAAGGATTCTGACTCGATTCTGCTTTAAGAGCGGATTGAGAGAATCGAATTTGGGTGGAACCACGGGTGCAATCGCTCGTCCCTTTGCGGGACGGGCGTTTTTTGTATGCGTGGATATTTCCGTTTCGAAAAATTTAAAATTGTTGTTTGGCTTAAGGAAATGAAGGAGGAAATTAAAATGGTAAGTATTAAACTTCCGGACGGCTCTGTTCGGGAATACGCAGAAGGTAGTAATATTGATGATGTAGCGGCTTCTATTAGTAGTGGACTTCGCAAGAATGCGGTGGCAGGGAAATTGAATGGTATTGTCGTGGATCTGTCCACTCTGCTTGAGGAAGGCGCTTTGATAGAAATCGTAACTTTGGATTCACCTGAAGGCTTGGAAGTTATGCGTCACAGTACGGCCCACTTGATGGCACAAGCTGTAAGACGTTTGTATGGAACAAAGGAAGTTAAGCTTGGTGTAGGTCCAGTTATCGAAGATGGCTTCTACTACGATATGGATTTGGAACATCCGCTTAATCCTGAGGATCTGCTAAAGATTGAAAAAGAAATGGATCGCATTATCTCTGAGAACCTTCCAATTGTACGTAAGGAAGTTAGCCGTAAGGAAGCGCTCCAAATATTCGGTGAGCTAGGTGATCCTTACAAACTTGAACTAATCGAAGCATTGCCTGAAGATAGTGTAATTTCGATCTATGAACAAGGCGAATTCTTCGACTTGTGCCGTGGACCACACTTACCGTCAACTTCTAAGATCAAAGTCTTTAAATTGATGAATGTAGCTGGTGCTTACTGGCGCGGCGATAGCAAGAATAAAATGCTTCAGCGCGTATACGGGACAGCTTGGATCAAAAAAGCACAGCTCGATGAGCATCTTCGTCTGCTTGAAGAAGCGAAGAAACGCGACCACCGTAAGCTGGGTAAAGAGCTTGAAATCTTTACATTTAATCAATTGGTAGGTCAAGGCTTGCCGATCTGGCTGCCTAAGGGTGCTAAACTGCGCAGTATTCTGGAACGTTACATTGTGGATTTGGAAGCAAGTCTAGGATACCAGCATGTATATACTCCGGTTCTCGGTAATGTTGAACTATATAAAACTTCTGGACACTGGGAGCACTATCAAGAGGACATGTTCCCTAAAATGACTATTGATAATGAAGAGTTTGTTCTTCGTCCAATGAACTGCCCGCATCACATGATGATTTATAAGAGCTCGATGCACAGCTACCGCGATCTGCCGATCCGTATTGCTGAGCTTGGTATCCAGCACCGTTATGAAATGTCAGGCGCATTGACTGGCTTACACCGTGTACGTTCGATGACTCTTAATGACTCCCATATTTTCTGCCGTCTGGACCAAATTAAAGGCGAGTTTATTCGTGTAATCGAGTTGATTAAACAGGTTTACAGTGACTTTGGTATTAATGACTACCGTTTCCGGTTGTCGTATCGTGATCCTAAGGATACTGAGAAATATTACGCGAATGACGAAATGTGGGAAACTGCACAGCGAATGCTGCGTGAAGTTGTAGAAGAAGCTGGTCTTCCATTCTACGAAGCAGAAGGCGAAGCTGCCTTCTACGGTCCAAAGCTGGATGTTCAGATTAAGACTGTATTAGGCAAAGAAGAAACGCTCTCCACTGTACAGATCGACTTCTTGCTGCCTGAACGCTTTGAACTTGAATATATCGGCGACGATGGTCAGAAACACCGTCCAGTCGTTCTGCACCGTGGTATTTTAGGGACTATGGAGCGCTTTGTTGCTTTCTTGTTAGAGAACTTTGCGGGATCACTGCCGCTTTGGTTGTCTCCACAGCAAGTTAAAGTTATTCCAGTATCCACTGCCTTCGACGATTATGCTAAGGAAGTTACGGACAAGCTGCGCCGTCGTGGGATCTCTGCTGAGCCAGATCTGCGCAATGAGAAGCTGGGTTATAAGATCCGTGAAGCACAGCTCGAGAAGCTGCCATACATGTTCGTAGTCGGCGAGAATGAAATGAATGCTCAGACAGTTTCCATCCGCAAACGTGGGGAAGGCGATATTGGAGCTAAGCCGCTTCAAGAAGTCATTGAGCTGCTGTCTCAGGAAATTGCAGACCGTGTAATCTCCTAATGACTTGAAATCATTCACACTAAAAGCACGTTAATAATGACCTCTGTCATATGCCCATGAGGATCTGGAAATGGATCCTCATGTATAAAATTTTGTGAATCGGGAAACCTTCGCTAATAAGGGGGAGGTTTATCACATGAACAAAATGGGTATATTTCAGAGGTTTTGGTGTCTTTTCGTCACAATAGTCCTACTGCTGACTGCTGCGGGTATTATTCCTGAATCCAAGCATCAAGCGGTTGTGGCCAATGGGACAGAAGACACGTTACAGCACACAGATATTAGCAAATTACCAACGAGCGAGTTGCAGCATACTCAGGCAAATGTTGTTTCTATGAAAACCAAAGAACAGCAAGCTATTCTCACCACTGGCCGTGCTACCTTGTTCTCAAATGAGCCGCATTCCAGTATACCAATCGTTCCTGCGACAACAAAAAATAAACCAGAAGCTACAAAGTCACCACAGAGCACTAAAGCTCCGATTACCAAAGGGAGTGGGGGCAAAGGCTCTTCAAAATCGCCGAATTCTGTTCCTGTAGCTGCACCAGCTCCTGATCAGATCATCACTTCAATGAAGGTGATGGCGACGGGTTATACTGCGGGTTATGAATCTACGGGTAAAACGTCTAAACATCCCGAATACGGAATCACCTATTCAGGTGTGAAAGTACGTAGAGATAAGAATACAGTCTCGACCATTGCTGCTGACCCTAAGGTAATCCCGTTAGGGAGTATACTTTATATACCAGGTTATGGATACGGCATCGTTGCTGATACAGGATCTGCCATTAAAGGGCGGAAGATTGATTTGTATTTTGCTACTACGAAGCAGGTATATAAGGAATGGGGCAAAAAATCAGTTGTAGTTCAGCTCATTAAGCGAGGAAACGGTACATGTACAGAAGTGATGCTGAAGAAGCTTACTCAGGCGATTGAGACCTATAATGCTGTACCGCAATCCCTGCTGGAAGAATCCATTTAAGATATAGCGGTTAAACTTCAATGAATTTGGTGGATTGAACTTAATTTCACTTGGTCATGCATAATAGTGACATCACCTTGCCATAATACGGACTGGGGCAGAGCATTAGCCTCATCCGAGATGTTCTCTTAGTAAGCATTATCTATGCTGCATAAGGGATAAGGGAGGTGAATTCCGTGGCTAATAATAAAAAATCTAAAGTTCAAGAAAATTACAAAACACCGAATGAAAAATACAATGCTGAGTTTGCTGTTGAAAATGACGGCGCTACTAAGCAAAGTGGAAATACTTCTAAACCAGCTCAGAAACCGCAACAATAATGCGCTTCTGAAGCAGAAGACTGTTGAATAAAGAGACTGTCCCAGATCAGTTTATAACTGAGGGACGGTCTTTTTTCATATTTATAGTACTATATAGAATAATATTCCAATCGTCTCCGTCTAGAGACTGAGTGGAAGTTCCTTCTCTCGCCGCTGTTTATGAGTGCTTCCTTCCTGTAGACTAAGGCTATAAGATTGAAGAAGAGAGCGTTCCACTAATTTAAAGGGGAAATGGAATATGAAAAGAAGGTTCACAAGTCAGATTTTTGGCGGCTTGATCCTGATAGGGATTGGAGCCATGTTTCTACTTAGACAATTGGGTTACACCGATTTTAGCTTAGGTTATTTGATCTCAAATTATTGGCCTGTTATTTTGATCCTCATGGGGATGAAGCAACTTCTGGGTACGGGCGACGAACATCAAAAAGGTGGATCTTCACCTATCGGCGGTTTATTCTTTCTGGCGATCGGAGTGTTCTTCCTCGGACGAAATTTGGACTGGTTCGATATCTCAGCCGGGGATTTTTTCAAAATGTTTATTCCAATCATGTTGATTGGCGGCGGTCTTTATGTAATTTTCAAACCACGAGGTTCAGGTTCTGTACCACCGGTGCCGCCTGCTCCACCATCACCACCTGATTACTTTCCTCCAGGAAAAAGCTCACTGGATGTAGAACCGCCAAAGCCGCTGGATTCCACATTAGATGAACAATTCGAGCAGAAATTCGGCAAACCTTCTGGTCAGCGAGACTGGAATATCAATCTGCAAAAAGATGAAGAAGACGACGAGGACGAAACGGGAGCTTATAAATCCACCGCAGAATCACGTTGGCAGGAGAAACAGGAGCGCCATGAGCGCAGACGTCAGGAACGTCATGAGCGTCACGCTAGAAGACATGGGGAATGGCATGAGGAGTTCCATGAGGTAAAGGGTAGCAAGGAGTCGACCAATCGCTCTGCTTTTATCGGGGATGTCCACATGGGGCGCGAGCATTTCCAACTGAAGAACACGAATGTCTCGCAGTTTATAGGTGATACTGTCTTGGATCTGACGAACGCACAAATTGCTTATGGCGAGACGAAGATTAATATTTCCGCTTTTATCGGCGATATCAAGGTATACATTCCGAATGATATGGATCTTGGGATCTCAGTGAACAGCAGTTCTTTTATCGGCGATATGGAAGTACTGGATCAATCACGTAGTGGATTTATGAGCAGTGTGCAATGCAAAACACCTTATTATAAAGAAGCGGGCAAAAAAGTCCGCATTAACGTAAGTGCTTTTATAGGTGACATTAAAGTTAAAACGGTGGGTTAGATGGGAACAATCTTCAGTAATACCAAATGGTTGTTGTTGTTTTACTTTTTGCTCACTGGAGCCGTTAGCGCCGGGTTGATGTATGCAGGCACTTGCCTTGGGTATATCGAAGTAATGGATTATCGCATGTGGCTATATTTATGTCTTGGAATCGTGTTGTTCACTGTTGTAATCGGCTATATGGCAGGTCAGCGCATTCAGCGGCGGATTGATCATCTGGATCTAAATATGCTGCAGGTGGCAAAAGGGAATCTGTCCGTACGTATGCCAGAGAGTGATGATCAGTCTTTTGCGAGAGTATACCATGAATTTAATGTCATGATGGATACGGTTGAGAACAAGATGCAGCTTCTTCAGCGTTTGGGTGAACAAGAGGTTATTGAGAAGGAACAGGCAGCGGAGAGTGCGGTGTTGGAGGAAAGAAGGCGTATGGCCCGGGATTTGCACGATACGGTGAGCCAACAGCTTTTTGCCATCCATATGTCGGCTTCTTCGCTGCCTAAAGTGCTGAAGGTCAATGAAGCTCAAGGTCAATTAGTAATGGATCAGTTAATTGCCATGTCACAGATGGCACAAAAGCAGATGAGAGCGCTCATTGCACAGTTGCGACCGGTGGAGCTGGAAGGCAGGAATCTTTTCGAAGCACTGGAAAAATGGTTCCCTGATTATTGCCGCCAGAACGGCTTAAAAGGAATGAAGGAGCTTGAACTGCAAGGAGAATTGTCTGAGGCCATTGAACATCAGCTGTTCCTGATTATTCAGGAGGCAATGGCGAATATTGTGAAGCATGCTGAGGCTAGACTGGTGAGTCTATCGCTGCGTGAAGGGGCTAGACAGGTTGTTCTGAGTATTAGTGACGACGGTCAAGGCTTTGAACATATACAGCAAAAACAGGGTTCCTACGGTCTTACCACCATGCGCGAACGTGCGGAGAAACTGGGTGGACAAGTGGAGATCATTAGCCGTAAGGGTGCGGGAACGACCATACGCGTACATATCCCTAAGTTTGTACAAGGGAATGCTGAGTCAGAGAGAACAAGAGCATTAGGAACAGATACAGAGGACGAGGAGGAATAGAGCATGAGTGTCATAAGAGTGTTGCTCGTAGATGATCACGATATGGTACGGATGGGTCTTAAAACATATCTGATGCTGGAGCCGACGTTTGAGGTTATAGGTGAAGCAGCGAATGGACAAGAAGCGCTGGAGATGCTGCGTGCTGGTGGACATGAAGGCTTGCCTGATCTCGTACTAATGGATCTGATGATGCCTGTGATGAATGGTGTGGAGACTACTCGTGCAGTGCTGTCAGAATTTCCTGGTCTCAAAATCGTTATCTTGACCAGCTTCCTAGAGGATGATCTTGTCGTGGATGCTATCGAAGCTGGAGCAGTCAGCTATGTGCTCAAAACCGTGTCAGCAGAGGAGCTGATCTATGCACTGCAAGGCGCATTCCGTGGTATGCCAGTCATGACTGGTGATGTATCGCAAGCATTGACGCGTGGCATACGCCAGCGTACCGTACAAGGCGATTCCTCCGGTTTGACGGAGCGTGAGAAAGAAGTCCTGCTGCTCATTGCTGAGGGGAAGACCAATAAGGACATCGGCGAGGAACTACATATCAGCATCAAGACAGTGAAGACGCATGTCAGCAACCTGCTGATGAAATGCGAGCTGGATGATCGAACCCAGTTGGCAATTTATGCTCATCGGAAGGGTTGGGCTCAGGGGTAGGGATTGGTGTTTAAGATGATTTGGAGTAGTTTATGGGACTTAAAAGTAAGTTATAGGGAAAACTTCCCTTTAGACTTGAGTTTTACGCTTGTATACAGGATTATAGGGAAATCCTCCGTATAAATTTCTTGTTTTTCTCATAAATAACTATAATGCTGAGAATTATAGGGAGGTATTCCCTTTAAATCTTGATTTCTTGTGATTTTTGGTTAATTATAGGGAGTTTTTCCCTATAACTATTGATCGTTGTTTGTTCTTTGTTCATGGACTTCGTTCAAGGACGTCTTTCTAGGGTTTTGTTCTAGGTTGTATGTTGGAAGTTCGGGCCGCGTTGTTTTCCGCGCCCGAGCTTCTTTTTTACTTCCCTGCTTAGGGAATGGGTATCAGAGCGGAAAGTTTACGTCCGCCTTTGAAATTATGTTCCACCCGCAGGGTCGATTCATAGGAACATGATTTCAAGAGCGGTGTAGCCTGAAACCCAGTCCCGCCCAACAGCGGTGTGTCTTCTGATACCTAATCCCGTCTATTCGCCTATATCTTTTATCTCCGCTTAAATTGTTTTTAATGTGACCTTAAGGTTTAAAGTACAAAATAAGAAACAAGAAAACAAATTAATCCTTGTCGGGCGACAGGATGCAGGAGGTAAATAAACATGGACGATAACAAAAACAACTTTAATCGTGACAATGGACCAGCACCAGATCGGGATTGGGACAATAATAACCATAATAGCAATAATAATCAGTCATCCGAATCCGGATCATCATACTACTATTCTTATGGACCATTTAAATCATTGAACAAAGATGAAAGTAACGTTGACGGAAGTGCTCAGCATTACAATCGGATGGAGCCGGAGCGGGTCGAGATTACACCTCCACAGCCTGTAAAACAACTTCCATATAACAGTTCATATCGCAGTACAGGCTTCGATGGTAATGGTGGTGGAAGAGGTGGAAACGGCGGAGGCGGTTCTGAAGGTGGCGGTGGCTGGCAGTTTAATAAAAAACCAAAAAGCTCAATGAAAACAATATTTGTTTCCTTCTTAGCGGGTATGGTCGTTCTCTCAGGTTCTATGTTCATGGCAGATCGAGGCAACTGGTTCACAGGAGATGCAGCTTCAACCATTGCGAGCTCAGAATCGAATGGAACGGCGAAGACGACGAATGAGAGTGCTAGTACTACACCTAATACTACAACTACATCATTGGTGAAAGGATCTCGTGATGTGACTGGCGTAGTGGATGCGGTTGGACCGGCAGTCGTCAAAATTGAGACGCTAGTGAAGTCCGGTTCACGTAATGGAAGTTCATCCAGTCCGAATTTGAGTGATCCGTTTTCTCAATTCTTTTTCGGAGATCAATATGGCAGCAATGGTTCTTCACAAAATGAGCAGGACTCGAAGTCAGGTTCAAACTCCTCATCGCAGCTTATCCCTTATGGAATTGGAACAGGCTTCATTTATGAGAAATCTGGATATATTTTGACGAATCAGCATGTCATTGAAAATGCCGATGTCATCCAAGTTACAGTGGATGGGGTGACGAAACCATACGAAGCGAAATTGCTAGGTTCCAGCAAAGATCTGGATTTGGCCGTTCTGAAGATTGAAGGAGACAGTGATTTCCCTACAGTTGCCCTGGGAGATTCGGATAGTCTGAAAGTAGGTTCAGAAGTGGTTGCTATCGGTAACCCACAAGGCTTCGACCATACAGTAACCTCTGGTGTTCTTAGTGCAAAAGGACGCAGCATCGATATTAATGAAGAAGATGGTAGTGGAACACGCAACTACAAGAACTTGCTGCAAACTGACGCTTCTATTAACCCAGGTAACTCTGGTGGTCCGCTGCTTAATATGAATGGACAGGTAATTGGTATGAATGTAGCCGTTAGTACGGATTCCCAAGGGATTGGTTTTGCTATCGCTGTGAACACGATAAAAGAAGTCGTAGATAAACTGGAAGCGAACCAAGCGATTCCAAAAGAACCCGTTCCATTTATTGGTGCAACACTTATGACGATTACGGATGAAGTTGCTAAGCAAATGGGCACAGATATTAAAGAAGGATCTGTCGTTGCAGATATTATCTTTAAATCACCAGCGTATGCCGCTGATTTGCGCCCTTACGATATCATTACAGGTGCAAATGGAACGCAATATGCAACAAACCAAGATCTGATCGCTTTCATTCAAACGTTAAAAGTCGGTGACAAAGTAACGCTGAATGTGGTGCGTGATGGTAAAAAGCTGGATCTCTCCGTTACAATCGGCAACAAAAATGATTTTGATACAACGACTACTGGGCAAAGTCAGCAACGATAACACCGGACGGTGAATCACGCGGAAGGGGCAACCCTTCCGTTTTTGTCTAATCATGGTATGACTGCTACAATATAAATAAACAGAAACAATGGGGGCTGCTTGATGCGACCGAATATTCTAATCATTGATGATGATGAAAAAATTATTTCCATGCTTCGCCGAGGACTAGCTTTTGAAGGTTACGATGTAAAGACTGCGGTGAATGGAGCGGATGGGTTACGAGCAATCCTGAGCAGTGATCCGGATGTGGTGATTCTGGATGTTATGATGCCTCAGGTGGATGGATTTGAAGTCTGTCGTCGTTTGCGTGAAGGAGGCAGTAATGTGCCTGTTCTAATGCTTACAGCCAAGGATGAAATTGAGCATCGTGTGAAAGGGCTTGATCTGGGTGCGGACGATTATCTAGTTAAACCATTTGCGCTGGAAGAATTACTTGCACGTGTACGAGCATTACTACGACGTAAGAGTGAACAAAATGGCGGCAGTGAGCAAGCGGTTACTTATGAGGATATTACCTTAGATGTAGATTCACGGGAGGTTACACGCGCCGGTAAAAGACTGGAACTGACAGCGAAGGAATTTGAGCTGCTGCATCTCTTTATGCAGAATCCGAAACGGGTGCTTTCGCGGGATCTGATTATGGATAAAATATGGGGTTATGATTATAGCGGTGAATCAAATGTACTTGAGGTATACATAGCTATGCTACGTCAAAAGACGGAGGAGCATGGCGGTAAACGCCTCATTCAAACGATCCGGGGTGCCGGTTACATTCTAAGAGGTGACAACTAACATGTCTATAAGATTGCGGCTGACTGCTTGGTATTCAGGGATTTTGGCCGTTATGCTGCTGGCCTTATCAGCCGCAATTTACGGTTTTGTCTATTTTAATACGTATGGGGACTTGAAGGATCGTCTGAAGGTACAATCTGAGCAAACGAAACTTTTATTTAGTGTTGATCGCTACAATGGTGAGCTGAAACTTGGCGGAGTCGGTCCTGAAAACTCCAATTTATATACGCAGATTTATACTTATGGCAGCAAAAGCTTGTCACAATCGACAAATATGATTAACTTTGGCCTACGGTTTGATTATCCTGCTAAAGATAAAATTGCAAAAGGATTTCGTAATGTTGTTGTGGACGGAAATCAGTTTTTGATCTACGAGATGCCTATCGAAATAGAGCATTATAATAATAATCCAGTGGCTGTATTACAAGTCGCTGCCTATGTGAATGAGCAGAATAAGCTCTTGGAGCGCTTGAAAAATATATTGCTTGTCGGTTCTTTTGCTACCTTGATCGCGGCATTTACCTTTGGACTGTTCTTAGCCAGAAAAGCGATGAGTCCGATCGGCAAGGTTATTGAGGCCGCAAATGGTATTCAAACAGGGACAGATTTAAGCTCCCGTATTGAATATGATGGACCTCCAGACGAAATAGGAAGACTTATTGAGACCGTTAACAGTATGCTTGGGCGTATGGAAGGATTCTACACAGAGCTTGAGGATTCGTATGCGGCTCAGCGTCGTTTCGTATCGGATGCTTCACATGAGCTGCGGACTCCGCTCACAACCATTCGCGGGAATATCGATCTGCTGCAAAAAGTATGGGAGATGGAGCCGGGTGAAGGGAAGATGAGCGAGGCTGAAATTCGCCAGCTCTCCATGGAATCGGTGAAGGATATCGCGGACGAGTCTAAGCGGATGAGCCGACTGGTAGCGGATATGCTCTCTCTTGCGCGTGCTGATACAGGGCGAACCTTCGAGATAGAACCCGTGGCATTGGAACCAATGATGACTGAGATTGCTCGTCGGGCGTCTTTCCTGCCTCGGCAAGCGGAGTGGGTTACTGGAGATATGTCTGCTTTAAATGGGAAATATGTTGTTGGGAATAAAGATTATTTACAACAAATGTTGTTTATTTTCATCGACAATGCTTTTAAATACACACCTTCTGGCGAGGTGAGTTTAGATACGATTTTCTATCAGAACCAGGTTGGTATTCGGATCACCGATACGGGTATAGGTATGGATAAAGATGAGGTTCCATATATTTTCGACCGTTTCTATCGTGCAGATGAATCACGTGGAATTACAGAAGGGATTGGGCTTGGTTTATCCATTGCGAAGTGGATTATTGACGAACATGGTGGGTCTGTGGAAGTTGTTACTCGTCAGGGTGAGGGAACTACTTTTGTGATCTGGCTTCCGCTTCTCTTTGCTCCGCCGCTGGAATAGGGTATAATTTAAAGTGTGTCCTATTACAGAAGTCAACGAAAGCAGAAAGTTGGTGAAGTCATGGAAGTCATTAAAATTTCTCCCCGGGGATACTGTTACGGAGTCGTCGATGCAATGGTAATGGCAAGGCAGGCTGCGCAAAATCTCGATCTTCCCCGGCCGATTTATATACTGGGCATGATTGTTCATAATAGTCATGTCACAAATTCGTTCGAAGACGATGGCATTATTACCTTGGACGGTCATAATCGTCTGGATATTCTAGATCAAGTAAACAGTGGGACTGTTATATTCACTGCTCACGGGGTTTCACCTGAGGTGCGTAAGATGGCAAGGGATAAAGGATTGACTACGGTTGATGCGACCTGTCCTGATGTCACCAAGACCCATGATCTTATTCAGGAAAAAGTAGATGATGGCTATGAGGTCATTTATATCGGCAAGAAAGGCCATCCGGAACCGGAAGGTGCTGTTGGTATTGCTCCTGAGCATGTGCATCTGATTGAAAAAGAAGATGAGATCGCCACATTATCCATCCCTTCTTCACGGATTGTTATTACGAATCAGACTACTATGAGCCAGTGGGATATTAAACATATCATGAAAAAGCTCCTAGAGACCTTCCCGGGTGCCGAAGTGCATAATGAGATATGTATGGCTACTCAGGTGCGTCAAGAGGCTGTAGCGGAGCAGGCGGGCCAGTGTGATCTATTGATTGTCGTTGGTGATCCGCGAAGCAACAATTCTAATCGTCTGGCACAGGTGTCGGAAGAAATTGCTGGAGTTCCTGCTCATCGGATTTCTGATGTGTCTGAACTGAACACAGACTGGCTGAAGGGTGTAAATATTGTGGGTGTTACTTCTGGCGCATCTACACCTACCCCAATTACCAAAGAAGTTATTCATTATTTGGAACAGTATGATTCCGAGAATCCTGAGACATGGGAGATCAAACGTACTGTAAATATGGCGAAGCTACTTCCTCCGGTTAAGAAAAAGAGTGCAAGTACATCATAATCGCTGTAAGCGAACTTATATATTTGAATTGTAACAAGAGCGCGTAACCTCGTCTATCGAGGTTACGCGCTTTTTTTTATATGAAGCAAGCGGTTTCATCTTATTAATTAGGAAACAGGATTGACGGTAAACGATTTTTAGAGTAAAATCGCTTTATCGGTTAAAAGCATAAAAGCTTAAAAGCTTAAAAGCGAACACGCGTCGTAGTGTGAGTGTATTTAGCGGAATTATTATAAATTTTAAGTGTAGAGAGGAAGTTATTAAAATGATCGTCATTACATCCAATCAAACGCCAGAAGAGCAGGTTAAAGATATTATTGCAGTTATCGAAAGAGAGGGCTTGCAGGTACATCTCTCCAAGGGTGCAGATCACACCGTTATCGGTTTAGTAGGAAGTGTCACACCTAAGCTTGCAGAGCATTTGCGGCAAATGAAGGGTGTGGAGAACGTCGTGAAAATCTCCAAGTCCTATAAGCTAGCTAGCCGTGATTTCCACCCAGAGGATACCATTATCGATATCAAGGGTGTAAAGATCGGTGGCGAGAATCTGGTAATCATGGGCGGGCCTTGTGCTGTGGAGTCACCAGAGCAGATTGATGAGATCGCTCGTCTAGTTAAAGCATCAGGTGCTCAGGTACTGCGTGGAGGCGCGTTTAAGCCCCGTACAGGTCCTTACAGCTTCCAAGGTGTAGGTGTAGAAGGTTTGACGATGATGGCTGAAGCAGGAAAGCGTCATGGCCTGTTAACCATTACAGAGGTTATGACACCAGAGTATGTGGATATTTGTGCAGAACATGCGGATATCCTCCAGGTAGGTACACGGAACATGCAGAACTTTGATTTACTGCGCAAGCTGGGTACTTGCGGAAGACCGGTCCTTTTGAAACGTGGCTTCAGTGCAACTTATGATGAGTTGCTCAATGCAGCGGAGTACATTTTGGCCGGCGGAAATAAGGATGTAATGCTCTGTGAGCGTGGTATTCGTACATTTGAGACTTATACACGTAATACACTGGATCTATCGGCTATTCCGGTTCTACAAAGCTTAAGCCACCTTCCGGTAATCTCTGACCCCAGTCATGGTACTGGACGTCGTGAATTAGTTGAACCTATGGCCAAAGCATCGGTTGCTGCTGGTGCGAATGGTCTAATCATCGAAATGCACACAGATCCGGACAATTCCATGACAGGTGACGGTGTTCAATCGTTATTCCCTGAACAGTTCGATAATCTGCTTAAGGATCTAGAAAGGCTTGCTCCAATTGTTGGACGTAAGTTTTCAACTTCGCCAGAAACAGTTTCGGCGCTATAATATGTAAGCATATCGCTACCTTGGAAGCCCTCTAAACCCGCGCTATAACGGGATAGTTGGGCTTTTTTTCTATTGGATAAGTTAGAAATGTTATGAATATTAACGAAAATAATGGATTTCACGAAAGCGTTAGAATATCTTACATTGCTGAAAGAAATACCTGACATAAGCATTGACGATGTTAGGTATGAGATTTATAATGACGACAGCAAATAAAAATGAAACAAGAACATTTGCATACTGTGAGGGGCTTAATGTTCGGAACTTGGGGGAGGAAAAATTCATGTCGGTTGAAAAAGTGTTGCAAACAATTAAAGAAAACAATATCGAGTGGGTAGATTTTCGATTCGTAGATTTAGGTGGCCGTGCTCACCACATTTCTCTGCCTGCTTCTGAAGTGGAAGACGAAACTTTTGTAAATGGGGTAGCATTCGACGGTTCTTCCATCAAAGGATTCCGTGGTATTGAAGAATCAGACATGGTTATGATGCCTGATCCGAACAGTGTGTTCATTGATCCGTTTACAGCTCATCCAACGCTGAACGTAATGTGCGACATTTTCACTCCTGATGGTGAACGCTATGAGCGCGATCCTCGCGGTATTGCTGTGAAAGCTGAAGAATTCCTGCAGAAGAGCGGAGTTGGAACATCGGCATTCTTCGCACCTGAGTCTGAATTTTTTATCTTTGATGATGTTCGTTACGAGAGCGGTATGAACAGCTCCTCATTCTTCGTAGATTCTGAAGAAGCGGCTTGGAATACGGGTCGTAAAGAAGAGGGCGGCAACCTGGCATTTAAAGTTGGCGTTAAAGGTGGATATGTACCTGTAGCACCTGTGGATTCCCAACAGGATATCCGCAGTGAAATGTGCCGTCTGCTTGCTGAAGTGGGACTACGCATTGAGCGTCATCACCACGAAGTAGCCACTGCAGGTCAAGCGGAAATTAACTTCCGTTTTGATACCTTGAAGAAAACTGCTGATAATCTCATGACTTATAAATATATTGTACAAAACACTGCACGTCAGTACGGAAAAGTAGCGACTTTCATGCCAAAACCACTGTTCGGTGATAATGGTAGCGGAATGCACGTACACCAATCCATCTTTGATGGAGACACTCCTTTGTTCTACGAAAAAGGCGCCTATGCTAACTTGAGTGAAATGGCTCTTCATTATATTGGTGGTATTTTGTACCATGCACCAGCTCTGATCGCTTTGACTAACCCAAGCACCAACTCCTTTAAACGTTTGGTTCCTGGTTACGAAGCACCGGTTAACTTGGTATACTCCAAAGGAAATCGTTCTGCAGCAGTTCGTATCCCGGTAGCAGCTGTGACACCAAAAGGCTGTCGTATCGAGTTCCGTACACCGGATTCCACGGCTAACCCTTACTTGGCATTCTCCGCCATGCTGATGGCAGGTCTGGATGGAATCAAGAACAAGATCAACCCACAAGAACTGGGTTACGGTCCTCTGGATAAGAACATCTATGAATTGTCCGATGCAGACAAAGAAAAGATCCGCAGCGTTCCAGGCAGCCTGGGCGAAGCGCTTGATTCTTTGGAAGCTGATTACGAGTTCCTTACTGAAGGCGACGTATTTACTAAGGACTTCATTGATAATTATATTGCTCTGAAACGTTCCGAGGCTCAAGAGGTTGCGATTCGTGTTCATCCACATGAATATTCTCTGTACTTCGACCTGTAAGATTGCTTAGATAAATAAAGCTTAAACGAATAAAGGTGTTCCGAAGCCATGGGAAGGGCTTAGGGACACCTTTTGTGTTGTTTAGGATATCTTTGGCCATTGATATGGCTACGGATATCCTCTTTTTTTGCTTCAGGGCTATACTAAACCCCGCTCAGGAGCGCCACAGGATTCTCTTATGATGAGCTCAGGCTCGACGCTGAAAGAGCTCGTGCCTGATTGATTGTTTATTAGATCATACAGCATTAACGCGGCTAGACGGCCGATTTTATCTTTATTTTGTTTAATCGTAGTTAAGAGTGGTGTTGTGTAATTGCAGGCTTCGATATCGTCACAGCCAATAATCGCGACGGTTCCAGGAACAGTAATAGCAGATTCCTTTAGGGCACGCATAGCTCCAATAGCTAACTGATCAGAAGCCGCGAATATCGCTCTGGGCAAGTTTCCATTTGAAATCATTCTACGCATGGTCTCATAACCGCTGGCTTCAAAGAAGTTGCTGCCGTTTAAGAACCAGCTTTCGTTGATCGGTAGTCCTAAATCTTCAAGTGCTTTGCGGAAACCACTTTCACGTATATTGGAGATTTCTGACTCAGAGGAGCTGCCGATATAACCAAGTTCTCGATAGCCTAATAAGTAAAAGTGTTCGACTACCTTGGTAGACAACTTAAAATTATCAGACATGATATAACCCGAATTGTCGCCTGACAGCTTTAAATCTACGCCGATGCATGGGATAGAACTATTATCCAATTCGCTGATGGAGGTTTCTAGCTCTTGTCCGGTAATAAGTAGGCAGCCATCTACATTAAAATGCAGACAACGGGCAAGATAATCATTAGTATCGCCACTTTGAAATTTTTCGTTAGAGAAAAAGATCAGGTCGTAACCTAATAGTCCCATTTGTTTTTTGAAGGAATTTAGGACTTCGATGAAAAAAGGGTGGGTAAAGTCAACGTTCAGCATTCCTGCAAAAATAACACCAATTAGATTCGATGATTTTGTAGCTAATGTTTTTGCTGAATTGGAGGGAGTATATCCGGTTTCCTTTATGATTTGTTGTACCCTAGTCTTGGTGTCTTCCGAAATATCGCTGTAGTTATTTATGATTTTAGATACTGTCGAAACAGAAACTCCAGCTATTTTCGCTATGTCTTTAATGTTATAGGCCAACTTTGGTCCTCCTTATAATGCGAAATACTCTATAATCTATGATAAAAGTATAGTTGAGTTAAGCTTTTTATGGATTTTCAAATATGAATTGCGAAACGTTTTCGTAAATGATTTTATAATTATATAGGTAGATAGTCAATGGGATCTTTGGTGTTCAAATAGAAATATCCTTGATTTAAAAGGCTTTTTGAGGATTTTAGTTCAAGAATTGTTCAAAGATAAAGAATAAAAAAAGTCTTTACAAAGATAAATAACGATGTAATAATAAAAACAACGAAACCGCTTTCTGTATTATAATCACTAAAGTTTCGTAATTTCAGGAATTAAGATGGTGTTTCGTTAAAAGGTCATACAAATCATCTGGGGGGTAACAAAAATGGTAAAGAAGCTTTCTACGGTATTGTTGAGCTCAGCGCTAGTACTCTCATTAGCAGCATGTGGAAGCGGCAACAACACAAATGATGAGGCTACTTCGGGCAACGGAACAAGCAAGCCCGCAAATGGTGAGAAAAAGGTTATTAAAATCTTGCACTGGAAACAAGAAAACATTAACAAGGTCATTACAGACATTAATAAGAAGTTTGAAGAAAAATATCCGGAATACAAGATTGAGTACACGACGACAGGTCCGGATGATGAATTTAAACAAGCACAAAGAGCAAGAATTACAGCTGGTGACGTAGACGTCCTTGCCGATTTGTCCGGTATGAGATTGTCTCCGAAAGATTGGACACCAGGTGCGAAAGTGCCAGACTGGCAACAATGGATTGATTCCGGTTTGATTGCTGATCTGAGCAACGAATCTTTCGTTAAAAACTATAATGCGAATGATATTGCCAAAGCGGGTACTTACAACGATAAAGTGTATGCGATCCCAACCGGTAAAGTAGCGATGTCAGGTTTCTTCTATAATAAAGAAATTTTTGAACAAAACGGTTTGACTGTTCCAACAACATGGACAGAGTTCATCAGTGTTTTAGATACTTTGAAATCCAAGAGCATTGTACCAATCGTAGTGGCTGGTAAAGATGTATGGCCTTTGAAACTGCCAGTGTTCGGTTTGCAAGCTAAGATTCTAGGTGGCGGCGACCAACAAAAATGGATTGAAGGCGTTTGGAAAGGCACTTCGGCGTTCAACGATGCTGAGGCTGTAGAAGTATTGGATAAAATGAAGACCCTTCAAGATAACTACATCATCGATGGTTTCTTGGGTATTGACTATGCAACAGCACCTTCGTACTTCGCAACAGGTAAAGCAGCTATGATTGCTGACGGTACTTGGGATGCACCTACAATCGCTGCGGCAAATCCTGATGTGAAATTTGGATACTTCCCAATCCCAGCTACTGAAGATGCTGCTAAGAACTCATCTCTTGTCGGTAAGTACGATGTAACTTGGTATGCAGCAGAAAAAGGTCCGAACAAAGAAGGCGCTTTGAAATGGCTGGAATTCTTCTCTGAACCAGAAAATTACACGGAATATGTTAAGGCTGCCGGATTTGTACCCACACAAGATAACATCGCAACTGGCAGTGACTTCATTGATAACGAACTTGCCCAATACATGGCAGAAGACTTTGAACTTGCTTATGAAATCATTATGATTAACCGCGACAATGTAGGCGAGCACATTGCTGCTGAAGGTGTTCATACTGAATACCTGGCACCAGGCGGCGAATTCAAAACTGCTAAAGAACTTGCAGATGTACAACAAAAAGAATGGGAAGCAGCAGCTCCTAAATAAGCTGTTATTCCAATAAACAGACATCAACAACATACTGTGCACCATCATGTACTACAACATCGGGGTCTGTTCGTACAGACCCCGATCATTTTATTGAATTAGGATTGGGTAGGTGAGAGAAATGTATCCGTTCGGAAAAGGTATAAAAAGATATTTACCGCTTCTGCTGCTTATGATTCCATTATCGTTGTACGTTATTTTTTATTTTGGACCCTCTATGATGACGGTCATTTATTCATTTACAGATATTACTAACGTTCCAGGAAGCAAATTGAATTTCGTAGGCCTTGACAATTATTACAGTGTTTTTAACTCCGGAAATTCAGGCGAACGATGGGATTCCATTATACGAACAGTTTATTTCATGGTCATTGTTACAATCGTACAAAACGGTGTCGGTCTCCTTATGGCCGTAGTTATTAATCAGAAGCTGAAAGGCGATTATTTTTATCGCGCAGTTTTCTTTTTGCCGGTTGTGCTCGGTGTATCGGTAGTTGCACTGGTATGGGGCTTGATGTTCGATCCGCTAAGTGGTCCCGTAAATCAATTGTATGATTCATTGTTCGGATATAAAGATATGTTCTTTGGAAGCTTCACCCATGCGTTTGGTTATATTATATTTACGCAAATTTGGATGTACATGGGTTACTCCATGCTGATTTTCCTTGCAGGACTTCAATCCGTACCGAAAGATCTGTATGAAGCTGGATATATTGATGGAACCACGAAGTGGCAATCTTTTAAAAACATTACGTTCCCGCTTATTGCACCATCGTTCACCATTAATATTATTTTGTCCATTATCGGTGCGATGTCGACCTTTGATATTATTCTCGCAACTACGGACGGTCGCTTTAACACAAGAACGATGGCTTATGACGTGTATAAAGAGACGTTCCGTGGTTCTCTCCAGATGGGACTTCCATCCGCGCTTTCTGTGGTACAGTTCCTTATGATTCTGGTCTTCGTTGTATTTGCAGTTAAACAAATGCGTAAGAGAGAGGTGGAGTATTAATGAAAGATTCCAAAACCGCCAAAACTCTCTCCTATATTCTGATTGCAGTATTGCTTGTTTTGTATATCATGCCACTATTGTTTGTAATAAACATTTCATTCAAGTCTTTTTCGGACTATTTGCTAGACCCGATCGGACTTGTGAAAAGTATTCAATGGGATAATTACAAGGAAGCTTGGTTAAAAGGTAATTTCTCTAATTATTTCATTAACAGTTTGCTGTACACTGTTGTAGCAACAGTGCTAACACTTATCGTTTCGTTATTCGGAGCTTTCCCGGTGGCGAGAAATTATGTGAAGTGGAGCGGTTTTATTTATTTGTTCTTCTTGATGTCACAGTTCTTGCCTAACCCTATGGTTGCACAGTTCAAATTGATGCTTACCATGAAACAAGAGCTTGGATTTGTGGGCTATGATACGAAGCTGGGTTATATTCTCCTAAAAACAGGAGGGACAGGGATCGTCTTCATGATGTTCGTAGGTTATATTAAAGGGATCAGCCGTGAGATGGATGAAGCTGCCGGTATGGATGGTGCTGGGTATATGCGGTATTTATTCCAGATCATTATGCCACTGATGAAACCTGTTATCGCAACAGGTGTTATCCTGACGGCGATTACGATTTGGAATGACTTTGTAGGTCCAATCATGTATTTGCCAAGTCCGGAACATTATCCAATTACCTTCGGGCTTAAAGAATTCCGCGGTCAATACGGAAACAACTGGCCTATGTTGGCGTGCGGTATCATGATCGTATCTGCACCCCTTATCGTCCTGTACACCTTCATTCAAAAGTATATCGTTGACGGTGCATTGGCAGGTGCGGTTAAAGCTTAAGTAGATGTGTAAATGAGAGGATGGGGACAATGGACCGCAAAAAAATTCAAGGCTTTGAATTCACCGGAAAGGATGGGGAGTTCAAGCTTCAGCAACCGGATCATAGTAGTTTCTTATACTTCCCTCTAGTAAATGAGGGGGGAATGATGTCGACTGTAACCCCGAAGCTTCATGGTCAGGCGACGACTGGTCATAATACATTTTTAACACCGCCCTTATCTGTTGAAGATTTGCATAATTCACGCGCCTCACGTAATTTCTGGGTTTACGTCGAAGGCAAAGGTGCTTGGTCTGCAGCTGGAAACTCTGCTAAGCAAAATGCAGCGTTCTACACCTCATCTGCTGATGATGCAGTACTTGAGGCTGGATTCCTATGGCATCGTGTGACTCGCAGCAACTCTGAGATGGGTGTCAAAGCTGAGATTACCAGCTTCGTACCTAGCGGTAATGATAAGGTAGAACTTATGAAAGTTACGTTGACGAATACGGGAACAGAGGAGCTTACTCTTACACCAACGGCTGTAGTTCCCTTGTATGCCCGTTCCGCAGATGATCTGCGCGATCACAGACATGTAACCTCCCTGCTGAACCGGATTTACACCTCAGCTTATGGTGTTGAGGTTCAACCTGCACTATCTTTCGATGAGCGTGGTCATCGCATTAATCACACTTCTTACGGTGTATTTGGTGCAGAAGGTGATGGCAGTCAGCCTGATGGTTTCTTCCCGATTCAAGAAGAATTTATCGGTGAAGGTGGAAGTCTTGACTGGCCAGAAGCTGTTATTCTGAATGCTACGCCAGAGATTGGTAAAGGTGGCGGCGTGGATAGAGAGGGTTATGAAGCCGTTGGTGGTCTTCGTTTTGCTTCAATTACCTTGTCTTCTGGTGCAAGCCATTCTTATGTCGTAGTTATGGCAATTGATAATGATAGAATTAACGTTGAAGCGTTGATGAGTAAATATGGTACATCTGAAGCTTTTGATCATCTGCTAGAGGAAACTAAAGCGTTCTGGGCAGACAAAGTGAATATGGTTGAATTTCATACCGGCGACTCGGATGCAGATCAATGGATGAAATGGGTAACCATCCAACCGGTCCTTAGGAGACTGTATGGTAACTCCTTCTTACCGTATCATGATTATGGAAGAGGCGGACGTGGCTGGCGAGATCTTTGGCAAGACTGTCTGGCACTGCTCATTATGGAGCCTGCCGAAGTTCGTAGCCTACTCTTCAACAATTACGCTGGTGTGAGAATTGATGGCAGTAACGCAACCATTATCGGTCAACAGCCAGGTGAATTTATCGCTGACCGTAACAATATCCCTCGTGTATGGATGGATCATGGGGCATGGCCGTTTTTAACAACGATGCTCTATCTGGATCAGAGTGGTGATCTTGATTTCTTGTTGCAAGAACAGACTTATTTCCGGGATACTTTTATGAGTCGTTGTAAGGAACGTGATACTTCATGGAATACCTCTGTAGGCAGTGATCTTAGAACAGCCTCTGGGGAAATCTACAAAGGTACAATTCTGGAACATATTTTGCTGCAAAATCTAGTTCCATTCTTTAATGTAGGGGAACATAATAATATCCTGCTCGAGGGAGCGGACTGGAATGATGGCCTCGATATGGGTGCGGATCGCGGAGAGAGTGTAGCATTTACATCTTTCTATGCTAGCAATCTATTGGATATTTCTCGGGTGCTGCGTAATCTTAAGACTTCCAAAGGTCAGGAAACTGTTGAATTAGCGGAAGAAATGCAGCTACTGCTGGATACTCTTAATGAGTCTGTGGATTATGGTTCTGTATCAGGTAAGCAAGAGAGATTGGATCGATATTATGCTGCCGCACCAAATAAGGTGAGTGGAGTTCGTGTATCTCTCGATATTGATAAAGTAGCTGATGATCTGGAGCAAAAAGCGGAATGGTTATTTAACCATTTGCGTAGCAACGAGTGGGTACAGAGTGAGAATGGTGATGGCTGGTTTAATGGTTATTATAATAACGATGGTGAACAGGTAGAGGGTGAATTTTCTGAAGGCGTTCGTATGACGCTAACGGGTCAAGTGTTCCCGCTTATGGGTCATGCAGCGGCTCCGGAGCAAATTCCACACATTATAGCAGCTGTAGATCGTAATCTATTTGATGATAAGATTGGATACAGGCTTAATTCCCGTTTCGGTGGGATTCAGCAAAATCTGGGTCGTGCTTTTGGTTTTGCTTTTGGCCATAAAGAAAATGGGGCCATGTTCAGTCACATGACCATCATGTATGGAAATGCGCTTTACAAACGTGGTTATGTAAAAGAAGGTCATAAGGTCCTTGAATCTCTTTACAGCTTGAGTACAGATTTCGAAAAAGCGCGTATCTACCCAGGTATTCCTGAATATATTAACGAGCAAGGCAGAGGGATGTACACGTATCTAACAGGCTCTGCAAGCTGGCTCTTGCTAACCATGGTCACTGAAGTATTCGGTGTGAAGGGCAAGCTGGGCGATCTATTGCTAGAACCTAAATTAGTAAAAGAACAATTTGATTCTGAGGGCAAAGCATCCATTAAGACAATCTTTGCAGATCGTGAATTTGAAGTGCTCTATAAAGCCACAGGAAGCTTTAACTTCGGAGAGTACCAAATACACTCCGTTACGTTGAATGGCAGTGGGGTGACGCTGCAGCGCGGCTCAGGAAGTGCGATTATTCCACGTGAAGAGCTCCTTGCTCTGCAGACAGAGAAGCTTCACGTGATTGAAGTGACTCTGGCGTAATCATAACAAAATTTATTAAAGACGTCTGCACCGTTATGAATAGCGGCTGCAGACGTTTTTTTGAAAGTTATAAAAACTAAGGTTCTTCATAAATGATATAATGGGACTAATTTACTTATTTGTTGAATGATTGAAAGGGGTTTGTGAGGGATGGGGTACAGGCTTTCAAATGGCGTATTATCTGTGGATATCGCTGATATTGGTGAAGATTATAAAGGGACTCGTTTTGACTGGACGGGGTTCATCACACAAGTTACGTTAGAAAAGGGTAACCATACGTTTTGTGTGCCAGAGAGCTTGAAGGAAGGCGAAGGTACTGGTGGAAGTGGACTATGCAACGAGTTTGGCATTTCCCGGGCAATTGGGTATGATGAAACGCCGATCGGAGGCTGGTTTCCAAAGCCCGGAGTCGGATTGTTACAAAAGCTGGATTCGCAGGGCTATAGCTTTCATAGCAAGTATCCACTAACTCCCTTTGCTATTGATATGGAGGTTAGGGTTGATTCGGTTACATATACTGTCCAGCCGATGGAAAGTAACGGATACGCAATGCTTTTGACCAAAACGATCTCTATAAAAAACGATCAATTGAAAATTGCATATGAGTTGCATAACAAAGGGGATAAGCCAATCCAAACAGAGGAGTACATCCACAATTTCGTAGGAATTGATGGCTTGAACATAGGTTCGGATTTTGAATTGCGTCTCTCGAATGGGCTCAAAATAGAAGAACCGGAATCTCAATATACGAATAATTTACTAGAGGTATCTGGTAATACACTTACTTGGTCAGAAGAGCCAGACCGATCCTTTTACTGCAAGCTGAGTGGCTGGGGAGGCCCGGAGGCTGAGTTCAATTGGGAGTTGGTCCATAAGCCTAGTGGAACAGGAGTGCGCGAGAGCGGAGATTTCCCGGTAGCACGAATGGCGCTATGGGGAGAACGCCATGTGGTCTCACCTGAAGTTTTTGTGAACATTAGTCTTTTACCGCATGAAAGCAAGTCCTGGAGCCGAACTTATCATTTTTTCACATCCTAATAAGCAGCAATCAAAGCTTTTATGTGAATAATTATACTTGCTGGTGTGTGAGATTATTGCTATCATAAGCGATATCCATATTGATAGGAGAGAAAGGGTGGGGAGTAGTTTTGAATAAGAGAGCATACAATTTTAATGCCGGACCGGCAGCGTTGCCGCTTACGGTACTGGAACGCGCACAAGCGGAGTTTGTTGATTTCCGAGAAAGTGGAATGTCTATCATGGAGATGTCGCACCGTGGAGCAATCTACGAATCCGTGCATAATGAAGCGCAGGAACGTCTGCTTTCGCTCCTCGGCAATCCGAAGGGCTATAAGGTATTGTTCGTACAAGGTGGAGCAAGCACACAGTTTGCAATGATCCCTATGAACCTGATTTCCGCAGGCCAAGTAGGTAGCTATGTTATGACGGGTAGCTGGGCAGATAAGGCTTATAAAGAAGCTAAATTGGTAGGGGGCGCTCATGTTGCTGCTTCTTCCGAAGACAAGAAATTCTTAGCTATACCTGAATTGAGTTCGATTAAAGCTGCGGAAAATGCTGCCTACCTTCACGTTACTTCCAATGAGACCATTGAAGGAACGCAATATGCAGAATATCCGGATGCTGGCTCGATTCCGCTCATCGCAGATATGTCCAGTGATATCCTTTGCCGGCCAATCGATGTCAACCAATTCGGAATGATCTACGCTGGAGCACAAAAGAACCTTGGTCCTTCCGGTGTGACTGTAGTTATTGCTAAAGAGGAATTGCTCGCAGAATCACCTTCTAACATCCCAACTATCATGCGTTACAGCACTCATTACAAAAATAACTCTCTTTACAATACACCTCCATCTTTCTCTGTATATATGGTTAACGAAGTATTAAAATGGATTGAGGAGCAAGGTGGTCTTGCTGGTATCCATTCCAAGAACCTTGAAAAAGCGGGTCTATTATATGATCACATCGATGGAAGTGACGGCTTCTACAGTGGGGTTGCTGAGAAGAGCAGTCGCTCCATTATGAACGTTACCTTCCGGATGCAATCGGAAGAACTCGAAAAACGGTTTGTTAAAGCTGCTGAACTGGAAGGTTTTGTCGGCTTAAAGGGACATCGTAGTGTGGGTGGCTTGCGCGCTTCCATTTACAATGCAGTTCCTTACGAAAGTGTTAAAGCACTTTCTGATTTCATGAACCATTTCCGGCAAACTCAAGGTTAATGAACTCTATCGTAAACCTTCCGCCTATGGGTGGAAGGTTTTCAGTTTGTTTGGAGAAGCTATGGTTATGCACTAGAGTAAAACATCTGGCTATTAAAGCCTTTAGAGAGGAAGGAACCCTATAATGGCACTCCATATCGTATTAGTTGAGCCGGAAATACCGGCCAATACTGGAAACATTGCGCGTACCTGCGCAGCAACAGGCACTCATCTTCACCTGGTTCGCCCGCTCGGATTCCGTACAGACGATGCTACATTGAAAAGAGCAGGATTGGATTACTGGCACGCTGTTAACATTGAATACCACGACTCTTTTGCTGAGGTACTTGAGAAGTACAGTGAGGGACGTTTCTTTTATGCCACGACGAAAGCAGAAAAGAGATATAGCGACTTTGATTTTCAAGATGGAGATTTCTTTGTTTTTGGTAAAGAAACGAAGGGGCTTTCTGCTGAAATTCTGGAAGCGGGTAAAGAAACAAAAATGCGCATGCCGATGAGTGATGCAGTGAGATCGCTGAATTTATCGAATTCTGCGGCTATTATTGTATATGAAGCCCTTCGACAGCTGGATTTTCCTAATCTTGTTTAGAAAAAAGACATTTTTTTGTTTTTTTTCAGCAGGATTCGACATTTTAATAACGAAATATAATGAATGAGCCGAAATATATAGTAGCTACAAATTATTAGTTGAACAGGAGAGGTGTACGTTAGATATGAAACCTGCTGGTGTAGTTCGCAAAGTGGATCAGCTGGGTAGAATTGTTCTGCCTAAGTCCCTGCGTAAAAGGTATCAGATGAATGAAGGCGACCCGGTTGAAATTTTGGTACAGGGTGACCATATCATCTTGGAGCGTTACCGTCCAAAATGTGTTTTCTGCGGTTCAATGGAAGGTGTGAGTGAATATAAAGATCGTTATATTTGCGCTGCATGCCTCTCAGAAATGACGCAATTGCCAAGACACGCCTAGGAAGTACATATTTACACATTTAGAATTCTGACAGCCTATAGTTTTCTAAACAAAGAAACTGTCCCATTCGTAGACTTCTTCTACTTATGCGGCAGTTTTTTTGTTTCAGGCTTATAAAAAAATGCCTCAGAGCCAAGTGGCTACTGAGACATTTCTTACTTATAGACCTTTTGTTTTGTCGTCGTTGTAAGATGAGGTAAGGATGCCGACCATAAATAACACAAATACGATAGTTACGATCCAAAAGGTTAATGAGAACGACATGCTGGCACCTCCATTAGCAAATGTATTCGTTATCAAGATTATACCCTGCAAATCAATAAAAATAAACGCAAATGTGATATGTTGCATAGACATTTTACTATAATCATTCAAAAAACAGGAAATTTGTCGGTACAGCTCTAAGATTTCCGTCTGAGGGCTTGTTGACTACTCTTCCGTTGAAGATGAGCGATGACGATCCTCCGCCATCCAGATTATAAGCATCCATGACGCCCATGTTATATAGCTTGTTCTGAATTTCCTCTAGCCGGGCACCAGAGCTGCCAAGCTCATTATAACCATCCGCTACAAGGATGAGAAGCTGATCATCCTTATAATTACCGATTACTGTACGTGGCGCCCGATTGGGGGACGTTTTCCACTTTTCCGGGATCGGTATTTTGACGTTGTTCTTAAGTAGAACAGGCACAAAGGTTGCACCAAATACGGGTTCGAGTTGATCTAACTGTGCACGACTGTAAAATTTCCCTCCGATTAACTGTCCGGACTTGTTCAGACCTACGAAGCTGAGATCCTTGAATGTCGGCTCGAAACCATTGAGGTACTTTCCATCAACCACAGTAGTACTTAAGGGATAGCGTTTTCCGGCTTTATCCGCAAAGCCTCCAGCATTAATACCTGCAATAGCGCCATGACTTTGTACAGCGTGCATTGTGGTTTCTGCGCCACCAGTAGCTTCTTTAGCAAGACTCATCTGCATCGCGGTTGGATCCTTCAATTTGATCTTCAAAGCATAGGCCTTATAGTTACCTGGATTCAGCTTATACAGCTCGATTCTAATCCGGTCGCTGCTAAGGACCTCAGAAGGTATTCCAAGCTTGGCAGATATCCGGCGGTTATAGATAAGCTCAGGACGGCTCGCTTGATTCTTCGCTGTCTCGACCAACTTATTCATAGCAGTAGTGGTTCCTTTATATAGCTTAGCGCTAGCGCTGACTGCATCTATGGTGTAGGATGCAGTGCCTTCGGCTAGGGTTAAATCCTTTTTTAGGACAGCTGTTTCATTCAGAGGCCCTGAGATAGGTGCGAATTGTCCTACATCAAGATCCAGCTCGAGCGGTGGTCGATACCACCACATACATATCAGTAAACCTAAAAAAGGTGCGGTTAGAAGCATAAAGAAACGGTTCACTCTTTTGACTGGTGTCATCATTTAATCAGATCCATTTCTTTCTTCAAAGCTTCTAACTGTTTGCTAACCTCGCTCAATTGCGTATATAGCTTGTTACTATTGTCTGTTTTGGCACTTGCATTATCTTTAGTGAAGGTTAATAGTTCGTTAAAACTTTGCACTGTATTCTGCAATTCCTTCACTTCTTCAGTGAGAACGGCAATTTTCGACTCATAGTCGGTCTTAAGAACGGTAAGCTGCTGCTGGCTCTGATTGCTAAGTTCGCTCAGCACTTGCTGCTTTAAATGGTTTGTGTAGCTGTATACAGCATATACACCCATTCCAATCATCACGATCCAGAACAGTAAAAACCATTTTACGGAAGAGCCGCTTCTCACAGCAGCACGGCGCGAGTGTACCGGGGACGTTTCCGCTAGCGGTTGCATTTGATCACCTCGGGTTGGTCTTTTTTTCAAGTCCCCATTCTATCAGACTTTGACTAGTTTCGCAAAAATGTAAGAGAGTGTGAAAACTAGAAAAAGTAATTGCATCCTATTAAACTACTGCGATACAATTTCTATAGATTGGAATTTCTGATAGACGTACTCAAGGTAACCAGCGAGAGAATAAACGAACAAGTCATCATACTTCCTTGCTTGCGTTTAAACCGGAAACGCTGCGGCGCTTTCCTTTCTGGATGATTATATAAAGCAGGAGGTCTGGGCATTAATGATGAAGGTTTGGCAGGTGGTTATTGTGGGGTGTCATCCTACAAGTATGCTGGGGACAAAATTGATTTTGGAAGAGGGAGGAGAGCTTAAAGTTCTAGGAATGTATTCAACTTGGGACGAAGGCGCTTCCATCGTAAGGGAAAAGAATCCCGAGCTAGTGCTGGCAGATTATCATATGCCTGAAGGTAATATTGAGAGTGTGCTGTTAAATATGAAAAAAAGCTCACCAAACTCACATTTTGTCGTGATGACGGATGAAGACGGCAGGGATCTGCTACAGCCCCTCATAGAGCTGGGAGCCAGCGGGATATTCTCGAAAGGAGCTTCTCCTCATCAGCTTTTACAGCTGATCCTGGGTTTGCGAGTGGGTTTTCTTTCAATGCCGCTAGAATGGATAGAAAAAGGATCCTGGCCGATTTCGACGTCTAAAGGGCTGGATGATGTTCTTCAATTGACGCAGACAGAGATGTTTATTATGGAGCGAATCGTTCAGGGGATTACTTATGATAAAATAGCGCTTGAAATTGCAGTAAGTCGCCGTTCGATTGACAATTACCTGCGCAAAATTTATGTGAAGCTTGATGTTTCGACACGAGCGCAAGCCATTGAGAAATTTGCTCTATTTTCAAGACAAAACAGGCAAATCTACGCATAACCCAAGCTATACGACATAATGAAGGTAAAGGCGGAATATTCTTGAAATAGAAGAAAGCATATCACGTTAAATGGATAATGGTTCTCGAAGGAGGATAACTTAGCCATTTCTACTTGGTACTAGGGAAGGGGGATTTCGCATGCTTTACCAATTTTCTGCTCGCGCGCACACACTGCTATCGTCACCGCTTCTAAGTATTCGCACCCAAACACGGAGAAGCTCCATGATATCGCTTGCTGAAGAATTACCAGCGGAAGAACTGTTCCCATTATCGCTGCTTGCCGAAGCAGCCTCTACGGTGATATCTGCAGATGCAGGAGCACTTCAATATGGTGATCCTGCAGGGTATGGTCCACTTCGGGAGTGGCTTGCCGGGGATTGGCTCAGAGAAAAAGGGGTAACTGTTACCGAGGGTGGAGTTCTGCTAACAACGGGGAGCCAGCAAGCGATTGATTTGTTATCGCGGGTGTATATTGACCCGGGAGATCGTGTATTAGTAGAAAATCCGACATCTCCAGGATTCTTGCAAACTCTTCGGATGCAGGGTGCCATTATTATTCCCGTAGAGGGTGACTTGGATGGGCTTCATCCAGATCATTTGCGGAGGCAAATTGAACTGCATAAGCCTAAGATGCTGTTCGCAACACCAAGCTTTACGAATCCAAGTGGTATCCTATGGAGCTTAGAGAGACGGCGTGAGGTGCTGGGTCTTTGTATCGCTTATAACATCCTGATTGTAGAAGATGATTCTTATGGTGATTTACATTTCCAGAAGTATGGTGAACATTGGGCCACAAGATATCCATCCTTGTATGCGCTGGAAAATATAAGTGATGGCGGACACGTATTATATATCGGTTCGTTCAGTAAGACCGTTGCGCCCGCGCTGCGGACGGGCTGGGCTGCAGGCAGCCGGGAAGTGATCGGGATGATGGCTGCTGCCAAGCAGATGGCAGACTGGCAATCGAGCGCATTAAATCAGCGGCTCTTGCATCATTTGTTGGATGTGACCGCTTTTGACCTTCGTGAGCATATTGCGCAGCTGAACCGAGAATATAATACCCGACTGAAGTTAATGGTTGAACTGCTAAAACGTCCAGCTTGGAAGGGAAGCTCCTACGACCTGCCGTCAGGAGGTATGTTTCTATGGGTATCTCCACCGGAGGGAATGGATGTTATGGCACTGCTAAAATGTGCGCTAGGTAAGGGAGTGGCATTTTTGCCAGGACCGTTATGTAGTGTCGATGGCAGCGGAAATCACATTCGTCTTAACTTCAGCCATCCCGGCCGGGATGAGCTGTTACTCGGCATGAATCTGATGAGCGAGGCGGTTAAGGAGTTCACGGCTCGGAGTTAGGTGGGTGCTGATTAAGGAATCTGATGGATCGGACGTATAAAAGTAACGAACAGGTTGATGAGCGGTCATATGCGGCAGATAGAAGTGTGGGCAGATGAACTGGCAGATCAATGTATGACACACCCTGGAAGTCATACAGGACAGAGTGGTGCATTAGGCAAGGAGTAGAGTGCGGGGGAGGTCATTATAGGTGATTTCTCCCTATAACTGGCTGATTTATATTCTGGAATGGAGATTATAGGGAATCTCTCCCTATAAATTTCGGAAAAAGCCCTTTTTATGGAGCAATCTATGCATTTATAGGGAGGAAATCCCTATAAATCGGTTTTTAGCGCGTATATTGAGGAATTATAGGGATGATTTCCCCTTAATTCAACTTGTCAGCTTGAGATTAATGCTTCGAAGGTTAGTTCTGTTTCTATGGCTTAACGGATTAGAACACAAAAAGCATCCCGTAGATGGGATGCTTTTTGGCGTTACCTAGACATTGATACGTGTGCATTAGAATAATAAGTTTAAAGTCCGAGTAAATGATTAGAACCTGATTAAAAGACGAAAATCGAAGTGAAAGATCAAAATCGAAGTGAAAGATCAAAAGCAGAGAAAAAGATAAAAGTCCGAGTGAAAGATCAAAAGCAGAGAAAAAGATAAAAGTCCGAGTGAAAGATCAAAAGCAGAGAAAAAGATAAAGGCTCCAGCAAAAATTTGAAATTGAAAGAATTTTTTGTTTAGTATAGGCAAGCTAATTACTGTGATGATTGCTGTCATGGGGTACGCCGCCAGTTATAGCGGCGTATTCTACTAGCGCGGCCTGACCGGCTGGAGTCAGGGTATAGCGCCCACGGCTGACACGGTGGAACCAGCCGTAGTAGTTGTGCTGCAGCATAGCGGCGGCGTTCGGTACGCCGCTACGCTTCCGCAGCTCGGCCGGAGAGATCCCGGCCGAGGGGGCGCTTGAGGCAGCGCTAGGGGCACCGCTTCGCGTGCCAGCCGCCGCTGCCTCCCGTGCTGCCGTGTCCCCGGCAGCACGCCCCTCCGGCGCTGAGCTCAGCGCCGGAGCCTGTGCAGCGGTGCTCGCCGCTGCACGTTTGCCCGCTGCGAGCGAAGCCTTCGCAGCGGCCTTCTCGGCAGCGACGGCGGCTTCCGCCTCCGCTGCCTGTAGAGAAAGCGCGACACGCAGCGCTTTCTCGCGGTAGGCCGTCACGAGCTTGACTCGCGTGCTGCCGCCGATGTTGTAGTCTCCGCTGCGCTCGCGGAACTCATAGAGCAGGCGCTCGCGCCGCCGCTTGTTGCTGCGCTGTGCAGGTGGTGTCTCGTTTGGCTCCACGAGCACCTCGACCAGCGGGGCTTTGGTCTTATAAAAAACAACGGTGATCAGCCCGAGACCAAGACGGCGACACAGTCCGCTAAGCTCGCCCCAGCGCTGGTTCACCGCCCCTTTTTTATCACGGACACGTTCCACTGCGAGATAGACCGTAGGACTGAGCTTTAGCCGTTCCACGCCTTGCAGGAGCAAGGCGAGGTTGAACGATTTTTTCATCTCTACGATTAGAGGGTGCTCTAAATCCTCACGAATACCCACCAAATCACAAGTCCGAACCTCTCCCTTGATGCTGTATCCTTGCTTTTCAAAAAAAACCTTCAAAGGAGCATACAGCTCCGTTTCATGTCGTACCGCCATAGTGTCACTCCCGTAGCCCTTTATTTTCGGGTTTCCATTAAGGTTTTACTGCGATTTTATGATTCTCTATTATAGCACAGCAAAAAAGAGGTCAACTATTCCGCGCTTGCCGCATAGGTATGTAATACACTTTTTAACGCTATAGGAGAGCAAGTAGGAGCGCAAGAGGAGGCAGCGAGCAATGGATATTTTTGAGCGAATAGCTTCGTATCGGGCTGAGAACGACCGTTTGGCGTGGAGCGGGACCTTCAAGCAGTATATAGAACTTTTGAAAAAAGACCCCTCTCCCGCTAAAACCGCTCACTCCCGCGTTTATGACATGATCAAGTCGCATGGCGTAGAGGACATAAACGGACGCAAACGTTATAAGTTTTTTGAACAGGAGATTTTTGGACTTGATCGTGCAGTCGAAAAGTTAGTGGAGGAATATTTTCATTCTGCAGCACGCCGGCTAGATGTTCGTAAACGGATTCTGTTATTGATGGGACCTGTCAGTGGGGGGAAATCGACCCTAGTCACGCTGCTAAAACGTGGTTTGGAACAGTACTCGCGGACCGATGCGGGTGCGGTATATGCAATAGAGGGCTGCCCGATGCATGAGGACCCACTACATTTGATCCCCCTGGAGCTTCGTCCAGAGATTGAAAAGGAGCTCGGTGTGCGTATTGAGGGCAACCTATGCCCGTCTTGCCAGATGCGGCTGAGAAATGAATATGCGGGAGATATTGAGCAGGTCAAAGTGACTCGTGTCATTTTGTCAGAAGAAGAGCGGGTAGGGATTGGTACCTTTAGTCCATCCGATCCGAAGTCGCAAGATATCGCCGATTTGACAGGAAGTATCGACTTTTCGACCATTACTGAATTTGGTTCGGAATCTGATCCACGTGCATACCGTTTTGACGGAGAGCTCAATAAAGCTAACCGTGGACTGATGGAATTTCAAGAAATGCTCAAATGCGACGAAAAATTTCTATGGAACCTGCTATCACTGACACAAGAAGGCAATTTCAAGGCTGGCCGATTCGCGCTGATCAGTGCGGACGAAATGATCATCGCTCACACCAATGAAACCGAGTATAAGTCATTTATTTCTAATAAAAAGAATGAAGCGCTCCAGTCCCGTATGATTGTCATGCCTGTTCCGTATAACCTAAGAGTGTCGGAAGAGGAAAAAATCTACGCGAAGCTGATCGCCCAGAGTGATATGAACCATGTGCATATTGCGCCGCATGCGCTGCGTGCCGCTGCTATTTTCTCGATCCTGACCCGTCTGAAAGAAAGTAAAAAACAAGGCATGGATCTGATCAAAAAGCTCCGGATGTATGATGGGGAAGAAGTTGAGGGCTACAAAGAAGCAGATCTCAAAGAGATGCAAACGGAGTATTTGGATGAAGGCATGTCCGGAATAGATCCACGGTATGTTATCAACCGGATTTCCAGCGCTTTGATCAAAGGTGATCTGCAGTGCATGAACGCACTGGATGTCCTGCGGGCTATTAAAGACGGACTGGATCAGCATCCATCGATTACAAAAGAGGAGCGGGAGCGTTATTTGAACTTCATCTCCATTGCCCGCAAAGAATATGACATTTTAGCTAAAAGCGAAGTGCAAAAGGCCTTCGTCTACTCCTTTGAGGAGTCCGCCAAGACATTATTTGAGAATTATCTTGATAATATCGAAGCCTTCTGCAATTGGTCTAAAATCCGCGATCCGTTGACGGATGAGGAGATGGAGCCGGATGAGCGGTTAATGCGTTCGATTGAAGAGCAAATTGGTATCTCTGAGAATGCGAAAAAAGCGTTCCGTGAAGAGATCCTGATCCGGATTTCCGCGTATTCACGCAAAGGGAAGAAATTCGAGTACAACAACCACGACCGCCTGCGGGAAGCAATTGAGAAGAAGCTATTCACAGATCTCAAAGATATCGTCAAAATCACCACCTCGTCCAAAACGCCGGATGAAAGTCAGCTCAAACGGATCAATGAGGTGTGCGCTAGACTGATTGATGGGCATCACTATTGCCCCATCTGCGCTAATGAGCTGCTGAAGTATGTGGGAAGTCTGCTTAATCGGTAAAAAGAGTTCCTTTAAAGTACGTGGGTGTTCCAAAAGCCATGAAAATGGCTATGGGGCACCCTTTTTTGCCCTTTCATTTTTTTATCTACCTCCTTTTACCCTCTTTATGTTGATCTTAACGCCGCCGCCCCCCATCTGACTAATTTGGTTTTTTTTTGTAGAAAGTTCGGAGCTGCTAAAGGACACAGGTGACCCTAAAGGTTGATTTTAAACACATTTCGAAGGTTATCGGACTCCATAGACGCTATTAGCAGGAAAAGCACTAAATATGAGCTGCTTTTTGAGTAATAGCTGCACTGGAGTCCGAAACTCCGCTCAAAAGGCCATATGTTTGCGAATAACGTCATCTGGGTCAGTAAGCTAATGGGGGCGATGCATTTCATTAGTGGGACAAGCTCTTGTTGTTGTACAGTTAATCATACAGCTCAGCAAAACAGGAACAATCCTCCTCGCTTGCAGTTGATATAATGAAGTCACCGTACGGGGGAAGGCTGGTGCTGCACTTGAATTACAGTAAAGATATAGAGAAATGTGTTGAATATATTGAAGCTCATATCAAAGAAAATATAACAGTGGAAGAAATAGCCGCTGAGGTTGGATATTCGGTGTATCATTTTTGCCGAGTGTTCAGCTTATGCAAGGAAATGTCCGTGATGGAATATGTGCGGAGCCGCAAATTATCTTTAGCGTCAATTGAATTGTTTGCCGGTAGAAGGATCATTGATATTGCGCTGGACTATGGTTTTGAGACACAAAGTGGATTCACTAAGGCCTTTCGCAAGGCTTTTGGCTATAGCCCGACACAGTATGCCGCACGGATGAACGGATTTACTAAAGGAAAAACACGATTTAAAATCGGAGGTTTTATAATGAACCCTGTTATTGTTCGCAAGCCTGCATTTAAGGTCGCTGGGTATGGGATCCAAACTAATGTTGCAGGAAGTATGTACACCAAGGATATTGCTTCTTTTTGGAGTTATTATGAGGGTGAGAATTTGGAGTCCAAAATGTATAAAATACTAAATCCGCCTAAACACGGAGAAGTCGGTTTGTGTATTCCTTCCTCGGATAATGGCAATGCCACCTATCTTCTAGGTGTTATTGTAGAGGACTACTCCAAGGTGGAAGAGGATATGCTGACGATGGATGTGCCGGAAGCCGAATATGCTGTGTTCACAACGCCGCCAGTGGATACTTCAACGGATACAGAGCAAATACAGTTTGCACAGGTTATAAAAAGCACTTGGAAGTATATCTTCGAAGAATGGTTTAAGGATAGTGGCTACGATTATGATGATAGTAAGCTGGATTTCGAATTCTATGATGAACGCTGCCACTCGCGGCCGGATACGGTGATGGAGATTTATGTTCCTGTGAAAAAATCGACCGAATGATGTGTAAGGGCAAATGCTGCTCAGTGATGATCGTAACTTCGGGGAATGTTTGGACCTTCGTCGCTGATGTCTCTGGATTTATTGATTATTCCTTAGCGGATTAAATCCAGAAACAGCATATGCTTTCGAAGTGAGCTTTCCTACGGAAAGCTTTCGGGCGAACGCTACGCTCCTACAGTTCCAAACTTCCCCTACGTTACTTTTACCTCAGCAGTATTTGCAAAGTTCAATTATTCAGTCGATACGGGGTGTCGACGTAAGAAGGTCCGCAGCGGGTTATACGCTGCGGGCTTTTTAACGTGCTAATAATAGAAGCATCTGGAGCGGATCTAATAGACAAGAAAACAACATATCATGATCGACAAAATAAGACACCTATGTAAAAAACAGTATGATATGATCGCTATGAATTCTCTAGCACTATTGAACTAATAGTTAAAGGATTAGAAGTATCTGTAGTTCATTTTATACATAAATAGGAGGAGTAAAGTGATTACTAAACAGGTTTTATTAAAGAAAACTATCGTATTCATGCTTATTGTTTGTCTTACCTCATTACCTTTCGGTACGATTTTTGCAAGTAAGGCTTCTGATATTCAAGGGACTTGGGCTGAAGCGCAAATTACGAAATGGATGGAGAAAGGACTAGTATCAGGTTATCCAGACGGGGATTTTAAACCGGATCATTCGATTACAAGAGCTGAATTGGTTGTGCTAATCAATAAGTCTTTTGGATTTGTTAAGACGGAGGAGCATTCTTTTAAAGATGTAAAAGCTTCAGATTGGTATTATTCAGGTCTTTTAGTGGCGAATGCGGCAGGATACATACAAGGTTATTTAGATGGTTCATTCGGGCCTAATAAGAAGGTCACACGACAAGAATTTGCGTTGATTATTAGTAAATTACTTGCACTGCCTTCTTCAGATTCAACTAATAAGTTTATCGACACATCAGCTAGTCCTGTATGGAGTAAAGGGGCTATAGGGTCTGTATACGATAAAGGAATAATGTCGGGATATGCGGATAACACCTTTCATCCAGAATCATTTGCTACTCGTGCAGAGGCTATCGTAATCTTGGACAGATCCTTAACGATCAAGAATGAAGCTTCTATAGGAAGCCTCTCGTACGATATAGCGGGTACTTATGGTCCTTTAACAGGGAATGAGAAAGTAAGCGGAGACGTAGTTATTAACTCTCCTAATGTAACACTAAGAAACATGACGATCACGGGTAACTTATTACTCGCAGAAGGAATTGCCGAGGGAGATATATTGTTAAAAGATGTCACGGTTAACGGTATTACTACGGTTAAAGGTGGGGGAGCTCACAGTGTTCAGTTCGAAAATGTTAGACTAACCTCAGTGATTGTTGATAAGAAGATAGGGACGATTAGAATTGTTGCTATAGGTTCAACAGTTATTGATAAGCTTCAGGTTCAATCTGCGGCAACTATTGAAGCTGCTAATGGAGTGAGTATTCAAACTTTGATTCTGAACGCTAGTACGAATGTTGTAGGGAATGGGACGATTGTTCATGCAATTATAAATGCACTCGGAATTATTATGGAACAAGCCCCACGTAATTTAGAAGTTGGAAAAGATGTATCTTCAAATGTGAGCATAACTATTAACGGTGTAACTAGATCAGTATCAACGCCTACACAGGCTCCTGCAGGAATAACATCTGGTTCTTCTGGTTCGCCAGGCGGATCATCACCGGGGGGAACGGGAACGGTACCAACGGTAACACCGGCACCGACACCGGTAACTACACCAACACCAACACCAACACCAACACCAACACCAACACCAACACCAACACCAACACCAACACCAACACCAACACCAACACCAACACCAACACCAACACC
>NZ_JARXWM010000006.1:0-406247 GCF_029893135.1 Paenibacillus sp. PastF-3 | reverse complement strand
ACAGGAGAATCGCTGCTCTGTTCACTTTTTGTGCTATTTAGGAAAAAGAAGGCTGTCTCATGTCGTAGAAAATCTACTTTTGAGACAGCCCCTTTTAAATTTGGGGTATAATGGATGTAGATCATATAGTATAAACCTACAGGGGTGAAATATAGATGAAGCGCATTACGATTTTGATTGCGGATGATGAGGCGGAGATTGCGGATCTTGTGGCTTTGCATTTGCAAAAAGAAGGGTATCATATCATTAAAGTATCCGATGGGCGGGCAGCGGTGCAAGCTATTGACTCCCAAACGATAGATTTGGCGATTCTCGATATTATGATGCCAGGGCTGGATGGCTATGAGGTAACCCGTCACATCCGGGAGCAGCATCATCTGCCGATTATCTTTTTAAGTGCGAAAACTTCTGATCTCGATAAGATCACGGGACTTGTCATAGGCGCAGATGATTATATGACCAAACCGTTTAATCCCATGGAGCTAGTAGCCCGCGTTAATTCTCAACTACGGCGCTCTATACAATTCAGTCAGCCCGCAGCCATTCTTAAGTCGGTCCTTGAAGTAGGTGGGCTGACGATTTCACCAGATGAGCATACCGTCACTCTTTACGGCGAGATAATAGACCTAACTCCGAAAGAGTTTGATATTCTGCATTTATTGGCAAGCCATCCTAAGCAGGTGTTTAGCGCGGAAAGTATCTTCCAGCAGGTATGGGGAGAAGCTTATTATGAAAGTGGCAACACGGTCATGGTGCATATCCGTACCTTACGCAAAAAGCTCGGTGAAGACATCAATAAGAACAAATTTATTAAGACGATCTGGGGCGTAGGATATACCTTTACTGGGTAAGACTACTGAGCTCTTATACATTTTAAGAAAAACTTTATAATTGTCCTGCCTTTTCTTTAAAGTGTCTTCGTTATTCTATTCCTATCAAGCATAAACGCTTTAAGGAAATGGGAGGACATTACGGATGAAAAAGTGGGGCTTTTTGGTGATTGTTGTGTTATTTCTTGGTTACGCTGCAGCTCGTTATTTACCAGATACGGGTAATTTAGCTGATAAGAATGATAAGATTCAAAAAGGATCGATTAGAAATAGCGATAGTTTAAAGGTAGTTACGCAAGATCAGGTATATCAAGGAGATTTATTGCTGGTGAACAAACAATATCCGGTACATGAGGACAGTGTGAAGTCCGATATTGTAACCTTATCTGATCAGAAGGAACTGGTTCAGGGCTACGGATTACTAGATACCTCGATTCGGTTGTCTGAAAGTGTAACCCATAAATTTATTAAGATGATTAAGGCTGCTGAGAAGGATGGCGTGAATCATTTTTTAATTAGCAGCGGGTACAGAGACTTTGAGGAGCAAGAGGAATTGTATAAGGAAAAAGGTTCAGACTATGCTCTGCCAGCACAATATAGCGAACATAATCTAGGATTATCGCTGGACATCGGGTCGTCCCAATCGGAAATGAGCAAAGCACCTGAAGGCAAATGGTTGGAAAAGAATGCGTGGAAATACGGCTTTATTCTTCGCTATCCGAAAGACAAAACGGAGATTACGGGGATAAAATATGAACCTTGGCACTTCCGTTATGTCGGCTTACCGCATAGTGCGATCATTTATGAGAAGGGAATTGTGCTGGAACAATATTTAGATCTTTTGAAGGAGAATAGAGAAATTTCAACGGTTGTAGACGGCAAAACATATACGGTGAACTATTATCCAGTATCCGGATATACAAGTATTAAGATTCCAAAGGAAGGGCAATATAAAACGTCGGGCGATAATATGGACGGCGTAATTGTCACTACATTTTGATGAGTACGAAGCCTAAGAGCGAGTCTACTATGAAATTATTGCTGGCAGCCGTATTTATTGTCTATATGTATTTCTTGATCCGAATTATTGTATTTAAAGGCGCACCTTTTAGCTTGCCATCACTTTGGGAACAGGCTGGGCGTATGCTTGAGCATCCCGACAGAATTTTTAATCGACAGGGCAACTATATACCTTTTAAAGAGATCTCGCGGGGGATAGAACATCTGTCACTTTCAGATCCTTTTTCATCACTTAATTTAGTGGGCAATCTTCTGGCGTTTATTCCTTTTGGAGTCATTGTACCTATGCTGTTATCGCAAAAAGAAAGGTTATTCCAAAAGGTCTTCATGCTCTCTTTTGCGCTGAGTCTGAGCTTTGAAGTTACACAATTAGTATTGTATATCGGCACCTTTGACGTAGATGATCTGATCTTAAATACTTGCGGTGGGGTAGTCGGTTACGCCATGTATAGAATGCTGGTTTCTTCTGGATTGTTTACAACTATATCGAAGCGGTGTTAGTATTTGTGGATGGTAGATATAGACAGGAAATAGAAGGGGCATGGTATGAAAAAACGTATTTCGGATATTGTTTCCATCATTGTAGGAGCATTGCTGTTCTCCTTGGCCGTTAACTTGTTTGTGATTCCGAACGAATTCGGTGAAGGCGGGGTAACGGGACTGACTATGATTACATACTATTTGTATCAATGGTCACCGGGTATTGTTAGCTTAATTCTTAATGCTTTATTATTGATTATGGGTTATAAATTTTTGGACAAAACGACGACGGTATACACGATTATTGCGGTGTTTTTTAACTCGTTATTCTTGATTCTTACGAAGAATTGGCATATCGCCAGCGATGAGTTGATCATCAATGCAATATTTGGAGGCATCTTGTCTGGTGTGGGTATCGGAATGATCATACGCGTGGGTGGGACGACCGCAGGTTCAACCATTATCGCCAGAATCTTGCATAAATTTTTGGATTGGAACGTTAGCTACGCTCTTCTTCTGGTCGATTTAGTTGTGGTATTTGCTTCGTATTTCATCATTGGTGTTCAAAGTCTGATGTTTACGATTGTGATGCTCTATATAGCGACTAAGGTGATGGACTTCATTATTGAGGGAGTGAATCCTAAGAAGGCCATTACGATTGTATCCAAGGAGCAGGACAAAATTGCTGAACAAGTGAATCGAATCATGGATAGAGGGGTCACAGTCATTTATGGCCGAGGATATTATACTAAAGAACCCAAAGAGCTGCTTTACATTGTCATTAGCAAACAGGAAGTGACCATGCTTAAGAAAATCGTAAGATCGATTGATAAAGAGGCTTTTATCGCCATTCACGATGTAAGAGATGTGTTCGGGGAAGGCTTTGTGGAACTGGCAAAATAAGAGTTAGAGTGCTGTCCGGTAGCTACCTGAGCTGCTTGGGCGGCTTTTTTTTTGGTTGGGTATTCGAATGTGATAGATATCATTGCGTTTTCTGTTTGTTCACATTTTATTAAATTTTAAAGTGATTCAGCGCACACTCGCTCATTTGCAGCTTCTATATGCTTGTTATAGAGGCATTATCTAATTGCAGGAGAGAGGGTTATTCATATGTTAGATCAACAAACGATTGCTATTATAAAATCAACAGTTCCTGTATTACAGGTTCATGGAACCACCATTACTACGACGTTCTATGGCATGTTATTTGAAAACCATCCAGAGCTATTAAATATATTTAATCATGCCAATCAGCGGCAAGGCAGACAGCAGACAGCGCTTGCTAATGCAGTCCTAGCAGCGGCTATGAATATTGATCAACTAGAGAATATCTTACCAGTGGTGAAACAGATTGCTGAGAAGCATCGCGCGCTAGGTGTATTGCCTGAGCATTATCCGATTGTGGGTGAGACCTTGTTAGCTGCGATTGGGCAAGTGCTTGGCGATGCGGCAACACCGGAAATTATAGATGCATGGGCCAAGGCCTATGGTGTGATCGCAGATGCTTTCATTGGTGTGGAAGCGCAAAAGTATCGTGAAGCTGCGGAAGCTCCGGGGGGCTGGAGTGGATTCAGAAACTTTGTCGTCACTCGGAAGGTTAGAGAAAGTGAGCTTATTACTTCTTTTTACCTGTCTCCTGAGGACGGAGGGGAGATCTCCTCTTATGCCCCGGGTCAGTACATCACGGTTCGTGTTCAGCCTAAGGGCGAAGAATATTCCCATATTCGCCACTACAGTTTGTCCAGTGCTCCGGGACAGATGTATTACCGTATCACTGTTAAACGGGAAGGCGAAGGGTTAGACAGACCCGCAGGCGTCGTATCTACTTATCTGCATGATTTCGTCCAAGTGGGCTCTATTTTAGAAGTGGGTTCTCCAGCGGGCGATTTTGTACTGGATCAGCGTAGTGATACTCCGGTGGTTCTAATCAGTGGGGGTGTGGGCTTAACCCCAATGGTAAGTATGCTGGAGACAATAATTGCTGCACAGCCAGAACGCGAGGTAACCTATATTCATGCAGCCATCAATGGAAGTTTGCATGCTATGAAAGATAGGGTGGCAGATTTAGCGCAATCTCATTCTTCTCTTCGGTCCTATGTATGTTATGAATCTCCAAACGAAGAAGAACAGTACAATAGATCTGGTTATATTGATCTTTCTTGGCTTCAAGAAATAGCAGATGTGAACTCTGAATTCTATTTCTGTGGGCCGACCCCTTTTATGAAGGTCATATATAAGGCGCTCAAGGAATGGCGGGTACCTGATGACAGAATTCATTTTGAATTTTTTGGCCCTGCCGGCAGTTTAGAAGAATAATATATAACAAAAAGCGCTTCAGCCGATTGGCTGAAGCGCTTTTTGTTTTGCGTTAGTATTTATTTGAAAGAAGCAAATGGATCGGTGCCTTTAGGCAATATTGAACTGAAATTAAAGGTGTAGGTAGGAATTCCAGCTGCATAAGGTGCGATTTCATATTGTTGATAGAAGATAGCTAAGCCACTTTCACTGACGTAGAAGGCTGGTTTATCTGTGAGCCCACCCGTTGACTCCGGAAAAGCAATATCCTTAGTGCTTGCCTTCAACATTTTATCTAGCTTTTGTTTGTAGTTTGGTTCTGCCTTTAGCAGGTCTTTAAGCTCTATCTTCTTACCATCCTTCAGCGAGAAGGTATGTCCCTCGCGCATGGTACCGCCGTGTGCTCCACCGCTGTAACCATATTGATCGACTACAATACTAAGTATGCCTTCACGGTTAAAGGTGACAACATAATTTTGAGAATAGTCATATTTATTCTCTATCGTACCATCTCTACGGCTAGACTCTTTCTCAGCCTCTGACACGAATAGTTCAGCCTCTTTTTTGAAGGTAGCATTAATCGTATTTTGCACTTCATCGGTTAGACCGCTGATTTTTGGATATTGTACTTTAATACTAGCATTCTTATTGCTCTTGTCTAAGGCAACAGAGGTGATCTTGATGTCATTCATCACCTTATTGCTAAACTCAAGCGATTTCTGAGCTGGATTATATACGCCTTGAACACCTAAATAATCATTTAACAGCTTGAAAGGAACATATAAGCGGTCATTGATCATCTTCACTTCATGATTTCCGGTCATGCTATAAATGTAATATCCGTTTAAATCGGTACTGACGCCATAGTCAGAGACCTCCATGTTCAGCTTCGCCGAGTCACTACCTACACTGTAAGTCTTTGTGGTTGAATTGTATTGAATAGCAAGGCCGAAGGCATCACGCAATACGGTTAAAGGGATCATGGTATTTCCATCTACGATTTTTCCTTGCTGCGTTAAGACTTGGCCTTTATATTTAAGCACCACAGAAGGCTGCTGAACGGCTTGATTAACCGTTTTCGTGGTCGTTGCAGCCTGAACAGAATTCCCTCCGATGAGTCCAGTACCTCCAAGTAATACTCCAGTTGCTAATACAGCAGACGTCCATTTCATAGTTTTGTTCATGATTTAATTTCTCCTCTCCAATGATGGGCTTATGTAGTTCATTATGATTTTTGATGTTGTCTATCACTCCTACAATTATACCTAGGCCCCCAATAGATTTGATTACAAACAGGGTTACAGTGTTGTTGCATAGACGTGCAAAAGGTATATACTTTTTAACCATTTATTAATTTTTGACACAATCATAAGGACTTTAAAGTAATTACGGTAAGCTCGGGGCGGCAATTAAAACGTATAGGCATACGAGTCACTCCAATCCCGCGTGTGGTATAGATCTGGAGTCGACTATCTGGGAGCTGGTATAGTCCGCTTGAATATTTACTGCCGTGAGGCGGAGTATACAAGGCACCTACAAAGGGGAGACGCACCTGTCCTCCGTGACTATGGCCGGACAATTGCAGATCTATGGGAAGATCACTATATTCATCGGCAAAATCAGGCTCGTGAGCAAGGAGTAGGGTACATGCCTTATCAGGGATATGGCGTAGCGCCTGATGAATATCTGCTTTGCCGACCCACGGATCATCTACTCCAGCTAGATAAAGCGCCTCCGCATCTTTTTTTAAGACAATATGTTCATTATGAAGCACGTGGAAGCCAGATTGCGCTAACCCTTTCGTTACAGCTTTCCTAGTACCAAAAGCATCGTGGTTACCTAATACAGCATATTGTCCAAAGGGTGCCCGCAACTGTGAACATAAGTCTACAGCCTCAGAAATATATTCGGTTGAATGATCTAGTAGATCCCCAGTGAAGCAGATCAGATCTGGACTTACATGTTGAATTTGCTGTACTAACTCTGTTAAGGCCTCGGACTTCGTATACACGCCTAAGTGTAAATCACTGAAATGAACGATACGAAATCTATCGAATGTTGGAGGGAGTAGAGGAAGCTTTATATCTATATGTTTAACTTCAAGCCAGTAGGGCTCGACCCAGTGAGAATAAATGCCGGTCGCACTAGCGGTTCCAAGCAGCCCGAGCGACACTTGAGCACTTTTCTTCAGAAATTGGCGTCTGCTAATAGGTTTAGTATTCATGAATCCATCCTACGGTAGAATTGTTACTTTAATATGACAATATTCATTATGTCACCCATTGTGTCGATAAACTTACATATACATTTACTTAATGGGAGATGAACAGATGAGTATTATCGATGCCTTAGTCCTCGCAGCACCTTACTTCAAAAAGCTTCACTCGCAAGATATTATGATCGGTATTACGGACAGGGAAATCTTCCAGTATTACGCACCAAGTAAAGTTATTGATCTCGGATTGGTTAAGGGTAACCCTATCCCTCCTGAAGATCTGTCGCTTTCAAATGGACTGAAAGGTATAGCAAGCTCTAACCGAATCCCAGCAGAAATTTATGGAGCTCCTGTGATTTCAACATGTGTTCCTATATATGGAACAGATAACGAGGTAGTGGGCGTGTTCGCAATTGCTTACACACTGGAGAACGAGAATAAGCTTGAGGTATTTACAGAAGAGATTAATGGGATAAGCAATCACCTAATGGATATGGTTCAGAGCGTAGCTGCCCAATCTGAAGAATTATCGGCCACCTCTCAACAAATATTAGATAATACACGTAGAGCGGTAACGGAGTCTCAAGAAGTAAATAAGGTTACTAGCTTCATTCGTGAAATTTCTGAGCAGACGAATCTGCTAGGACTAAATGCGGCCATCGAAGCTGCGCGTGTAGGAGAGCAGGGGGCGGGCTTTGGCGTTGTGGCTAAGGAAGTACGCAAACTGTCTGTAAATACCAAAGAAGCAACCCATAATATTGAAAAATCACTCAGTGATGTTCAAAAGTCCATTAAACAAATGGAGCTGGAAATTGAAGCGATCTCCGCTTCTTCACACGCACAAGCAGAACTTGTCACCGAATTCAGCGGGGTAATTGAACGCTTGAATAAGGCCAGCAAAGAAATGACTACTTTCATGCAATCCATCATCCAGTAGGGTGTATGCATAAAGTTACTTATCCTAAACCATGCTAGAAGAGACAGGCGCATTTCAGAAGGGAGCGAATTTCATTTATGAAACAACCCGATTCCAGTCTGCAAGCGAACGACAATGTAACTCAAGCCAAAAATGCTTTAGGCAAACTTCATTTCTCTGTCTCTCAGGCGCTTAGTCATCCAACAGAACAGACTTTGGCACAGGCTGAGAACCGTTTGGCGCATACCGAACAGGCGGTGGAGCAAGCTCAGGCCTGGTTAGGCCCCCAAGGTGTGGAGTTGGCTGAAGAACTGCTGGCCGAGGATAAGAGCAGGCTTGCTGCATTGAAGACGCAAGGGAAACGTTCAGAACGCTAGATGTTCCTGCTACAACCCGTGAGGCGACTAAGCTTCACGGGTTGTTCTCATGCACTGTTTCTTTAAGGGTGTAGCTTAGGATTGAGGATGGTATACTGGATTGAAGGTTCTGGCAAGAGCTTGGATGGGGGATAAACGATATGAATGGTAAGGACATTGAAGAGTTAACCCGGCAGGCGGAGGCTTTCGTTCGACAATGTTACGCTGAACTTGATAAGACTGAAGCTGAGATGGATCATCGCATCCAAGCCGTACGAGAAGAAATTAATCAATCCGGGAGTTACACACATACAACGGAAGAGTTGGCTCATGGGGCAAGAATGGCTTGGCGAAATAATAGCCGCTGCATTGGCCGCCTCTTCTGGCAATCCATTGAGCTGATGGATGAACGTCTGGCAGAGACCGAGGAGGATATTGCTGAAGCTTTGCTGCGCCATCTGGAAAAGGCGAATAATGGAGGACGCATTCGTCCACTTATCACGGTCTTCCGCAGCGGGGTAGATCCTGACCGGAGAATCCGGATTTGGAACCATCAATTGATTCGTTACGCGGGATATCCTGGTGATGCTGAACATGAACGCGCTGGTGATCCGGCATCGGATGAATTTACGAAATTGTGCCAACAACTAGGCTGGCAGGGAACAAGGGGCGATTTTGATGTATTGCCGCTAGTGATCAGCATAGGTAATGGGCGTCCCCATGTATTTCCTATTCCTCAATACCTCATTCAGGAGGTACCGTTAACGCATCCCGAAATTGAACGTTTTGCAGAGCTTCAGCTTCGCTGGTATTCTGTACCGATCATTTCGGACATGCAGTTGGAGATTGGGGGAATTCTATACCCCGCGGCTCCTTTTAACGGCTGGTACATGGAGACTGAAATAGGCTCACGTAACTTAGGGGATACTGGACGATATAACACTTTGCCGGCTGTAGCTGATCTGATGGGACTTGACCGCTCCAGTAACACAACGCTTTGGAAGGATCGGGTGCTTCTTGAGTTGAATCGTGCAGTACTGCATTCCTTTAAGCAAGCTGGGGTCAGTATCGTTGATCACCATACAGCAGCCGATCAATTTGTGAGATTCCAAGAGCAGGAGCAGGGACATGAACGTCAGGTTTCGGGACGCTGGTCATGGCTGATCCCCCCTATGTCTCCGTCGTCTACACCGATTTGGCATGACAGTAAGCTGAAAGAATATGATTACAGCCCTCGTTTCCTTTATCAGCGATCACCTGTGGCCACCTGCCCTTTTCACTAGCCATCGAATTTATGATCAAAAAAGCGCCAAGTTCCCCTTATAAGGAAACTGGCGCTTTTTAGGCTTTTAAATGATCCAGGAAAATTCGTTTGAGAAGCTCAAGCTGATCGTCGGAGTCTAGGTCCGATTCCAGGAGGAGAATATTCTTTTTCATCGTTAGTTTTCTGGAAAAGAGGGCAAAGCTATTCATAAGAGTGATCAAGGTCTCTTTCACAGGGAGACCGGCACGAATAGAACCGTCTTCTACTCCATTTTGAATGATTCTGGAGTATTCATGCCAGATCTTACGATTGAGTGCATTGAAATTCAGCACATCCTCCACAGGCTCATTCGAGTGTGAGGCGTAGCTTTCGAAATTGACCATAAAGATAATACTTAGATGATTCTGATCCAGTATAAAGAAATCAAATAATTTCTCGATCTTTTCAAGACAGGTAAGTGGCAAGTCAGCCACGTATTTAAAATAATCGAGCATAGGCTCCAGCATTCGGGTGGCCACAGCCACGATGAGCTTTTCTTTTCTAGGAAAATATCGAAACAACGTCGCAATCCCTATATTTGCTTCACTCGCGACATCCTGCATCGTTGATTTTTCAATTCCTTTTTGCGAAAATACCTGTTCTGCGGCTTCGAGGATATCCAATAATCTTTGCTGCTTACCATCGGATCTTTCTTTTTCGTAGCGTGTTTTAGGATTCATGAGGGATAGACCCTTCCATTTTTTGATTAGGTTCTTTAATTATTAGTATTATATCCACCGTTTATTGGATTAAGCAAGGAGTAGTTGTAGTTGTTTCATAATAATGATATGATGTATATCACAGTGATAGTGTGACTATCATCACTCGAATTATTATATCACAATACGATTATAGAGGAGACTTAATTATGAATCGTCTAACTAATAAAGTAGCAATCATTACAGGTGCAGGCAGCGGTATGGGTCGTGAAGAAGCGCTTTTGATGTCCAAAGAGGGCGCTACAGTTGTAGCAACAGATATTAACGAAGCTGCCGTACAAGCAGTTGTGAAGGAAATCGAAGCCAATGGTGGACAAGCAGCAGCTTATGCACATAATGTAGCTTCTGAAGAAGATTGGATTAAGGTTGTAGAAGATGTGGTTAGCAAGTTTGGTAAAATCGATATCCTGGTAAATAACGCAGGGATCTCTTTCCCTGTTCAATTGCTTGAATCCACTGTTGATCAATGGAACAAGGTAATGAACATTAACGTGAGCAGCGTATTCTTAGGCATGAAGCATGTTGTTCCTCAAATGCAGAACAATAAAGGCGGTTCCATCGTCAATATTTCCTCCATCGCAGGTTTGACGGGCAGCAGCGGTGCTGGCGCTTATACAGCTTCTAAAGGTGCCGTTCGTATGCTGAGTAAAGCAGCAGCTGTAGACTTTGGTAAAGATAACATTCGCGTGAACTCTGTTCACCCAGGCTTTATTGAAACCCCAATGAGTGCTGAATTTGTAAATGACGAAAGAATGCATAGCTTCTTTATGTCCCAGACTGCATTGCCACGCGTTGGACGTGCTTCTGAAGTAGCTGAAGCTGTATTGTTCTTGGCTTCTGATGAAGCTTCATACATTACAGGTGTTGAGCTGCCAGTTGATGGCGGAGTGGTAGCTAAATAATAAATTTATAAATAGGAAACACTAAGAAAGCCGTCTCATGCGTAGAATCTGTCTATGCGTAGGGCGGCTTTTTTGCACCCATTTCTACCGAACATTAGCCTACAACCCTGCATAACATATAGCACTTGTAAGTAGGAGAAGGGTGTGGTTCGGAGATGGGCATCCAGTTAACAGCGCTCCATTATGTATATCTGGCATTCATCGTGTTCATTATGGCACTTCTGATTAAGCGGCGGGATACAACGATGATCTGTATTGCAGGCATCTTTGTACTAGGCTGGCTCGCGACAGAAACGATTAGTGGTTCGGTCACAGGCGTATTTAACTCTTTTGTATATGCAACTAAGGAGCTAATGGGTACGATTATGATTATTTCGATCATTGTAGCCATGAGCAGAGTATTAACACGTACCGGAATAAACGAGACGATGGTTGCTCCGCTTACCCGTTTTTTACGTACGCCGTTTATGGCATTTTGGGGCATTGGCTTCATTATGATGGTAACATCATGGTTCTTCTGGCCTTCGCCAGCCGTTGCCTTGATAGGGGTTGTGCTACTGCCCGTTGCTATTCGTGTGGGATTGCCTGCACTTGGAGCAGCGATGGCGATGAATCTATTCGGTCATGGGATTGCGTTGTCGAGTGATTATATTATTCAAGGGGCACCTAAATTGACGGCAGATGCGGCAGGGCTGCCGGTAAGCAGTGTCATGGAAGCGAGTATTCCACTTGTGATCGTGATGGGTATAGTCACTACGGTAACAGCTTATTGGATGATGCGGCGGGATCAGAAGAATGGTACTTGGCGGGATGGACTTATCTCGGGGAAAAATGCCGGGAATGCGCTAGCTGCAGAGAGTGATGCGGTAGAAGATCAAGCCGTCATTCCGCCCACACTGAAGAAATGGTTGGCTATCTTGATCCCACTCTTGTTTCTAGCTGATGTAGCGGGCATGTTTCTGCTGGATTTACAGGGGGGAGACGCAACTGCTTTAGTTGGCGGGACTGCTGTATTTATCTTGGTCGTAGTAACATTGCTCGCACATCGTAATAAAGGATTGGAGCAAGTTACCGCCTATCTAATCGATGGACTTACATTTGGCTTTAAAGTATTCGGTCCAGTGATTCCGATTGCTGCATTCTTCTATTTGGGTGATTCGGCCTTTGCTGAATTGTTTGGAAAAGTTTTACCTGCTGCATCTCAGGGGATTGTTAATGATCTTGGGGTTGCTCTAGCGCATAATGTGCCACTGAATGGTGCTGTAGGTGCTGTGACCGCCACCATAACAGGAGCCATCACGGGTCTTGATGGTTCAGGGTTCTCGGGAATCTCACTTGCGGGGTCCATCGGAAAATTATTCGCGGTGGCCACTCATTCTGACGCAGCTACTTTAACTGCACTTGGTCAGGTATCTGCCATTTGGGTGGGTGGGGGTACGTTAATCCCATGGGCATTGATCCCAGCCGCTGCGATCTGCGGTGTAAGCCCGTTTGAGCTCGCTAGACGCAATGTTAAACCGGTACTAATTGGACTGATAGTTACTACAATTGTTGCTATGTTTCTGGTGTAGACCCAGCTTAAAACATGATGGAATTCAAAAAAAGGCTGCCGAGAATATTCCCGGCAGCCTTATATGTTTATCGTATACCCTTCATGAAATTCTGAATCTTCGAAGAGAACAGGAAGAGAATTAACGCGAGCACAATGGCGACTCCGCCGATGACTCCGAAGTACAGCATTTCAGTATCCGGGGTATAGAACTTCACAATCTGAGCATTGATAGCTTGCGCAGCAGCATTGGACAAGAACCACATGCTCATCATCTGAGCTGTAAAAGCAGCGGGTGCCAGTTTGGTTGTTGCCGAGAGGCCAACAGGTGACAAGCATAGTTCCCCAATGACGACGATAAAGTAGCTGAGAACCAGCCATAATGGATTCACCAGTGAATGGGCTCCACCGAAGTAAGCCGGTACCAGAATCACTAGGAAGGACAGACCGGCAAACAATAAACCAAGCGAGAACTTTTGGGGAATCGTTGGTTGGCGGTTACCGAGCTTTAACCAAATCCAGGCAAATGCAGGTGCAAGGGCGATAATAAACAGTGGGTTAAGCGACTGGAACCAAGCAGGAGAAATGTGTATGCCTGCAAAATCCAACTGGGTGCGCTTATCAGCAAAGCTTGCTAGAACCGTTGAAGTTTGTTCCTGAATCGCCCAGAACATAATCGAAGCCATAAATAAAGGAATGTATGCGAGAATCCGTGATCGCTCTACAGCAGTTGTCTTGGGACTGCGGTACATCACAATAAAGTACATGGTAGGAATAAGCAGCCCTAAGACCCCTACAATTTTAATGAATGTCTCAAAAGTAAGTGCTCCAGTAAGAATGCCTATCGTAACTAATACAGCAAGCACAACTAATCCAATCCCAATCCAAGTAAACAATTTTTTCTTTTTTTCGTTTGGAATCGGGTTGCGTACAATCGTACCTGCCAGACCTAGATTTTTGGTGCGAGTCACTACGTAAACAACTAATCCAATAAACATGCCCACTGCGGCAATCGAGAAACCGAGATGGAAATTATTCATACCTACCGCGCCTACAATTAGTGGAGAGATGAATCCGCCGAGATTAATACCCATATAAAAAATGCTGAAAGCAGCGTCGCGGCGGTTATCTTGTTCGCTGTAGATTTCGCCTACAATACTTGATACATTGGGCTTAAGAAGTCCGGTTCCGAGCACGATCATAATCATCGAAGCAAAGAATAGCGTGGCATTTCCCGGTATCGCCAGTAAAATATGCCCGAACATAATTAGAACGCCGCCGTAAAAGACAGCCTTGGAAGTCCCGAAAATTCGATCCGCAAGCCATCCACCTATAATTCCAGACATATATACGAGTGATCCGTAGATAGACATAATTGAAAGGGCCATATCCTCTGGAAATCCGAGCCCGCCTTTGCTTACCTCATAATACATGTAGTAAACAAGGATCGCTCTCATGCCATAATAGGAAAAACGTTCCCAAAATTCTGTAAAGAAAAGTGTGAATAGTCCCTTAGGATGTCCGAAAAATCCGGTTTGCGGGACACTATCTACAATTTTTTGCCTGTCTGTTGCTGACATGAATCAAATCCTCCTAGATGCTAATTGCTCTTTTCATGAAGTTAACACAACTCTACACTACCTTAATATTTATAATACCCTCATGAGGAAAATCACAACCCTTTGGTAAGAAGGTTCTGAATAATGTCATATTTTTTAGTAATATTTCCAGCGTGGATTATGAATTAACTTTTATTGTGAATGTCATCCAAAACAATTGAGTTTTGAATATTATATTGTTTGGAGTTGCATTATTTCGGAGATGAGCATATACTCTGAACAAGAAAGTGATTGATCAATAACCTAATAAGATTAGGTTGCGTAAGGAGATTATCATGACAACAGAATCTAGTTCCGGTCACAAGAAATCGGATGAATCGGTCACTGTAAACCGCCGGGAACAAATCTTGGAGGCAGCGGTTATTGTGTTCGCCGAGAATGGATACTACCGAGCTACAACAGCACAGGTTGCGGAAAAGGTAGGTATTTCTCAGCCCTATGTATTCAAGGTGTTCAAGAACAAAGAAGAATTGTTTGTCGCTTCCTTAGAACGGGCTTTTGAGCGGATTATTCATTCATTTAAAGGAGTAGAAGCCCCAGCAGATCAAGTGTTGAAGGAAAGTATTAAGGTATATGAGTTGTTGATGGAGACGCATCCGAATGAGATTATTTTGCAAATTCAGGGGTTAGGGATTCGCGATGAAGTCATTCGTGAAACCATGCAAAAGGGAATGCTGGAAATTATCAACCTTGTGCACGAGAAGTTTGTCGCCGCCGGGATCGAGCAGCCTGAAGTAGAGGTAAGCACCTTTATGGCCAATGGTATGCTGTGCAATATTTCTATGGCCCTTGGAATGCCTGAGCTGAAGCCGAAACATCGGAAATAGGTGTAGAGAAGAAGATACGTTGTAACATCTAAGAGCTTAGGCTCCTAGATGTATGATTATAAGGTAGTGATTGATCAATAACAATAATAGGAGGAATGATTTATGTTAACAAAAGCGCTCGTGCTTGGTGCAACCGGGGGAACAGGGACTGTTATTATCGCTGAATTGTTAAAGAGAGGGATAGAAACGGTGGCCTTTGGACGATCGATTCCAAAGCTGGAGAAGCTTGCAACAAAGCTGGGTAATCCCGCCGCGCTTAAGCTAATGGCAGGAGACGTATTTAATGTGCAGGATATATTAGCAGCTGCACAGGATGTGGATGTTATTTTTCATAGTGCATCTGTTCCATATAATGAGATGAGCACGCGACTGTTACCCATGGGAGAGGCGGTCATGGAGGCGGCTAATACGCTGGGAATAAAGGTTGTCGCAGTGGATGGCATTTATCCTTATGGGAGAAGACAGAATGACAAGCCGATCAACGAGGAATATCCGAAGAATCCGCATACAAAAAAAGGAAAAGTGAAACTTGAGTTTGAACGAATGTTTTTTAGCCGGCGTTGGAGTAATACACAGGGACTCATTGTCCGATTACCGGATTATTATGGACCTACTGCCAATGAGGCTTCTTATTTAGGATCGACCCTAGAGTCCATCGCTGCGGGTAAACCTGCAATGTTCATTGGCAATATGAACGTTCCCCGTGAGTATGTATATTTGCCGGATGCGGCTGTCATGATTGTTGAGCTCGCTTGCAGAGAAGAGGCTTATGGTCAGAATTGGAATATTCCGGGGACAGGCACAATTTCAGGTCGAGATATCGTTAAAATAGCGCAAGTAGCACAAGGTTCCAAGAAGCCCGTTATCTCTGTAGGAAGGATTGGATTATCGCTGCTCGGCACATTCGTTCCAGTCATGAAAGAGATCGTGGAGATGCTGTATTTAACCCAGGAACCAGTGATCCTAAGCGGTGGTAAATATGAGCGTAATGTGGGTCCAATTCCCACTACTCCTTTTGAGCAAGGGATAACTGAGACGGTGCTTGCTCTGATGAGTCGTCAGGTCAGGGGAGAATAAAGAACAACGGTCATTGTGAAAGATAGAATAAAAGGCAAACTTATGATACTATTTACTCCTATATAGAAAGAGGACGTGAGCTAAAATGATCAACATAACTATGCCCAATGTGGATGTTCGAATTACTAAACAAATCAACCCGCAGCTAAGCAATATTTACGGATTCACTGATTTCCATCTGATTCCAAGAGATTACGGCGGCATCTTCATGTTCTACAATGACCAAGATGAGTTGTTGTTTGTAGGTAAAGCGAGAAAGCTAAGACCCAGAATCAAAAAACATTTTGAAGATACCGTATCTGATATCAAGCTGCATCGGGACGAGGTCACCAGAATTGATGTATGTTTAATCGAAAGTCCAGTTCATAGAGAGATATACGAAACCTATATCATTAATGAGCTGAAATCTAAATACAATGTAGACAAAGTAATGTTCAGATAAATATAAAGAAGAGGCGCCGTCTAATGACGGTGCTTTTTTTATGCTTGAAGAAAGCTAGGAATGAAATAAGAGCATCGGAACACACTATAAAAGATAGTTAATATCCTTAAAGGGAGATCGGTCATATTGAAGACTAAGTTTTTGATATTGAAGCTAACCTTACTGTGTATGTTTCTTGTGGTTAGTGTAATGCCAGTAACTGCCGATGCTGCAGCTAAAGAGAAAAAGAGCTCACACAAGCTATGCTTTACGCCCTCTGTAATAGAGCTTAAGGATAATCTCAGGAAACTATGGAGCGATCATGTGATATGGACAAAAAACTACATAGTTAGCGCTTTTGCGAATTCCGAGGATAAAGAGAAGGTACTGGCAAGGTTGCTACAGAATCAGCAGGAGATAGGGGATGTTTATAAGCCGTATTACGGTAAGGCAGTAGGGGATAAGCTAGCTCAATTATTGCGGGAGCATATCCTGATTGCCGGAAAGGTAGTTGCTGCTGCACTAGCAGGTAATCAGTCAGACTTGGAGAAATACAATAAAGAGTGGTACGACAACGCTGACGACATTGCAAAGTTCCTTAGCGCACAGAATCCCAAATATTCGTATGAACAATTGAAAGAGATGCTTCATGAACATTTGGAGCTAATAACGGATGATGTGACAGCTAGAGTTAAAAAGGATTGGGATGCCGAAGTCGTCGCCTTCGATAAAGGGCTTGAGCATATAAATATGTTTGGAGATCTACTAACCGTGGGTATTGTTAAACAATTCCCTGATAAATTCAATTAGAACCAGAGCACCCGCAAGGGTGCTTTTTTCTTGTTATAGGCAACCATTTAGGTCTTTTGATCCAATTCAAAAAGTTAGATATAAAGGCTCACTTACAGACAAGGCAAGTAAACTATAATAGACTCGTGGGCACTCGACATTTTTTGACATTTTTTTATAATTGAGGTGATAAGATCAATGATTTCTCCCTTTTTTAAAAAGAAAGATTCCGTGGATAAGCAGTCCAAACCGGGTATGGTTCAAAAGGTGCAATTATCAGAAGAGCAGGGCGAGGAAGTAGAGGAACAGATCGCTGGCGAGACTTTAGCAGGAGTGGTAACTACGGGAAAAGCTCCGCTTGATAAAAAATCACTCGATCTAATCTTCTCCGTGGAGCAGATTATTCAGGCCAGACAGCATGCCGAGACAAATATTAATGAACTTCAGGATCGGTTGACGCATTCCAGCAGCCATGTTGAACGTTTGAACCGGGACATGAAGAATCTCAATAAAGTGATTGAGGAAAGAGAGAAGAACGTTCGAGAGCTTGAGCATAAATTGATTGAGAAGAATCTAAAGGTCGATCAAGTGCTGGAAGATTATCGGGAGCTTCAGACCACCCTCACCGCAGAGATTGAAGAATTAAAAAGTACGATCGATCTGGAGCATCAAAAGTATGTAAATCTGATCCAAAAGCATAACGAAGCTCATGCAGAGAAGCTTAAAAAGATGAACGATCTGGAAGAGAAGCTCGGACGGATTGAAACTGAGAATGCGCATTTAAGACAGAAATACGATACGATCCGCCAAGAAAAAGCCTACCTCTCCGGTATGATCAGCGATTTTACCAATCGTATGACCGTCCCTTTTGGGAATGGAAGCACGCTGGCGGGAAGAAATGAAGACAACGGAGATACATAAGATTCATGGCAATGAATGAACCGGGCGCTGTTCTAATGATTGAGTTGCTGTCGCTTGAGCATGAACAGGCTGGTTATCAGATTGAGATAGGTTTAACCCGTGATATCGGGTATGCCAGACGCATGCTAACCATAGATGAATTTACATATGAACAACTAAATGCGTTGGCTCCCTATTTTGGGGAAAGAATGAGATTGTCATTGTATCCGAAGTGGGATCCTTTTCGTAATAGTTACTACAGCACACTGGTCATTATGAACCAGACCTTCAGCGAAACCCTGTATTTTGCTTGCTCTGAATATTATGTATCGCAGCTTCTTCAGTTAAAGGAATTAGACGATCCCCATGTACATGAAGAGATTGCTGTTGAAACGACATCACCCTCTATACCTCCAGCACGTAGGCTAAGAAAGAAAAACAAAAAACGGTTTGGAAGACTTGGACTGCAGAGTATTGTGCTCGCTTCTTGTTTAGTAGTTGTATTGTCTCTTCGAATGGGTGGTCAAGTTATGGATCGTGCAGAAGGGTTGAAAGGTCCCTCACTAGGCACCAGCGCTGAGGGGATCGAGAAAATGGTCTCTCTACCGTTCATTCCCCCTATTGGTAAGATAGAAACGACCCCTAGTCAGCAAGAGGAACCTGCGCCTACGCCAGAAACTTCTAAGCCTACACCAGAACCTTCAGAGCCTCCTCAAGAGCAGATGAAGCGGTATGAGGAGATTAAATTAACCGGGGATAAATACACCTATAGCCTGCCGAAGGGTTACGTAGCCTTGTCATTTGATGATGGCCCGTCGAAATATACGAAAGAAATCGTAGATATTCTAGTAGAGCATGAGGTGGCAGCCACCTTTTTATTTGTAGGGAATAAGGTCTCTCGTAATGTGGAAGCGGTTAAGTATGCGAGCGAGCATCAGATGTCGATTGGAAGTCATTCGTGGGATCATAGCAAGATGACCGACAATGGGGTTAAGGAGAATCAGAATAATTTGGCTAAGGCTAATCAGGCATTGGAGCAAATCACTCAATCGCCGATTACTGTTTTTCGGCCGCCATACGGCGCGATTAATGATAAGTTAGCAGCCAATGTGACAGAACAGCAGATGAAGGTATTGTTATGGAATCGTGATTCTGAGGATTGGAAACGAAAGACCCCAGAAGACGTCATTCAATTTGTTCATCATACTGATCCGTCCGGTGCAGTATATCTCTTTCACGAAAAGAAGATTACCGTGGAGGCATTGCCTGCTATCATTCAGTATCTAAAAGGGAAAAACATGAAATTCGTCATTTTTAAATAACATCTATGATCCATGATTGGGTCCTATCTTAGAATAAGAGTAGCTGTTACAGGGTTATGATCGCTGTGTTCAAAGGATAGGTCATGGCCCTGAACGCCACTTATTGTGATATTCGGAGAGACTAGGAAGCCATCAATTACAGCACGGAAATTTACACCTTCTGAATAAGCTACATCAAGTGTCCGGACGGACGGCACTTGAGCATCGACAGCCCATTGAAAGCCCTCCGGTTTGAAATCTTCAGGAAACTGCTGTAGCCATTCTGGCCAAGCTTGTGTAGTCTCAAAGGCCTCAGGGGTTGTGCCCGGTAAAGAATGATTCCAGTCTCCACCTAAGATGAGGTAATTGCCTTTATCATTCTCTCTCTGAATATAAGTAGAAAGATATTCTAATTGCTGTTTACGAATCGTTCCCCCTTGATCAAAGGCTGATAAATGAAGATTGATCAGGATCAGTTCTTTCCCGTTATCGACGGGGAATCTGCTCTCCATAAAGGCGCGGTCAAGTTCAAACAGTTGACGAGGCCAGCTTTCTTTTCCCGGAAGATCATATCTAACGTTACTTGTGCTACTGAATTTAGATAAGGTTAATAAACCGCTATTTACTGAGCCCATCGGATCAAGAACGGGAATCGGTACCCAAGGCACCTTGTAGTTCGTTGCGAATACGTTGCTGTAATCAGAGAAGGTATTCGATAAGAAGGAGACTTCATCAATACGGTTGCTACGGGAAGAATTGATGTCCACCTCCTGCAACATGAATAGATCCGAGCCTGAAGTGGTCATTAGAGAGGCTATTGCCTCAAGATTTGTCTTCGTTTGTTCCTCGCTGCTTGAACGTGAATGGGTCCCGCCATCCATAAAGAAATCCTGCCCCCTATCCAGCCCGGCATAGCCAATATTAAAGGTTGTTATTACAAAAGGCTCTCCCTGCTTCATCATTTGTTCCTGATTATGGTTTACCGTTAGTGGAGTAGTCTCCTTCGGCTTATAATCGGTAATGGTAATATACAGTAAAAAGCCACCAAAGATTAAGACGGCAGCTAGAAGGGCAAAACCGATGATTTTTATTGTGGTTGAGCTCATTTAATTCGATCTCTCCTCAGATGTGATTTCATAGAACGGACTTCTAATGATGTAAACTTCGACGCTTCGCCACAACTCCCCTTGTTTAAATAAAAAAAATTTGAGACAATGAGTAGTGATGGACTGAACTTTAATGTTTTGAAAAGAGGATAACGAATGAATATGGAATCCATTTATGGATTAACTTTTGATCAACTGGCGGCATGGCTGTTAGAACGTGGACATAAAAAATTTCGAGCTACGCAGGTCTGGGATTGGCTTTATCGGAAGCGGATTACAGAATTCACGGAAATGCTCGATGTAAATAAAGATTGTGTAGAATTATTGGAGCAGCACTATGTGATCCATACGTTGGAAGAACATGTGAAGCAGGAGTCTGCGGATGGGACGATTAAGTTCCTGTTCCGTTTGAAGGATGGCAACCTGATTGAGACGGTACTCATGAGACAGAAATACGGTTTGTCCGTATGTGTCACTACTCAGGTTGGATGTAATATCGGCTGCAGCTTTTGCGCTAGTGGACTGTTAGCGAAGAGTCGCGATCTTAGCAGCGGTGAGATTGTAGAGCAGATTATGAAGGTTCAGCAGCATTTGGATGCAGCAAACCTCGAACAAAAGGTTAGTCACGTTGTAGTCATGGGAATTGGCGAACCGTTCGACAACTTCAAGAACCTGCTCAATTTCTTATCGATTATTAAGGATCACAAGGGATTAGCCATTGCAGGAAGAGGTATTACTGTATCGACGAGTGGGCTTGCTAACAAAATCGTTGAATTTGCCGATGCGAATACCCAGGTGAACTTGGCAGTTTCGCTTCACGCGCCTAATAATGAGCTGCGGACGAAGATTATGAAGATTAACAAGGCCATTCCTATTGAGAAGCTTATGGAGTCCATAGATTATTATTTGGAAAAAACAAATCGCAGAATTACGTTAGAATACATTCTGATGAAGGATGTAAATGACGGCAAGGAGCACGCGCTTGAGCTGACCGAGCTAATCGGCGACCGGCGCCAGCTCGTTAATGTGAACTTGATTCCTTATAATCCAGTCGATGAGCACAGTCAATATCAAAGAAGTGAGCGGGAGACCGTACGAGCCTTTTTTGATACCTTGAAGAAGCAGGGCGTGAGTGTAAGCACTCGTCTGGAGCATGGTGTGGATATTGATGCTGCCTGCGGACAATTGCGAAGCAAACAGATCAAGAAATCGAAAGCTATGGCTTGAGGGACGGGGCGACCCCTTCACGCAGCTTTTTGTGATACAATGACGTGGCAGGTATTAGGAAAAGAGGTTGAATGAGCAATGTTGACATTTACAAGCTACAACGTGGAGAATGTTAAAGATCCTTTTGGTATACTAACCGGTAAACGGTATGAATTCGTGGTTCAACTGGATGTTCCAGAAGATGATGAGCTCTATATAGAGAATGGAGTTTCTGCTAGGGCGATTATTAAAGTGGATGAAGATCAAGTAAGCATCGTGAGTTATGATCTACAAGAGACAACAACAGGTCAGTTGCTTGATTTTGATATGGAAGAGGACGAGGAAGCAGCATTACTTCTTTTCTGTAAAGAGCATTTGCCAGAATAATGATGCAGCATTGACATCCTTGCCCAATGTTCAATTGTGGCAGGGATTTTTATTTACGCATGAATGTGAAATATAGGTTAAACTATTATAAAGCATCCAAAATAGGAGTTGTATACATGTCTAATGAAGAAGTGTTCTTGACCAAAGAAGGATTGGCTCAATTAGAGGAAGAACTGAAGGAATTGAAGGGCCCAGGGCGCAAGGAATTGGCAGCACGGCTCAAATTGGCGATCAGCTATGGAGACTTGAAGGAAAATAGCGAGTACCATTCGGCCAAGGACGACCAATCGTTCATGGAGACTCGTATTATGATTTTGGAGAAAATGCTGACCAAAGCCAAGATCGTAGATGAGAGTCAGATGGATTTGTCAAAGGTTAGTATGGGTTGTATCGTTACCCTGAACGATATCGAATACTCCGAGAAGATTGAATATAGAATTGTAGGGGCTGCTGAAGCAGATGTCCTAAACAACAAGATTTCCTATGAAAGTCCGCTGGGCAAGGAATTGCTGGGTAAAAAAGTCGGGGATATCGTTAGTGTAAACGCACCGATGGGTATCATCAAATATGAATTGCTTGAAATCAAAATGATGTAACACATGATAAAAAAGTCTCAACTCCGTCTCAGGGGTTGGGATTTTTTTAATTATAGGTAATGGCTATTGTGTATATTGATTTCATATCTTAGACGTCTTGCTAAGTTGCGCTTATAGTTTAGATTAACTTAGAGCAGAGGAGTACTGTTCATGATCCAGAGCGTGTTAACAACGTTGTATCAAGTCATCGTGCCATTATCCATTCCAGTCATTGTCGGTGCACTGCTTGGACGGTTTAAGAATCTGGATACCAAGCCGTTATTGACGCTCTATTTATACTTTTTAACGCCGGCTATTATTCTTAATACACTGGCTACGGCCGAAATTTCTATGGATGATATTTACAAGACGCTAGCCTTTTCGCTGCTAAATTTGTGCTTTTTATGGGCGATTGCAAATATCATCGGGAAATTATTGAAGCTCGGCCCCTCTGAAATATCGGGATTGACTCTGGTCTCGACATTTACGAATAGTGTGAATTATGGACTTCCCTTGGTGTTGCTGGCTTTCGGACAGCTTGGGCTCGATAAAGCTTCTGTGTATGTGATTGGGCAGATGATTATCGTGAATACTGTGGGCGTTTATTTTGCGGCTAGATCGCAGTTCTCGGTGAAAAATGCTGTAAAGTCCGTGTTCTCTCTTCCTGCCATCTATGCAGCTATGCTAGCACTTTTTCTTAGAATATTTGACCTGCATTTACCTTCTGAGCTTGCTACAGGGGTCTCCATGGTTGCCGGAGGTTATTCACCAGTCGTACTGGCGATTCTGGGAGCACAGATGGTCAAAGTACGAACCATGCCATCTGAACGCAAGGGCCAGTCTGTTTTTTGGACAGGGATGATCATTCGATTAATCTTAGCTCCACTAGTGGCATACCTCGGATTATCTATTCTGCATATGGATGGTATTTTATTCTCTGTACTGCTGATTCTGGCCTCCATGCCAGTTGCCGTCAACGCTGTGGTATTAGCGGAGCGATTTGAAGCCTCTCCAGAGCTGGTATCCAAATGTATTTTATGGACGACGCTTGCTTCGTTTCTTGTGTTGCCGATCCTTATTGTGCTAGTGCAAGGTGCGTAAAGACAAAAAAGACCCTATCTTTCAGAAATGAAAGATAGGGTCTTTCTTACTGTTACTTAACCTAGTGGTTGATCTCTTAGAAGTCGAAGTTATCAGGGTCTGGACCTACCCGTTGATCTTGGTTCAGAGCGTTGATTAGATTCATATCCTCTTCTGTTAACAGAAAATCAAACACATCTACGTTTTCGATGATCCGGTGCTCTTTAGTAGACTTTGGAATGGTAATAATTCCACGCTGCAGGTCCCAACGGATAATCACTTGAGCTACGGATTTACTGTGTTTAGCTGCTATTTGTTTCAGTACAGGCTGATCCAACAATTGCCCTTGCATTAATGGAGACCAAGCCTCCAATTGAATTCCTTGTTCCTGGCAGAAGCTAAGGAGTGCTTGCTGACTCAAATAAGGGTGGAGCTCCACTTGGTTTACCATCGGCTTAATTTCCGCATCCTTCATCACCTCTTCAAGATGATGGATCTGGAAATTGCTGACCCCAATCGCTTTTACGCGTCCCTCTTTATACAAGGTTTCAAGTGCTCTCCATGTCTCTTTATATTTTCCTTTTACAGGCCAGTGGATAAGATATAGATCAAGGTATTCAAGTCCAAGCTTAGCTAGGCTAGTCTCGTAGGCGGCAATGGTTTCTTCGTAGCCCATATCTGCAGTCCAGACCTTTGAAGTTACGAAGAGCTCTTCTCTGGACAGGTTGTTGTCCTGCAAAGCTTCTTTGATTGCTTGACCGACGCCAGTCTCATTGTCGTAAATCGCTGCTGTGTCGATGCTGCGGTAGCCATGTGCAATAGCAGATTTGACTGCTTGGATCAGCTCAGAGCCTTCTTCAACTTTAAATACGCCGAGTCCTAGCCAAGGCATATTTACCCCGTTGTGTAATGTAGTTGTGTCCTGTAGATGTTGAGCCATAATAAAATTACCTCCTGAGATATTTAAAAGTTTGATTGGTATGTTAATGCAAGGTTGATTAAGCAGCCTCCGACTGGAGAAGAGTCTCATCTTTCTTCTCCAGCGCACGACTCCAAGCGGTTAGGAATACAGCGGATAGAACCATTATAGCACCCACCCAGGTGGTATGAATCAGTCCCATATGATCCGTGACGATACCGCCAAGATAGGCCCCAATGGCAATACCGGCGTTAAAAGCAGCAATATTCAGCGCAGATGCTACATCTCGCGCACTCGGTACATATCGATCTGCAAGTGTAACTACGTGTACTTGTAGCCCAGGTACGTTCATGAAGGCTAACAGACCCATAAAGAAAATCGTAAGTAGTGCAGCCACTTTAAAGGGAGCGGTAAAGGTTAAGACGAACAGTACAACAGCTTGTATAGCAAACATGTAGAACAAGGCATTCATAGGGTTACGGTTAGCTAATTTGCCTCCAATGACGTTGCCGATGGCGATCGCTATACCATAGACAAGAAGAATGATGGCAACGGTACTCTCTTTGAAACCGCTGATTTCATTAAGAAGTGGAGATAAATAAGTAAAGACTACAAAGGTACCTCCATACCCTAAAGCAGTGATTGCGAAGGCGAGTAGTAACCGTCCGTTCGTCACGAGTTTGACTTGTTCACGAAGCGGTGTTCGGGTTCCTTTGCGCAGTCCTGTGGCAGGGACCAAGAACAGGTTGCCAATGAGCGCTATAAGACCGATGGCAATAATGGCAATGAATGCAGCCCTCCAGCCTAACTGTTGCCCTAGAAAGGTACCCAGTGGCACACCAGTAACAGTAGCTACGGTAAGTCCTGTGAACATGATCGCAATAGCACTGGCTTTACGATTCTCAGGCACGAGGTCGGCGGCAGTGGTCGAAGCAATCGACATGAACAGACCATGCGAAAGGGCAGATATTACTCTAGCTATTAGCAGAATTGTAATACTGTCGGCAGCCGCGGCAAGGCTATTGCCGATAATAAATACAATCATAATGATAAGCAATAATGTTTTGCGCGATACCGCGGTGGTCAGCGACGTTAAGATTGGGGCGCCAAAAGTTACCCCTAAAGCGTACAAAGTAACAGTTAATCCAGCTGTGGTCAGCGGTATATTCAGGTCATCAGCGATTAAAGGCAGCAGCCCTACACTGATAAACTCGGTGGTTCCGATCGCAAAGGCGCTAATGGCTAAAGCCAGGAGTGCCAGGGTACTTCTTTTTTGGTTTAACAACATGTCTCTCACTCCTACACTCTGATAATCACCGGCCGGTAAGTGCAATTATGAAGGCATGAGTCATTTAAGTATAGTACGTACTTTAAAGTGCTATAGGTACTAAAAAGTACCTATAAGAAATCACCTAAGGATATTGTCATCCATTCCTGGGAAATTATCCGCTAAAAAAAAGCGTTAGGCCCCCTTCAGCTGAAGGGAATGCTAACGCTTTGATGATTGATCTATTGTGTTGTTCAGGATGTTATTCGAAGCTGTATTTGATTCCCCATTGTTCTCTAACATTACTCATAATGTCCATGACATCTAAGGAGAGATTGAGGGTTTCTTGGTTGCTGTTTGCCGCGATATAGCGCTGCATATCCTCGATTTCGTATTGCAGCGCTTTGGATGTATCGCCGGCTTGGATCGTTTCTAGGGTGCCATCTAAATAATGAATTGTAGCTGTAGAGGCCCGCGGAAAATTGTCTACGGTAATAAAGCCAAGTTCTCCAGCAACGATGCCCCGTTTAGGCATTTTGGAGCGCATCGTAAGGGAGATGACTGCCATTTCATCCGCATCGTTGTTCAGAATGATTCCGGATTGTTCATCGACACCTGTCTCGAAACGTTTCACCGTCGTAAGAATCTCATGTGGCTGTTTGGACAGAAAGAATCTTGTGAAGGATAAGGCATACGTCCCAATATCCAGCAGTGCTCCCCCCGCTAGATCTTTGCTGAAGAAACGGTTGTTCACATCATATTCTTTATGGCTGCCGAAGGAGACCTGCACCATTTTGAGGCGTCCGATCTTACCTTCGTCAACGATTTGTCTTAGCTTTTTGTACAGGGGCATATGGTAGATGGTCATAGCTTCTGCGACGACTAAGCTTTTTTGTTTAGCGAGCTCGACGATTTCCTGCAGTTGTTTGCTATTTACGGTGATCGCTTTTTCACAGAGGACATGTTTGTTATTCTGCAAGCTTTCTATGATGTATTCGTAGTGGTTGCTATGTGGTGTAGAGATGTAGACGACATCAATTTCTGGATCTTGCAGCATTTCGTTGTAATTGCCATAAGCCTTCTCCGCTCCATATTGGCTGGCGAACGCCTGGGCTTTCTCTAAGGTCCGTGATCCTACCGCATATAAAGTTCCGCCGATGTCATTTAGAGCAGCCGCAAATTCAGTAGCGATACTTCCCGGGCCGATGATGGCCCATTTCAGATTGTTCATGGATAGCACCTCTCCTGTTTTGATTGTTTGATTAAAAAATTGATATATATAGCACATTTGTGCAATATAATAAAAAGTGTGCAAAAATAATCGTCTACAGTATAACGAGGGGTTCTGAATCCGTCAAATCCTTGTAGAAAGCGGGGAGTACTATCATGGATCGAAAAGAGGACAAGAAGCTGCTCATTAAGATTGCACAAATGTATTATGAGCAGAATTTAACGCAAAGTGAAATTTCGAATAAACTTGGCATATATCGCACTACCATTAGTAGGATGCTGAAGAGAGTCCGTGAAGAAGGTATCGTTACGATCACCATCAATTATGATATCGGCGATCATTGTACACTGGAGCAGGAACTGAAAGAACGATTCGGGCTGAAGGAAGCCATTGTTGTAGAGGTAGATCCAGCCCAATCCGGGGTGATCAAACGCAAAGCTATTGGACGGGCTTGTGCAAAATGGCTGGAGAAAGTGCTTCAACCAAAAGATATGATAGGCTTCTCTTGGGGAAGCAGCTTAGCTGCGGTTGTAGAGAATCTGACCCTCGCACAGAGACCTTTTGTAACCTGTGTACCTACGGTGGGCGGTCCATCTGGAAAGATGGAGAGCGGATACCATGTAAATAATATCTGCTATCAAGCAGCTTTAAAGTGGGGTGCACGCTCATTAATGATTGACGTCCCAGCTATCACGGAGCAAAAGGAGACCCGGGATCAGTTGATGCGTTCGCAGTATTACCAGACCATTGCCAAGGCATGGGATCAGCTGGACATCGCTGTATTCGGCATTGGATCACCGGAAATTAAAGGTGAAGAGGCTTGGCGTGGATTTTATGGCGATGCTGTGATTGATGAGCTGGAGAGCGGGAGAGTAGCAGGTGATATTTGCTCACGTTTCTATGATGGCAATGGATTGCCTGTGCGTACAGCAATATCGGATCGAACGCTGACCATAGAGCTGGAGCAGATTAAGCGGGCGAGGTACGCTATTGGTGTAGCGGAATCGCTAGAGAAAGTCTCGGGGATCTTGGGCGCGCTGAATGGCGGGTATATGAATGTACTCGTAACAACTGAAGAGACGGCGCAGAAGATCTTGGAGTAACCACTACTAAATGTAAACCATTGAATTTCGTGAAATAACCTGAAAATGGTATGCGGAATACTGAAAATTTTGCTTGTAAGCACCCGACAGAGCGTGTAAGATATACAAGGTATTCATATCGAACATTAACAACAAACTCATATAATCTTGGGAATATGGCCCATAAGTTTCTACCGGATAACCATCGTAATTATCCGACTATGAGTGAAATAGCGCATCTAGGGTTCCGCTTTCTTCTTTGGAGGAAAGGTCTGGACCGAGCGATGCGGACACTATGCAGTGTTACACCACTAAGGGACAAAAGCCCAGAAGGACAGATTCACTTGAGAGAAACGACTCAAGGGATTTGTCCTTTTTTTGTTTTTTTAATGAAGAAGGAGAGATCAGTTCACGATGAAAGTACTTCAAGAGCGCATTAGACAAGAGGGTCTTATTTTATCAGATACGGTACTAAAGGTAGATTCATTTCTGAATCATCAGGTCGATACGGAGCTTGCGCTGCAAATCGGTCAAGAGTTCAAAAAATTGTTCGGTCATCAACCGATCACAAAAGTAATTACTATTGAAGCTAGTGGAATTCAGTTCGCCATGGCTACTGCGATTGCATTAGATGTACCGTTTATTTATGCGAAGAAAAAGAAAGCAGTCACCCTCGCGGAGGCGGTCTATTCAGCGCCTGTACATTCCTTTACACGCCAAGAGGACTATCTGGTCAGCGTCTCTCAGAAATATCTTGGACCGGATGACAAAGTGCTTATTGTGGATGATTTCCTCGCTACTGGTGCTGCACTTGTAGGACTGGTTGATATCGTGAAAGAGGCTGGAGCAGAGCTCCTTGGTGTCGGTTGTGTGATTGAAAAGAGCTTCCAAGAAGGTCGGAGCCTTCTGGAGAACAGAGGCATAGAAGTCCATGCCTTGGCCCGTATTGCATCTATGTCACCAGGTGAAATTCACTTCATTGATAATGAAAGCTCATTAGAGAAAATCAAGGAGAGTGCGGGATGTTAAGCAAGCAAAAGGTATTTACGTTAGGCCTTCAGCATGTACTAGCCATGTATGCCGGAGCAGTTATCGTACCGCTGATTGTTGGGGGCGCCTTGAAGCTGAATGGGACTCAGATGGCCTACCTTATCGCAGCCGATTTGTTCACTTGCGGATTGGCTACCCTACTGCAAATTATGGGCACCAAGTATTTTGGTAGCAGGCTTCCGGTTATTCTTGGATGTACCTTTACAGCGGTTGGTCCGATTATCGCGATTGCCTCGACACATAATCTGGCGACTGCGTACGGTGCGATCATTATTTCCGGTCTGTTCGTTGTACTTGCGGCTCCGCTTTATGGGAAGCTGCTGAAGTTCTTCCCAACCATTGTAACAGGTTCTGTCGTGACTATTATCGGCCTATCTCTTATTCCAGTAGCCATGAATAACGTTGCTGGCGGAGAAGGCAGCGCTGATTTTGGACAACCGCGCAATTTGCTGCTTGCCCTAATTACACTGCTTGTCATTCTAGCAGTTAACCGTTTCGCAACAGGATTTCTACGCTCCATATCTGTTCTGGTAGGTTTAGTGGTGGGTACTGCGATTGCTTATGGAATGGGCATCGTTAACTTTTCTACAGTAGGTGAAGCTTCTTGGGTGAGCATCGCACAGCCGTTCTACTTCGGATGGCCTGAGTTCAGTCTTACTGCAATCTTCACCATGATCATCGTTAATATTGTTAGTATGGTGGAGTCTACTGGGGTTTATTTTGCCGTAGGTAAAGTAATTGATCAGAAGGTTGAACAGAAGCAGATCGTGAACGGACTACGTTCCGAAGGTGTAGCTATTATGCTGGGCGGAATCTTCAATGCCTTCCCATACACTGCTTTTTCTCAAAATGTAGGCTTGATTTCGCTGTCTCGCATTAAGACTCGTAATGTTATTTTTGCCGCTGGCGGGATCATGATTGTACTAGGACTATTGCCTAAGCTGGCTGCCTTGACGACGATTGTACCGAATGCCGTACTTGGTGGAGCTATGATTGTCATGTTCGGTTCGGTGGCCGTTTCCGGAATATCCATTCTATCTGATGTGGATTTGCGTAAGGACGGTAATCTACTGATTGCGGCTTGCAGTATTGCTGTTGGCTTAGGCTCAGCGACACTTCCAGCAATGTTCGCAGAGCTGCCTGAATTCGCTCGGATGCTTCTGCAAAACGGTATCGTTTCTGGTTCGCTTACAGCGATTGTGCTGAACATCTTCCTCTCGAAGACAAAGGATGATGTGCAGGTAAAGGATAACACCGTACCCGTTCTTACTAAGGAGTCTCAAGTCTCCTAAACTTTATTGGATTGATGAAAAGGCTCAGACTAGGTGAAGTACAAACCTAGACTACCTGCAAAAACGAAATAAAAGATCTGACCCGGCTTCATGCACGGGTCAGATCTTTTTTTAAATATAATAATATATTATTCCACGCTTAAAAAAATCCTTATATTTTCTCCAGAAACGATTAACGGTTACTATGTTTGATTAATATCCCTATATTACGCGCGGTGCGCTCCATGTTGAAGGAAGCATCGGTGAGCGCTTTATCAAGCGTACAAACCCCTGGAACGATGGAGAAGAACATATCAATACCATGCTCGTACACAGCTTCTACGCCAGTACCTAGAGAACCCGCTAAGGCAATAACAGGTACACCAGCGGCTTGTGCTACCTTGGCAACACCAATCGGTGTTTTGCCATAGACGGTTTGGCTATCCATCCCACCTTCACCTGTGATGACATAATCCGCATCTTTCACTTTATCCGCAAGATTCATGGCATCGACGACGATGTTTACGCCTCGCTTCAACTGGGCTCCTAGGAAGGCCATCACGCCAGCACCTAGTCCACCTGCTGCACCGGCACCTGCTGTATCGTTCACTTCTTTACCGAGATCGCGTGCAATGATGTTTGCGAAATGTGCAAGATTTGCATCCAATTGCTTCACCATCTCAGGTGTTGCCCCCTTTTGCGGGCCGAAGATGGCGGATGCTCCACGCTCCCCAGTTAACGGATTGTCCACATCACATGCAGCTACTACCTGGAGACCTTGAAGCCTCGGATCTATATGAGCACTATCAATACGAGTAACTTCACTCAGCGACCCTCCACCATATCCAATCTCCGTTCCATCTTCTCGCAAGAAGCGGAATCCAAGTGCTTGTGCCATGCCTACACCACCATCATTCGTCGCACTGCCACCGAGACCCATAATAATGGAACGTACACCTGCATTCAGCGCATGAACGATGAGCTCCCCGGTACCCTTTGTTGTGGTGATCAACGGATTACGATCTTCCTTCGCTACAAGTTCAAGTCCAGAAGCAGCTGCCATTTCGATAATCGCGGTTTTTCCATCTCCCATAATGCCATAAAATGCATTCACAGGGTGACCAAGCGGCCCTGTTACGTTACATTGTATAATTCGTCCGCCTGTCGCATCGACGAGCGATTGAACCGTACCTTCGCCGCCATCCGCCATCGGAACCTTAATATATTCTGCATCCGGAAAAGAGGAGCGGAGTCCTCGTTCTATGGCCTCACAGGCTTCCATTGCTGTCATACTTTCTTTAAATGAATCTGGCGCCAATACAAACTTCATGCTCTCCACTTCCTTTTATGTTGTTCATGCTTCAAAAGTGTTATACGAACCATTGGAATACTCCGAATACTAAGGTCGATACGATGGCTAGTGTTAGACCAACTGCAGTTTCATAAGGAATCAATTTGAGGCGTTCTTTCATCTGCATGTTCACACTACCCCCTGTTGCGTGGAAGAAGCTACCGTGAGGCATGTGGTCGAATACCGTCGCACCAGAGTGAATCATTGCCCCCGCTCCTAATGAAGCTACGCCAAGTCCCATAATCGTGGAGCCGAACACAGAGCTTGCTACGGCTGTACCTGCTGTTGTCGATGCTGTTGCAAGAGACATCAACGCACCACTGATTGGAGCAAGCAAGTATGCCGGTAAGCCTGATGCCGTAAGGCCATCGATAATAACATCCTTCAATTGCGAATTTGCAATAATACCAGCTAGTGTCCCTGTCCCGATTAACATAACGGCTACACCAGTCATTTTACCAAGACCAAATACAGCGAACTCATTTAACTTCTTAATTCTTCCCATTGCAATAGCACCTACGATACCTCCAACTGGAAGTGCAATAACTGGATCGACTACGATGCCTGCAATTGGACGAAGGGATAACAAGATAATGGCTACAAGTGGAGCTAGAATAGCTGTGAAGAAGCTTGGAAGCTGGTCATTCAGATTATCCGTGACCTCAGAAGCTTCTACTTTACTACCTTTATTGTTTAAACGTTTTGCGATGAAGTAGGTTACGATAATTCCAAACACGGCTGGGATTATACCTGCTGCCATCAACGAAGTTAACGGAATGTGAAATGCATCTGATGCTGCAATTGCATTCGGGTTTGGTGACATGATGTTACCGGCCTTCCCGCCACCAATCATAGCGATCAGGATTGCCAATTTCGAAAGATTTGCACGTTGTGCAATAGCTAATGCAATGGGCGCTACAGTAATAACAGCTACATCCACGAATACGCCGACCGCTGTAAGAACCATTGTTGCTAAGGCTAATGCGAGTAATGCTCGTGTCTCACCGGCTTTCTGAACCAGCGTCTCTGCAATCTTTTTCGCCGCGCCTGATTCAATCAATACACCTGCTAACACACCTGCTGCCAAGATACGAAGCACAGCAGGAATCATCCCTTTGGCACCATCCATCATCAGCGTAATGGTATCCACCATACTCACACCGCCGATTAAACCACCTACTAGCGCACCAATCATCATGCCGTAGGCTGGCGGTACTTTTTTCAATATTAGAACGATTGCCACAACCAATGCAGCTAAAGCACCTAAAACGCTTACACTCACTGTCATGAGTAATTCCTCCCAGTTTTACACAGAATGTATAGGTAGATATGTGGTTTGAGCTCATACCTATACTTTAGCGATATTTTGTAAGCGTTTCATTAGGCGGACAAATAAACATTTCGCAATGGTTAATGTCTTTTTTTGTGCAAATGAACATATTGCCTCCTATTCATCACGGGACATACCAGAATGATCCAACAAATATAACCAACGCGCACTCATGAGTAGGAATAGCTCCTGATAATTTCTTGGATCTTTCCCTGTGAGCTCGGTTATACGCTGGAGTCGGTAACGTAAGGTATTCCGATGAATACGCAGTCGTTCAGCTATATGCTGTTGCTCTCCATTTTCGAGGTAAAATAGAACTAATGTCTGCTGAAGCTCGCCACTACGATCCTCCTCCATAAAATGCGCCCATAGCTGCAGCAGCTCCTCCGACATCCAATTCTGCACACTTGGAACGGCCATCGTCTCCAGTTGCAGATCCGTTGCATAATAAACCGGCTCATCCGGATATATTGCATAGCCTGCACGCATCGTATCTTCTGCGGATTGAATGGACTTCATCATCCCTTGAATCCCTGTAAAAGGTTTGCCTACAGCGATACGTAGTGGAGAAATCTCCTTTACATCTAACCAACGTCTTATCTGGTGAATGCCTTCACATATATCTGTATGTGGCTTCCGCTCGTGGAGATGGTCCTTGATCAGAATAACTTGTCTGGCATTACGAATGGTAATCAATTGAACAGCCGGGCGTCCTTCCAATACATCAGCTACCCGCTTCATTGTCACCATGAGCTCCTCTTCATTACGATCAATGAATTCAATGATGCATGCGATATGTGGCTTATCCACTTGAAAATCAATCTGCTGTGCTTGATGTCGCAAGTTCTGCACGTTCGCCTCAGCGCCATTCATCACCGCGAGCAGGAAATTCTCCTTCATTCGTTTGTCCCATTGTGCCTGCTCTAACAGCTTCATATGCTCAAGATACATTTCTGCCGTCATCTTCACCAATTCACCATACTTCGTCACTTCTTTGGGGTCCCCTGTAATCCCGATAACACCAACAATCTCATTCTCAAACTCAATAACCAGGTTCGTTCCAGGCAATACCCCCTGCAATCTAGCAGCGCTCTCCTGATCAATCTCGAATCTGCCACGACGCTCGATCGCGAGTAATGCTCCCTCATGTGATTGCCCTAATCGCTTACCATCTCCAGATCCAATAATTCGTCCTCGCTTGTCCATAACATTGACGTTGTACCCAATCACATGCATCGTACGTCGAACAATTTCCATCGCGATTTCTTTGGTCAAGCCCCTCATGGCTACTACCCCCTATTTAGAAAGTCTCTATGCGAGTCCTTGTTAATTTCATGCGCGATATAATATACCTTTAAGATCTTATCATTAGCACAAGATGAGCTTGATTGAAACACTACTAGTATATATTGCGGAGAATGGAGATCATAATCGAACTGGTATGTGGAATGATGTGGCGGAAATAAACCCCTATTCTAATTGCCAACCTCTTTTTATAGGCATAAAATTAGTTGAGCAGGTATAGATAAATTAGGACAGGGATGGAGTAGGAATGAATGAGAAAGTAGTAATGAATGATAAAATTGTCATGCCATTATGGACGATGTGCCTCTTTATTGTAGTGATGAACACAACGATGTTTAATGTATCGCTTCCATCTATTATTCAGGATCTCCAAATTTCTGCTGACCTAGGCTCATGGGTCATTTCCAGCTATTCGATTGGATATGCGTTGTCGACGGTGATTTATAGCCGGTTATCCGACTTGGTGCCGGTTCGCAAGCTCTTGACCATTGGTTTAATTACGCTTGGGACGGCATCCGTGTTTGGATTGTTCGCACATGACTTTAATATGCTATTAATTACGAGAATCGTGCAATCTGCAGGCGCCGGATCTATGGCAGGATTGGGGCTTGTACTGGCCAGCCGCTATGTTCCGATTGAAAGACGCGGCGCTGCTATTGCGATGATCTCGGCGGGTAGTGCAATGGCCTTTGGTTTAGGTCCTATTGTCGGAGGCGTGATCAGCCAGTACTTTGGCTGGAATGGATTGTTCGGAATTACTTGCCTAGTGCTTATCGTGCTGCCGGTGCTGCTGCGGTTATTGCCTAAGGAAAAGCCACAGCCTGCAAGCTTTGATATCCTAGGAGCGGCGCTGACCGTTGTAAATGCGGCAAGTTTACTGGTAGCTGTAACTACCCAGTCGCTTGTATGGCTAGTGGTGGGTGTAGCGTCTATTATCGTGCATGCCGTACATCTGAAGAAGGCCAAGGAATCATTCATTAATCCGCAGCTGCTTGCCATGCCAGGTTACTTGAAACTGGTTGCCGTAGGCTTTTGTATTCTGGTGCTGAACCTGGGGAACTTGTTCCTGATGCCGCTTGCGCTCGCTAATCTGTTCGGTAAATCAGCGCTGATGATTGGTTTGTATATCGCACCGGGAGCGCTATTATCTGCATTTCTGACCCGGTATGTGGGACGTTTTATTGATCGTTACGGTAATATCCGCTTCTTATTGATTGGACATTGTATACTTGCAGTCGTTATGGCTGTGTTTGCTATGAATCTTTCTGTATCACCTAAAGTACTACTGCTAGGTTATCTATGCTTCTCTCCCGCCTTCTCAGCTACGATGGCATCCTTAAATAATGAAGCTTCTATCGTTCTTCCAAGGACTTGGATTGGTTCTGGCATGGGGCTTTTACAACTGGTTCAATTCTTCGGAGGCTCTGTATCTGTTGCAGTCTGCGGGCTTTTACTGCATGCTCAGCGTGATATCTCCCCTGCAAAAGCATATCAGCATGTATACGGCGTGTTGCTCCTCGTTAGCTTGTGCTCGTTAGGAATTCTTCTTTTATATAGACGTTCTAACGCCAAGAGTAAGGTTGGGCAGTCTACGCACGCCTAGAACTGAAACGAAAAGGTAATAAAGACGTATCAGATGCTATAGCAGAACTAAGGAAGGAATGGTAATAATGGACAATGGGATGAATGTAATCTTATTTGAAAAAATGCCGGAAGGCGGGCTGCGAGTCATTGAGGAACGCACGTGGAGCATGAATATGATTGCAGCACTAGAGCATGTCAATTATATTGTGGTTGACAGTGTTGAATATGAAACGGTTGAAGGACGGCTGAATGTAGATGAAGGTAAGCTGGAGCTTTTACTTGTTCCGATGCACAACGAATGATTGAGATAAGGGAAGGAGAACCTTACGATGTCTAAAGATGAAAAGGATAAGGAATTAGCGGTATCCAAACTATTCACCTCTGAGGGTAAGCCCATTCGAGTATTATCTACTTCGCTAGGCATAGCTTTGTTAGCGAATGCTATGTTTATTCCTGGCGGCGCAGGGGCTAGCGCAAATACTTCTGGAGATGAACCACAGCTAGTGTCCTGGTCTACCGAAGAGGTTAAAGCCTATTTTGACAAAAATGTGGATTGGAATATTCCATATCCGGAAGGTGCACAAGAGGTAGAACAGGAAGGCCAAGGTGTTGTAACCAATAATGGAACGACGGTAGTGAATAACTATGGTGGATATCATTCAGGTTTTGGATGGGATGACTTGCTGTTGTATCACATGTTGTTTAATAGTGGTGGCAACTACTCTTCCAGAGGGTGGTCTAAGGACCGTCCAACTTATTATGGTGGAACGAGAACAACTTATAAGCCGCCTACCTATAGCAGTGAAAAGTTCCAGAATAAGAAGGTTCCCGGTTCGGTTGTAAAGCCTAAAACATCGACTTCCTCCACAGGCTCCATTACGAGAAGAGGTTCTTCTTCAAAGAATGGAATCGGTGGCACATCCAGCGGATTAAACTCTTCGAAGAACTCTAAATCCAGCTCAGGATCGAAGTCCTCTTCGAGATCAGGCTCAAGTAAGAGTGGTTTTGGCGGATGAGTGAGCAGCAGAGTGTATTTGAAATTCTAGATCAGTCTGAGCTTGAAAGAGGTCCGCGGGTCAAAGCGTTGTATGAGCTTGGGTTCACTTGGGCGGATCTTGAGGATGAAGAGTACTGGTTGGATGCGATTGCTCTAATGCAAAGGGACACTTATAAGGAGCTTGAAGATGCCTCATCAAAACTTTGGGCTATCCTCGATAAAGCGGTTCGCTATGTTCATCTAAAGCGCGATTTGTATGAACTGCTTGGGATTCCCCCTGTACTTTGGGAGATGCTTGACGATTGTCCGATGCCAGAAGAAGGATTCATTAGTCGGTATGCCAGATTCGACTTTGCCATAGCCCATGATGGGACGATTAAGCTGCTCGAACTGAATGCGGATACCCCAACAGGTTATGTGGAAGCCTCGATAGCTACACCATGGATCTGTGAGCAAGCTGGAATGCAGAGTCCTAATCAAGGGATGAAGGAACAGGTTGCGGCAGCCTGGCAGGTAGAACGTCCGGATACCGCAGCTTGTGTCGCTTATGGGTCTCATCTTGAAGATTCAGGTACGATCGAAGCATTAGTGAAGCACAGTGGTCTCGATATCCAGTGTGTGGATTGCCTTGGTTTATGGGTCGATAATGGAATTCTCAAGGATGGGGAAGACCGCGTGATTGAGCGGATGTTCGCTTTATATCCTAAAGAGTGGATGGCTGTTGATGAAGGCGGGGATGCCCTCGCCTATGCGGTAGAGCAAGGAAATCTTCAGCTCTTTAATGGTCCTCACAGTATATTGCTCCAATCCAAGGGGCTGGTTGCAGCGGTGTGGGGAATGTATGAGCTGGGCCTGTTATTCGACAAGGAAGAGCGGGAGACGATCTCGCGCTATATTTTACCTACTTATAATAAGCCTGTATTCTCAGGGAACTTTGTGTCCAAATCTGTTTTTGGTCGTGAAGGGGGTTCGGTGCGCATGTTTGATGATAGCGGTGCGCTAGAGCTTGAAGATGAAGACGGTTATGACAGTAGTCAGCTCTTCCCCACTGTGTATCAAAAAAGAGCCGATTTAGCACGGATAACGACTTCAAAGGGTGAATTTCATCTGCTGACAGGCATGTTCGTGATTAACGGGGAGCCTTGTGGGTTGCTCGGCCGAGCGGGCGGATTGATTACAGGCAATGCCAGTCATTTTATTGCGTTGGGAGTGAGATAATTGGATAAGAGCAAGAAAGCCCGAATCGGAGTCTTATGTATGATGCTTTTGACGGTACTGTTACTAAGCGCATGTTCCAGTAATCAGGGCAGTGTATTTGATTCAGGAACAGCTGGAACCTCAGATAGTGTAGCACGGGTACCGTGGGACTATCGGGTGGTAGAGAGTACCGTAGGGGATTTAATTGGGAGTGACATGACGGTTTTGCCGGATAATGAACTGCTCCCGAATGATGGGAATTATGCTACTGGCGATAAAATTTGGACACTTCAGTTCATGGACGCCGAGTTAATCACGGATGCTGATCAGAAGAATGAAGTTCGCCTGTCTTCATGGAGCACGATTAAGTCTTATGCAGATGAAAAAACGGCAGCAGAGGATCTTACTAATCTTAAAGTATCGGTAACCACTGATGTTGATCTTGTAGGAGTATACAAGACTAAGTATAAGGATAAGACAAGAAACTTTGCGGTGCTTGAGCTCCCTTCAGGTAATCGGATTAAGCAGCCGATTGATGATGAACGCTATACTGCATTAGAGAAAAAGAAGACCGCTTCCGTAGTCCTTGAGGAAGTACATGATTTTGCCGATTATGATTCGGCGTATGCGAAATTTCGGGGGTGGGCGAAGTGACGATGGTGGTTAATTTGGTAGTGAGTGTGTTTGTGATTATTCTTTTGCAAGTGTTAGGCATGGTGATCTTTGGTTTGATGACTCCGTTTAAAGATATGGAGGAGCTGAAGAAAGGCAATGTGGCTGTAGCTTTGGCTTTAGGCGGCAAGTTTCTGGCAACAGCCATTATTATTGGTGTAGCGGCGTATACGAATACCTCCATTCTGCACATGATCATTTGGTTTGCGGTAGGTTATGTGTGCTTGATAGCGGCTTATTGGATCTTTGAATTGGCAACCCCAACCTTTAAGATTTCAGAGCATCTGGAGAAAGGGAATGTGGCTGTAGGCACTATGCTTTGCTTGGTATTTATTGGGACTGCATTTGCGATTAGCAGTTTGATTGTTTAGTTTCAACTTGAAAAGGGATAATGATATAGGTTGCCCCGATCCATCCGTCGAGCGGCAGCCTATATTTCTCGCATAAACGCTTGCTTACGTCCTTGAAGGACGCCGAAGGCGTGTTAGCTTGATGTGAAGAAGGGGTGGCAGATGCATCTGTTTCTGAGAATTTCCACCAAGATGATGCGGTTACGTAAACGGACGATAGGGTTAATCATTCTGATCTTTATAATTCTTAGTGCGTCGATTGCTTACCTGATCGAACCGGGTACGTTTCATAGTTGGTTTAATGCATTTTATTGGGTCATGACAACGATGGCGACTGTAGGGTATGGGGATTATTTTGCAGAGACCGTAGTTGGAAAGCTGTTTACCATGTTTCTATATATCTTTGGTATCGGTCTCCTCAGCTTGGTTATTGGTAAGGTCATTGACTCCATTGCGGAGGTGCAGAGAAGGAGAGGAGCGGGAACGTTGAGCTTTCGGGGAAAGGGTCATGTGATTCTAATTAATTGGAGTAAGAAAGCACAAGCTGCCGTAGAGGAGATTCTATGCTATTCGCCGAAATGCCATATTGTTATCATTGATGAGGTAGGCGCGCATCCCTTGGAGCATATGGAGCAAGTCCACTTTATAAGTGGTGATGCCTCCAGTGATGACATTCTGCTTAAGGCTAACATCCATGAAGCAAGAGCAGCCATTGTGTTCGGGGATACAAGGATTGATGAAGCATCGCTGATCGACGGCAAATCTTTATTAATAGCCTCTAGCATTGAGCGCATTGCGTCACAAGTACATACGACTGTAGAAATAATGCAAGAGAAGAATATACAGAATTTCAGGCATGTTCAGGTAAACGAGTTCGTTCTTTCGCATGATGCCATCTCCAGACTGGCTGTTCGTTCTGCACTGCAAGAGGGCAACTCTGAGGTGATAACGCAGCTGCTGAGCCGTAAATATGGTGATGATATTTATGAGATTCCAGTGAATACTACGTGGAAGACTTATGGGGACGCGTTTCAGAACCTGCTTCTGCAAGGTGCAACCTTATTGGCGGATCGTAGCGATCTAAGTATCAATCGAAAGCTGGATCAGGCTATTCCTAAGGATGCTAGATTGTATGTTGTTTCCGATGAAGCGACGTATCGTAGGATTAAGGGTTAGGTCAGAATTAGATGGAATAGGCGGATTTTCGGGAGCTGAGGCTTCGCGGAATTCTGTCTTTTTTTGTTTGCCAATCTTTCCTTAAGGGTAAGAGATACATGATAATATCTACTTTACCTTTGGAAGGAGCCATTGTTAATGAGTGAACATCAAAAAGTGAACGGAAACAGCAAGAATGAGCAATTGGAACAGTTTCGCAGTAAGGATGAAGGTCACACCTTAACAACGAACCAGGGTTTAAAAGTATCAGAGGACGAGTTCTCCTTAAAAGCGGGTGATCGGGGCCCAACCTTATTGGAAGACTTTCATTTCCGGGAAAAAATGACGCATTTCGATCATGAACGAATCCCTGAGCGAATCGTGCATGCACGTGGATTTGCTGCTCATGGTGAGTTTGAATTATATAAATCACTGAAAGAATATACGAAGGCGAAATTCCTTCAAGATCCCTCCGTGAAGACACCGGTGTTTGTCCGGTTCTCGACGGTAGCCGGATCACGGGGATCAGCCGAGACGGTGCGGGATGCCCGCGGATTCTCTACCAAATTTTATACTGGGGAGGGAAATTACGATCTAGTCGGAAATAATATGCCCGTCTTTTTTATCCAGGATGCGATCAAGTTCCCAGATTTAGTACATGCGCTTAAACCTGAGCCGCACAATGAAATGCCTCAGGCCGCATCGGCTCACGATACCTTTTGGGATTTCATAGCCAATAACCAAGAATCGGCCCATATGGCAATGTGGCTGATGTCGGACCGTGCTATTCCACGAAGCTTCAGAATGATGGAAGGGTTTGGGGTGCATACTTTCAGGTTGATTAATGAGCAAGGAAAAGCCCACTTTGTTAAATTCCACTGGAAACCGGTGCTCGGTGTACACTCTTTGGTGTGGGACGAAGCTCAGAAAATATCGGGTGTGGACCCTGACTTTCATCGCCGTGATTTATGGGAATCGATTGAAGCCGGCAACTTTCCGGAATATGAGCTGGGCATTCAGCTTCTAAGTGAAGAAGATGAATTTAAGTTTGATTTTGACGTGCTGGATCCTACAAAGCTATGGCCAGAGGAAGAAGTACCTGTACAGATTGTTGGGAAAATGACCTTGAACCGCAACGTGGATAATGTTTTCGCCGAAACGGAGCAGGTAGCTTTCCACCCTGGACATGTGGTTCCAGGCATCGATTTCACCAATGATCCGCTGCTTCAGGGCAGATTGTTCTCTTATACGGATACTCAGCTAATTCGGCTTGGCGGCCCGAACTTCCATGAGTTGCCGATCAATAGACCGGTATGTCCTTTCCATAACAACCAGCGTGACGGGTATGGACGGCAGACGATTAATCAGGGTTCAGTGAGCTATCATAATAATTCGCTTGCTAACAATACGCCCGCACCTGCAACAGAGGCTGAAGGTGGTTATGTACATTATCAGGAGAAGGTGGAAGGTCGTAAGGTGCGTAGCCGGAGCAAAAGCTTTGAAGACCATTTTTCACAAGCCAAGCTGTTCTGGAACAGCATGAGTACTCCAGAAAAAACGCATATTATTGAAGCCTATTCATTCGAGCTCGGGAAGGTAAAGAGTAAGTCAGTCCGGCAGCAGGTTGTAGATATGCTTGGGAACGTTACGTTAGAGCTTGCTGTGCCTGTAGCAAAGGCTATTGGGGCGAAGCCTCCGATAACAGGCGGTTCCGAGGTGACTCAAGCCTCCCCGGCACTAAGCCAGGTAAATACGAAGAAGCACCCAAACACACGTAAAATAGGGGTGATTATAGGCGACGGATTTGATGAAGTCTTGGTGATGCCTGTCCTGGATACGCTTATGAGAGCCGGGATCCAGCCGGAAATAATTAGCGATAAGCTTGGATTTATTAAAGGCTCAAAGGGGACAGAGCTTGAAGTCATTCATACCTTATCCACGACAGATTCGGTCCTCTTTGATGCGATTTATGCAGCTGGTGGAAATTCGGAACGTAAGAAATTCCATAAGGATACGGCGCAATTCCTGAACCAAGCCTATTCTCACTTTAAGCCCATCGCAGTGACTACTGAGAATGCTAAACTACTTGAAACGGCCGAGCATAGAAGCAGTCCGGGTGTAATCATTGGAGATGGCGGAGAGGTGTTTGCTGCCAGCCTTGTCGCGGCAATTACTGCCCATCGTTTTTGGGAACGTATGATTGAATAAATAACTGATACAGAGGGGATATCCCGTTCGCCAAAGGCGTAAGGATATCTCTTTTTTGTCCAAGAATAGATACATAACGCTTACAGTTGATTTAACATTTTGTTGTATATTACCGTTATAGATAATACTAGGCAGTAAACAGAATAGGAGAATATTAAAAGGAGGTGATCACTTGAGGAAAATAATCATTGCTGCACTAGCGATATTTGCAGGCATTATAGGGTTAACGGCATGCGAAAAAACGGCAGCACCGAATCCGTCCAATAGTGCTCATACTAATTCTCCAGCACCAGTAGATTCAGAAAATGATACCAAGGTAACCCAGACGCAGGAAGTAACTGACTTAGAGCAATTTATTATCTCGAAACTCACAGGTGAGCACGGTGTATATACTAATCATATTGAAACAGATCAGTCGGCGGAAGCGGCGAGTGGATACGAAGTTCTGAGTGAATCGGCATCTCTCCGGATGCTGGCAGCTGTGCGTAGCGGCCAACAAGAGAGATTTGCAGAACAATGGCAACTAGCCAAGCAAACCTTTGATATCAAGAGCGGTTTCAGCTACCGTTATAGTCCTAAACAGCAGAAGCTATACCCCTTGAATGCTGCCGTTGATGATTTGCGTATGATTCAAGCTCTTTATGAGGCAGGGGAGAAGTTCGGCGATAAACGCTATACAGCTGAAGCGGATAAATATGGCCAAAGATTTTATGATTATAATGTAAAAGACGGAAAACTTTATGATTTCTACGATATGGAATATTCTTCAACAAACACATTCGTCACTTTGTGTTATATTAATTTGGGCACTTTGCGAAAATTGTCGATTCCTAGCCAATTTAGTAAGAAACTGACGAATGATATGAACGTAATATTGGAAAACGGATATTTATCGGATGAATTCCCCTTTTATGAGACACGGTTTAATTATGAGACCGGAAAATATAGTTCGGAAAACATCAATACAGTAGAGTCGCTTTTATCCATTCTAGCCTTAGCTGAGGTGGGCCAGCAGAAAGCCACCAGCATTGATTTTATCAAAAGGCAGGTCGAAGCTGGAACGTTGTATGGGCAATATTCGAGAGAAGGTAAGCCACTGAGCGATATCCGGTCCACAGCCATTTATGCCATTACGGCTATGATCGGCGCAGAAATCGGCGATGAATCTCTCCACCACAAAAGCATTGAAAGAATGAACGAGTTCAGAGTAACAGATGTGGATAGCCCACTGTACGGAGGATTCGGTGATGTGGCTAGCGGCCAAGCTTATTCTTTTGACAACCTGATGGCATTACTGGCCTATGTCTATTAACTTAAACTTAATGTATTGAAGGTGAACCTGCATGATGGACAACACGGTAAAAACACCTCTAAGGCAGGAGTTAACTCTTGCTAATTTATCGGTTTCTCCTGCATTTCTTGCTGCATTTGGAGTGCTGCTTATTACCATCATCGCGCTGTTCACAGCTCCGTATGTCGGAGTGGCGGATAACGGTGACTTTTTCCGTAGCATTTATAGTAATGGACTCTATTTCAATCTGCCGGATTATGATAGTCAGTACTTTGGTTATTTTGTGAAGCAATATGGGATCTTTCAATATTTTAATGAGAATGGTGCAATGTTATTTTCCTCTCAGTCCTTATTTATCAAGCTGGCTATAGGACTTAACAAGTTGTTCTTCAGTAGTGAGGTATTCGACATCCGCTTTCAAGCGGCGATTTATACGATTCTATATGTAATCGCAATTTACTTATTAATAGAGGCTATTACATGGAAGATGTCCCGAACACAGGGATTCATCATTGCAGGTATTGCTATTTTTATATTCGGAGATACCGGTTATACGGCTTATTTTAACTCCTTTTACGGCGAAAGCGTTGTGATGATTACGACGATCTTCATGTTCGCTTCATGGCTGATGTTATATCGAAAAAGATTCAATGACTACGCGATGCTGGCCTTATTCGTAATTAGCACGCTGATCCTGACTACTTCTAAGCAGCAGAATGCGCCAGTGGGTATGATCATTGCTGTTCTGGCATGTTCACTGCTTTGGATTCGTAGAGACAAGATATTTCGGATCCTGACAATGGCGTCTCTTGCTCTGATGCTGTTCGCAGGTGTGTTCACGTATTTGAATATCTCAAATGAGTTCGTAAACATTAACCAGTTCCATGCCATGACCCGAGGGGTGCTGAAGGAATCACCTGATCCAGAAGCCGCTTTAAAAGCGTTAGGGATGGACGAGCAATTCGCCATTCTGAAGAACAGCATTCACTATGAGAAGTACGTGACCATAGACGTGAATTCACCACTTCTCGAGGAGAATTTCTACAGTCGTTATGGATTTGTATCCATCCTTAAATATTATTTAACGAACCCTGACCAGCTTAATTCGATTCTTAATGTGGCTGCTCAAAGTGCATTCTCGATTAAGCCTGCGGCTATGGGGAATTTCGAGCATTCCGTTGGTAAGGAGTTTCGAGCACAGAGTCACTTTTTCACCGGATACAGCCAACTGAAACAAACACTGGCCCCGCGAACATTCGGGTTCATCTTCCTCTGGATGGTGCTTGTCATCGGTCTCTACATGCCTTCCTTTGTAAGGGCGATTAAGTCCCGTGATTTCAGAGGTATGCAGCGAATGGTATTGATTGTCGCTTCGATTGGCATTGGGCTTTCGGGTATTTTTGTATCGATTATCGGGGCAGGCGATGCCGATATTTCCAAGCATGAGTTCTTGTTTACATTATCCTTTGATTTAGTCACTTTTCTGACCCTATCCAGTGTGATTGGACGTAGAATTTCTAAAAACAGCAATCAGGTTAAGCAGGTTAGCAAGAGCACCCCTTCTAGCCCGTATACAAAGCCTCAAAAGGATGTGAGTGTGTGAGCATCAGAGGAGTTTTAAACGGTATATTGCTACTGACGTTGACCCTAACAGCCCTTCTGATTCCCGTCACACCTGTCCAATCTGCTGCTTCGCCACAGCAGGTCCTACTACTCTATGACAGCCTCGCTAAGGGGACAACGAAGGAAGGCAACGTGACTGAACTCCAGCGACTGCTGGCGGCCTATTCCATGAAGGTCACACTTAGAAGTCTGGATCAATATGAGCAAGGGATGCTGGAGCATTACTCCAAAGTGATTATGGTCCGTAATGCAGCGGACATTGTGATGACTAATCCAATCTATGATGAGGATTGGGAGCATTATCAGGGACAGTATTTGCACATCGGGTACAGTCCTCCAGCCTCGCTGAAAAAGAAACTACAGTTAACCACAGATGTCATGTATGACGCGAATCCAGATCTCCAGATCGGACAGTTCTCGGGAATTTCACTTCAGGTACAGGATATGCTCTATATAGCCGGAAGTCAGGGAACCCAGTCCCTTGGAAAGCTGATCTTCCAGGATGATAGCCTGCAAGCACCTTATGCTGTGAGTAAAGAGGATGCTGCTTATGTTCCGTATTTTGAACAAGGGAATGTCAGTGCACTGGCGATGGGGTATGTTCTGAAGGATTGGCTTCATATCAACGCAACGCCTAAAGTGTATCTTGCGATCAAAGAGATCTATCCCTTCTCTGATCTGGGACTGCTGACAGAGACTGCGGAGCGGCTGTATCAAAAGGGGATTCCTTTTCTCGCAAGTGTGCGGCCAGTGTTCAGCAATACCGATTATCCGGCAATGCAGCGTTATTTGGTAGCCATCAAAAGAGTGCAATCGAATAATGGCAGCATTCTGGTCAATGCCCCTATTGCGATGCATTCAACGAGTACTAGTAATAAGGATCATTCACTTCAGGCGAAGATGGACGCGTTCATTAATCTGCTGGTGCACAACAAGATTGGGCCGCTTGGAATCGGAGCACAAATGCACTGGGCGTATGACAAGGAATACTCGGAGGCGGGGATGGGGTTTTTCGATTCTGTGATCCTGTATCCGGATGAAAATGTTGATTATATGGAGCAGAGCGACACCTCCAAGTCCTTTCCATCCTCTTTATATAGTGTGCCGATTAATTTTTTGCAGGATTTGCAAACATCCAATAATGTGATGCCAGAACTGCCGATGGACACGGTAATCACTGTGGATATGCCTAAGGATAAGGAAGAACTTGAGGCACTGCTGAAGACGTTGGAACAATACTGGGTTTCTTTTGCAGATTATAAACAAGAAAGGCATGAGGTTGTTACAGACGTCAATACGATCACTTCATCAGAAGGAGTGATTTCTATCAATGGACAACCCCTGAGTCTGAATTATACGCCAGAAACAGTGAATAGCGATTATCGGTATACAGAAGAGCAGAAGAAGAGCTTTACGACGCTTTTTAATATACAGAATCAGTTCTTTATAGTTGCGATAATGATTTCTCTGTTGCTATTTGGCGGATTAATGATCATCGGATACCGAATGTATAGGAAAAAGTATTTGAAATGAGACAACTAATTGTGATTTGGAGGATCCTATGACGATTTCAGACATACTGATGGTAATTGCAGTGATCTGTATCTGGTCTTTATTGCTGGTGAATGTAACCCTCATTATCGCAGGCTATTTATATTACATTAAATCTGAAAATGAGGACATACCAGAGATAGAGGGCGAATATCCTTTGGTTTCAATTATGGTTCCTGCTCACAATGAGGGGGTAGTAATCTGTAAGACGGTGGAGTCTCTGCTAGCGCTTGATTATCCGGAAGATCGATATGAGATTATTGTGATTAATGATAATTCCTCTGATAACAGTGCTGAACTGCTGGCCGGTATTCAAAACCGAAATCCGGGGCGTCAGCTGATCGTCATTAATACGGATGCGATTACTGGTGGCAAAGGGAAATCGAATGCGCTGAATATAGGCTTCACCCATTGCAAAGGGCAGTTCATTGCGATTTATGATGCAGACAACACGCCTGAAAAAACGGCTTTACGTTATCTGGTCGCTGAGATCATGAATGATTCTAGCCTAGGCGCAGTAATCGGTAAGTTTAGAACCCGTAACCGTAACGCAAGCCTGCTTACCCGGTTTATTAATATTGAGACGTTGTCCTTTCAATGGATGGCGCAAGCGGGACGCTGGAAGCTGTTCAAGTTATGCACAATTCCCGGCACTAATTTTATTATGCGCAGGTCTATCGTAGAAAGTATCGGTGGCTGGGATGTTAAAGCGATAGCCGAAGATACAGAAATCAGCTTCAGAATATATATGATGGGTTATCGGATCAAGTTCCAGCCGAAATCGGTCACATGGGAGCAAGAGCCACAGACCTTAAAAGTCTGGTTCAAGCAGCGAACGCGCTGGGCTAAGGGCAACATTTATGTCATTGTCAAAAATATCCCCCTGCTGTTCGATAAATCCGCCGCAAAAGTCCGGTTCGATATTCTTTATTTTTTAGCTATTTATTTCTTATTGCTGATGTCATTAATCACCTCGGATGTGCTGCTCATCCTGCATGCTTTGGGCTATGTACATACTACTATTGCTGGGCTTAGCAATTTTCTCTGGCTGCTCGCCATCATTCTGTTCGTTGTAGGTACTTTCATAACGCTGACGACAGAGAAGGGCGAGATGAGCTTGTCCAATTTATGGATCGTAATGTTGATGTACATCTCTTATTGTCAGCTGTGGATGGTTGTCGCGGCTTACGGATTATATCTTTACGCCAAAGATCTCATCTTCAAAAGAGAAGCAAAGTGGTATAAGACTGAACGCTATTAATAACGAACAAAGAAGTACTATGAGAAATATGTGATCACAGGAGAAACAGAACATGATGATGAAAAAACAAATGGTTATACTGTTAACCTGCCTCTCTCTTTTTCTAATTCAATTGAATGTTGCAGCCGCCGAGGCTCCGTCTCAGGATACTAGATTAACCTACACAACCTCTTTCACAGGAACAGATACTGCGTTAAAGGGTTCAAGTGCCCAGCAGCAATATTTTGAGGTCATGGATTATTGGAATGTGAATGAGATCAGAATTAACCTGCACTTTCAAATTTCGCAAATTACCAAGGAGCAGATGTCTAGCGTTACCTTAACGCTAAATGGCAGCCCATTCTACACATTTAGACCTTCTCTAAAAGATAATGGCGAGCAACAGCTGGTCCTTCAGGCACCTAAAGGGTTTCTAAAAAAAGGAACCAATACGCTTGGCATTCAGGGGTATTTGCAGTCAAACTATTCAGATGAACAATCTTGTTCTGTCGATTATGATTTTGATAATTGGCTGCATCTGTTTAATACATCCAGTATTAGTGTGATGTATACGCCGAAGCCCTTGACTGGGGGGATTAGTGACTTTAGCGAGCGCTTCTCTGGCGTTGATACCTTAACGAAGAATCATAGTGTTCTGACCGTACCGGATAAAAGCACAGGGGCAGAATTGGAGTCGGCTACTTATGCGCTCTCCGGACTTGTGAAGGGCAATACATTGGACAATAGAACGATTCCAATGCTTCCCTACCGGTCAGATGCGGTGAAGAATAAAGCTGCGGTTGTACTGGTAGCTATGTATGACCGAGTACCAAGCGGGCTAAAGGCTCAGCTAAGCACCTCTGAAGATTTAAGTACACATGCACTGCTGCAGTTAGTGAATAAGGATACTCAGCCCACACTTGTCGTAACCTCGAAGGATGAGAACTTACTGATTAAAGCAGGCCGTTTTGTTGCGAATGAAGAGTTATTGGGTCAAATCAGCAGTGATTTAAAGGTGGTCGATGATGCTACAGAAGTATCTGCACCCCCCCTTTCGATTAGCTCCAATATTACGTTTACAGAAACGGGTGATAAACTCACTGGGGCACGTCATCAGGAGCAGACATACTTTGTTTCACTGCCCTCTAACCGCTCGATTGCAGATTCAGGCAGAATCAGATTGGATTTCCGTTATGCACAGAATTTAGATTTCGACCGTTCATTAGTGACTGTCAGCATCAACAACACACCCATTGGCAGCAAGAAGCTGACCAAAGAGCTGGCGAATGGCGATAAGCTGGATCTTCCAGTTCCCCAAAGCTTGAATATCTCTGGTAATTTCACGGTAACTGTAGCCTTTGATTTGGAGCTGAAGGGAGCCGAATGTACTTTAGATAAGGAACAAATGCCGTGGGCGTATATCAGTAAAGATTCTGTAATGCGTCTTAATACTAAGGATCGTACGGATCTTTTGTTTAATAACTATCCGTATCCGTTCATACGCGACGGGCTTTACAATCAAGTAGCAGTTGTGCTGCCGCAAGAAATGGATGATTACGCATATTTGAGTTTAGCTAATGTATTTAATCTTCTGGGAAAATACGCTAGCGGAAATATAGGCAACATTCAGTTCTACACGGATAACATTAGCGCGGATCATTTGAAGAATAATAATGTTATCGCCATAGGCACGTATAAGAATAATAAGATCATCCGTGATCATAATGATAAGCTCTATTTTCAATATAACGGGAACGGAACAGCGATTCGCTCCAATGAGAAGATGAGTATTGAAGATCATTACGGTGCTCAAATCGGTACACTGCAGCTGATTCAATCGCCATTTGAGGCGGGACGGGGGCTGCTTGCTGTTACGGGAGTGGGCTCTGAAGAGTACTATTTGGCGTCGAAGTTGATTGCAACAGAGCGGGACAAATGGAAGGTGTTTGGCGATGGGGTAATTGTTGATAAGGACGGTAATGTCAATGCGCACCGTTTCAAGATCATTACTGGAGCAGCAGAGGATTCCGTGGTCAAAAAAATAACGGAACGAACGGACGTGCTGAGTTTCATAATCGTAATTATGCTGGTTCTGGCACTGGTGATTCTATCGCTGATCCTGCTGCTTCGTAAACATATGAAGAAACGTGGTGATAAGCGTGAGACGTAATCGCAGCGGGTTAGTTTCAGATATCGCTCTCTTATCGTTCCTGGTGCTTCTTTTTATTTGTATTGTCTTCATTTCAGGGGCACCCGATGATTATATCCAGAATATTATCATTTTAAATGTGGCCTTTATTCTGGCGATTGTTACGTATTTTACAACGGTAACTGCAGGGCTGGTCTTGAACCTGGTGTTTATATTTACTTACGGCTTCTACACGATGTATCAGACGATATCTTTGGGAGAGACAATTGAACTGAATACTTACTTCTGGCTAATTATGACCCCATTGTTAACAGTGGTACTGTGGATATTTACACTAAGTAATCGTGAGCTGCAGGCTGAGAATCAGCGTTTGGAGAAAAAGACTGCCAATATGGCCATCATCGACGAGAACACAGATCTGCGTAACAGTATTTCTTTTCAGAAGGATGCTGCCTTATTTACAGGCATTTCGACTCGATATCAGATTCCGCTCACACTGCTTGTAGTGAAAGTGAAATACTGGAATGAGATTAGACGTATTATTCCCGAAGATAAGCTGGCTGAGGCCATTCATTCATGACGTATCTCAGCTCAGTCAGGCCAGCATTCGTACCAATGATGCATTGTATTTACTGGACAAAGATGACGCAACATGGGGCCTTCTGCTGTTCACCGACAGCGATGGAGCAAAAATTGTAATTGAGCGGATTAAATTGAAGCTTCAAGAGCTTAATGACACTGAATTTGTCAAAAAGTATAAAGTCAGCCTTGGTCTCAAAATAGGTGCTGTAGAATATCAAGCCAGCACTATTGAGAACCCGTTAGATTTTATTGTTCAGGCTAAAAAACAATTAGAGTATGATGTATAAGTCAGTTGAACGTAAGGGAATATAAGGAATATCGGATATTAGTTGACTTTACATGTCGATTTCACGTATGATGGAGTGGTGGTCTAAATCGTAAGATTTACGAATTTTCCTACGTTTATTAGGTTATACTTATAGATAAACCTACAGATCATTTGGTTAATTTACCATAAAGGCTCCACTAATTTGTTCAGAAGGAGGACGATCAGAATGAGAGAAGGCATACATCCAAAGTTCAACAAGGTTATTTTCATGGATGCAAGCGTAGGCTTCAAATTCTTGAGTGCATCTACAAAATCATCCAATGAAACAATGGAATGGGAAGATGGTAACACTTATCCTGTTATCCGCGTGGACGCAAGTTCCGCATCCCACCCATTTTACACTGGTAAACAAAGAGATACAGAACAAGGCGGCCGTGTTGACAAGTTCAAACAACGTCTTGCACAAAAGAAATAAGCATTCATACGGTTTAAAAAGGGACAACCCATTTAGAAGCGATCGCTTCAGGGATGTCCCTTTTTTGTGTTCAGGCATGTTAGAATGAAATGGCATTGATAAATTTCGATAGTGGCAGGGGAGCGATCAGTAGTGGAAAATGAAATAAAAGTAGATACCGTCCTGAAGAGCGAGGACGTTCTGGAGTTTAACCTATGGTTTAGCTTAAATAGCCGAATTATACTTAACTCTTTCAGTGTGGTTGCTTATTTTGTGATTTTACTGTTAATTACTAAGGATTACAGTACTACAAGTATTTCAATCCTTGCTGGGACTGCTGTGATTCTTGCCGCTGTTTTATGGTATATGACCAAATCAAGCTTGACCAAAAAATCTAAAAAAGCCTTCGCTACAGACAGCCTGGCTCAGCAGCCTCAGAGTTATTCCATATCAGATGAGGGCATAAAATACGTATCCGAGGCAGGTTCCGGGCAAGTGAAATGGGAAGAGATACATAAAATAGGTGAAACAATGAACTTGTTCGTTTTTTTTGTGTCTTCCAATAGAGCACTGATTATCCCTAAACGTTACTTTCAGTCGGTACAAGATAAAACAGCGTTTAAGGACTTAGCCAGAAAATATATGTTCTCCCATCGAGTGAAGTTCAAATCGTAAGGTGTACAGATGTACTGGTATTTGTTGATTCATTTGTAGGATTGATTAGGATATAATGATAGGAGCGACTTGAAAAATAGGAGAAATATGGCATGCCGTGGATTCAAGGATATCCGTATTACTTATTAATGGGTAGTGTTCTAAGCTTTTACATGGGCATCAGCTCCTATCGACATCGAAAGTCGGCAGGAAGACGCTATTTATGGATCTTAATGCTGCTGGTCAGCCTCATATTTATTGCAACAGCGGGAGAGATTTTGTCATCCTCTTTTCAGGCTAAGCTGTGGTGGAAGAATATGCAGCAGGCTCCGCTTTTTTTAAGTGCGTTATTTACTTATGCTGTCGTTAAAGAATATGTGTCTCCTTCCGCGGAGCGTCTGCCAGTAAAGCTTGCTATTTTCTCGATTCCAATTGCTTTGGACGTACTGCTTATTTTTACGGATACTTATCATCATCTAATGCGTAGTGAAGTGGGCATGGCCACTGTTGCGGGAGTTAGTGGAATTACTGTAAAGCCTACGCTTCTTAGCATGGCTTTTATTGCTTATGATCAGCTATTTGGTCTATATGCGGTCTGCTTGCTAGCTGTTTCCTTAATGAATAGACCGAGAGCTTTTTTACGACGTGCTTTCTTACTGTTTGCTGGGCTGCTTGTTCCGGTCATCTCTGTTTTTTTACTTCCCTTGTTGAAGATTACGCTTACAGGCTTTACGGCCTTCACTTATCTACCCGCAATTATAGCGGCTTATTTGTGTTTATTCATTGACTCCAAATCTACGATCTATCCTTTAACTAAAATCAAAATCCTGGAGCATATGAAAGACGGCGTAGTTTTGACAGACCGGAATGATAGAATCATTGGTATAAATGAGGCTGCAACCTCCATTTTATTTGAGATTACCGGGATACCGAATGAGACCTGGATGGGGAAAAATATTGATCTTTTTATGAGGCTTCACAAGGACATTGGTGCTCATTATAGTCAAAGGACAGAAGGACAGTTTGAGATTGTATGTACTGGAATAAGAGAGGTTTGTTATGGGGTTTCCTTGATAGCGACTGAACTTCACGCAACAGAGAACAAGGGGATGCTAATTGTTTTTAGTGATCATAGTGAAAAGAAGCGGTATGAACGTGAATTGGTCTATCAAGCAACGATAGATGATTTGACGGGACTTTATAATCGCAGGCATTTTATGCAAATGGTGCAAAATCAAACGATTCCGGACGGACTAGGACTGGCACTGTTGTTATTTGATATCGATGACTTTAAGTTAATTAATGATACCTATGGTCATTTAGCAGGAGATCAGGCATTAGTTGATTTCTCGAATAAAATACTTCAGGTGTACCAAAACAAGGGCATTGCCGGAAGAGTCGGGGGCGAGGAGTTTGCTGTATGCTTTTTTGCTGAGGATAAACGTGCAGCCTTGATGGAAGCAGAGGGTTTTCGCACTACGATGAGTGATTATAAAATAATTTTGAATGAACACGATAGCATTCAGCTTACCGCTAGCATCGGAATTTCTTTTACAATGCGTAGAGAGGTGACTTTCGAGGATTTGTATCGGGAAGCGGATGAAGCGTTATATCGTTCCAAGAAATCGGGCAAGAATAGAGTAACGCTGGGTCGTGAGCCCATTTTAAGAGAAGCGGTGAAGGGATAAAGAGGTGTTCTAATGAATCTGACAATTGATGAAGTGATGAGTAAGCTTGAAGAGATGGGTACAGAGCAGACGAAACGCACCTTCGTACGACATGGTGCTGAGGAGCCTTTATTCGGAGTGAAGGTAGGCGATCTGAAGAAGCTGGTTAAGATCGTGAAGAAAGACCAGAGTCTGGTTAAGGCTTTGTACCAGACGGGGAATTATGATGCAATGTATCTGGCAGGAATTACGGTTGATCCTAAGCATCTTACGAAGGAAGAGCTTCAGAACTGGGTGTCAGCGGCTTACTGTTATGCTTTGGCGGAATATACGGTAGCGTCTGTCGCTGCAGAGAGCCCTTACGCTCTAGAACTTGCAAGAGAATGGATTTCTTCATCAGATGAAATGGTGGCCGCCTGTGGCTGGAGTACTTATGGGAATTACATTTCAGTTACGCCGGATGATCTGCTAGATATTGCTGAGATTAGAGAGCTGCTACAACAAATACAATCTACCATTCATCAGGAACAGAATCGAGTTCGTTACACTATGAATATGTTTGTAATTATTGCCGGCAGCAGCGTAACCGAACTGCATGATGAGGCAACGCAGATTGCTGCAAGCATTGGAAAGGTCCAGGTACAAATGGGACAAACCGCATGTAAAGTACCGCTGGCTGTAGATTATATTGCTAAGGTTGAACAGGCTGGAAAGCTTGGTGTGAAGAAGAAGACTTGTATTTGTTAATATAGCTAGTGTAGTATCGCCTTCAAGTAGTCACTCCATTTCCCCTCATATTCTATTGAGGAGCGAGTGAACTTGGAGGCTTTTTATGGCAAATAAAAAGTGTTTCAACGGTATCCAAAAGTGTTTAATTTACAAGCAGTAAAAATTCACATAGATGTCTCGATAGGGTATTGGAGCAGGAGAAAGAGCTATTAATACAAGGATTTAGGCAAAGAGCTAGTTAGATGACAGGACGGAGGCACTTTGTGAAAAAGCACCGATTTACTTTGCAGTATAAAATACTATCCGTTACAGTGTTGATTGTGATCTGTCTATTAGGATTTGTTATGATCATGCATGATAGAATTAATACGCTACAGCGGGAAACCAGCTTTATTTCCCATCAGGACCGAGAGATAGCTAGTTTGGCTAACAAGATCGAGAAGAACATTCTTGATATGGAAACTGGACAACGAGGTTATATTATCACCGGCGATGACAAATATCTGGAGCCCTATGATTTGGGAAAAGCACAATGGAAGGCGAGCTATGATAAGCTCTCTTTGCTGAATGCTAATGATTCCTTGCAACTCCAGCGTCTGGTGGACATCGAAAATAGTATCCAGCATTGGATCAAGCAATCCGGGGATTATGTAATAGAATTGAAAAAAGAGGGACAGGAAGCGGAAATCTTACGATATTTCAATTCGGATGATGGCAAGGATCAAATGGACCAGATTCGTAGTCAGTTCAGTACTTACCGTGAGACGATGAATGAGAACACTAATACTCTGATAGCTGAACAGGCAGATCGAAACAAATTGCTGCTAGAGTTCCTTTATATTGCTTGGGCGATTATTGCTATTACCTCCGTGGTCGCTTCGTGGATCATTTCACGTGCTATCGTTAGTACGATTCGCAAGGTTACCCATACGATTGCTGGCTTAGATTCCTCTGTTGATATGAAGACAAGAGTGGAGATTACCACGAATGATGAAATCAGGGATCTCAGCGTCGCTACGAATCATCTGATAGATATGCAACAAGAGCGGATATGGATTCAGGATCATGCTAACGATTTATTGTCAAGGTATCAGGGCATCACACTTGTCTCACAACTGGGGGACATTTTTTTAAGTAAAACGGCAGAAGTTATTGATTATCCATACAGTGCCTTATATATACGGACACAAGAACATGATCAAGACTTGTTAAATAGAACCTCCACGTTTGGTGGAAGCAGCAACATTACAGATCATCGGACATTTCAAATCGGAGAAGGTTTGGTTGGTCAATGCGCTAAAGAGGCGCGCTTGATGCATATACAGGATCTTCCGGAGAATTATATCAATATTCAGTCTGGGCTGGGCGTTTCTGCGCCGAAATCTCTTTTATTATTTCCGGTTTCTTTTTCAGATGAAGTAGTTGCTGTGGTGGAAATTGCGACCTTCTCTCCTCTTACGGAGCGGCAGATTGAATTTTTGGATTCTATTTCAGATGCATTCGGCGCTGCAATCAACAGTACGATCAGCAGTATGAGGATTGATCAGCTTCTGGAACAATCCCAGCGCTTAAATGAAGAACTTCAGGTGTATACCGAAGAATTACAAACCCAATCTGAGGAGCTGCAAATCCAGACAGAGTCGCTACATGCAACGAATAGAAAGTTGGAGGAGAAGAACCTCTTAGCCGAGCGAAAGTCATTTGAGGCTGAACAAGCTCAAATCGAGCTTGCTCAATCTGCGGAGTTATTGCGGCAAAGCTCTCAATATAAATCGGAGTTCTTGGCCAATATGTCTCATGAACTCCGAACCCCGCTTAACGGCATATTGTTACTCTCCGAATTTCTCATGGAGAATCAGTCGGGAGCTTTAAGCGAGGAGGATATTGAATTTTCACAAGCTATACATTCTTCTGGACAAGATCTGCTGAGGCTGATTAACGATATTTTGGATTTGTCCAAGGTTGAGGCAGGGAAGCTGAATATTGAAATTGAAGCAATAAATCTAACGGAGATCCCGGAGGCAATGCTTCAGAGCTTCAACCGGCTTTCTCGAAAAAAAGAGATTCCTTTCCATATACAAATCGGGGAGGGCTTGCCTACACTATTTTATTCGGATGCTCAAAGGGTACGGCAAATTATTATAAATCTGCTGTCCAATGCGTTTAAGTTTACAGCTAAAGGCTCAGTAATTCTTGAAATACGCTTAGCGACTAAAGACGAGTTAGTGAAATTAGGCAATTTGGAAACAGGGTTATTTATTGCTTTCGCCATCAAAGATACTGGAATTGGGATCCCCTATGCGAAGCAGTCTATTATTTTCGAAGCTTTTCAACAGGCGGATGGAAATACAGAACGTCAATATGGTGGAACTGGGCTTGGGTTATCCATATCCAGAGAACTGGCAATACTGCTCGGCGGTAGAATTACAGTGGAGAGTCAGGTAGGAATGGGTAGTGTCTTTACGGTGTATTTGCCATTGAAGCTTCAGGATAATCCTAGTCTTGAAGAAACCACTGAGAAAGTAGTAGATCTTAGTCATGAGGAAGAAGGTTCGGTTGCTCTTGCCGCTGCAACCAGTGAGAATATTAGTAGCGATTTCACCTCGCTAAATCATAAGCATGTTCTAATTGTGGATGATGATGAGCGGAATCTGTTCGCGCTGTCTAACATGTTAAGGAAGCGTGGACTGCAAGTGACTACAGCTGCGGATGGAGAGAGAGGCATACATGCGCTGGAGCAATCTGTATCCATAGACATCGTTCTTATGGATATCATGATGCCGGTAATGAACGGCTATGAGGCTATCAATCGAATCAGAGAAATACCAACAAAGAAGGAAATTCCAATTATTGCGCTGACTGCGAAAGCGCTGAAGGAAGATAAGGCGAAAATCTTACAAGCGGGAGCAACAGATTATCTCAGCAAGCCCATTAACTTAGACCGTTTATTAGCTTTAATGCAATTGCTCTTAACTAGTGATTCATAGAGTGATAGATTCTAGAAAAATCAAACAAGCGCGCGCCAATACTTCATTGGCGCGCGCTTGTTTAGTTTATGACAAATGTCCATTAATAACGTTATTCTTCTTATTGTTGAACGGAATCTACTACGACTTTAGCAGCTGTACCGATTGGTGGCAGGCTCTTAGTCAGCATAGGGCTGTAGAATCCTACAACCTTTGCACCTTTTACAAGTTCGCTGCTGTTTACAGCTTTGCCATCGGTATTGATTAGCGCGGTATCTTTGCTAATGCGAAGTAGTACTTCTTGTTGTGACTGTTCGTTCAGGCCACTGCCTTTAACGGTGATGCTGATGTTTCCTTCATCGTCTTTTTGAACTTCTTCAATGGTACCTGCAGTACCCAAAAGATCATTCTGTTTCTGCTCATCTAAAACAGTGATCTTGTAAGTTGGAGTTTGAGGTGGCAGGCTCATGGTCATGATCATGGAATGCTCTGCTTTTACGGTCATACCGATATGAAGATCTTTCAGCGCAAGCTTTGTACCGTCTGCCATTTCGATAGTCGTATCCTCACCTACATTCAGTACGATGCCATCTGTGCCTACACCCTGGATCTGAACGGATTGGTATTTGCCCTCATTATTGACAGCTGTAATCACGCCAGTCTTGGTCATATGCTCTTCCTGATTAGCAGCAGTGATCACGATGGAATCTCCCTTCACTGTCATGTTATGGTGGATAATTTCACTTACAAAGGAAGCCGGAACATATAAAATGGAGTCAACCAATTGTGGTGCAGTTCCAAGCGTAGTATTCATTTTATTAATGCTATAGCGATCTTCTCCGGCTTTCACTGTAGTGAACACAGCACCATTGATAAGATCAACGGATTTAGTTTGTCCATTCCAAGTTAGTTCAAAGCCCAGTGCTTCAGTAACCGAACGAAGTGGCACCATAGGCTCTTTGCCATTTGTAGTTTGGAAGCCTGTTTCTTTCAGGGCGGAACCGTTGATTTCGATCGCAAATGTTTTTTGGTTAGCGCTAACCGTAGTTTGAGCAGCATTATTTTTTGCAGAAGTTGTGGTAGGTGCAGCATAGGCTGCTCCAGTTGAAAGTGCTAGGGACAAAGTTAAAAGAACTGTGCTTGTTTTTAAAATGTTGTTCATAGTTGTAAGCTCCTTTTTTAAAAAACTTTTGTTAGTCTTGTTATTATTCAGACGGGACATCCCTCCAATATGTTGCAGCTTTTTTATAATTGGCTCGTGATATTCATTTACCCAAATCCTAAAAAAAGAATAAGAGACCCTTCCAATTGTAGTAATATGTAATTATTAACAATCGCTCACATTAGGAGGCGCTATGGAGTCATTCAAAGATCGACTTAGATTCATGAAGGTCCAGCAGGACGGGCTTATTAAGGAATATGAAGCTCTGATTGCGGAATATGAAAGTCACGATCTGGTCAACGAGAATGAACACTTGAAGAAGGAATATGAGAAACATAAGCTTGCTCTAGTAGATTTAAAGACTCAGGTAGGGAAGCTTCAAGAAGAGAATGTAGAGCTAAAAGTTACGCTAACGGAACAAATCTTAAATGAGAAACTTGGTATTCTTAGCTTGTCGAGACAGAAGCTGCAGACTTATTTTTCCTCTAAAAGCCTTACCCATACGGACCGGCTGACGGCTTTTGAGATGGAGACGAAGCGTCATATTCAGCAGCTGTATCAAACAGCCGCGAGGCAGCTGGGTGAGGATAAAGCGGATTTATCCAGCCAGATTGGAGCGTTGTCGGCGGAGTTAAATGAGCGTGTACTAGCGCAGCGACAAAGACTGAGGGAATCCGAGATTGCTCTGAACTCCAGAATGGATAACGGATTACATGATTTTGCCTCAGAAGAGATCAGTGAAGAAGTATTGGAACGCCGAAGAAAACAAAATCAGATCGAAATGAAAATTGGACTAGGTTGGATTAACAAGCTTGGGATTCTGCTGTTGATTTTGGCCGTGGGAGCGGCATTCAGATACTCCTATTCCAACTGGTTCACCGGTTATATGAAGGGAGGCGCCTTTTTTCTACTGGGATTACTGATGTTAGGAGGCGGGGAGTGGCTATATCGCAAAGGAAAAGGGACGTTCGCTTTAGGGTTACTTGGCGGCGGGATTTCAGTACTATACGGCTCCATTTTCTATAGCTATTTTTTACTGGACATTATCAGTATTTATGTAGGGCTGTCCTTATCCGTGCTCGTCACTTTGACTGCGGTGCTCCTGTCTTTAAGGTATGAGTCGCGAAGTATTTGTGCTTTGGGCTTAATCGGGGGGTACCTGCCACTGTATTCTTATCTTGGGGCTTTCGGTCTTTCGGGCAACGCGGTTTATGTGGCAATGGGCTACTTGTTTCTTCTGAATTTATTCATTCTCCTAATCTCCTTCCGCAAACGCTGGAACGTGGTCAATTACATCAGCTACTTATTTAATACACCCTCTATGCTGATATTAATAGCGTTATCGGATAGCAACGGCATGAATATGATTTATGCGGTGCTGACTTTTGCGATGTATTTGGGCATTACGTTATGGTACCCGTTCAAGTATCGCTCCAAGTTGTCTTGGTGGGATTTCTCTCTATTAGGTTGCAACACGTTTATTAGCTGCCTCACCTTGTATCTTCTATTTCTGGATGCAGGGCTGAAGGATTACAAGGGTGCGTTAGCGCTGGTCTTCTGTCTGCTGTATCTGGGCCTTGGAAGAGGAATTGAGAAGCTTATGCCACAGGAAAAAGAAAGCATGCTGCTGTTCTACGCTACTTCGCTGACCTTCGGTATTCTGATGATTCCGTTCCAATTCGGAGCAGCTTGGTGGTCCATAGGCTGGTTGATTGAAGGCGTCGTGCTTACCCTGTTTGGTAATCTAAATCGGTTTAAGGGGATGGAAAGAGCGGGCTGGGGGATTTTGACATTGTGCCTTGTGGTGTTCTTCGGTTTAAATGTACCGATGCAGCTCAGTATAGCCAATGAATGGCTGAATACCACAGACGCCTATTTTCCGCTAAAATATATTTTCATTACTGCAGGCATGCTGATTATCGCCGTATGGTACGCCGTTCAGCATAATCGAAAGGATGTCCTACAGCGCAGTGAGCCTTACGAAATCACCTTAGCCCTGTGGTTTAAATACGCAGCATTATTGAATTTTTGGATCTATGGTTTATATGAATCGAGAAGACTGTATCGTCTCGCTGTACCGGAGGATTTCTCGCATAGAACCTTCTATAATTTGCTGCTGTCCGCTCTGTTAACTATTATTCTGGCCTATGTATTGCCAAAGGTGAAGGTGCTTTATGACACGATTGTTAAGTATTTTGTGAGACTTCTCTTTGGGATCGGATATGCTATTTGTTTGGTGATTACAGTAGGCTTGCCAAGCCTGCAGAATGATCTTTCACGTAATACCAGGGCTGATTATATCGCACTGGGTATACTCATTATCTTCAATATTTTCGTGTGGTTTAGCGGACGTGATCTGCTGATCACCTTGCTTAAACGTGAGTATAAAAGTATGGAAATTTATCCTGTCTTCATGGGGGTATATCTGCTCGGAATCATCACCGCTTTTCTGGGGGTACAGCTGCAATTAAGTGATGCGGGATTAATATTTAGTCTTGTGTATCTGTTGATAGCAGTTCTGTTCATCATGTACGGCTTCCGCAAAAGATATGTGTATATCCGGCGCTTCGGCCTTGGATTAACGCTTCTGGCGACAGGTAAGCTGCTGCTATACGATCTGGGACTACTGAATACCGGAAGTAAGATTATCGCCTATGCCAGCTTTGGGATTTGCCTGCTCGGGATCTCCTATCTCTATCAAAAGGTATCAAACAAAATGGAGGAGGGGCAGGCAGCGACGGAGAATGTGACTAAGGGGTAGAGGTTAGAACTCATAGTTGAATTAAAAAGTCCCCGTCCCCGGCTGCTTACTCTCCGGTTACGGGGACTTCGTATGATCACAACGCCGTTTGTTTATACTTGATTAGATTACGCCTTCAGCCAACATAGCATCGGCTACTTTTTTAAATCCAGCGATGTTTGCTCCTGCAACGAGGTTGCCGGACTGTCCATACTGCTCGGATGCATCTACAGACTGTTGATAAATGGAAACCATGATCTCATGCAGCTTCGTATCAACATCTTCAAAGCTCCAGGACATACGCATGCTGTTTTGTGCCATTTCAAGTGCAGATACAGCTACGCCGCCAGCATTAGCTGCTTTGGCAGGTGCGAATAGCACGCCAGCTTGTTGGAACTGGTGAATAGCTTCAAGGGTGGATGGCATGTTGGCGCCTTCGCCTACTGCTTTAACACCATTTTCAATCAGTTTCAATGCCATGGCTTCATCAATCTCATTCTGAGTAGCACTCGGAAGGGCGATATCACAAGGAATAGTCCAAATTTGCGTGGAATCTTCGGTATACACAGCGTTAGGGTGTTCATTCACATATTCACTAATCCGTTTTCTTTCGACTTCTTTCAGGCGGCGGACAGTTTCGAGGTTAATGCCGTTTTCGTCATAGATATATCCAGCGGAGTCACTACAAGCTACGACTGTTGCACCTAGCTGTACAGCTTTTTCAATCGCATAGATCGCTACGTTACCAGAACCGGAAACAACAACGCGACTTCCTTCAAAGGAAAGGCCTTTTGCTTTTAGCATCTCGTTTACGAAATAAACTGTACCGTAACCAGTAGCTTCTGTCCGAGCCTGACTTCCGCCGTAACCAATACCTTTACCAGTCAATACGCCAGCCGGATATCCTCCGCGGATCCGCTTGTATTGTCCGTACATGTAGCCAATCTCACGACCACCTACACCGATATCTCCTGCAGGAACGTCTTGGTCAGGACCGATGTAATTTTGCAATTCAGTCATGAAGCTTTGTGCAAAACGCATGATTTCGCCTTCGGATTTTCCTTTAGGATCAAAGTCGGATCCACCTTTACCTCCGCCGATGTGTTGGCCGGTAAGAGCGTTTTTGAAGATTTGCTCGAAGCCGAGGAATTTGATAATACTAGCATTAACGGATGGGTGAAAACGAAGTCCACCTTTGTAAGGTCCAATGGCACTGCTGAACTGTACACGATATCCACGGTTAACTCTGACCTTGCCTTGATCATCTGTCCAAGGAACACGGAACATAATCAAACGTTCTGGTTCAACCAATCTTTCCAGAATGGCATTTTCCTGATACTTAGGTTCAGCAGCCAGGATTGGAAGCAAAGATTCAAGGATTTCCTTTACAGCCTGATGGAATTCGGGCTCGAAAGGATTACGCGCAACAACCTGTGCGTATACGTCTTCAATATAACGATGTGCCTTGTTGCTGTTTGTGTCTAATTGCTGGGTAGATACAGAGCTCATGAATTCAACCGCCTTTTCTAGTATTCAATTTGGTCCAACACTTTTTTTATATTTTGGCACAAGTCAATGTTCCTCACAACTGTTTTTATTAAATAACTTACTTGAAGTGGAATGTTGTAGAGCCTGTGGTAGCAAGAAAAGTGTGAACAAACCGTGGTATACTTCGCGTAATGACGCGTTAAAGCGCGAAATATGCTACAATGAATGTGTAATCATTGTAGGGAGATGAAATTTAAAAAATGAGTGACAAATTAAACGAGCAGGAATTAGTAACCGTATTATCTGCCAAAACCAAATTAGATCCTAAACTAATTCGTTTAGTGTTGAAGCATGAACAGACCTTTATCAATAACGCCAAGGCCAATGCCAAAGGCGAGGTAGACATCGACAATGATGATCTAGTTGACTATGTTGTTGCCCAGCGTGATGTGAAGCTGGATGAAATCACAGTGGAGACGATTCTTGATGCGGAGATGGATTACTTAATGGATAAAGGGTTGGCAGGATACATCGATTAACCCTTGCACATTTCCGGCTCTAAAGCCTTTAATATAAGAGGATATAGAGCCGGAATTAAAAAAGTAGGCATTTACATTGCATTCAATGATTTAGTGTGGTACAATGAAGTTAATCATAAATTTAACCCTTAATTCACATATTGTAAAAGGTTATCATTTGTGCGTATGAGTCCTTTTCCAATGTGTGAATTTTTATTTGTTCGTACACTACGTAGGAATAAAAGGACATGTGTTAAATAAAATATTGGAGGTAATATCATGCAAACAGGTACAGTTAAATGGTTTAATGCAGACAAAGGATTTGGTTTTATCGAGGTTGAAGGTGGAAGCGACGTATTCGTACACTTCTCCGCAATCACAGGCGACGGATTTAAATCTTTGGACGAAGGCCAACGCGTTGAGTTCAACGTAACTCAAGGCGCTCGTGGACCACAAGCCGAAAACGTTGTAAAACTGTAATTCGAAAATTAGGCTGCCCTTAACTCAAGTTGAGGGCAGCTTTTTTATTTTCATCTTATGAATCTGCCCCTAATAGGGTGGCGAAATCGTCTCGATTCGATCCAAGGAGGGGTACTTATGTATTTTCGTAAAAAAGCACTGGAGGATCTTCCGCAGGAAGACACAGCCATTTGGTCTTGTACCAAGGAAGGTTGCACCGGTTGGATGCGCGATAATTTTGCATTTCAGTATGTACCTACCTGCTGGCAATGTAACTCTCCCATGACGAGAAGTATGAAGATACTGCCAATGCTTGTGAACACGAATTCAGATATGAAGGCTATGAAGAAAGGCATCACGATTAAGTAACAGCCTTTACTAAAACCATGCTAGAGATGGTTAAATAGAAGCAGCTAACATACTCAAACAGCTGGACCCTTGATGGTGGGCAGCTGTTTTTTTGTTAGAGTATTTTATTTCTGTTCGAGCAATTTTTCCCACTCGGTTAAGATGGTGTTCTCTGAAAGATGTTTCAAATGTTCAGGAACCTCTACATGGCACATTAATTCCAGGCTGTTTCCGTCCGGGTCATTGAAGTACACAGAAGCATTTCCTTGATAAGCTCGAATAAAAGGCTCAACAGAAGTTCGATTACGGAACGGAACAGCGTCTACCCCAATAGATTCCAGCCATTGCAGTGATTGCTTCAGATCGTCATAAGTTACGCGGAAGGCAATATGCCTTAAAGATGGGTGGTATGGCGTTTCTACTTCCTTTCCTTCCCAAATGCCGATCCAACTCCGGCCTTTCTCAATCCAGAAGAATGCAGTTTCCTCATCCCGCCAGGCCATTTTTAATCCCAATCGCTCATAAAATTCGATAGATACCTCAAGATTACTTACTGGTAAATGTGCTTCGTATAGTCCTTTTATCATATTCTCGACTCCTCGTGCAGGCTTAGCCTGAATTTTATCAATAACTACCAGGTTCTTCCGTGTATCAGTTCCCATTCTTTCCAGGGTACCATTCCTAGCTCAGGTCTGGGCGGATCAGGCAGTACAGCTAGGAACTCTAAGGAATGACCGTCTGGATCACTGAAATACACGGATACGGCTGGCATCCAGCCAAATACATACAATTGTCCCTTATCATCATCGAGGAAGTTGGAGGCTTCAATCCCCTTTGCCTTAAGGTAGGATACTGACTGCTTCAAATCCTCAAGCGTTACTTGGAAGGCAAAGTGCTGACGCACAACCTCGGAAGGCGTCTTCTCCCAAATCCCCAGCATGGCCTGATTACGTTCTTCTCCAATCCAGTAAAATCGCCGTTTGCGGCCTTCAGTATTCTCCGAATGGGCTAAGGGTAGTCCCAGAACATGTTCATAGAAATGAGCAGATTGTTCTAGATTAGTCACGTTCAGATGGGTTTCAAACAGTCCTTTGATCATAGGGCGGCACCTGCCGGGCTACTGATTTTGCGAGCTAAATTTAGGAATGATTCTAAGACTAGGCGAATGCGATCTTCAATTTCTTGACCACCCTCGTACCCGTCGTATTCAACCTCGAACCGCTTGCGCTGCATCCCGCCGATGGAGATCCAGTCTGGCGTATTAATCCCATGCAGGTTGCGTACAACCGCCTGCAATTGAAGTAATGAGCTTACACCTACAGCTCCACCTGCAGAGCTAGCGGACAATACCACTTTGCCGTTGAAGTGCGTCTGGCCTAGATGGTCGAGAGCGTTTTTCATCACGCCGCTCATGGAGCCGTGGTATTCCGGGGTAATCAGGATGATTGCGTTCGCAGTTAGTATCTCTTGCTGGAGGGCGCTTAGATGCTCATGCTCCGAGTAAGACTCATCTGGTGAATAAAAGGGCAGTGGGCGTTTATAGAGATTAAACAGGGTAACTTGTTCGCCTTGCTGATTAATAAAATGTGCGGCATGCTCTGCCAGCTTCGTGCTGGTCGCTTCTTTTCGATTGCTGCCTGTCAGGATCATGACTTTCATCGGTATCCACTCCTATGTGAGGTCAATTGCTATAAACCAATGATAATTGAATCGACCTCTGTTAACATCAGCACAAGGAATGAACCTGCATAGCAAAGACGCTCAGCCATTGTGCTGAGCGTCTAAGTCTAAAGTTGTAGATGAGCTGTGGCGCTATGAGTTGTAGCCGTTTTTCAATGCAAAAATGGCAGCTTGAGTCCGATCCGATAAGTTCAACTTTCCAAGTACATGACTGACATGAGTCTTAACAGTCTTCTCGGTGATGACCAGCTTGCTGGCAATCTCTTTGTTGCTCATACCTAATGCAATGAGGTCTAACACCTCCTGCTCTCGCGGGGTAAGAAGCTCAGATCCGGTGGTTATAGCTGATGTTGTACTGGAACCGTTCAGATCCGGATTGCTAACATCCAGTTGTTCTGGTGTAGAAGCTGCCATTAGATTCATCAGTTGACTGGCAGCTTCGGAATGCAGCTCAACTTGACCACTGTGTACCTTGCGGATGGCGACAACCAGCGCTTCTGGTTCTATGTCTTTTAGCAAATATCCTTTGATCCCTACACGGATAGCAGGGAGTACATGATCTTGATCTGAAAAGGAGGTCAACACAATGATTTTGACCTGTGGATGGGAGATCCGCAGCTGCTTAGCTGTCTCGATGCCGTTCATAACGGGCATGTGCAAATCCATTAATATGATATCCGGCTGGAGCTCAGCCGTTCTCTCTAATGCCTCGAGGCCGTTCGACGCTTCTCCGATAACCTTAATGTCCGGTTGTGTCGAGAGAAACACTTGGAGTCCTCGACGAACCATTGCATGATCGTCAACCAGTAATAAACCTATTGTCATTTGTGATCACCCGACTTCATGTGGATTGGAGGGGAAAGGGATGGTTACCTCAACCGTTGTGCCTTGATGCTCCACGCTGTGGATATGAATATGGCCGTAGAGTGCCTCAGCTCTTTCCTTCATAATATGTAGGCCGAGAGATTCATTGGTGTCAGTGTTACTGCGCCGTTTGGCACCGCCCTTACCCTGATCGGAAATGCTCAGTATCACCTCGGTAGCGTTCAAATGTAGAGATACTTCAGCTTTAGAAGCTCCGGAGTGCTTACGTACATTATTAAGTGCTTCTTGACCAATGCGCAGGAGTCCTTCTTCCACATTGCGGGGAAGTTCAAGTACACCGCTGCGTTGACTCTGTATCAACAGCCCTAGTTGCTGACCATGAGCCTGCAGCGCGGTCAATAACCCGGCTTCCAGTCCTGCAGGGCGAAGCTGCATGATTAAAGCGCGCATTTCTTTGAGTGCAGATTGAGAGAGCTCTTGAATATCGCGGACAGCCTCAGCAGCCGGATGGGAGGTGTGCTCTTGCTTTAGTATCCTTTCTACACCTTTAGCCGTCATCGAGAGGGAGAACAGAATCTGGTTCACCGAGTCGTGAAGGTCACGGGCCAGTCGATTCCGCTCGTCCAGACGCGCGATTTCGCGGCGCTTCTCTCCGAGCTGTACACTTTCCAGTGTAGCTGAAATGTGCTCGGCAATCGCTTCGAGTACTTCTCCATCTGCGGTAGCGGAGGCGAGTGCTTTAGGCGAGGTGATAAGTAGAATGGCTGAGCCATGTGCTGTAATCTGCCGAAAGGGGGCGGCAAGCATTACAACTCGCTCTGTAACAGGCTGTTCGGAACAGCATGAGTTCGTAATTTCCTGTTCTTCGTCAGAGGTTAATGCCTCGAAGCGCTGTCCTTTCGCAATATTCCTTAGACGATTCTTAAAGGAGTCCGAGAGCTCAAAAGGAGCTAATTCAGGTGTTATATTAGCTGCATGAGCGGCTGCGTGTACTTCGAATTTGCCCTCATGCTGTCCAATAATCGCTGCAAAAGGCCAATCGAAATATTGGGCAATCAGTGCGGTGGTTTTCTCCGCCAAAATGCTTGGGGAGGTACATTCACTAGCCGTTAGATTCAAAGCGGCGCTGAATTCACCTAATTTGGCGTACAGATTGGCACGGCGCTGCTCGGTGCTATATAACTGCATGCGTTCAATGGCACTGCCGATTTGCAAGGCCACGGATTGCAGTAGAGCCAGCTCGCTGTCGGGGTAATGTGCTTTGCCCGGTGCAGCTACATTCATAAGTCCTAAGTAGCGATTGCCTGAATGCAGCGGGATAGTGGCGTGGTGGGTGATCCCTAATGTATCGCCCCAGTTATTTTGCCTGGCATTACTGAGCCGCTTGCAGTTTAGAATGTTAACAGCCTGCTCTAGCCGTCCGTCCCATAGGCGATCTAAGCACCAGCAGCTTCCACACTGCATCGGCTGTTTATTGTCCCGTTGCAGAGCTGGCGGTAAACCCCGATCTGCGGCGAATTCATACTCCATATTCTCTTCACTCAGGAAGATCCAGCCTGCCGTATTTCCTGTCAGATCTAACAGCTTGCCCATAACTGTATCGAGCATCGGTTTGAGCTCATTGGAACTGTTTAAGGTCTCCGCAATCGTCTTGAGCGTCAATAACTCGTGGATTCCGGTTTCTTCCGGCATGAGGTTCTCCCCCTTTAAATTAATTAGGTTCTATCTATTGTAACGTAGAATGCTTCGTTCATTCTAAAATTTATGTAATCATGAAGCGTTAAAAAAGGTGGACCCTTAAGATCTGGTCTGACCTTAGAGAACCACCTAAATAAATTCGTTAATTTACAGCTGCAGGGGTATTGGAAGATGTGACATGTTCTACATCATCGTGCTGAATCAGTCCATGTTTCTCCCAAGCTCGACTCTTCCAGCGGAAATACATAATGACAGCTCTTGTCCACTCATCAGCCGCAGTGGCAATCCACACACCGGCCAATCCCAGATGAAGCTGGAATACCAGGAAATAGCCAAGGGGTAAGCTCATGCAGACCATGGAGATCAGTCCCATATATACTGGAAACTTCGCATCGCCCGAGGCGCGTAGTGAGTTAATGATGACCAAATTAGTTGTGCGACCGGTCTCTAGGAAGAAACTAAGCAGTATAACCTGAGCCCCCATCAGAATAATGTTCTCGTTGTCTGTGAAGAGGCCAAATAGTGGTACCCGGAAGACGATCACAAGAGCATCTATTACTACTGTGACCAGAAGTGCCCACTTCACACTGGTGAATACACGCTTATAGGCTTCCTTGGGGCGCCTGGCTCCCACCAGATGTCCTACGATAATGGAGGTTCCCATGGAGACGGCTACACTAAATAAATAAATGTAATTGGAAATGTTGAGCGCGTATTGACGAGTGGCCATAGCCTCGGCGCCCAGATAGGTAATATACAGTGTGAATACGAGCTGACAAGATTGATAAATAATCGATTCAAACGCGGACGGGATGCCGATTTTAAGAATTTGCTGCACATATTTTTTGGAAAGATGAATGTAGTAGGTTAACTTTACCCGTACCTCCATCACTCTGTAGAGCAGTAAGAAGAAAATAATAAGACAGATAAACCGACTGACAACCGTTGAGATAGCTGCACCTTCGACACCTAACGCTGGAAGTCCGAAATGACCATAGATGAGTAAGTAGTTACCCACCACGTGAATGATGTTCATCAGCAAGGATACGACCATGGTCTGTTTAGTGAAACCGTGCGTACGGATTGTGGTCGCCAGAGCATTGATTAATGCTTGGAGAAAAATACCGCCCCCGACAATATGTATATAGGATTTAGCATAAACGAGAATATCCCCTTTTACATTCAGAGCAGTTAGTAGAGTTCCTCCGAATATTAGCAAAAACGTACTTAGGACAATTCCTACTAACAGGTTTAGGGTAATGGCATTGCCGGTCACTTGAGCGGCTTCCAGAGGTTTTTTGGAACCGAGGTATTGGGAGACCACAATTGCTGCGCCGTTACCAATTACACTGAGAACTAAAATAGCCATTGTGATAATCTGATTCGCTGCGCCAACGCCTGATACGGCATCGTCCGATACGGAGCTAATCATAAAAGTATCCACACTGCCCATGAGCATAAATAGGAACAGTTCCAGGAATATCGGCCAAGTTAGTTTTACAAGGTTAAATTCTTGGTGATTATTGTGCTTCATTGTACACCTTCTTACATCATGATTAAATTCCTGTTATTCCATAAACAAACTGTAATGTTAGCACAGCTTTCATGAAAATGCAGTACTTTTACAAAAATATGACAAAAGGTTATGGATTAGAGCAGAAATAAAGTCAGTAGGAGTACATTAGTATCCTCCAGGTAACTACATCACAATAAAGTGCCTACTTCCCTTAAGGAGTGTAAGGATCTACAATTTGTACATGACTTACAAAAATATATAAATAAGGAGTGCACATAAATATGAAATTGCAATTAGCGTTAGATCTTGTAGACATTGCGGGAGCGAAAGAGATTGTCTCAGAGGTTGCTGAATATATAGATATTGTTGAAATTGGAACGCCTATCGTTATAAATGAAGGACTGCACGCAGTGAAGGCTATCAAAGAAGCTTTTCCTTCTTTGACAGTGTTGGCTGACCTGAAAATCATGGACGCAGGCGGTTATGAAGTGATGAAGGCAGTGGAAGCAGGCGCGGATATTGTTACAGTACTTGGTGTTTCTGATGATGCTACCATTAGAGGTGCAGTGGAGGAAGCAAAAAAAACCAATAAAGAGATTCTGGTTGACCTGATTAATGTGAAGGATATTAAAGTTAGAGCGGCTGAAGTAGACGCACTTGGTGTAGACTATGTCTGCGTACACTCTGGCTATGACCATCAAGCGGAAGGTAAAAATTCCTTTGCAGATTTGAATGCAATTAAAAGTGTGGTTAAGCAGGCTAAAACCGCTATCGCAGGGGGAATCAAGCTAAGTACACTTCCGGAAGTTATCGCAGCGAATCCTGATCTTGTAATTGTAGGTGGCGGCATCACAGGCGAGACTGATCAAAAGGCTGCTGCGGCAGAAATGAAACGCCTAGTTAGTCAGGCTTAAGATTACAATGGACACAATGAAATATGCGCAGCAAATTATATTGGAGCTTCAGCGCTCCATTTCTCAGCTTGATCATCAAGAGGCTGAGCGAATGGCTGAACTCCTTCTTCAGTCGAATAAGGTATTTGTGGCCGGGGCTGGTAGATCAGGATTAATGGGACGAGCTTTTGCAATGCGACTCATGCATGTCGGTAAAGAAGCGTACGTCGTGGGAGAAACGGTAACCCCGGGTATCGAGCCTGGTGATGTGCTTGTGCTCGGTTCCGGTTCAGGTGAGACGAAGGGGCTGATCTCTATGGCCGAGAAGGCCAAAGGAGTGGGTGCGGAGGTTATTGCCGTTACGATCACGCCAGATTCGACTGTAGGGCGTTTAGCGAGCTATACAGTGAAGCTGCCAGGATCTCCAAAAGATCAGGCTGATGGAAGCTACAACACAATCCAGCCGATGGCATCCTTATTTGAACAGACGATGTTGGTCTTCTATGATGCCGTTATTCTGCGAATGATGGAGAAAACGGGGCAGACGACTAAGATGATGTTCGGCAAACATGCTAATTTAGAGTGAGAGTACAGAAACGGATGCCTTCCTAGAAAGGAGGTTATTCGTTTTTGTGTTAATATAAAAGTTTACAAGCTGCATAGAAATAATAACGTTCCAAGCTAATTAATAGGTGTGTGTAGGATGACAATAGGAGAGAGGAGGCGCTTTAGTTATGGCAACCGAGATTAAAGATCGCATCAACTTGAAGGAAATTAACTGCGAGAAGGAACTGACGCTTGCGGTAATTGGAGGCAAATGGAAGCTGATAATTCTGTGGCATCTTGGGCTTGAAGGGACCAAGCGGTTCAGTGAGCTGAAGAAGTTAATTCCTCATATTACACAAAAAATGTTGACTAATCAGCTTCGAGAGCTTGAAGAAGATCAGTTGGTGCTTCGGAAAGTGTATGCCGAGGTTCCTCCAAAAGTTGAGTATTCCCTGACCTCATATGGGCAGAGTCTGCTTCCCGTCCTTCGATTGATGTATGATTGGGGTAAGAATTACGGGGAAAATGTGATCTGGAAAGACACACCGCCGGAAGATAGATGCTAATAATAGACTGTGAACATTAATAATCCCTGAGAGGTCTGAATCGACCTTTTCAGGGATTTTTTGTGTTCAATATAGAGTGATGTAAATTATGATTTAGGCTTTTTGTTCGAACAGCTTGGCGATCTCGACGATTACTTTTACCGATTTTTCCATGTTGTCAGCAGAGGCGTATTCGAATTTGCCGTGGAAATTTTCGCCCCCGGTGAATATATTAGGTGTCGGCAAGCCCATATAGGAGAGCTGTGAGCCATCTGTTCCCCCGCGAATCGGGCGGATGATCGGTGTGATGCTCAGATTCTCCATCGCCTCATGGGCAATATCGACAATATGACGCACCGGTTCGATTTTTTCGCGCATGTTGTAATATTGGTCTTTCATTTCAAGTACGATGTTCTCTTCACCATGGATGCTCTTGAATTCATCTACGATGGCAGAAAGATAGGCTTTACGTGCCTCGAATTTCTCACGGTCGAAGTCACGGATAATATATTGGAGTTTACTGAATTCCGGTGTGCCCTCAATAGAGCTTAGGTGATAAAAGCCATCATAACCATCTGTGTACTCAGGTGCTTCCTCAGCAGGGAGTCTAAGATGGAGCGCCATAGCTATTTTTGCAGAATGAATCATTTTTCCTTTGGCAGTACCAGGATGTACATTGACTCCGTAAACTGAGATTTTGGCAGATGCAGCATTAAAGCTTTCATACTCTAGTTCACCGAGTGGGCCTCCGTCCACAGTGTAAGCGTAAGAAGCATTAAAAGCAGCTACGTCAAATTTATGAGGTCCGCGGCCAATTTCTTCGTCCGGTGTGAAGGCGACTCTAATCTTCCCATGCTTGATTTCTGGATGTTGAATGAGATAATGCATGGCAGTCATAATCTCGGCAATACCGGCTTTATTGTCTGCGCCAAGCAGGGTGGTACCATCGGTTGTAATTAATGTATGGCCTTTATATTCTGCCAGCTCTGGGAAGCTCGTTGTAGACAATACAACATTTAATTCTTTGTTCAAAAGAATATCTTTGCCATCGTAGTTCTCCACGATCTGCGGCTTTACATTCGTTCCTGTGAAATCAGTTGCTGTATCGAGATGCGCCAAAAAACCAATGGTTGGAACATCCTTCTCCGTATTGGCTGGGAGTGTAGCCATGACATACCCATGCTCGTCCACCTGCACTTCATTCATGCCGATCTCCTTGAGCTCTTCGACCAGCTTGTGGGCCAGCACCATCTGCCCCGGAGTGGACGGACAAGTTTCATTATCCTCGTTCGATTGGGTATCCATTTGAGCATACGAAATAAACCGTTCTATAACCTCTTTTTTCACTGTGGGTCATCTCCTCATTACTGTTGTATCTATATAGTATCACTTTCCATATCCGGTCTCATCCCTGAGGAGGAAGATTAAGAGTGAGATTAACTTTAATGAGGCGATGTTTCTTGCTTCAGTAGCTTTGCTGAAAGTAAATACCGGTCCGGTGCTGACCCTACGTATGAAAAAGGGTAACAGGTGATCAAGGTAAGAATAGCCTTATCGCTTGGTTTTATTGCACCGCGTTCATTCCCGTCTACAATCGTGCTGCCGGTCACTTCGTAGGTGAACGTACCGTCCATGCTTTCCAGTTCGATCAGATCTCCTGCGACAAGTTCTCCTATACTGCGAAATACGGTATCGCGGTGTCCAGCAAGCACACTATTACCGATTGCACCGATGGCTGCGCTACCTATATAGTGTCCAGCTCCTTTTTTTAATTCTGGGCTTTCCGTACCCTCCAGAATAGCCACCTTCTTATTTAAGGTGGGGAAGCGGATTTCTCCAATCACCTCACCCTCTTTATAGGAGGGAGAAGAAGAGGGTTGTTCTTTTGGAGAACTGACCATTCCCTTGGGGAGAGGGTTCTCTTCATTTGGAAGGGGCCGGGCGAGGGCTTCCTCCCTCTTTTTTGCCCAATCAGTTAGGGCCTGCTTGGCCTCGATGGGCGCTTTGACGACTTGAACGATCGAATAAATCAGCACAACTAAAGAGAGTATGAAGATTAGCTTCACGGTTAATAAGACACCATTACGCTTCTTCATACTCTCTCCTCCAGACTTAAATTACTAAACGTTATTCTTTCTTCGATTTCAATCTGCGCATGATGATCACGCTGAGTACCGCAATAGCTAAGCTGGCAAGAATTAAGTTATACCAAGGCTCGGCGGTATTTGGAAGCTCGTTGCCTGCCTCTGGTGCGCCCAAAGGAATGTCGCCGTCAGGTAAGGCTACCTCATCGCTTGGCCGAGGTGTTGCACTGGTGGTTTGACTACCAGCACCTGTTGAAGCTGCAGGTGTAGGCTCATTACTGCTTCCGCCCATTGGAATCGGTTCTTCCGTAACGCTTATTTCATCGACAGCAGGCGGTGAAGCTGTAGGTGTTGGCGATGGTGTTGGTGTAGCTGTTGGTGTAGCAGTTGGTGGCACCGATTGACCAGGTGTTACGACAGCTGTAGGTGAAGCGGTAGTCGTTGGTGAATCCGTAGGTGTCGTAGTTGGTGAATCCGTAGGTGTCGTAGTTGGTGAAGCAGTAGTCGTTGGTGAATCCGTAGGTGTCGTAGTTGGTGCAACCGTAGGTGTTGGTGAAGCTTCAGGTGTAGCTGATGGTGTTTCCGTAGGTGTTGTAGTCGGTTCAGTTGTAGCTGCCGGCGTTGCTGTAGGTGATGGATCAGGTGTAGGTGCAACCGTCGCTGTTGGCGTTGGCGTTGAAGTAGGCTCGGCGGATGGACCTGGTTCTCCGGAAGCAGAGAATTCAAAAGCTACGGTCGTAGCCTTTCCTTGATATTCGTTGCCGGCTTCCCATGGGAAGGTTACATCCATTTGAATTACACTCTTCTCTCCTCCAGCAAGTGAACCGATGGTTACTCTGCCGGCTGCCTCGCTCATCACTCCCGAATAGATGATTACTCCCTCTTTTTCGAGTGTCATTTGGAGAATATTGTACAGCTCTACGTCTCCAGAGATGAATTTAAAGTCCACAAAGTAATCGAAGCCTTCTGTGCCATCATTAATAATCGTGTACTCTGAGCTCATTTCGTCACCGGGCTTCATATTGTTCATGGTGGCTGTGCTCGTGGTATGAGAATTCACAGTAAGTTTAATGGTATCCTGAGCGCTTACCCCTCCAGCGTGCCATATTACTCCTACCAGAATAATCAGAACGTAAGCAGCTATGAAGACCGAATGGTATTTCTTCTTCACTTTCTTTGCTCCTTTCTCCTGAGCCGCTTGTAGCTGTTGAAAACAAAATCTGCGGGCTTCCGGCAAAATCCTCCGTTTTAAACACTTATTCCATTATACATTGTCGAAATAAGTGGTATTGTGAAGTACCACTCTTTCAATTATGGGTGGAATCTTTCCGAAAGAACGAAGGAGAGGGCGTATCCAAAATACAAATCGTTCGTTATAGCGAATATATAAAGTATAATCAAAATGATATCCAAAGAAAAATGATGTATTACAACTAATTAGATCATATTTGCTTAAATAAAAAGAGTATAGTCCGTTTATCTGTTGATTTCTCTCTATATCTCTTTATTTTTATGTTTTTTCATTTCTTAGTAGTGTTTTATTAAGAACGGTTTCGAAAACAAAACAAAAAAGGCAAGACGGATATCTGAAACGGGAGAACTCCCGATACTCAGATAACGTCCTGCCTTGTTAGGACTGCAATCTTACAGTTCTTTCATAGCCTCAGCTACAATTTCATAGGAACGAAGACGAGCCTCATTATCATAAATCCCTGCGGAGATAATCAATTCATCAGCTTGTGTCTCTTTCAGAATGTCTTGAAGTCGTTCTTTAATCGCTGCTTTATCGCCAGAGAAGGAATAACGCTGCTTATCGAGCATGATTGCTTTTTCTTGTACCGTCCATAGCCCATCCATACTCTCAACGGGTGGTTGTAGCTTGCCTGTCCGCCCGCGGATGATATTGAGGAACTGCTGCTGCTGCGAGGTAGCCAGCTTTCTTGCCTCATCTACACTATCGGCTGCTGTAACCCCGAGTCCGATCATAACATAAGGTTTGTCTAGTACTTCTGATGGACGGAAATTACTGTGGTATATGTGCAGCGCCTGAAGTAAATACTCAGGTGCAAAATGGCTGGCAAAGGCAAAAGGCAACCCTAGCTTGGCTGCTAGCTCAGCACTAAAGCCGCTGGAGCCTAAGAGCCAGATGGGAACATTTAAGCCTTCCCCAGGAACCGCGCGTACTCCGGCTGGGCGCGATCCTGCTCCTGCAGGGTCGAAGTAAGCTCTTAACTCACTTAGCTGCTCAGGGAATTCACTACCGTCGTTTCCTAGGCCACGACGTAGCGCACGGGAAGCTGGTTGATCAGATCCGGGTGCTCTGCCCAGTCCAAGATCGATCCGTCCCGGATATAAAGATTCGAGAGTCCCGAACTGTTCGGCAATCACAAGTGGCGCGTGGTTGGAAAGCATGATGCCGCCAGAGCCAACACGTATACTTTGGGTGCCACCAGCAATATGTCCGATCAAGAGTGAGGTAGCAGAGCTGGCAACGCCGATCATATTATGATGTTCAGCGAACCAATACCGATGATAGCCCCACTTCTCAGCGTGCCGGGCTAAATCTAGAGAGTTATGAAAAGAGTCTGCCGCGGTCCCTCCTTCCACAATAGAAGCCAGGTCCAGTACGGAGAATCGAATGTCACGAGGTTGTTTCAATGTTATCCCTCCTATAATAAATGCTCTATGCTCATAGAGCAGTATTTGTAGCTACGAATATCGCTACTCGATTAGTATACCATGTAATAAAACTATATACACACTTTAAGTAAGTTGTTTGTCTTCCGAGTAAGAAAGAGGAGGAAAAGATGAATTTTTTAAAATAATGTAAGCGCTTCAAAAAAACTATTGTTATTTCCAATCGGGCTTGCTATAATCACATCGAAAAGTTCCCTAAAAAAGGAAGTTATCATTATGAAGCCAACCATAAGAGATGTTGCCAGAATGGCCGAGGTGTCGATTAGCACAGTGTCACGTGTTATGAATGCACCGAATTCGGTAGTGGAGAGCAAACGGAATCGAGTGATGGAGGCTGTAGAACGATTGCGGTATCAACCTAATTCATTTGCACGTGGTTTGATTTACAAGAAGTCCTTTACACTGGGCCTGCTTATTCCGGATATTGAGAACCTGTATTTCGCAGGAGTGATTCGGGGAATGCAGGATGCTTGCATCAAGCTTGGGTATAGTCTGATGATCTGCAATACGGACCGCGACAAAGAACGACTACTGTCCTATATTGATAACTTCCACGAGAAACAGGTGGATGGAATTGTATTTGCCAGTGATGTCCTTTACCCTGAGTATCATGATAAATTGGTCGGTTGTAGAATTCCATTTGTGCTAGTGTCCTCGCATTCCGATGAGTTCGACATTCCGAGTGTGGAAGTGGATGATGAAGCGGCTGCCTATGATGCGGTAAAGTTCCTGATTGATTTAGGTCATAAAGACATTGGTATGATTGGTTTTAACCATGATAATTCCGTATCAGGACCACCGCGCTATGAGGGATTTGCAAGAGCGCTAACAGAGTCAGGGCTACAGCAGAATATTGTGAAGAGCAAATATGCCAGTCATCGGTTTGAACATGCTTATCAAGCTGCACATGAACTATTTACGGATTACCCTGAGCTAACTGCTATTTTCTGTGTTGCAGATGAATTCGCGATGGGGACGATTTCTTATCTGAAGGATCGCAATATTCTTGTTCCAGGTCAGGTATCCGTGATTGGGTTTGATAATCTAAGGATGTCGGGTATGTTCATCCCGAAGCTAACTACGATTGCACAGCCGATTTATGAGTTAGGGTATCGTGCGGCCGAGAAGCTGCATGAATTGCTTACAACAGGTGAAGTGCAGGTATTGAATGAGAAGATGGAGCATAAGCTGATTGTGCGGGAATCTACACGAGAAAAATAGGAGTAGTTCACTTTTGTACCACCCTCTGAAAAGCTTTTCAGAATTCGGCGCTCGTCTTAGGCAACATTTGAATATTTGCTTGGACAATCAAAATAATTTTTACCAAAACATTTCAAATACAGATTGGAAACGCTTACTTTATGTGATACTATAACAAATGTAAGCGCTACAATTAATTGGAATTGGTGATTCGATTCTTTTTTAGTATAAATCCTTAGATTCTGAAAAGCTTTGCAAGGGGGTGATCTGCTACAAGCTGCTTATACATGCCAGGGTACCGGATGATTGAGTCAGAAGCAATCTCTAAAACCATTAAAGGGGATGTACAAAAGATGAAGAAAACCTCAGGACGTAAAAAGTCATTGGCATTAGTACTGTGTTTATCCTTCACTATGATGCTGAGCGCCTGCGGCGGAGGCAATAACAACAACGCAGCGGCTACAGATCCGCCTGCGGCTACTTCCAGCCCAACAGCAGATAACACTGAAGCTACAACTGCTCCTAGCACCGAGCCTTCGGGATCGCCGTTAGAGTTAGCCATGAAAGGCGACTATAAAGGAACTAAAGTAACGATGTTCGGTCCTTTTGTAGATGCTGACCAAGTGAAATTTGAGAATAGTATTAAAGAGTTTGAAGAGAAGACAGGAATTGATATTCAATACGAGGGCTCAAAAGAGTTCGAAGCTACGATAAACATTCGAGTAGACGGTGGAAATGCTCCGGATATCGCTGATTTCCCGCAGCCGGGACTCCTAGCCTCAATTGCTAAGACTGGTAAGGTTATCGATTTAACTAACGTACTGGATCAAGCCAAATTGACGGCTAATTACAACAAGAGCTGGCTTGATATGTCTAATATGGACGGGAAAGACGGCAAGATCATGGCGGGGATTTGGAACCGCAGTAATGTAAAGAGCTTGGTCTGGTATCCAAAAAAGCAATTTGACGAAGCGGGCTACAAGGTTCCTGAGACATGGGATGAGATGATGGCTCTGACGGAACAAATTGCGAAAGACGGTGATCCTGCTTGGGCTATTGGTATCGAGAGTGGTGCTGCAACAGGCTGGCCAGCAACAGACTGGGTAGAAAATATAATGCTTCGTACGACCACACCTGAGAATTACGATAAATGGGTAAAGGGTGAGCTGCCATTTACCTCTCCAGAAGTGAAAAATGCAGTTGAAACCATGTCCAAAATATGGCTCAACAAGGATTATGTCTATGGTGGTGCAAAATCCATCGTGACGACATCGTTCGGGGATGCCCCAGCGCCAATGTTCAATAATCCTCCTAAAGCATGGTTTAATATGCTCGGCAACTTTATTACGAGCTTCTTCCCTGAAACGGCAAAGGTTGATGTAGATTATGATTGGTTCTACCTGCCGCCTATTGATCCTCAATATGGTAAACCAGTGCTAGTTGCTGGCGATATTTACGCGATGTTCAACGATCGTCCTGAAGTGCGTGCAGTTATGGAATTCTTTACTACAGGAGAATCCATTAAGAGCTGGGTACAATCGGGCGGCGTAATTGCTCCAATGAACGATGCTTCCCTGGATTGGTATACCTCAGAATCCGATCGCCGGATGGCGAAGCTGGTTCAGGATGCTTCCACGCTGCGCTTTGATGGCTCTGACCTGATGCCGGGCAAAGTGGGCGCAGGTACCTTCTGGAAGGGCATGACCGACTACGTAAGTGGTACTGCGACGCTGGATCAGGCGTTGGAACAAATCCAGTCTGGCTGGAACAACTAACCTAATATTGAAAGCACACAGTTAAAAGAGGGGCAGCGGGATTTGAAGGTTCTCTGCCCCTCTTTTTGTTTTCCAAAGCGCGAGTATAGGAGGAGCTGGAGCTAATATGGGTGGACAATCACAACTACAACCACAATTGAAGCCACAATTAAAAGCCAAGCAGACGGTAAGTCTTAGAGCGGTATTGCTGTCTCTTTTAGTATTAATAGCCAATGTTGTTGTTAATGGCTCGATCTTTTTATTCTTTCGGGATTCGACGCTAAATCCGCTACTAACGGCGGTTCTGGCTGTTCTATGGGGGGTTCTGGGTGTTTATCTGATCTATTACACACTTACCTGGGCAGTCGAGCAATATCCTGATTACGTACGCAGAAAGGTATTGCCTTATATTTTTATTGGTCCGGCAGTGATTATATTGGGGTGGCTACTGGTGCTGCCTGCGCTGCGGACGCTGTATTTAAGCTTTTTTAATGCCTCTTCAGAGAAATTTGTGGGTCTCAGCAACTATGCAGCGATCTTTAGCGACCATCTAATGGCAACGGCACTGCGTAACAACTTACTTTGGGTATTCGTTGGTACATTGGCATGTGTAGCTTTTGGACTCTTGATCGCAATTCTTGCCGACAGAAGCAGCTATGAGAAGCTAGCCAAATCGATCATCTTTATGCCGATGGCTATTTCTTTTGTAGCTGCAGGCGTTATTTGGAAGTTTGTATATTACTATCAACCCGGCGATGAACAAATTGGACTTTTGAACGCCATCGTTACTTATTTCGGGGGAGAACCACAGGCGTGGACGAGTATGCTTCAGCCGTGGAATAACTTTTTCCTCATCATCATTCTGATCTGGATGCAGACTGGATTTGCGATGGTGATATTCTCAGCAGCTATTAAGGGAGTTCCTGATGACATATTGGAAGCTGCGCGAGTGGATGGTGCAAATGAGGTGAAGATTTTCTTTGGAATCATGATTCCCTACATTTCAGCAACCATTCTGACTGTGACAACAACCATTATCGTCTTTACGTTGAAAATATTTGACGTCGTCATGGTGATGACTGGGGGTCAATACGATACAGAGGTAGTGGCTACACAGTTTTACCGCCAGTTCTTTATGTACCGGAATTTCGGTTATGGCTCCACGCTGGCTATTGTTCTGCTGATCGCGGTGTTGCCTGTGATCATAATTAATCTACGTCAGTTCCGTAAGCAAGGGGGATTCTAATGGCCGGGAAAAAGAAGAGAAAAGGCAGCAAGACGATTGTTAATATCGTGCTGGGTGTGATTTGTTTCATTTGGTTGCTTCCGACCCTTGGGCTCTTCATTTCCTCCTTCCGTCCCGCTGCTGATATTCTGCAGACTGGATGGTGGAAAGCTTTTCCCCATCAGGAGTGGAAGGCTGGAGAGACCCTTCAGCTATCGAAGGATGTGGATTTGCGGGAGCCGATCGAGGTGAACGGTAAAACTTATACCGATGAGCAGCTGAAGGCGGGTGTGAAGGCCGATGGCAGCCGTTTGATGTGGGAGAACCGTAGAGCGCGTACCATAAATCAACAAGAACAAGGCTGGAAAATGACACCGGATCTTACATTAGATAACTATAATAACGTGCTTTCGGGCAAGGAATACAAGCTCAAGCAAGCTGATGGCAGTGAAACGGTGCAAAAGGGTACCGGATTGTCGCAGGCCTTCTGGAATACACTGACGATTGCTGTTCCGGCGACGGTAATTCCGGTGTTGATCGCTTCTTTTGCCGCCTATGCTTTTGCTTGGCTACGTTTTCCTGGGCGTCGCACACTTTTTGTCATCATTATTGCTATGCTCGTTATTCCGATACAAGTTGCACTTATTCCAGTGCTCAAAGATTATACGGCTCTTGGACTGAACGGAAGCTACTTGGGCATTTGGCTGGCGCATACGGCCTTTGGATTACCGCTAGTTACCTACTTTATGTATAACTTTATCAGTCAGCTTCCTAAGGATTTGTTTGAGTCGGCTTTTATGGATGGGGCGAGCCATTTCACTATTTTCAGTAGGCTGATTCTGCCGTTATCTGTGCCCGCACTGGCTTCTATCGGAATCTTTCAATTCCTATGGGTGTGGAATGACTATTTAGTCTCGCTGATTTTTATCGGCAATCAACCGTCAGTGCAGGTCATGTCGATGAAGATCGCCGACTTAGTAGGTTCACGAGGCAACGACTGGCATTTACTCACCTCGGCTGCATTTATCTCCATGCTGATGCCGCTCGCAATTTTTTTCCTGCTGCAAAAGTATTTCGTCAGAGGGCTTATGGGTGGATCAATAAAAGGTTGATTTGAACAAAACTGTGTCAGGAGGAGCATAGAGAGATGAAGATGAAACCATACGTACATCCGGCTGCGGTGTATCCTTACCGGGAGTGGAGTCTTGATGAGGAGACTTATGATGAAGAGAACAATCAGAGAAGCGAAAGTGTATTTTCTCTTGGTAATGGATACATTGGCATGCGCGGTAATTTCGAGGAAGGTTACCATGGCCACTCGGGCTCATCTGTAACAGGGAACTATTTGAATGGATTTTTTGATTCTGAGCCTATTGTTTATCCAGAGGGAGCTTATGGGTATCCTTCCCGCAACCAAGCCATGCTGAACGTAACGGACGCCAAGATTATTGAGCTCAGCATTGAGGGTCATACCTTTCAGTTGAACAGTGGGCAAGTGCACCGTTATGAACGGAAGCTGGATATGCGAAATGGGATCTTGCATCGGCAGGTAGAATGGGAATCTCCTGCCGGACACAGGGTACAGCTGAACATTCGTCGGATGGTGGCCATGCAGCATAAACATTTAGCGGCCATAGATTACGAGGTCAAGGCATTGAATTTTGAGGGAACCCTAACGTTTACTTCATCGATCGATGGTGAGATCCAAAGACCGGAGGTCACGAATGACCCCCGGCTGGGATCAGGGAGTAAGGAACCCAATTTGCTGCTAGTCGAAACCGGTCATGAGCTCGAGCAGTCCTTTTTGTGGATGAAGCAGAGGACGCGGCATACCGGGTTTGCTCTTTTAACAGGGATAAGTCACAGTCTGAATTGTAGCTCTGGATATGAAAGGCTCATGCAGCTAGAAGATCAGCGATTATCCATGCAATGGGTTGTACCAGTGGTGATGGGGGAAAGGATCTCCCTGACCAAGTACATTTCGTATCACACTTCTAAGGATTATATAGAAGACGAGCTGTTGAGCAGGTGCTTAGAAGTACAACGATTGGCGGAGAATTGTGGATTTGAAGCGCTTGTTCATGAACAACGGGCTTTTCTGGATCATTTCTGGGCACATACCGATGTGGAGATTCAGGGCGATCTTGCGCTTCAACAGGGTATCCGTTTTAATGCTTTTCAGTTGCTGCAATCCGTAGGACGTGACGGGGTTACGAATATTGGGGCTAAGGGCCTGACAGGTGAAGGATACGAAGGTCACTATTTCTGGGATACCGAGATGTATATGATACCCTTTTTTACATTTACACAGCCGGAGATTAGCCGGAAGCTACTCGAGTTTCGTTATGCTACGTTAGATAAGGCAAGGGAACGGGCAGCAGTGATGTCTCAGAAGGGAGCACTATATCCTTGGCGCACCATAGATGGGGCTGAAAACTCCTCCTATTTTCCGGCAGGAACGGCACAAATGCATATTAACGCGGATATAGCCTATGCCATTAAACAGTATGTGCGGGCAACTGGCGATTATGAGTTTCTTGTCCTGGAGGGGGCGGAAATGATATTTGAGACCTCCCGCTTTTGGGTGGATCTGGGTCATTTTAATCCGGCCAGGGAGGGTGCGTTCTGTATTGACGCGGTGACGGGTCCCGATGAGTATACAGCTATCGTTAACAATAATGCATACACTAATCTTATGGTAAGGGATCAACTCTATTACGCATATGAGATAGCCAGACTGTTAGGAAAGCAGTATCCGGAGCCTTTTGAACGACTGAAGCGCAAGATTGGTCTGACTGAGGAAGAGCCTGGTGATTGGCTGGTCGCCGCAGAAAAAATGTATATCTCTTTTGATGAGGAGCTTGGCATCTATGCTCAGGATGATACGTTTCTGACTAAGAAGAAGTGGGACTTTGAACATACGCCAGCGGATAAATACCCACTTCTGCTTCATTACCATCCGCTGGTGATTTACCGCCATCAGGTGCTCAAACAGGCAGATCTGGTAATGGCCATGTTTCTGTTAGGTGATCAGTTCAGCTTGGCGGATAAGATCCGGAATTACAATTACTATGAGCCGCTAACGACACATGATTCTTCTTTGTCACCGTGCATTCACAGTATTATTTCTGCTGAGATTGGTGATTTAACGGGGGCATACGCCTACTTTGACCGCACAGTACGGATGGACTTAGATGATATCAACCGCAATGTGAAGGACGGACTGCATACTGCTGCTATGGCAGGATCTTGGCTGTCGATTGTAAATGGATTTGGTGGGATGCGCTTATGTGGCGGTATGCTATCCTTTAATCCTGCCTTGCCAGCACAATGGGACAGCTATCGGTTTAAAATAACAAGCGGTGGGCATTTATTGGATATTTATGTTGATAGTAAGGTAGTGATCTATACACTACTGACAGGTGAAGTGGTTGAAATTCTACATAAAGGGAGCCTGGTGCAGTTAACTGTAAAGAAGCCGGTGTCCCTTTCAAATGTGAAGCAGCTTGAAGCTGTTATTTTCGAGCTGGACGGGATTATTACCGATTCTAGTGAGTATCATTATCTGGCCTGGAAAGCCTTAGCCGATGAGCTGGCGATTTCTTTTGATAGAGAGAAGCATGTACGTCTGAAGGGCCATAGTCGAATGGAATGTTTAGAGATCCTACTGGAGGGAAGCGGCCTGAATTTACCCCAACCGGTAAAAGGAATGCTATGCAACAAGAAGAACGAAATGTACAAGCAGCTGATTCAACAAATGACAGCAGATGATTTGCACCCTGGTATCCATCATCTGCTAACTGATTTGAAAGATAAGCGAATCGCTGTCGGGCTGGCTTCAATCAATGAGAATGCGATGATGATTCTTGAACGCTTGGAGATCGGACACTTGTTTCAGGCGATTGCTGACCCTAAAAACCTCCGTATGGGCAAGCCGGATCCGGAAATTTATTTACAAGTCACCGAGATGCTGGGCATATCACCTGACTGCTGCGTAGCTATCGAAGATACAGCGGAGGGGATAGCCGCCATCATAGCCGCTGGTATGAGGTCCGTTGGAGCCGGAAGTCCATCCTTGAAAGAGATTGCTGAGCTATGGTTTCCTTCTACCGCGGAGTTACATGTAGAGGAATTGGTACAGCTGTTCAAATAGTGAAAGTTCGTTCCCTGAAAAGCAGTAAACCTCCCAGTCATGGGAGGTTTACTGCTTTGTTTATTTCAATACTTTCCGGACTAGCTTGATCTTATTCCCATAGGGTGGGTACACAATTCCGAGATCGATTCGTGTGCCTCTCTTGACGATGCTTTTACGGTGGGAAAAGACTTCAAAGCTGTGTTTCCCGTGATAACTGCCGATTCCAGAGTTCTCTACCCCACCAAACGGCAAGCTAGCGTTCGCCACATGCGAGATCGTATCATTGATGCAGCCTCCTCCGAATGAGACTCGGGAAAGCACCTCTTGTTCAACATTTTTATCGGCTGTGAACAGATAAAGTGCAAGCGGTTTTGGATGCTCGTTAATACTCCGGATCGCTTCATCCAATTGATGATATTCCAATATGGGCAGGATCGGACCGAAGATCTCATCTTCCATAGAAGCGTCAGTCCAAGCCGCAGGATAGATTAGTGTAGGTTCAATATAACGTTCTTCTGAAATGACGGTTCCGCCCATAACCACCTTTTTCTGATCCCGTTCAATGAGACTGGCGAGTCTTTGCAGCTGGCGCTCATTTACGATCCGGCCATAATCTGTATTCGGCAACGCATTCTGACCATAGAATTCAGTAATTTGATGTTTGATTTTGGTGATCAATTCATTAGCAATGTCCTTATGAACGAGCAAATAATCGGGGGCAATACAGGTTTGACCGGCATTTAATAATTTTCCCCATACGATTCGCTTCGCTGCAACATCAAGATTGGCGGATGTGTCGACAATGACCGGACTTTTCCCGCCAAGCTCCAAGGTTACAGGCACTAGATTCTTCGCAGCGGCTTCCATCACGATTTTGCCGACCGGAACACTGCCCGTGAAGAAAATATAATCAAACTTGGCATGGATCAGCAGATTGGTGGTCTCTTTCTCCCCCTGAACTACGCGAATATACTGGGGTTCGAAGGTCTCCTGAATGAGCTGCTCTATAACAGCCGTGATGGATGGTGTGCTCTCTGATGGCTTGAGGACAGCGCAGTTTCCAGCGGCAATGGCGCCTATAAGCGGTTCGATCAGCAGCTGAAATGGATAATTAAAAGGACCTATAATGAGCGCGGTACCGTAAGGTTCACTTAAGATATAACTCTTCGCAGGAAATAAATGCAGTGGTGATCTAACCTTTACGGGCTTCGCCCAACGTCTGAGATGCTTCATCATGTAACCTAGGCTGTCCAAGGTGAAGCCGATTTCTGTGGCATAAGCCTCAAACTCACTTTTTCCTAAGTCCTGTTGTAAGGCAGTGATAATTCGACTCTCATATCGTTTAATACTGTCTTTAAGTTTTTGTAACTGACTAAGTCTAAAAGCAATCTCTTTAGTTACACCACGATTAAAAAAATCCTTATGTTCTTCAAGCATCACTTGAATGCTTGCCGTTGTATGTGATGTCATAATACTCCCCTCCTTCATTGTAATAGTTCAAATTATGGGAGCCGATAAAAGGCGAAAGGTTCGCCAAAGCGGAAGGAATCACTTGCCTCATCCAGCTTGCTCGTAGTTTCCTCATTAAGCTGAATGGAGGTACTATGCAAATTCTGCTCCAGCTGCTTTACGCGGGTAGCCCCAACAATAACTGTCGAGACGGCAGGACGATTCATGAGCCAAGCTAAGGAAAGTGCAGTAGAAGAGGTTCCCAGTTCTTCAGCGATCTGCCCCACTTTCTGCCCCAGTTCGATCCGTTCATGATTCAGGAATCTTTTGAAATTAGGATCGGTATCTGCTCTGGACCCTGAAGGTGCAGAACCGCTTGAATTATATTTGCCTGTGAGAATTCCGCCCGCCAGAGGAAAATAAGGAATAATCCCTACACCTTGATCAAGACAAAGGGAGAGAAGCTCATTCTCCGGGGTCCGATCCGCTAAGGAATAGCTGCACTGAATTGAAATATATTTGGCGAAGCTCCGTGCCTCACTAATTCCAATCGCCTTCATTAATTGCCATGCTGTATAGTTGGAAGCCCCGATATAGCGTACTTTGCCCGAAGATACCATATCGTCCAAGGTCCGTAACGTCTCTTCAAGTGGCGTATTGGGATCGAAGGTGTGGATCTGGTATAGATCGACATAGTCCGTTTTTAGGCGGCGAAGACTATCTTCTAGCTCCTGCATCAAATGGCGCCTCGAGGAGCCGCTTCCGTTAGGTCCGTCATTCTTAACTAAACCTGCTTTAGTGGCGAGAACAGCCTCATGTCTTCTACTTTCCAAGGCCAAACCGATGATCCGCTCAGATTCGGAGCCGGCGTAAATATTAGCGGTATCGATAAAGTTAATGCCATGATCCAGCGCAGCATGTACGATTTGAATGGAGGTTTCTTGATCCGCCCTTTTACCAAAAGCGTTCGTCCCCAGTCCCAATGCGGATACTTGTAATCCGCTATTACCAAGTCTTTTAAAGTTCATTCTCAGCACTCCTCATCATCTATTTTTTTAGGCTTAGTAAAAAGATCCAGAGCTGTCTCTATGAACATCTTTACAGCTATGGAAGTATCGGCAAGCGAGCTGACTGCGATATGTATATCTCTGTAGGCGTCGGGCTGCAGTTCGCGGGTAACTACATTTGGAGGTAAAGCTAACAAAGACAACTCAGACATTACACCCACAGCCAGCCCCTCTTGAACCATATTAAGAGCTGTTGCATAGTTATTAACCACATATTTTACATTCAGATAGCTGCTGCTTCTGCGGAATAAATCTACTACCGGTGGTTCATAGCCTGCTTTACAGATCAGCATAGGCTCACCCGCTAATTCACTCACACCTATAACCGAACGCTCGTGCAAAGGATGATCATCTCTGATAACAGCGTACAGCTTTTCTCTATATAGTGGGATGGTTTCGAACGCCTCGCAAGGAGCGAGCAATAAGCCAACATCAATTTCTTTGGATTCCAGCCATTCTCTAACTTCGGCGATAGAGCCCTCCTGCAGGCTAATCGTAATATTCGGATATCTTTCAGTGATAGAGCTAATAATTTTCGGTAAAAAATAGGCAGAAGCCACTGGAAAAGCCCCAATTCGAATGCTTCCCTTCTCAAGCCCCCTCTCGGCGGAAATCTCCTGATGGACCTTATCAAAGCCCATTAGAATTTCACGAAAGATAACAAGGATGCGCTTGCCAATGTCAGTAAGCATTAGGCCGTTACGCCGATCCCGAAGTAATAGCTTTACATCCAGTTCAGCTTCTAAAGAGGAAATTGCTCGACTGACAGCAGGCTGAGTCATATTCAGTTCTACACCAGCTTTGGTAAAACTACCGCTTTCCGCGATTTTGACGAACAAACGAATTTGAGTATTGTTCATAACAAATATGATATGCCCCTTATGAGTATTATTCATTTCATTTATATTCTTAATTATTGTATCATTTGTGATGAATCTACACCAAGGAGTGAATACATGAATCAGCAGAAGAAAAGCATCATCCTTCTTATATTTTTGGTGATGGTATGGGGCATAAATTGGCCTATATCGAAAATCGCCTTAGACTACGCTCCGCCCTTATTATTTGCAGGTATCCGAACCGTCATCGGCGGATTCATTCTTATTCTAATTGCACTTCCTAAGATGAAGGAGCTCCGCTTCAAGCAGCTATGGCCGATCTATCTGACCTCGGCTATATTAAGTATCGTGTTTTACTATGGATTTCAGACGATTGGCTTGCAGTATGTACCCGCAGGATTATTCTCGTCCATTGTATTTCTGCAGCCGGTCTTGCTGGGCATTTTTTCATGGCTGTGGTTAGGAGAGAGCATGTACGGGCTCAAAATGGCCGGTCTGTTGCTAGGGTTCATCGGAGTAGGCTCCCTCAGTATTGGAGGACTTAACGGAAGCATCTCTATAGGGGGAATTGTGCTTGCTTTAGCCAGTGCTTTGAGCTGGGCATTAGGAACGGTGTATATGAAACGAAATGCTGTGCGCGTGGATATGCTATGGATGACCGCTATGCAAATAACGATCGGTGGTATCATTTTGCTACTCTCGGGATCTGCTACGGAGAAGTGGTCGGATATCACCTGGAGTGGAACGTTTATCGTGGATACCTTATTTATCGCTATTTTTGTGATTGCGCTAGGCTGGCTGATTTATTTCAAGCTGATTAACGAGGGAGAGGCAGGGAAGGTCGGATCATTTACTTTTTTAATTCCACTGATCTCGATAGGTACTAGCGTAGTCTTTTTAAATGAGCAGATTACTTTAAATCTTGTGATTGGTCTACTCCTTATTGTTAGCAGCATTGTTCTGGTGAATGTGAGGATAGGGCGTGCCGCGAAGCAGTCGGTTTAGTTAACTTGTGCAATGGTTGTAGTAATCAGGAACGTAAGAGGGCATTATGTCTAATAGAGCAATAACAAAAGGGACACTCCTGGAGCTTATAGCTTCTGGGAGAGTCCCTTTTTAATAAAACGTAAAGCGCGTGCGGCTTCAGCTGTTGAGGGCCGAGTGGCTACAGCATAAGTAGCAGATTTAGCACGCTCTACTTCCTCCAACACCCGGTTTAAGTGACTGAAGACCGCACCAAGATCACGAATGCTTGATAGCGAACAATTCCCTTGTAGTTCAGAGAAACTGGCCAATTGCAGGTCACGGGCACGCTCTATACAATCGGCAAGAGAACGTTGGCATTCGGCCTCTGATAAGGTTCTGGTTCCATAAAGAGCAATACAATCTGCGGTTGACTCCAGCACATCCTTCATCCAGTCCGAAGAGGCATGATGCGCTGGCAGAAGACGAATATCGTCGGCAATGTCTTTGACGTAGGAATGAATGCTTTTTAGGTGTGAGGTAGCCTGTATGAGCCCCTTCAGTTCACCCCGGCACTGATAATGTGTGAGGGTATAGAACATTTCCTTCTGTTCCCGGCTGCTATTCGACAGGAGTTTACCTGCTTCCTCCAGCAAATTGTCTTTCGGAGAATCGCGTCTTACGCCTACGAGATCTTTTAATGCATCCGCAAGTAGAAGACTTCCTTCGAATGCCAATGCTTTTACCTTGACGAACCTGTTCGGCGGCACGATAATCATATTGATGGCCAGGGCGATTAGCACGCCGATAAATGTTTCCCCTATTCTCCAAAGCACGTAGTCATTCTGATAAAAAGTAAGTGCTAGAACGGAAGTAACACCCACCTGTGAAACAGCTTGAATGTTCATCTTACAGGCCGTAGCGATGCCAATCCCGATGAGTAGAATGAGCAGGATAGAAAGCCCGCCTACATCAAAAAACTGGCCAACAATTAGGCTAACGATCCCGCCAAGAATAATGCCGATCAGGCGGTAGATTCCTTTTTCTAGCGATGCTTTAACACTGGCTTGGGTGATGAGGATAGCCGCAAGGGGTGCAAAGTATAAATATTGGCTACCATATATGCTGTGTACGGCCACCCATGAGAGTGAAGCAGCCAGCGTAATTCGTATCATGTAAAGTGAGAAACCATATTTTTCAAGGCGGTCTTGTAACCCCTCGTTCATTATCATTCATCTTCTTTCGGAAAAAAATGAAAAAACTGTCTGGTCTTTCAGTTCGTTTTCATTATAACACCTTGAAAAAGGCTTGGAGGACTGGATATTTTACAAAGTTGTTAAGTTTACGCATTCCTTATCCATGTAAGCTATCGCATATAATGGTACAATCTAATATGTTATATCTATTGGAGTGTCGAATGAGAGGAGGAATTGTCGCTTATTAGCGCTGAGCATGCCCATTCGATTGTTCTCCGCGAGATGCGGGTAAAATAGTATTGTGATACTTTAGGCAGGGAGGTTGTTAGCTATAGCTATTCAGGAAGGCACCATTATTTCATTTGAAGAGGTTACCAAGCAATATGACGACGAAGATCCGGTGTTAAAAGGAGTCAGCTTTGAGATAGAGCGCGGCAAATTCTATACACTACTTGGTCCATCAGGCTGTGGTAAAACGACTATTCTACGATTGATCGCTGGGTTCGCAGAGCCAACAAGCGGGTCTATCTATTTAAACGGTAAAGTGATCAACCACATTCCAGCCAATGAGCGGCAGGTCAATACGGTCTTTCAGGATTACGCACTGTTTCCACACCTGAACGTATTCGAGAATGTGGCTTTCGGACTGCGCATTAAGAAGCTTAAGAAAGACGTCATCACGAAGAAGGTGCAGGAAGCGCTAAGTTTCGTTAACCTTGTGGGCTACGAGCAGCGTGCTATTAACGAAATGTCCGGTGGTCAACGGCAGCGCGTGGCCATTGCTCGTGCGATTGTGAACGAGCCGCAGGTTCTTTTGCTGGACGAGCCGCTATCTGCGCTCGATCTGAAGCTGCGAACAGAGATGCAGTACATACTGCGAGAAATGCAGCAACGGCTTGGCATTACCTTTATTTTTGTTACACATGACCAGGAAGAGGCACTCGCGATGTCCGACTGGATTTTTGTCATGAACAAAGGAAAAATCGAACAAAGCGGCACGCCTAACGATATCTATGATGAGCCAATTAACCGTTTCGTGGCTGATTTTATTGGCGAGTCCAACATTGTTCCGGGTGTAATGATTGAAGACTATCTGGTGGAGTTTAACGGGCGCCGCTTTGAATGTTTTGATGCCGGTCTTAAACCAAACGAATCTGTGGAGATTGTTATACGCCCCGAGGATTTGGAAATTTCAACATTGGAACAGGGTAAGCTACGTGTGCGAGTGGATTCCCAGTTGTTCCGGGGTGTCCATTATGAAATCAGTTGTTATGATGAATCCGGACATGAATGGCTTGTGCATTCTACACGTAAAGCGACTGTAGGCAGTGAAATTGGCCTTTATTTTGATCCGGAAGCGATTCATGTTATGCGTTTTGGTGAAACGGAGGAAGAGTTCGACAAACGTCTGGAAGCTTACGCCGAGGTGGAGAGTCATGAAGAATAAGGGCAGATCGTATTATCTCATCCCTTATTACCTCTGGATCGCCTTGTTTGTAATCGCACCCGTGCTGCTTGTCATCTATTATTCTCTATTTGATCTGGATGGGCATCTTACGCTAGATAACTACGTGAACTTCTTTACACCTGTGTACTTAAAAATGACGCTGACCTCATTCTGGTATGCGTTTTTGATTACAGCATTCTCTTTGCTGGTCGCCTACCCGGCAGCATATCTGTTGACGAGAACGAAGCATAAGCAGCTATGGCTATTGCTGATTATTTTACCGACCTGGATTAATTTGCTGCTGAAAACTTACGCCTTTATCGGCATATTTGGTACGTTCGGACCGATCAACAATTTCTTTGATCTGCTTGGAATCGGTGAACAGCAAATTTTATTTACGGGCTTCAGCTTTGTATTTGTATCTGTGTATATCTTTATCCCATTCATGATCTTGCCGATATACAGCGCTTTGGAGGATCTTAATTTATCCTTGCTGGATGCGGCACGTGATCTGGGTGCTTCGGGCTGGACGACGTTCCGGCGCGTTATTTTTCCATTGACCATTTCGGGTGTGCGTTCCGGATGTATGGCGGTATTCATACCAGCGCTGTCCCTGTTTATGATTACTCGTCTGATTGCCGGCAATAGGGTGATTACACTCGGCACTGCGATTGAGCAGCATTTTCTGGTCACACAGGACTGGGGCATGGGCTCCACGGTTGCAGTGTTTCTGATTGCTATTATGGCGCTGTTCATGATTATTACCGGCGGATCGCGGAAAGGGGTGCGGAATGAGAAATAAAAACGGGTTCTCCAATCTGTACCTAGTGCTAGTGTTCGCTGTTCTGTATGCGCCAATCTTCTATTTGATGTACTATTCGTTCAACAGTGGGGGGACGATGCACAAGTTCGAGGGCTTTACACTGGATTACTACCGTGAGGTCCTTCAGGATACACGTCTGATTATCATCATGATCAACACGCTTGTCATCGCGCTTCTGTCCTCGGCTATCGCCACTCTTATCGCTATTATTGGTGCACTGGCCATTAAGAGTGTACAAAACCGCCGTGCTAAAAATACCTTGTTATCTTTGAACAACGTATTGATCGTTAGTCCGGATGTCATTATCGGTGCATCGTTCCTGATCCTGTTCACCATTGCAGGCATCAAGCTTGGTTTCGTGTCCGTCCTGCTTTCGCATGTCGCGTTCAGTGTACCGATTGCCGTGTTGATGATTCTGCCGCATTTACAGGATATGAGTCCTTCACTAACGGATGCCGCACGTGATCTCGGCGCAAGCCGCAAGGATGTTCTGACTAAGGTTATTCTGCCGATTATCAAACCGGGGATCTTTAGTGGATTTTTCATGGCACTTACGTATTCACTGGATGACTTTGCAGTTACGTTCTTCGTAACGGGTAATGGTTATTCGACGCTATCAGTTGAGATTTATTCCAGAGCCCGGCAAGGGGTGTCACTATCCATTAATGCGTTGTCGACACTGATCTTCCTGTTCACGATATTGCTCGTTGTCGGTTATTACTTCCTGACTCTTAAGAAGAACCGATCCAATACCTCGGAGGCCGTGGCGGAGCCTGTAGCGGAAGCGGGGGTGCCTAGATGAAACAGTTGATTAATGCTTTTTTGGCGATTGTAATCACGGCATTTGCGCTAATGTACTTAGGTTCCTGGATGAACTCAAGGGAGGGCTATTCCGGAGGGAATACACTGACTATCTATAACTGGGGCGACTATGTCGATCCTGATCTGCTCAAGGAATTTGAAAAGGAAACCGGATTAACGGTCATTTATCAAACCTTTGACTCTAATGAAGCCATGCTAACAAAAGTGGAGCAGGGTGGAACTACTTTTGATGTAGTCATTCCTTCGGATTACGCCATCGCCAAGATGAAAGAAGAAAATTTGCTAATACCGCTGGATCATAGCAAGGTTCCGAATCTAAAGAATATTGATCCGCGGTTTATGGATCTTTCCTTCGATCCTGGTAACAAATATTCCGTGCCTTACTTCTGGGGAACTGTCGGGATTATCTTCAACCCTGAAATGACCAAGGGGATGGACTTCACCAGCTGGGATTCCCTCTGGGACAGCAGGCTGAAGAACAACATTTTCTTGGTGGATGGAGCACGCGAAGTAATGGGTATGGCTTTGAACAGCCTACACTATTCCGTTAATGACCGGGATGAAGCTCACCTGCAAGAAGCGCTGACCAAGCTGAATAAGCTATCTCCTAACGTTAAGGCGATTGTCGGAGATGAGATCAAGATGCTGCTTGCCAATGAAGAGGCTGCTGTCGGAATTGTATGGTCCGGCGATGCTTCAGAGATCATGGACGAGAATGATAAGCTTGATTATGTAGTGCCTGAGGAAGGCTCGAACAAGTGGTTCGATAACATGGTCATTCCAAAAACGGCGGATAATGTGGATGGAGCACATAAGTTCATTAACTTCATGCTTCGCCCAGATGTAGCAGCTAAGAATGCAGAATACGTAGGTTATTCCACACCTAACATTCCTGCGCTGGAGCTGCTTCCGAAGGAAACCTCCGAGGATACCCGGTTCTACCCGCCTGCCGAGATTACGGATCGGCTTGAGGTGTATGATAACCTTGGGAAACGGATGCTTGCTCATTACAATGAGCTCTTCCTGAAGTTTAAGATGAATAAGAAGTAGGTTGTTTGAAGGTGAAGTCAAACGACTCCAAGAGCGTCTACATGCGGATTACCGTGTTAGACGCTCTTTTTTTGACAAAATAAGAAAGTATAAGCTTCGCGCTATACATGATCCTTCTATTTTTTGCGAAACGATCATCGGCCTTGAAATGATGCCTAACGCGTTCCTTCTTGGCTGGAAGTATATTGTAGTATAATGACTAAGATGGATAACAGGAAAAGAGGGTACGAATGCCTACTATACTAGTTGCTGACGACGACGCTAACATTCGCGAACTCGTCTGTTTATTTCTACGTAACGACGGATTTGATACAGCCGAAGCTGCAGACGGCAAAGAAGCGTTAGCCGTTTACGCCTCAAAGCAGGTCGATCTTGTTGTACTCGATATCATGATGCCGGTTATGGATGGGTGGACGTTATGCAAAGAGCTACGAAAAGCCAATCCAGATCTTCCCTTACTTATGCTAACTGCCAGAGGTGAAACCTGGGAGAAGGTGAAGGGCTTCGAACTGGGAACAGACGATTATTTGACGAAGCCATTCGATCCGCTGGAGTTGACGGTTCGTGTTAGATCCTTATTGAAGCGATACAAGATTGGTTCCACCCAGACGATCCAGTTCGGCAACGTCGTCCTTGATCGGCAAACCTATAAGGTGATGAGAGGAACAGAGTCATTCGCGTTGCCGCTTAAGGAGTTCGAATTGCTGTATAAGCTAGCTGGAACACCCGGGCAAGTCTATACGCGCGAGCAGTTAATCGATCAGATTTGGGGAATTGATTATGCTGGAGATGATCGAACGATAGACGTACATATTAAGCGTCTACGTGAACGATTTGCGTCTGCAACTGATTTTCGAATCGAAACGGTACGGGGGCTTGGCTATCGGTTTGAGGTCTACGAATGATCAAATCCTTATATACACGTGTTGTTCTGACCTTTCTGGTCTCCGTGATTGGAGGGACATTGATTTCTCTATTTGTGACAACTTGGGTATTCCAAGATAAATTAAACGAAAACCTGCGAATTCCCTTACTTCGCTTTGGTCAGGACATCGCCCGGATATACGAAACCTTACCGTTACATGAAGCGGATGCTCTTGTTAGTGGAATGAAGCAGCTGGATTCCTATCATATTCGAATTTACGATAAGAACGGCCATTACCGGTCCTACGGAGAGCTTAATGGAGAGAGCCCTGCTACCGTGACTAGGGAGCAACTAAAGAAAGTATTGGCTGGTGAAGCTGTTCAAGTAAAACCGAGTATAGGTTCTTCCAACCTCTTAGGACTACCTTTGAAAACTGAAATGGGAACGAAGGCGATGTTTGTGGAGCCGCTTGTGCCTCCTACTTTGTCTTCTACGAGGAATCTGCTATTTAATTTTTTGGCGTATTCGTTAATAACGGGAAGCGTATTAATTTTGGTCGCTTCTATGTTCTTAGTGAGACCGATCAAAAGGCTTACAAAGGCAACTAGGCGTATAGCAACTGGGGATTTTAATGTCGAATTGAATATTAAGCAGATGGGTGAGCTAGGTACCTTGGCTAATAGCTTCGAGGAAATGATGCACGATCTTCAGCACCTTGAGCAAATGCGCAGGGAGTTCGTAACGAATGTGTCACATGAGGTTCAGTCTCCGCTCACCTCCATATCTGGTTATGCTATTGCGCTCAAGAAAGTTGCCCTCACAGAGGATGAACGGAATCGTTATCTCGATATTATTATTGCTGAAGCGGAGCGGATGTCCAAGATGAGCGATAGTCTGTTAAAGCTGAGTGTGCTTGAATCACAATCCCAACAACTGCGACTTATCACGTTCAGTCTTGACGAACAGATCAGACGAGTAATTGTGGCGATACAGCCCCAATGGTCGGCGCGCAACATCAGTTTTGAGCTTGATTTGAAACCAGTAGTCGTATGGGCTGACCATGATTTGTTAAGTCAGGTGTGGACGAATCTCCTTGGAAATAGTATCAAATTCTCCAAGGATGACAGTGTGATTAACGTCAGCATCAAACAAGATTTGAACAATGTATCCGTCCGAATATCCGACACTGGCATTGGTATTTCTCCCGAGGACCAAGCGCGTATATTTGAACGCTTCTTTAAGGCTGATCGTTCCCACAGTCGCAAGTATGGCGGGAGTGGGATGGGACTAGCCATTGTTAAACAGATCGTATCGCTTCATAAAGGGGATATCCGAGTGGAAAGTGAACCTGGCCAAGGAACGACCTTCATCGTCACCTTACCAATTATAGCGCCCACAGAATAATTAGCGTTCAAGGATATTTTGCGAGGGGTTGAACGCGCGCCTCATTGTTCATACTACGGTAGCACAGGTAAGATTTCTTGCTTGCGCTGCCGTAGTATTTTTTTTGCCTATTCATATTTAGTTCATATTGTGGTCATGAGGAGTACATCATTGTTGGTTAAGATCTCATTAGCGAAATGTTAAGGCGACATAATAAATAGAATAGGACAGGAGAAGATGAGGGTGACACAAACAGTGGTAATAAAAACGGGGAATGAAAAGAAAAAGCATAAAGTACGTAACTTGTTGCTAAAAATATTAGGAGCAATAGTGATTTTGATCGTGCTTTTTCTAGCTGTTGTTTATACAGTTAATGTGATTAGCAACAAATCTGATCAGAAAAAAATACATCAATATGGTCAGTTAGTTCCTGTTGACGGAAAAAGTATGAATGTTTTGATCCAAGGACAAGGGAAGCAGACTATTGTACTTATCCCGGGCTTTGGAACTGGAGCGCCAGCACTTGATTTTAAGCCGTTGATTGATGAGTTATCACCATTTTACAAAGTGGTCGCGGTTGAGCCGTTTGGTTATGGATTAAGTGATGAGACCGATAAGGAACGAACTACAGCGAATATCATAAGTGAGGTTCATGAAGCCGTACAGAATCTAAACATTGACCAATATATTCTAATGGGTCACTCCATTGGAGGTATTTACGGATTGGAATATGCGAAGAAATATCCAAACGAAGTGAGTGCATTTGTAGGGGTTGATAGTAGTGTTCCTGAGCAAGGCGGTATGGATGTTAAATTCCCGATAAAAAAATTAAAGCTGCTCAAAGACTCAGGTATCATTAGATTGGGATTGCAATTAAGCGGTGACCCTTATGATGGACTGCCATTTGATGATGAGACCAAAAAACAAATGAAATTAATATCGCTCAAAAATATGAATAATTCCACTACCTTAAATGAAATGGAACATATATATCCTAACTTTGTCGCAGCCAGAGGGTTGAAATTCGACAAGAATCTTCCCATTATATTCTTTATACAAGCGAATAATACAACCGTGAAAGATTGGATTCCTCTGCATGAAGGGCAAGTTAAGGAATCTGTGCATGGAAAAGTGATGACATTCGAGGGCGGACATTATTTACACCATTCCAGATCTAAGGAAATCGTTGAGAACCTAAATTTGTTCATGGAAGAAGTCAAATAAAATAAAAAAACGCTCCGACTTTCCTCCTATAAGGAAAATCGGGGCGTTCTTTGCGCTTAAGTGCTGAGATTATTTGATGCCGATTCTCATCCGATAGCTGACCAGAACCTCTAGGGTGCGTCCTTGAAAATGTTGTTCAACCGCAGTTGTGAAGTCTGCAATGTCCTGATCGAGCAAGGTAGCGTCCTGTTTCAACACGGTTCGTATTCCGCCTTGACTTAGAGCGAGTCCTACATAGCGCTGCGCATCGCAGGATTCAAGATTATGAAATACGATCTCTCTTGCAAAAGAGAAAGCTCCACTAGCCTGAATCCGTGACAAATGCCCTTCTTTGTCCCATTTATGTGCTCTCTCAGCATCAGGTAAGAGTGAGGCGAGCAGTTCCTCGGATTTGGAGATCAGTTGGTTGTAACGTTCTTCTACCTTCTGTTGAAGGGGGAGAGGCCAGTCGCAATCGTAGGCAGCGAAGACACCACCTGTTCTCAAGACCCGGGAGATTTCTCGAAGTGTGCTTTCAGGATCCATCCAGTGGAATGACTGTGAGCAGGTCACTATGTCTACGCTGTCCACTGCAAGTGGAAGCTGGTTAGAATAACCTTGTACAAAAGTGATGGATTGAGGATCTTCTATCCGGCTTAATTTATCGATTGCTTTTCCCAGCATATCTGGATTCGGTTCAATGCCTATTACGTGGTCCGCGACATCCTTCCACAGAAAAGTAGACAAGCCCGTGCCGCAGCCTATATCTGCGACGACTGAAGGTGTGCTGCCTAAGTAGTCGGTCAGCAGCTTGATGATCAGGGGAGGAGCTTCAGGACGGTAGCGGTCATAGTCCGCTTGAAAGCCGAGAAATCGATCGATGTTTTGCTTGCTATTGTTTTCAGGTATCATGTGATCCTCCTTCATAGAATCTATTTATAGGCCTATTGTATAGCCATCGCTCCGCTATGCCAAATAATGGATTGAAGGCAATCGCAACAACTGCTGCTTAGAATAAACAAAATCCCCGGAGGACACCTTATGTGTGTAACCGGGGATTTTAGGCTATGTCTAGTTTTAGAGTGTGTTAAGAATACCTAGTGCATGCTACCGAAGTAATTCTGGGTCGATGGCAGGTACAAGTCCTTCTGCTGCAGCACGATTTAGTAAGGCAGAGATTGCAGCGTAGCCGTCATCGCCTAAGTTCATCGAGAACTCATTCACATAGAGATCAATATGAGATTTTGCCACTTCTGGAGCTAACTCTTGTGCGTGGCTAAGCACATAGTCTCTAGAGTCAGTAGGATGATCCCATGCATATTGAAGAGAGCTGCGAATCGAGCCAGTGATTGCATCGGTATCCAGATCGCGGCGAGCAATGATCGCGCCGAGTGGAATCGGCAGGCCAGTATCGCTTTCCCACCAGCTGCCTAGGTCAGTCAGCATATTAAGACCATAAGATGCGTAAGTAAAGCGGGCTTCGTGAATTACAAGTCCGGCATCGATATGGCCATCACGTACAGCAGGCATGATCTCATCGAAAGGCATGACGACGATTTCACCGATGCCTCCCGTTATATGCTGTGCTGCCCATAATCTGAAAAGTAGATAAGCCGTAGAGCGTTCGCTAGGCACTGCAATCCGGCGTCCAGCTAGCTTTTCGGGACGTTTGATCGCTGTTGGGCCACTTGCGGTAAGGAGCAACGGCCCGCAGCCGCGACCCAGTGCGCCGCCGCATGGCAGCAGTTTGTAACGCTCAAGAACCCATGGTAAGGCGGCATAGGAGATTTTAAGGACTTCTGGGCCTTCTCCATTAGCAGCAAGTGTGTTGGTAATATCAATGTCGGCATAGGTTACATTCAGTTGTGGTGCATTCGGGACAAGCCCGTGTGCCCAGGCATGGAATACAAAGGTATCGTTAGGGCAAGGGGAAAAAGCGATATTAAGCTCAGTTGTCATTACAGCACCTCCAATAGTATAGCGGCTGCCGCCGTTAATGCTTCCATTGCATCGCCGATCTTCCAGGCGGACCGGTCGCGGGGACCGACCGGGTTCGAAATGGCGCGGAGCTCCAGTACCGGGAGCCCCAGCGCCTCAGCGGCCACGGCAACCCCGTGGCCTTCCATCGCCTCCGCGACGGCATAGGGATGCCGCGCGATCAAAGCGGCGGCCGTCTCCGCGGTGCCGGTCGCCGTCGAGACCGTAAGCACGGTGCCCGTGCTTACGGTCAGTCCGGCCGCTGCCAGCGCGGCCGAAACCGCCTGTACCGTGCCGCGGTCAGCCGGCACGGACACGCTGCCGAAGCCAAGCTCGGCAGCGCTGCGGAAGCCCTCCGGCGTCTCGGCCCCGAGGTCGGCGGCTATCATCTCGCTGGCAACGACCAGCGAGCCTAAAGGGGCCACCCCCGGGAACCCGCCGCCGATCCCGGCGCTAATTACGCAGCCGTAAGATCCGGCTGCGAGTGCTGCGGCGGTTCCCGCCGCCGCTGCTGCCGTACCTGCGCCGGCAGCAATCACATGGAACCTGTCGCTGCCTTGCAGGCCGCGCAGGACCGCGTCTCGCTCTGCGGCTACGGCTGTTACGATCAGCACGCGCCGCGCACCAGCATGTTCCTCCACCATCAGGTTGCCTCCTTTGAGAGAAGTGAAATCGCTTACTAAATAGTCATTCGTAAAGACAAGAATACGCCGTTTTAAGGGTCAGGTCAAACTTAGAGTGATTTTCATCACGCTCTTAAAAATTCGTAGAAAGAACATTAATAGCTCGTTAAGCACCTTATGTTATCTTTTTTAAGTGGCGAGGTTGACAAAGGTAGTGTGAGGAAGTATAGTTATCTTAACTTAAAGATATTTAACATAAAGACATTTACTTTAGATTGTACAACATCGCTGTCAAACTGGAGGTGGAATTGATGAGTAATACCGAAGAGAATGTTCGTAATACAGAGAATACTACGGAGATGGATCAGGCGTCTTCTTTAAAGTTATTTGTTGTATTATCTAAGGCTTACAGAAGCTTGATGGATCAAGCTGTGAAGGATATGAAGAGTTACGGGCTGGCGTCTGCCGAATTCATGGTGCTTGAGGTGCTGTATCACCGGACCCGTATTCCACTGCAACAGATCGGGGAGAAGATTCTCGTTACGAGTGGAAGCATCACCTATAATATCGACAAGCTGGAGAAGAAAGGTCTGCTGAAACGTGTGCCGTGTAGCGAGGACAGACGCGTGACCTATGCGGAGATTACGGATGCAGGGCGTGAGCTGTTCGATAAGATTTTCCCGCGTCATGTGGCTTCGATTCATGATCTAATGCATGGACTGGATAAGGAAGAGAAGGGCCAGGCTATCGATTTACTGAAGAAGTTAGGTAAAGGTGTATAGAGCGCTGAAATATCATTAGGAAGAGCGCCTCTATAAGGTTAGAAGCAGTTCGCTGCTTCTTGCCGCTGGTAGACAAAAAAATTTACCATATATCTTAATGTTAAGATAATTAAATCAAAGAAAATTGGAGTGGATTAACCATGATAAGTGTAGGAATATTATTGATGAGATTAGTGATCGGGATTGCGTTTATCGGACATGGCGCACAAAAGCTATTTGGATGGTTTGGCGGATATGGCCCGAAGGGTACAGGCGGCTGGATGGAGTCCATAGGCATTAAACCAGGCGTTACGATGGCGGTATTAGCAGGTATTCTAGAGCTGGCGGGTGGATTTATGTTCGCGGCAGGGCTACTAACTCCTGTTGCAGCAGTGTTAATCGCTGCTACGATGCTTGGAGCCATCATTAAGGTTCATGCGCCAAATGGCTTCTGGTCTACTGCAAACGGTATTGAGTTTCCACTCACAGTACTTGTGGTTGCGGTAGGTATAGCACTTACGGGGCCGGGTTCGATTTCTCTGGATGCCTTGATTTTTAACTAAGAAGGGGGTTTATAATAATGACACTTCAAACTGCAGGAATCCACCATATTACAGCTTTTGTTGGCGATGCTCAGCGTAATGTTGATTTTTACGCCGGTATTCTAGGACTACGGCTGGTGAAGAAAACGATTAATTTTGACGCTCCGGAAGTTTATCATTTATATTTTGGGAACGAACAGGGTGCACCGGGGACGATAATTACATTCTTTCCATCTTCCATGGGGCGTAAAGGTAGAATCGGCGCTGGACAGGTCGGTGTAACCACTTATGCAATACCTGTGGGCTCATTGGCATTCTGGAAACAACGTCTTGCTGCATATCAAATTTCGGTCACCCTCAGCAATAGAATCTCGGAAACCTATCTATCCTTCACTGATTATGACGGTTTACGTATTGACCTTGTGGAACGTGAGGAAGGAGCGCTTAGTAAGTGGTCTTTCGGAGGGGTTCCTACCGAGCATGCGATCAAAGGGTTCGGTGGCGCTGTGCTCTACAGCAACAATCCGCTGCAAACGGCAGAGACGCTTGTCCATACGATGGGAATGGAGCATATCGCGGATGGAGACGGATATAGTCGTTACAGAACCACTGGCGATTTGGGTAATATTATTGATCTGAAGACAACGCCAATCCCGCTAGGTGCAGGAGGTACAGGTACGGTTCACCATATTGCATGGCGTGCAAAAGATGATGCTGAGCAGCTGGAATGGGGGCAACATGTACAGAGCCATGGACATCATCCAACACCGGTTCAAGACCGCCAATACTTCAATGCGATCTATTTCCGTGAAAGAGGGGGGATCCTCTTCGAGATTGCTACAGACCCTCCAGGCTTTGCTCGAGATGAGGCACCGGATGCTCTGGGCGAGAAACTGATGCTGCCTTCTTGGTATGAACCGCATCGTACGGCTATCGAAGAAAATTTAAGTCCTATTCAAATAAGAGAAATTGAGGTGAAGCAGGGATGATTCATGTATTTCATAAAGGTAAGGATATAACGAAGCCCACGCTTGTATTATTCCACGGTACGGGGGGCAATGAGCAAGATTTACTACCGCTTGCGGGGTTATTATCTCCAGATTCATCAGTTCTGGGTATCAGAGGGAATGTTCTAGAGAATGGTATGCCGAGGTTCTTCCGGCGGCTGGCTGAAGGGGTGTTCGATGAAGCCGATCTAATCTTCCGTACTCACGAGATTAAGCAGTTTCTGGACGATGCCGCAGCGCAGTACGGATTTGATGCCAACAATCTGGTAGCCGTGGGTTACTCTAACGGTGCAAACATTGCCGGCAGCTTGCTGTTCCACTATAAGGAGGTTTTCCGCGCCGCAATTCTACTGCATCCGATGGTGCCGCTGCGGAATGTAGAGCTTCCTTCTCTTGAAGGGGTGTCTATCTTCATTGGAGCAGGTACAAATGATCCGCTTATCGCTTCTTCGGAGACTGAGGATTTGGAGATTATTTTACAGAAGGCAGGCGCAGAGGTGACAACACACTGGGGCAACCAAGGTCATCGCCTGAGTGTTGCTGAGGCTGAAGCCGCTAGAGATTGGTTGCAAATGCGCAGCACATCTACAAATGCATAAAACAATCAGAATAACCGCCGGAAGGCGGTTATTTTTGTTACACAGGCGCTAGCAGCCCTCCATAAAAGGATTGATCAATTCACTTCCTTTACGTTAGTATGAAGAATACAAAAAAAGGCCTATGGGTTGCTTTAGAAAGGTTGAAGTAAGGATTATGATTGGAATGCAAAATGGTAATAAGCTTGCCGCAGGTGGACCCTCACGGAAGCAGAGATTACAGCTGGCTGTGATTCTCGGTTCCATTACAACGATCGGCCCGTTGTCGATTGATATGTATTTGCCTGCACTGCCTACGCTTGTCGCGGATTTCGGTACGACTGCTGCTTTAGTACAGCTTAGTCTGACCTTCTTTTTGCTTGGACTAGCTTCAGGACAGTTGGTCGCTGGACCGCTGAGTGATGTGTATGGCCGTCGCCGTCCGCTGCTTATAGGAATGTTCATCTATGCCATATCATCAGTGCTGTGTGCTTTTAGTCCGTCGATTGGACTGCTGGTTGCTTTACGGTTTATTCAGGGGCTTGCTGGTTCAGTAGGCGTGGTTGTCTCTAGAGCGGCTGTTCGTGATTTATATAGTGGCTCTGAACTCACGAAGTTCTTCTCACTATTGATGATTGTGAATGGTCTCGGACCGATTTTGGCTCCGGTTATTGGGGGCCAACTGTTAAGAGTAACTACATGGCAGGGGATATTCTTAGTTTTATTTGCTGCCGGAATTATTTTTTGCCTAACCATTTTATTGCGCTTGCCAGAGACACTGCCGAAGGAGCGACGCTCTAAGAGTGGACTGAAGGGGACACTGCTTACCTTCCGGGTATTGCTTGGCAATCGTAAGTTTATGGGCTATGCCTTGTCGCAAGGTTTTGTTACGGCATCCATGTTTGCTTATATCTCAGGTTCTTCTTTTGTATTGCAAAATATTTTTGCGGTTACACCGCAGGTATACAGTCTGATCTTTGCTGTGAATGGGATTGGAATTATTATTACAGGCCAAATTGCCGGCAGACTTGCTGGCAAGGTAAGTGAGACTAAATTGCTACTTAGCGGACTATTGCTCTGTATGACGGGAGGCCTCTTACTACTGCTGACGATTCTGGTAGGAGGAGGGCTGATCCCTATTCTGATCTGTTTATTTGCAGTTGTCTCCAGTGTGGGGATCGTCGGTGCGACCAGCTTCTCATTGGCGATGCAGGATCAAGGTGAAGCGGCAGGCAGTGCCTCAGCGTTAATCGGATTAATTCCCCTGCTGCTAGGTAGCTGTGTGGCGCCACTTGTTGGTCTTGGGGGAGTTGAATCAGCACTTCCGATGGCGATTGTGATAGCAGGGACCGGACTTCTCTCGATTCTTTCTTATATGCTGCTCATTAGACGAGGAAAAGCAAGCGCCTAGCAGCCCATCCTTACAACCAGCAAGTAGTATTTTCAGCAAACTTTCAGCGGGTCTTAACGTTCCTTACTTGCAAAAGGATTATATTGGAGGTAAGGAAGGGAGGGATAACCATGAGTATATCAGCAGTCTCAGGTTCCACATCGTATACTACCTCGACATCTAGCACTACAGATACCAGTACGCTTGAGAAACAAAAAGCGAAGCTAGAAGCTGAACTGGACAAGATTAATACCAGCGCAGACGATGACAAGACCAAGGAAACGAAAACGAAGCAAATTGAACAACAGATTAAGACCATCGAGGCACAAATCTCGCAGAAGTCTCAGAGCAGTGCTTCCTCCGCTAACAGTGTTGTTGAGGCACCTGCCAAACCTGCGAACAATAAGCCTGCTGCAGCAAGTCCGCAAGAGATAGCTACCGCAACAACGGATAGCAAAGGCAGATTTGATATCCGTGTATAACCTATTGTAAACCGCATTACATAATAAAAAGGGCATCCTTTGCCGTGAGGGATGTCCTTTTTGTTATGTATTTTTAGGTTTAAACTTTAATTTACATGTTCTTTTAACGCATTGTTTGCCAATACTGACAAAGCACCCTTAAGTAAAGTTCCGTCATAATAACCTGTCCATCTTCGTAATATATTTATTATGATTACTCCACTTTTCCCATAAATTCTTTAATTATTGCAGGGGTAAAGGCACTGTTGGCAGTCTAATGGATTAGGTGTTGATTATCACGGGTCTTCTATTCCAAGTATTGCTATAATGAATTAGTTGTAAAAATTGTCTAGCACAACATGTGTCAGCGGTAAAGGCAGGTGGGCTCATGCATTCTAAGCAACAGACATTAGAAAGATTCAAAATTGTAAGGCTAATCCTATCTATCTATCGGATCAGGGCGGTCAGAGCTCTTTTTCCAGTCGCTATTATTGCGTTCGTATACTGGGAGGGGCAACATGAGCTGAAGCAGGTTCATTTAGGGCTTATTATGCGTGAACTTAGGCGCGTGCCCACGTCCGCTATTTTTCAAATGGTCGGCTTTGCCCTTCTCGCAGTAGCTGTAATGAGTGCCTATGACTATTTGATTCGGGCACATTTCCGTTTAAAAGTAGGGCTATGGAGTACGTTTCGGTATGCATGGATTGCTAATACATTTAATAATTTGATTGGCTTTGCGGGTCTGGCTGGAGTGGGTTTAAGGACGCTGCTGTATAAAAAAAGTGGAGTGCCAACCTCTGTGCTAACCCCGGCCATCGTATTTCTATCCCCACTTATGATTACTGGGTTATCCTTGCTTTCATGGGCTAATATCTTTGGCTTACTCCCGGCAACGGCTTTGCTGGAAGAACATCGCTGGCTCGTATTCGCAGTATGGGGGATGGCGCTTTATTTGCCGATATTTGTGTTTGTACAGCGCTCAGCACTTTATGCAAAGTGGATTAACCGTGGAGAAGGCAGAACACCATGGTTTACAGTCGTGGCTTCTGTGGGTGCTTCCTTTTTGGAATGGAGCTTTGCAGGCGTGACTTTCTGGACCATCAGCAGCCATCTTTTGGACGAGGTCCATTTCATAGCTATCTTTGGTGTGTTTACGATTGCCGCCATTGCAGGCATATTGAGCATGGCCCCCGGCGGTATCGGTGCATTTGATCTTATCGCCTTGCTTGGACTTACACAGCTTGGATACCAGAGCGATAAGGCGATGGCGGTACTTGTTATCTTTAGATTGTTTTATTATGTCATTCCTTGGTTGATTGGATTGGTGCTGGCTGCACTGGAAATTGGTTTGCAAGGAAAAAAGGGTCTAGATCGTTCAGCTCCAGGGTTCGAACCCTCTCTTAATCTATGGCAAAAGATTTGGGGGTGGCCGGGTCAGTATTCCTTTCTGAGCGATCTAGGGGTGTGGGCTCTCGGTAAGTTAGTATTAGCAAGCGGTCTGATTCTCTTGTTATCTACTGCAACGCCGGGGTTGTTGTATAGGTTGAAGATTACGGAGGAGATATTGTCCTTTCCAGTGATGCAATTGTCGCATCATCTGTCTGTACTTATTGGTTTCATGCTAATTATATTGTCACGGGGGATTACGTTGCGAGTGCATAGTGCATATGTATGGACTAGCATACTTCTGTTCACTGGATCGGTGTTTGCTGTGGCTAAGGGGTTTGATTATGAAGAGGCACTTTTTCTGCTTCTGGTAGCTCTCATCCTGTGGGTATCCAGATCTCGGTTTTATCGAATCAGTGCCCAAGTCAGTAAACAGAGCACGATCTGGTGGTTTGCCCTAACGTCTGTCATCGCGCTTACTTATTATTTGATGGGCAGTTATGTACATCGTGGATTTCTGAAGCATCTGCCTCCCGGAGTGCAGCCTGAATGGCTTCAGCGGCATAGTCATGTCGCCTTTACGGCAATCGGAGGGCTAGCCTTCTCCTGGATCATTCTCACTATGCTGGTAACCCTTCGGCCGCATCATAAGGCGGAGGAGCTTTTCGGTGCTTTTGATATAGCCAAGCTGAAGCGCTTTTTAGAGGGCGTTCAAGGCAATGCCTTGACTCATATGCTGTTTTTAGGGGATAAAAGCTTCTTCTGGGCGCAGAATGACAAAGTGCTTCTCGCGTTTTCCAGAGTCAGAGACAAGCTCGTTGTCCTAGGTGATCCGCTAGGTGAGAAAAGCTTAATGAACGAAGCTATCAATGAATTCAGACAAGCTGCGGATAAATTTGGGCTGGTTGTCGTTTTCTATCAAGCTACGCCTGCCTTCTTATCCATCTATCATGAGCAGGGCTATCGCTTCTTCAAGCTGGGTGAAGAGGCATTGGTAACGCTCAATACCTTTACGCTAAGTGGCAAAAAGAATAGTGATTTGCGCAGTGTAAGCAATCGTTTTGAACGGGAAGGTTATGTTTTTGAAATTGCAGCTGCACCACATGCTGAAAATTCACTGCGAGAGCTGCGGTCGGTTTCGGATGAATGGTTGAGCAGGCGAGTCGAAAAAGGATATTCGCTGGGATGGTTCAAGGAAGATTATCTACAGCTAGCGCCCATTGCGATTCTGCGGAACAGCGAAGGGATGGTACTGGCTTTTGCTTCGATTGCACCGGGGTATGACCGGGGAGAGACCCTGTCTATTGATTTAATGCGCCATCGAAAGGGCGCACCGAATGGTACGATGGATTATTTATTCATTCGTTTGCTGGAATGGGCGAAGTCGGAGGGGTATCACCGCTTTAATCTTGGCAATGCTCCACTATCCAGTGTGGGTCAGAATGCCGGAGCACTACGAGAGGAAAAACTGGCTCATCTCGTGTTTAAAAGAGGTGGACACTGGTACGGCTTTGCCGGACTGCGTCGCTATAAAGAAAAGTTCAGCCCGGAGTGGGAGCCGCGTTACTTGGCCTATCCAGCTTCCGTAACGTTGCCCATCCTTACACTGGATCTGGTAAGGCTAGTATCCCGTCATCCAGAAAATACTCCAAACAACAACTAAAATAGGGTGTTCATCGCTGAAAAATGGCGATGAGCACCCTATTTATATACAACATAATTACTTTTTGTCAGTCCCTGCATCGGGTAGCGCCCAAACAGATACGCTGCCGCCGTTGACCGGGAAGGTCGCCCAGCCATCTTTTTCAATCGTTATAGTCGCCTTGTGATTATGGGTGAAATCCACCCATGCTTCACCAGCGCGTTTTTCCCCTACGAACATTCTTTTTTGGCCGTTCTCACCGTTACTAATCACAACCGCACAACCGGAGCGCTCGATGTCTTTCACGCCGAGCCGCGTCCAGCCAATCGTGTTGGGATGATCGAAATAATCCTTCTGTTCACCATAAGCCTTGTGATAGCGGGTGTATAATAGCGGATCAATGGCATCTTTTTTACCCGGTACAGGTGTAGGACCTTCAATTCCATAATAATCGCCATAAAATACAACCGGATATCCATCGCGTCGCAGTAGGATAAGTGCATAAGCACTTTGCTTAAACCAATCATCTACCCAAGATTCCAGAGCTTCATGGGGTTGAGAATCATGATTATCAACGAACGTTACAGCATTGGTAGGATGGGTCTGCACCAGTGTGTCGTCGAGGATTTTAGTTAAATCAAAGTTTCTACCCCCCAAGGAAGCTGAATGCAGCTTGTAGTGAAGGGAGACATCGAAGAGGTCGATCTTATAATCCACGGTATTTAGAAATTGTCGGCAGGATTCTAAATCCGAATTCCAAAACTCACCCACGATATAGAAATCCTTCTCACATTTATTAAACATTTCTACCGCGAATTCTTTTACAAACTCATGGTTAATATGCTTGATGGCATCTAAGCGAAAGCCGCTGCAGTGGAGCGTGTCCACCAGCCATTTTCCCCATTGGATCATTTCCTTTTTGACCTCTGGATGACTGTAATCAATATTTGCAAACATTAGATAATCGTAGTTGCCGAACTCGTCGTCCACATTCTGGTTCCATGTTTTGTTCTCGCCTACGATACGAAATACTCCTGTTCGCCCCGATTTAGCATCAAAGTCAGTGCCGTTGAAATGATTGTGATTCCACTTAAAGGAAGAGTGTTCATTCCCGCGGCCGGGGAAAGTGAACTTAGTCCAGCCCTCAATCTCGAAAGGCTTGGAGATTTCTTTCATCCGGTCATTAGGGTCGACCTCGATAACCTGAAAGATTTCCTTTTCATCCGCGCCTGCCTTATGATTCATGACCAAATCAACGTACACCGCTATACCATTTTTTTGACATTCCGAAATGGCGTCGATCAGTGCTTGCTTGGTGCCATATTTGGTGCGTACCGTACCTTTTTGGTCATATTCGCCCAGATCGTATAGATCATACACGCCATAGCCTGTATCGTCAGCGGAGACGGCCTTTGTCGCAGGAGGTACCCAAACAGAATCAATGCCTACGGCCTTTAGCGCGGGAGCTGTTTCTTTTAAGCGATCCCAGTGTTTGCCGTCCGCAGCAACATGCCATTCAAAAAATTGCATCATTGTATGGTTCCTCATTATTTCTTGCGCCTCCCATATCCATAAAGCGAATTTTTCCTACACTCTGATTAAATTTTCAGATAACTCCTATTAAACCTAAAAACAGACTATGAAAAATTAGGACGGTTGAGGAATGCGCTATTAGGGACAAGAATGCATTTATATAGGTTTGAAAAGGGTGATTTCTGACCTCTGGGAGAGGTGAACAGCGTTTCGTCCGTTTCTTTTCGAACTGTACAGGGCATGATCAGCCTCTGAGAGCAGCTCTTCTAGAGTGGCTTCAAGACTTAGGGCTTCTACTACTCCGAAGCTGGCGGTCACGTTAATGGGCCCGATAAGCGTGTACAAGATGCTTTGTTCAATATCGGCACGGATAGTTTCACAGAGCCTTGCAGCTTGCTTCAACGACGTATCTGGTAGACAGATCACGAATTCCTCGCCGCCATAACGACCGAAGAGATCTCCTTCTCGTAGATGTCTGCTGCACACCTGAACAATATGCTGGAGAGCTTGATCTCCATATTGATGCCCGTAGCGGTCATTAATGCTCTTGAAGAAGTCTACATCCAGTAAAATCATGGAGAATGAACTGCGCAGGCTGGCGGACTGTGTAAGCAGCGCTCGACTGAGCTCCAAAAAATAGGTGCGGTTATATATCCCCGTTAAGCTGTCCATCGTAGCCAATTGACGCAGTTTGTCCCGAAGCAGTATTTGTTCAGTCACGTCGATCAGCATAATCATCTGGCCCGCGATGTTTCCCCCTTGTTTTTGTACCGGAGAGGAGCGGATTTGATAATAACAGATTTCACCAGCTTTGTTCCAAGCCACTTCCCGTTCTTCGCACAACAGCGGCTCGGCATCCATTACATAGGACAAGGCGTCTTTGCCTGCGTTAAGAAACAGCTGCGCTAAGGGTCTGCCAATCGATGAGGAGTTCAGCCCCTCTATCATATCCGCAGCTGCACGATTGTAATCGACTAGCATGTCCGAACGGTCGGTGACAAGCACGCCTTCTCGCATGCTTTCGAACAGATTCTCACGAGCAATAGGTGCGGCAGTTAACATTCCCCGGGATAAAATAGCCCAAATATATAGGCATGAAGTCAAGCTCATAATGATGGGGACCGGGTCCATACCGTAAGGCGTTAAGCCCATTAGATATAAAAATGAGCCAAGGGTGGGAAGGCTTAGTCCGATGATGATCGTAATGATTTGCCTGCGGTATACTCGCTTCATTCGGTTCCACTGCCAGATCATAAGGCAAATGGCTGCCAGCAGACAGCCAAAAGTAAAGCTGCCGTGAACAATATACCAAGGTCCCATCACTACATCAACAAGTGGGGACGGGGTATTGTCTCGTAAATAAATGGATTTATAGAAGAGATGATGATAATCGTTAGTCCATACCAACAGTGTTGAAATGAACGGAATGATAAATAATGCCACCCGCATGCCTTTTTTAAACAAACCCTCCAGCCCAACGAAATGTATCACCATAATTAGGCTTGCCGGTGCAATAAAGGGCATCCCCAGATACTCTAGCTTAATCCAGAGACTGATTTCCTCCAGTGTTTTTCCTGATAGCTCTAAAGCAAAACCGAAGGTGTAAATAGCAGATGCAAAGGAACTTATAACAAAAGCTCTGATGCCTAAGAAATCGGTTTTTTTATAATAGGCGAAAAGGGCTAGTAGTACGCTCAGCACACCTGATATAGCAACAATAACAATATAATTCGAAATTACAGATCCCATGGGTCTATTGTCACCTACTAAGGAGAGATATTGGATAAATATTACCACATATTTACGGATATAAAAAAATAAGTTCTGATTCGCAACTCGAAAAATGTCTCATAGACAAAATGACGCAAATTCACAGGAGCTATTTTACTAATTGTCTAATGAGAGTGTAGCGAGCAGGGTGTAACATGTTAGTTAATACTACACGACAGAAGAATTAACTCAATTCACTCAATTATGAGTTAGATTAACTAACATTAAATGCAGAGCTTATTTTGATAAGGGGGGCTGAGGATGTCATTACTCGCGACCAATATTCCGGAAATTCAGCTGGAAAATGTTGAAATGCGCTATCGTACAGAAGCTGCAGAAGTGCTTGCGCTGCATCAGGTGAGTCTTGATATTGCCAAGGGGGAGTTCGTCTCACTGCTCGGACCTTCAGGATGTGGCAAAACAACGCTTTTGAGACTGATGGCAGATCTCATCGTGCCAACGGGCGGGAATATTGTAGTCGCTGGAAAAAGTGCCAGAGAAGCAAGGCTGGCCCAGAAATATGGCATTGTTTTTCAAAGTCCAGTGCTGTATGACTGGCGGAAGGTGAAGCATAACATTACCTTGCCACTGGAACTGATGGGCGTCAAGAAGTCGATCCGAGAGGAAAAGGCGATGGAGCTGCTTGATCTAGTGGGGCTGCAGAGCTTTGCAGATAAATATCCATGGCAGCTAAGTGGAGGGATGCAGCAACGTGTGGCGATTGCCAGGGCGTTGTCGATGGAGCCGGAAATTCTGCTGATGGATGAGCCGTTCTCTGCGCTGGATGAATTTACGCGTGAGCGTCTAAATGAAGAGCTGCTGTCCGTCTGGAGTAAGGTGCAGAACACCATTGTCTTTGTAACGCATAGTATTCCTGAATCTATATTCCTTTCTGACCGGGTGTTTGTTCTTTCCCCGCATCCAGGTCGCTTGTCCGCTGTGGTTGATATTCCTCTGCCACGTCCACGAACGGCGGAAATGAGAAACAGCCCAGCGTTTTTCGAACTGATCGCAAATATTCGCGACAGCTTCGAAGGGGTGTGAGGATGAGAGGGGGCAGTATCTTCATACGAGGTCGCCTGCTGCCGTTGTTTGTCTGGATTGTGGGTCTGCTGCTGCTCTGGGAAGGAACCTCCTGGATGCTGCTCCATGTGGTGGAGACGCCGCTAGCACAGTCCAAACTGCCTTATGTGCATGAGGTGTTAGCCACCTTGTGGCAGTATGGAGGCACACTCTTGAAGGAAGGAGCCGCGACCTTCGGCAATGCGGGTGTTGGTTTCCTGATTGGGGCTGTGGCTGGTGCCTCATTAGCAGTGCTGATGAGCTTATCGAAGACAATAGAGCAGTTAACCTTTCCTTATGCGATTGCCTCACAAATGATTCCGATTCTAGGGCTGGCGCCAATCATCTATGGGATTGTGCGCGATGAACAGACCTCACGGATTATTATTTCGGGCTATATCACCTTTTTCCCGGTGGCATTGAACATGCTACGCGGTTTGCGAAGTGTAGATCCTTCAGCGCTTGAATTAATGCATTCTTACGCAGCGAAGCCGTGGGCAGTCTATTGGAAACTGAGATTTCCAGCAGCTCTGCCTGGTTTGTTCGGGGGACTTAAAATAGCTGCTCCGCTTGCTGTCACTGGTGCTATTCTGGTAGAGCTGATGGGTGCACAGCACGGGATTGGTGTAATCATGCTGCGCAATCTCTACTATGGCAGCTCTCATACCTATATGTTCTGGTCTACGGTGATTGTTGGCGCTTTGTTGGGAATTGCGAGCTATTGGTTGATTAGTCTAATCGAACGTCTGGTAGCACCGTGGCAGCCTGAATATCGTCCGAAAGGAGGCGGTGGCTAATGGAGACCAACTCTGTTCGGGAGATCCCGTTTATTGGCCCTGTAAGTAATGAAACGGCTGAACCAGCGCGTTGGGGCGGTTCACGAATGCTGAAGAGAATCTTTAACACAAGGGTATTACTGCCTATGTTAGCGGGTGTGTTGTTCCTTGCCCTATGGGAATTTCAATTTTTTCATAAGATCTTTGATTTGAAAAAATATCAGCTGCCGCTGCCTACAGCCATTGCTGCGACCATGAGAGATAATTTCAGCTTGTTGTTGTCCTATACCGGATACACCCTTACTGAGGCTGTGTTAGGAATGTTGGTTGGTTCTGCAATTGGATTTCTGATTGCATTAGCCGCTACTGCGTGGCCGCGTTGGGGTAGCGGAAGCTTAACGCTGGTTGCTGCTCTAAATGCTGTGCCCATCGTCGCCCTCGCGCCCATTATGAATCTGTGGTTCGGGGATGGAATAGGCTCGCGAATTGCCATAGTAACGGCGACTACGATGGCAGCAATGGCGATCAATGCCTATAAAGGCATGGCGGCGATCGATCCATTGGCTTTGGATCTGATGCATTCCTACGCGGCGGGTAAGCCGGCAGTATTTCGTTATTTGCGGATTCAGAGCAGTCTGCCTTATATATTTACGGCGCTGAAGATTAACGCCACTGCCAGCATGATCGGGGCCATTGTTGGGGAATTCTTTTTCTCCTCCAAAGGGCTTGGGTATCTGCTCTCCAATTCCATAAAGGTCGCCAAAATGCCGCTAGGCTGGTCCTGCATTGTTCTGGCTGCCATTGCAGGTGTACTTTTCTACCTGGTGGTTGAGCGACTGGAGAAAGTATTCATCAAGTGGCATCCTTCGCAGCGTTAACCTAATGATCATTACATCCAGTGATGTGGGAATGGAATAGAGAAACCGCCCGCGGCTGTCTGCATAGCGCGTACCACGATGATTGTCCATACTGTGCTGTCTTACAATATAAGGATCTATAAGTTTCACACTATACATCATTCCTTATATTTCTCGCTTAAGCGCTTATCGTCCTTATAAGGACGCGGAAGGCGTTTATGCTTGGTACAAACTTAAATTACGGTAGGGGGAGTTTCATTGATGAACGGCAAAAAACACAAATTTCGTGGTGGTTTGTTGGCGATCGTGATGATGTTGAGTGTTTCTTTAATGGCGGGTTGCGGGGGCAATAATAATAACCCGGCAGCTGAAGCTACGACTGCTCCTGAAACTTCAGCAGCTCCTGAGGCAAGTGCTGCGGCTGAACCAGCGGCTGATCCGGTAACTGTGAAGCTGCAGCTGAAATGGGTGCCGCAGGCGCAATTCGCCGGGTATTTTGTGGCGCAGGATAAAGGTTATTACAAGGAAGAGGGACTAAATGTAGAGATTTTGCCGGGTGGGCCGGATATTGTTCCAGAACAGCAAGTGGCAGGTGGTTCTGCGGATATTGGTGTTGGTTGGGTAGCCAGTCTACTGCCGAGTCTGGAAGAGGGTATGCCGCTGGTGCAAATCGCGCAAATCTATCAAAAGAGCGGATTGGTCCTAGTCTCCAAAAAATCGGCAGGCATCAATTCCGCAGCCGATCTAAAAGGTAAAAAGGTTGGGAACTGGATGGGTGGCAATGAGTTTGAGCTATTAGCCCTGTTTGATAAATATAAATTCGATCCGAATAAGGATCTAAGCTTTACGAAGCAAGGTTTTACGATGGATCAGTTCTTAGGGGATCAGATTGATGCGGCTTCGGCGATGACTTATAACGAATATCAAGTTGTACTTGAGTCGGGCATCAAGGCAGAGGATCTGAATGTGATCGATATGAATACAGAAGGTGTAGCGATGCTGGAGGATAACCTGTTTGCCAATAAGGAATGGCTTGCAGAGAACAAGCAGACTGCGGCCAAGTTTGTTCGCGCTTCTTTGAAGGGCTGGAAAGACGCCATTGCCGATCCAGCGGCTGCGGTGGACAGTGTAATGAAGCAAGCGGAAGATGGCAGTACGACTAAAGAGCATCAACTAACGATGATGACCGAGGTTGCCAAGCTGATTCTGCCTGAGGGCTTTGATAGTGCCAAAATGGGATTCACCGATGCAGCAGCGTTCCAGCAAACGGCTGATATTTCGCAAAAGTTCGGTGTTATTAAAGAACCGGCTAAGGTAGATGCAGCTTACACGAACGAAATCGTAGAAATGGCGGCAAAGTAAGAAGTCGAAATTATAGTTATAATAGATGACCGCCCGTTCTGGCGGTCATCTATTATAATCAGCAGTCTATCTGTGCATCTGAAATAGAGAAAGAGGTGCGAGTTATGTCTCTCCTAGTGACACAAGTCGGAAAGGTTAAGAATTATGTGAATGGCGCTTGGGTAGCGTCGTCATCTGGGCAGGAAGAAGAGGTATATAATCCGGCGACTGGTGAAGTAATTGCCTACGTGCCCCTATCAAGCAAAGAAGAATTGGGTAGGGCGGTCGATGCGGCTGCTGTAGCATTTCAATTGTGGAAAAGAGTCGCCGTGCCCCGTCGCGCACGTTATTTCTTTCAATATCAACAGCTGCTGGTAGAGCATTGGCATGAGCTGGCTGAGCTGATTACGCTGGAGAATGGGAAGAGTCTGGAAGAGGCGCAGGGGGAGGTGCAGCGCGGTATTGAGTGTGTGGAATTTGCCGCAGGCATCCCCACATTAATGATGGGCAGCCAGCTTCCTGATATCGCTACCGGAATTGAATCCGGGATGTACCGTTATCCGTTGGGGGTTATTGGGGGGATTGCCCCGTTTAATTTTCCGATGATGGTCCCTTGCTGGATGTTTCCACTCGCCATTGCTTGTGGGAATTCCTTTGTGCTGAAGCCTTCTGAGCGTACGCCACTGCTCGTTAATCGGTTGGCTGAGCTATTTGCCGAAGCGGGTTTTCCGCCAGGTGTGCTGAATGTTGTTCATGGAGCACATGAGGTGGTGAACGGGCTGCTGGAACATGAGGAAGTGAAGGCGATTTCGTTCGTGGGCTCGCAGCCGGTCGCGGAATATGTATACAAGACAGGGACGGCGCAGGGCAAGCGGGTGCAGGCTTTAGCAGGAGCTAAGAATCATTCCATTGTTCTGCCTGACGCGGAACTGGACAATGCGGTGAAAAATATTATTGCGGCGGCCTTTGGCTCTGCGGGTGAGCGGTGTATGGCTTGCTCGGTTGTGGTAGTCCATGAGGCCATCGCTGACGAGCTAGTTGATCGCCTGATAGCTGGTGCGGATGAGCTTAAGATTGGTAATGGTGCCGCTGACGGGGTATTTCTGGGTCCGGTCATCCGTCAGTCGAATAAGGAGCGTACGCTCGATTACATTGAGACTGGAAAGGCTGAACAAGCCGAGCTTGTGAGAGACGGACGGAAAGATCCGGCTGCGGGCGGTGTGGGTTATTTTATCGGGCCGACGATCTTTGATTATGTACAGCCGGGAATGACCATCTGGAAGGATGAAATTTTTGCGCCAGTATTGTCTGTGATTCGTGTGAAAAGTCTGAGTGAAGCGATTGCGGTAACGAATCAGTCCCCATTCGCGAATGGGGCGTGTATTTATACAGATAGCGCAAAGGCGATCCGTGAATTCCGGGAAGAAATTGATGCAGGGATGCTGGGTGTGAATCTGGGCGTGCCTGCACCCATGGCCTTTTTTCCCTTCTCGGGTTATAAGAAATCATTCTATGGAGATCTGCATGCCAATGGGCGAGATGGGGTGGAATTCTATACACGTAAAAAGATGATCACGGCCCGCTATTAGAGAAACTGAGCTACTAGAGAGGAGAAAAACTTATGCAGCGTCTTGGGAATGATAGCGAGCTTGCGTTGAAGAAGGATCAGCAATATTTATGGCACAACATTACGCCTTACAGTGAAAAAAATCCGCCTATGATTGCCGCCTCGGCAAGTGGATCGTGGATTACGGATATACAGGGTAATCGCTTTTTGGATGGAATGTCTGGGTTATGGTGTGTAAACGTGGGATACGGCCGCAAGGAGCTGGCGGAAGCAGCCTACAACCAATTGCTGACGTTGCCTTATTTTCCGCTGACGCAAAGTCACCTCCCGGCTATTGCGCTGGCGGAGAAGCTGAATGAGTGGCTTGGAGACGAATACGTGATTTTCTTTTCCAACAGTGGGTCAGAGGCCAACGAAGCTGCGTTTAAAATAGCCCGCCAGTACCAGCAGCAAATCGGCCAGCATTATCGCCATAAATTTATTGCCCGTTACCGTGGATATCACGGCAGCACGCTTGGTGCGTTATCTGCGACGGGTCAGGCTCAGCGCAAATATAAGTATGAACCGCTGACGGGTGGGTTTCTGCATGTAGCTCCCCCGGACAGCTATCGCCGCCCGGCAGGGATTTCTGTGGAAGAATTCAACCTCCAATGTGCACAGTCAATAGAGGATATGATCCTTTGGGAAGGCGTAGAGACGGTAGCTGCGGTGATTATGGAACCTGTGATTACGGGCGGTGGCGTCATCGTGCCGCATCAAGTCTATCTGAATCGGGTGCAGGAAATCTGCCGCAAACACGGCGTGCTGCTTATTATAGATGAGGTGATTTGTGGATTTGGACGCTCTGGACGTAAGTTTGGTCATCACAACTATCATGTGAAGCCGGACATCGTGACAATGGCTAAAGGATTGACCAGTGCTTATCTTCCCCTGTCCGCCACAGCTGTTCGTAAGGATATCTATGAGGTATTTAAGGACAATAGTGATGATTACGGTCATTTCCGTCATGTGAACACGTTTGGTGGTAATCCAGCTTCGTGTGCACTAGCGTTACGCAATCTGGAAATTATCGAGCAGGAGAAGCTGGTGGAACGTGCAGAGCTTTTGGGCAAAAGACTGAACACTGCATTCACCGAGTTACTGGATCACAAGCTTGTAGGTGATGTCCGCAGCTTTGGCTTGGTGACAGGGATTGAGCTGGTTGAAGACAAGGCCAGTAAGAAACCGGTTGATCTGAGTATTGTGAAAGGCATTATTGCTGAATGCAAATCCAAAGGACTTATTATCGGCAAGAATGGCGATACGGTAGCTGGGTTCAACAATGTGCTTACCTTCGCTCCGCCCTTATCCTCCACAGATGAAGATATAGAGTTTATTATTAATACGTTTAAATCTGTACTGAGCGGGGGCTGGGCAAAGTGATTTTGTCCGGGTATAGGAATTGGTAGGCACGCAGGGCAACCTGAATGGAGATCCGGTTCTCCGGCTGCATGAAGTCTTCGCCCAGCAGTTCTGTTATTTTGTCCAGACGATAATACAGTGACTGTCTAACGATGAACAAATTTCGCGCGGCAATCTGTTTAGAACCATCATGGTCAAGGTAGACTCGCAGTGTGAGAAGCAGCTCGGAGCCCTTAGTTTGATCGTGGTCGATTAATGGACCAAGATAGCTGCGAATGAAGTTCTGCAACGTTTTCCCGTCATTTAAGCTAAGTAGTAATTGAAAAACGCCAAGCTCATCGTAAAACAGCAGTGACTTCTGATAACAAGAGTATAACGATAAGGCTTGCAGGGCTTCTTGATAACCAGAATTGGCCCGTTTTAGACGCTTATGCGATTTACTGACTCCGATAACCAGCTGCAAATCTTTGAGCTTCTCATCAGAGCGGATATGCTGAAGGGCCTCGAGTGCTTGCTGAAGCCGCATTTTGCCGGGCATTTTTGATTGAATGTCGAGTGCGATGACGGTGAGGCGATTGTTCTTGAGTGTGATCAGCGGACGTAGGGAATATTTCTCGAAGATGGAACGCAGGATGAGCGAAAGATGGAAGGTGATAGATTCCCATTCGTTCTCCGAGCTGTTCCATTTTACGTCTCTGGGGTTCTTGATTTCTATAAGGCATACACGGTAAGGGAGTTCGTTGACCACGTTGAAATTGGAACCAATCAGACCTTTTAAGCGGTTGTCATCCTCCATGCGACCGTTGATCAGCTCGTCGACCCAAAGATTCTCTGAAAAAAGCTTGCGTTCCTCCATATAACGGGTGCGCAGCAGCTCCTGAGCGATGGACAGTGAGGCGGAGTCCAGCAGCAGACAATCGAATTCTTGTGGCTTATGATTGCAGACCATCAAGATATAAGCCCAGGTCTGATCCAATGCGCCTACAGGTTTTATTGCAATAGTCTTTTGTCCATATTCTCGGATATATGGCGCAGCGTCAGGCTGAACACCTTCCATTTCGTCGCCGAAAGCGGTGAAGAAATTCAGCAGGGGTGTTTGCTCCTCCGGCGAAAGTGCGGGGAAGAACAATGGCTTACCCTGCAGCTGCATATAGATAATTTGTGTGCGTGTGCTTTTACACAATAATTGTAGTACCTTCAAGGTTCCTTGTGAGGTTAAAGTTAGGCGGTGAAATTCACGCGAGATGCTTTCGAGTTCTTGCAGCATCCGGTGATGCCGATTGATGATGATGGAATGAAGGTCTAGGGTGATATCCACGAAGCGAACCGTGCGGGTGAAGATGATCAGCGGGAAGTCATTTGCGTTAGCTAAGTCGATCATCTCTTGTGGGATGGTGCTGAAATACGTACCTAACTCAATACACAAACAAGCTGCATTTTTATCGATTAGGTTCTGCATGAATTCCAAGGAGGCGGGCAGATCGACGCTTGCGCCAATCCCCGTAGTCAGAATCATTTCTTCCCCGTGAATAAGTGTATCGAAAATGGCACTTTCCAGTACATGGACCCAGCGAATGGCACGGCTCAAGCCGCTTTTGCCGCCGATGACTTCGGCCTCTGCGAATAGTGGTCTTGTTAGAGCATCGCGAATGGTTAATACAAGCTCCCAATCCATAGTTATTCCCCCTCGATCGTCTGTACTCAACCCAGCCATTAACGTCCTGTTATTCTCAGCCTATTCTCACATGTAAAAAATACAGTTTTGAAATTAGACAAAGTGTCTAATGCAACGAAAATTCGAAATGACTATAGTTTGATTAAAGAATGTCAGTATATATAACCTTATCAGGCAGGACGTTGAGAGATAATTTCTATTAATGCTTATATTACTACAATAATCCGAAGATGTAAGCAAAATATTCAGAATAAAATGGAAAATATGTTATGTTATATAACATAAAGATGAGAATTATCCATAAGGAGGAACTAGTGATGGAGCATTCTTCTCCGTTAACAGCATTTACACCAGAGATGTTCATGCGTAACTTTGCCGAGGCTGAGCCGCCTCTGACCTATAAGGGTGCTATGGATGAGGCTAATCGCTGTCTATATTGCTACGATGCCCCTTGTATAAAAGCTTGTCCGACCAGCATTAATATCCCCTCCTTTATCAAACGGATTGCGACTGACAATTTGAAAGGCTCGGCACAGACGATTATGGATTCCAATCCTGTGGGTGCCAGCTGTGCCCGCGTTTGTCCTACAGATGAACTATGCGAAGGAGCTTGTGTGTTAAATGGTGCCTCGGCGCCGATCCAAATCGGATTGTTACAGCGTTATGCGACAGATTGGGCGATGAACAGCGGAGTTCAATTATTTAAAGCAGGCATTCCTAATGGGAAAAAGGTAGCTGTAATCGGCGGCGGTCCTGCGGGGTTGTCTGCGGCTAGGGAGCTTGCCCGTGAGGGCTTTGCTGTTGTAATTTACGAAGCCAAGGAACTGGCTGGTGGACTGGATACACATGGGATTGTGTCGTTTCGGCTTCCACAGTCAATCTCTCTTTGGGAAGTAGAGCAGGTAGAGAAGCTGGGTGTGGAAATACGTACAGGTGTAAAAGTCGGAGCAGATGTCTCTGTAGAAGAGTTGAAATCGGGCTATGATGCCATCGTCTTGGCAGCAGGCATGGGTTATGTACCTCCGTTAGGAATTGAAGGTGAAAAATTGGCTGGCGTCTATGATGCCATTGCCCTCGTGGAATCCACAAAGACCGCCATTCCTCTGCTAGAGCTGATGGGCCAGCGGGTCGCAGTTATTGGTGCGGGCAATACAGCTATTGATGCGGCTACATGCTCAGTGCGTCTGGGAGCCACAAATGTAAAAATGATCTATAGGCGGACCCGCGAAGAGATGACGGCTTACGATTTTGAATATGAATTTGCGAAGCAGGAGGGTGTGGAGTTTAACTGGCTTACTTTGCCGAAGCGTATCGTGGGTGATGAGCTTGGGAATGTAACCGCACTGGAATGTGTGCAGATGAAGCTGACAGAGGAGCCGGGCAAGGATGGACGCCCAGTGCCTATGCCGATAGAGGGTTCGGAGTTCTTGATTCCGGTAGATGCGGTTGTAATAGCTATTGGTCAAAAGCGTCGCCTAGATCTGATCGATTCTTTAGGTCTTGCGCATGATCGCGGGGTTGTGAGGGTGGATGAGGCCACCTGTAGAACCTCTGATCCGCAAATTTATGCTGCTGGCGATATCATATTTGGTTCAGGCAAAGGGGAGGCCATGGTAGTATCAGCAGCCCAGCAGGGAAAAGACGCAGCCTATGCAATTGTAAAACAGTTCTCAGGCCTGCAGGAGCCTGCCGTTAGATCTGTGGGCTGAGCTTAGGAATTAAATTGGATTTTATAAGACAGGGAGGGAACATCAATGGCAGATTTAAGTATTGATCTCGCAGGAATCAAATCACCGAATCCATTCTGGCTGGCTTCCGCGCCGCCTACGAATACAGGCTATCAAGTGCAGCGGGCCTTTGAAGCAGGATGGGGCGGGGCGGTGTGGAAGACGCTCGGTGATCCGATTATTAATACTTCATCGCGGTTTGCGGCAGTGAACTTCAATGGGCAGCGGGTTGCGGGCTTTAACAATATCGAATTGATCACCGACCGTCCGCTTGAGGTCAATCTGAAGGAAATCTACGAAACGAAGAAAAGATTCCCGAATCATGCGATTATCGCCTCCCTGATGGTAGAACCTTCACAGTATAAATGGCATGAGATTGTTAAGCGGGTAGAAGATGTGGGCGTAGATGGCCTAGAGCTTAACTTTGGCTGTCCGCATGGTATGGCTGAGCGGGGAATGGGCGCTGCTTCGGGGCAGCAACCAGATCTGGTGCAGGCGCAGACCACTTGGGTAAAAGAAGTGGCGACCACCCCGGTGATAGTAAAACTGACACCCAACATTACCGATATCACCGTCGTTGCCCGTCATGCCGTTAAGGGTGGAGCGGATGCGATTAGTATGATCAACACTATCAACAGTCTTGCAGGCGTAGATATTCATAGCTGGAATACGATTCCGAATGTTGGGGGTCAGGGCGCTCATGGCGGTTATTGCGGCCCGGCTGTGAAGCCTATTGCGCTTAGCATGGTGGCTGAGTGTGCTCGTGACCGGGGAGTAGGTATTCCAATCTCCGGCATTGGAGGAATTTCTACCTGGCAGGATGTTGTGGAGTTCATGCTTATGGGCGCTACGGGCATTCAAGTATGTACCGCGGTCATGCATCATGGCTTCCGGATTGTGGAGGAAATGATCGATGGGCTGAATAACTATTTGGATGACAAAGGGCTGGCTTCCGTAACTGAACTAATCGGCAAATCGGTATCCCGATACTCCAATTGGGGCGATCTGGATCTCAACTATAAGGTCGTTGCCCGCATTCATGAGGAGAACTGTATCAACTGCAATAAATGCCATATTGCTTGCGAAGATGCTTCACATCAATGTATTGATATGTTAACTAATGCAGATGGGAAAGCTATTTTACAGGTTCGTGAGGAGGACTGTGTAGGTTGTAATCTTTGTTCTATTGTCTGTCCAGCAGACGGCGCGATCGATATGGTTCCAGTCGACACTGGGGTTGCCCCTCTGACTTGGAATGAGCGTCAGAAGGTGATCGGTAGCTTAAATGGCTCTTATTCAGAAGTGGAGGTGGGATAAGGATGAAGAAGATTATTAAAAATGGCATCATCGTTACCGCAGCAGATACGTATACAGGCGATGTGGCGATTGAAAACGGGGTTATTACAGCGATTGGCCTTCATCTAGAGGTCCCGGGTGCGGAGATTATAGATGCCTCTGGGTGTTATGTTTTTCCTGGAGGCATCGATCCTCATACGCATCTGGATATGCCTTTTGGCGGCACAGTTACAGCCGATGATTTCGAGACGGGAACCATTGCGGCTGCATATGGCGGAACGACCACAGTCATTGATTTTTGCTTAACCACCAAAGGACAACCGCTACAGCAAGCCGTAGATACATGGCATCATAAGTCGCAGGATAAAGCGGTGATTGATTACAGCTTCCACCTGATGGTCTCAGAATTAAACGATAAAGTACTGGGCGAGCTTCCGGAAATTATTGAGAATGAAGGCATTACCTCACTTAAGGTATTTATGGCCTATAAGAACACTTTTCAGGCGGATGACGGTACACTTTTTAAGACACTGCAAGCCGCGAAAAAAGAAGGCGCGCTCGTAATGGTGCATGCGGAGAATGGGGATGTCATTGAATATTTGGTGGAGCAGGCTTTGGCTGCAGGCAACACCGATCCGATCTTTCATGCGCTGACTCGTCCGCCAGAGCTGGAGGGTGAAGCTACGGGGCGTGCGGCTTATTTGACCGAGCTGACGGATTCACAGCTGTATGTTGTACATGTGACCTGTGCAGAAGCTACTTGGAAGATTGCTGAAGCACGTAAAAAAGGACTGCGTGTTTACGGCGAGACTTGTCCGCAGTATTTAGTTCTGGATCAGACGGCGCTAGAGAAGCCAAATTTCGAAGGTGCCAAATACGTATGGTCTCCGCCGCTGCGTGAGCAGTGGAATCAGGATGTGTTATGGGATGCGCTGTGGAGCGGCAGCTTGCAGACGATTGGCTCGGATCAGTGCTCCTTTGATTTCAAAGGGCAAAAGGATCTGGGACTTGGCGACTTCTCCAAAATCCCGAACGGTGGACCGACCATCGAGGATCGGTTTACGATTCTTTATTCGGAAGGTGTGCAGAAGGGGCGGATCTCGTTAAATAAATTCGTGGATATTATTTCGACCTCCAGTGCCAAGCTGTTTGGATTGTACCCGCAAAAAGGCACAGTAGCAGTAGGCAGCGACGCTGACTTGGTTATTTTTGATCCAGCTGTAGAACGAACACTCTCTGCGGACACGCATCATATGAACGTCGATTATAATGCGTTTGAAGGCTTTGAAGTAAAGGGAGAGCCCGTTTCTGTCCTCAGTAGAGGTGAGTTTGTGATTCGCGACAAGCAATTTGTTGGCAAGGCGGGCTCGGGAAAATATTTAAAACGCAAGCGTTTTGCAGCGGAGGCTCCCCTTCCGTCCAAGGCAGAAATTAGCGGAGGTGTAGTCTAGTGTCTGCTTATGCGGAATATGCCAAAGAACAGCAAGAGATCGACGGGCTGCTCTTTAAAGGATATACCATTGCCAGTATCCAAGAGGACTTGGACGGTGCCCGAATAAAGTTTGTTAGAGGAGAACCTGCCAAAAGCACAATAGAGTTATTGTTGCTGACAGCGGATGCCCGTAAGTACGTGACCACTCTTGTGGTTGCAGGGCAGATGGAGGCAGGTGAGCAGACCGGTTGTTACAGTGGAGAGGTTTGAGGTGTATGAGTTGAAAACCGAGTAGTAAGCTTCTGGATTAGGGAGCTTGGTGCTCGGCTTTTTATTGTGTCCTTGTAAAGCGGGTGCTGAAATGTGACGTTATTTTGCGTAATTGCTCTGGGAGGACGATTATAGGGAAAATCTCCGTATATTTAGCCGATTACGGTTATGAAATAGATATTAAAGGGAATACCTCCCTATAAATCACTATGATATCCCTGATATTGAACGATTCCGGTAAATAAAAGGGAGCTATTCCCTTTATATTGGTTTTTATCTCTTGTAAGACCTAGATATAGGGAGACTTTCCCTATATCTACTCCTTTATCTAATTTACAGCTTCTGTTCATGCTCCATATACTCATGCCGTAATATGGACATGATATGCAGAGATTCAAAGTGTTCCCCTACTTTTATACAGTCACGTAGAGTACCTTCCAGTGTAAAGCCACAGCTTTCATAGACATGGCGTGCTCTGTGGTTGTGGTCTCTAACATCTAACCATAGGCGATGTGATTCAGTGTGGCGAAAGATCCAGTCGGTCACGAGACAAAGCGACAGCTTACCATACCCAAACCCCTTGGAATGGATGACGATTCTTTTAATACAAACGGTAAGATGAGTGTCTTGAAGTCCTGTAATGATGATATAACCGACTCTTTTTCCTGAACTGTCCCAAACTGTAAGATCTTCTTTATTCCATTGACCGATATAGACGCGGTTTATTTCGCTTTGTTCAATGGCTAGAACGAACGCTAAATCCTGCACAGTGGTACGTTGTAAAACCAAGGCTTCTGAATGGATGATCATAACCATACGCCCCTGTCTCATATGTACTTTTTATCTATGGTAACTGACGATTTACTCGCTGTCATTCATGTAGTAGGAATGCTCGCAACTTCGTGTATAATTGAGACCAGGTGTTAAGAATTCCAATCGGATGAGGAGATCAGCTGGTTATGTACTTTCTTGATATTATGTCTTGGCTGACAGAGGATAATCTGCGGCATCTGCTTGAACAATATCGTTCGTTTGGGCCCTTTCCGGGCATTGCATTGACGTTTATGAAATCATTTATACCACCACTACCAACGATTGCGATCGTAGGGTTAAATGGAGCAGTATATGGGTTATGGTTAGGTTTTTTGTATTCTTGGATCGGCCTGGTTGCGGGCTGTGTGACTACATTTTGGATTATTCGCAAAGTGGCGTCCCATCGTTATCTGCGAAAATGGGCTGAGCGCCCCAAAGTAGCCAAAAGCATGACATGGGTGCGGCAAAGTGGATTCAGCTATGTTTTTCTGCTTAGTATATTTCCGGTAGGGCCCTTCGTTGTAATTAATATGGCTGCTGGTCTGGCTGGTATGAGGTTTCGGTCGTATCTCCTAGCGCTCACTGTAGGGAAAGCGATCATGGTATTTGCGGTTTCATATATTGGAAATGATCTGGAACGGTTCATCCGCCAGCCGTGGGAGATCCTCTATGTGTTGGCATTTATTGGACTGTCACTATGGGGTGTTAAAGCCATCGAGGCGCGATTCGCTAGAACCGTACAGGATGGAAATAAGAGCGCTTAGTATTGCGAATCAACTATTTAAATAGAACGAAGGAGGAAATGATGATGAAATATCGTAAGCTTGGCAGTACAGGAATGAATGTATCAGTGATCGGCTTGGGTACTTGGCAGTTCGGTGGAGAGTGGGGCAAGGATTTCACTCAGGTTGAAGTTGATGCCATGCTGGATAAGGCAGGAGAGCTGGGTATTAATTTGATTGATACGGCTGAATGTTATGGAGACCACTTATCAGAGAAGTTCATCGGGGGCTATCTGGCTCGCCGGAAACGAGAAGACTGGATTGTGGCTACGAAATTCGGACATCATTTTCAGGGACATTTGCAGAGGGAACAGTTATGGCGTGCTGAGGATGTACTTAAGCAGCTAGATGATTCATTGCGTGCACTCCAGACAGAATACATTGACCTTTATCAATTCCACTCGGGCACAGATGAACAATTCGATAATGACAAGCTGTGGAGTATGCTCGACAGACAGAAGCAGGCAGGAAAAATCCGTCATTTAGGTGTCTCGATAAGTGCATCAGGCTCGGGTGTACATCAGACCTCTGCAGCAGCGGATGTTCAAGCAGAGGCCATACAAGTAGTATATAATCGGCTGGATCGTCAACCTGAGGAAGAGATTCTTCCGCTCTGCATCGAGCATAAATTGGGTGTGTTGGCGCGTGTTCCGTTGGCGAGTGGTTATTTAAGCGGCAAGTATAAGCCGGATGCGGTGTTTGGTCAGGGTGATGTGCGAGCTAATCATAAAGAAGATGTAAGACAAAAACAGCTACGCGCTGTAGCTGAGATTGCAGCGAACGAAGTGCCTTCTGGTCTCGATATGGCGCAGTGGGCCCTGGCGTGGTGCCTTCAGCATTCCGCGGTAACCAGTGTAATTCCAGGTTGTAAAAATGTAGAGCAAGTCATCTCCAACGCCAGTGCTGCTGATCTGGATATGGTGAAGGGTTCCACACAATAAGCTGGAGCCTACACAGAAAAAAGCTCCTTAACCTTCGCCTCGGCTGGATTCTCCTCGTAGATATGGGTCCAACTGTTCGTGGAAGCGTCATAAAAATAGTCCTGTTTCCATTGCTGGAAATGGATTGCGATATTTCGTACAGCGGATACAATTCTCTCTACCTCCTGATTCGTCATAATAGGGTGTAGAGAGATGCGGATCCAACCTGGTCTAAGCGACTGGTCTCCTACAGTAATTGCCTCAGCGATCTGAGAAGATTGCGCCCATCCTAATCCGAGCAGGTAATGCCCATATGGACCCGCACAAGAGCAACCCCCCCGGGCTTGTATACCAAAGCGGTCATTCAATAGTTGAACTGCAAGATTATAATGAATATCACGTAGTGTAAAAGAGACAATGCCATGTCGTTCTGTATGATCTCCAGCTAGCAGCGAGCATTCGGGTATGCTACGGAGCCCGTTCATTAATTGCTGGCATAGCTCATGCTCTCTAATCACCATATATTGACCGTTTCCATTCATCTGGTCCTTTAGCTTCACGCAAAGTGCTGTCCGAAAAGCTTGCAGAAACCCCGGCGTTCCCCCGTCTTCCCGCATCTCTATTTCATTGGTGTAGCGGCGTCCTCCCCAAGGATTGACCCAAGCCACTGTACCTCCACCCGGTTCGTCAGGAATACGTCCATTACTTAGAGCCTTATCAAAAATTAGAACGCCATTCGTGCCCGGTCCACCCAGAAATTTATGCGGAGAAAAAAAGATTGCATCCAGCTTCTCCAGTGGTGAGACAGGATGCATATCGATAGGCTCATAAGGAGCACTGGCGGCAAAATCTACAAAACAAAGGCCTCCGTGACGGTGCATAATCGCGGCAAGCTTCTGGTAGGGAGTCTGAATTCCGGTTACATTGGAGCAAGCCGTAAATGAACCGATTTTCCAGCGGCGATGCTGATACAATTTCAACTGGGCTTCAAGCTGCTGAAGATCTATATTTCCATTTTCTCCGGGAGGAACAGTCACGACGTCACCAATCCCCTCCTGCCAGGGAAGGATATTGGAATGATGCTCCATATGGCTGGTGAAGATCACAGGACGCTCCTCCATCGAATGGGAGCTATAGTCCTGAAGCCATTCAGGGAGCCTTAAGCCCATGATACGCTGGAGCTTGTTTACGGCTCCCGTTGTTCCATTTCCGCAGTAGAGCAGGATGTCCTGGGGGCCAGCATTTACATGCTTTTTAATAATTTGTCGTGCTTCATCATAAGCCAGTGTCATGGTTAATCCGGTCATGTTGGAGTCTGTATGTGGATTACTAACATATGGACCGAAGGCTTCCTGAAGCTTCCGCTCAATCGGTTCATATAAGCGTCCGCTTGCAGTCCAATCGGCATACAGCAGTGGCTGTCTACCATAGGGAGTGGTGATCTGATGCCGAATACCAATGGTGTGCTCACGAAAAGTCTCGAAATGGTTTTGTAGTGAAGCGGGCGTCTCTGCAGAAGAGGCGTGGATGATGTTTAGCACGGATTTCCCTCCAGCCCGTACACCGTCTATTCTAAGGTTATAAGTGTGTTATCGGCGTACCAGTAGTTTCTATGCCACCAGTATATGCTTGCTTTGGGAATTGGGTTAAAGCCTAGTTGATTCATTTAAATAAATAATTGAACATCGCTTTCTAGTGCATCTTTTAAATACGACGCAGCATCTATAATCTCAACCTCTGGCAGTAGCTCCTCTGTTTTAAAGCCCATAATCTCGACGGAGAGCTTGCAGGCATAGAACTTGATGTTTTTCTTACGAGCCCCTTTTAGAAAATGGATCAGCTTCGGGGCACCTTGCTCCTCCATCATTTCTTCTAACATCATCCGGCCCAGCCCGCTGAAATTCAAATGGGAGAGTGGCAGCTGGTTAGGACCTTTTGGCGTAATGACATCCATCAGCTTCTCATAAATACTCTTATCCTCTAGCGTCATCTTCTCCGGATCACGGACTAGAAACAAACCCCAGAAAGAGAAAAACATCGTAACCTCTACATCAATATCTCTCGCAGCATTCGCTAGAATCAGTCCTGCCATGGCTTTGTCGTATTCTCCGCTGAACATCAGAAGATTTATTTTTTTACTCACCTGCATAGGCCTCCCGTTACATATTTTGAATTATAAGAAAGTATAAGTTTCACGAAATACGTTATCCTTATAATTCTCGCATAAACGCTTACCGTCCTTAAGAGGACGCCGAAGGCGTTTTAGCTTAGAATGTCATTAGTATGGTTATGGAGGGGAGAAGTATGCGAAGGGACCTTCCGAATTCACAAAAAAAAGCTCCCTTACGGGAGCTCATCACCTTTATTTTGTTACCTAGCTTCTACTAATGTACTTCAGAATCTTTGGATTCTGGATCTAAGGTGCTGCGGATGTCATGGTAACGGGCGGAAAGCCAAATGCTTCCGGTAAATAATACGATAAGTCCAAGAACGATAGAAAATCGCCAGTCACCTGCTTTGAAGTTCAGCTGAAGTACGGTTAGTACAAGCGAAACCTGGGTCCAAACCAGTGTTCTTTTGCGAAAAGCCGGGATATCACCAGTCATCTTTGGGATGTTCCGAATGATCAAATAGGCAATAACTGCGAGAATAAGCGCAAATATAGCGGTTACGGCTAATTCAGAAGAGGATAGGACATGCATAGTCTCAGGCATCCTTTCAGCTTGCAAAAGTTAGGATTCAAAAAAGGTGAATTATTATTTCTTGAAAATACCTAGCGGAGCTCCGATCGGTAAGAAAGTGCGTCCGAAATGAGCGTTTAGCACAGAAGCGCCACATCCGTATAAGGATACGATACCAATTCCAAGTTCGGCGCAAGCAGCAAGTTTATGGAAGAATTCTGGAGCGATACCAAAGGAATCGAAGGTTAGTCCAATAAAAAGGAAATCTATCAATACAAAAATGATAAGCAAAACTCTATTAGCCTCAACCGCACCAATGGTCATAAAGATTGTAAAGATCAAATAACCCAGAAATACAAATCCGAGCTGCTTAGGATCTACAGCCTCTGCAAGCGTTGGGCCGAATACGCCGAGCTTGATCAGCCAGCTGCTAGCCATGCCGAACCAAAAGAAAGCGTAGGCGCCAAAGGCGGTCATACCAAAGGTGTTGTTGTGCTTAGCATCTTGAATTGCGGCAAATAGTTGAGCGAATGCTCCCAGGAAGATAGCCCAAGGAATGACGTAGCTAAGTCCTGTTGTAAACTCAAGCTTCTGCGAAGAAGCAACCAATGTGACAATAGCCAGTCCGAATAGCCCGATGGCGCTAGGGTCTGCGGTGACGATTTTGACAGATTGGGTGTTAGGGGATTGCGCTGACATGACAGTAAAAGCCTCCATTATTATATATAGTTTTACGCTCTTAAAAACAGCACTCAGGGAGCGCTGTTCATAGGCTTGCCTATCATATCATATCGGTATGGGCTTGCCTATAAAACAACACTCATTTTTTGTTGAGAAAGGGTGGTCTTATGTCCAATAAGAGGGTATTTACACGTTTATCATCTATTGATATATCCTTTAGCCGAACAAACGGAGTTATTATGTCAAGATTAGACATTATATGCAGTGATAATCTTCACAATCTATCGAAAATTGATGTATAATAGTCAGTGATAATTATTATCAAATCAAATGAAAAAGGCGGTAAGCTTGAAGTGAACAAATGGACATTATTTACCAAGGCGACCCGGTTTTGGAGTTTCTCTGTTATGCTCATCCCGATTGTTTTGGGTACGGTTGGGGCATATGTATGGGAAGGGGCATTCCATCCGGTTTTATTTATTCTTACCTTAATAGGGGCAATTTCGGCGCATTTATTCTCCAATATGGTGAATGATCTGTGGGATTTCCGCAACGGAACCGATACAGAAGCAAAGAATTCCGCTGGTGAAATCAGCACAAACTCCGGGCTACTGACAGGTGGAATCCTCTCGGAGTCTTTTTATGCAAGGATGACCTGGAGTATGCTGGGGATTGCTCTTATCTGCGGTGGAATCCTTAGTATATATAGCGGTTGGAATATCCTCTGGTTTGTACTTGTAGGTGCTTTAATCGCTTATTTCTATGTGGCTCCGCCACTGCGTTATGGATATCGAGGCAAAGGGTACAGTGAGCTGGCCATCTTTATTGCTTTTGGTATTATGCCGGTATTGGGCTCTTATTTCGTACAAACGGGTCAATTCAGCATGAAGCCTGTTATTCTTTCGTTGCCAGTTGGATTTTTAACTACCTTATTGTTGTTTAATCACCATTTCCTACATTGGAAAGCGGATGAGCAGGCTGGAAAGCTTACGCTTGTTGTAGTGTGGGGGGAGCAGAAGGCACTTGTATTTTCGCGTGTACTTCTCTTCACTGGTTACGCCTCTGTGGTGGTCTGTGTGCTGATGGGCGTACTTCCAGTTTATGCGCTTTTGGCGCTAGTTACAGCTTTCTGGCCGATTCGTATTTATCGTGAACTGAAGCCACATAATGCTTCGCCAGCCTATATCCCACTCATGGGTGCTTCACAAAAGGCCTCCGTGCGTTGCGGTGTAGTGATGGCAGCAGCATTACTAATTCAAGGATTATTCTGAAAATATAAGAATATATAGATTTCACGTTATACATTATCCTTATATTTCTCGCATAAACACTTACCGTCCATTAGGGACGCTGAAGGCGTTTCTGCTTGTACTAATAATTAACATACAGAAGGAGTGAGCTTTCATGGAAAAGAAGGACAAGGAATTGATGAAGGAAGAACCAAACGCTAAAAGTATCCAAATGGTGCTTGGAGACTTCCACTCTATTTTAGAAGAAGGAAAGGTTTGGAAAACAGGCGGATTTACACTGCCTGATGGATCGTTCTGGGCTTATCGTGAACCGGAAGCGGTAGTTATTGTTCGTAATGATACCTTGTATGTACGTGCCAAATTATCTCGTGAGAATCATCAAGTGCAAATTCTAGATAATGCTAAGCATATGTATTACTCCGCGGAGCCAGTGGAAATTCCTGAGGCTGGAGAGATTAGCTTCGAGCTGCAAATTCGTTGCCGCACACAAGGAACAGCACCTGGAGACTTGTACGACGGTTATGTATCGCTGAACTTGCTTGATTTTACGACAGGTGCGGCGTTAGACTTTTTTGCGGGAAATGATAAATATGCTAGTGTATATGGTATTCTGCCGTTCCCGGGCGTACAAGTACCAGAGAGCAAAGGAATGAAATATTTCTGCATCTTTAAAGAAGATACGGATTTCCAGCCACGTGAATTTAATACCTACCGCATTACGTACCACCGTGGCAAGGATGAGGCTGTATTCTATTTGAATGGCAAAGAGGTACGCCGCGAGAAAAATATTCCGCTCAAATTCAACAACTTTACAGTGGCGCTCGGAATTATGACAGAGAAGGATCTGAGTCCTGAAGGCAGCGTGTCTGTGCATGGACAAACGGTTATTGCTGAATGGTCCCCAGTAAAGATTACAACGACTGAACAGTAATACCTTGCAGGCTCAATTGATAAATAAGGGTGTATGGTGTGAATATTAAAAGCTTTCTAAGATTTGTGGAGTTGCCGACAAAAGTAGCCAGTATGATCCCCTTCCTAATGGGGACGCTGTATGCCCTGTACCGGTTTGAGGATTTTTATGTGTTGCGTTTTGGTTTGATGTTCGTTTCCTTACTAAGTTTTGATATGGCAACGACAGCGATTAACAACTATTACGATTTTAAAAAAGCTTCCAAAACCCACGGCTATGGCTATGAAACGCATAATGCAATTGTACATTTTAAGCTAAAAGAGAGCACCGTCGTGGCGACCATTGTTATTTTGCTAGTGTTGGCTGCAGGGGGAGGGATCGCCCTTGTTACTCAGACAGGTTTGCTGGTCTTTTTGCTGGGTGGACTGTCGTTCTTAATAGGTATCCTTTATTCGTTCGGACCAATTCCGATCTCGCGGATGCCGTTAGGTGAACTGTTCTCAGGTTTGTTTATGGGTTTTGTTATTATTTTTATCTCTGCTTATATCCATACCGACGAGCATGTGGTGTCGCTGCTGCTTCAGAACGGCTGGGTCAGCCTGAATATTAACATTGTGGAAGTGCTATACCTGTTCTGGTTCTCTGTTCCCGCCATTTTAGGGATTGCAGGGATTATGCTCGCTAATAATATCTGTGATATTGATGAAGATATGGAGAACCGCAGGTACACGCTTCCGGTCTATATTGGCCGCCGCAATGCGCTCTTGCTGTTTAAATATCTTTACTATGTCTCTTATCTGGATCTTGTAGTGTTGCTGATCTTGGGGGTTAACCCTATTCTTGTCTTGGCGATTCTACTTACACTGATCCCATTGCACCGAAATATCTATTTGTTCACACAGAAGCAGGAGAAGGCGAGTACCTTTATTCTTGCTGTCAAAAATTTTGTGTTGATGAGCACGGCACGTATAGTTGTGCTTGGTGCGGCTGTCCTGTTAAATATGATCATGTAGCTACTCCATCGAATTAAAAAGCAGTGTCTATCGGAGTCGAGGCTCCTTTGGGTGCTGCTTTTTTTGCGTTCTGACTGTTCTCTTTGATTAGTGCTGCGTTTCATTTTATGATAAGGTGTCTTAAAGTATAGTAACTAGACCAAGGGAAGAGGTGTGCCGTTATGGTGCAAAAACTTCGCTGGGGGATCATAGGCTGTGCGCAGATTGCGACAGGTTCAGTGATGCCAGCTATCATGAATTCAGATTCGGGAATGATTAAGGCGATAGCGAGTCGTGGCTTGGAAAAAAGCAGCGCTGTAGCCGCAGAGTTCGGAATAGAGAAAGCATATGGCAGTTATGAAGAGTTACTTGCAGATAAAGAAATCGATGCGGTGTATGTTCCGCTCCCGAATCATCTTCATCGAGAATGGGTGATCCGTGCGGCAGAAGCGGGTAAGCATGTGTTGTGTGAGAAACCGATCGCGCTGAACAGTGCAGAGGCTGCAGCGATGGTGAAAGCATGCAACGATGCAGGCGTCCACTTAGCAGAGGCATACATGTATCGGCATCATCCACGGATTGCTGAACTCCAGGACATTATCGCTAGCGGTGAAATCGGAGAATTACGCTCGATTCGAGGTACATTTACTTACAATGATGCTACAGACACTTCAAATATTCGTTTTAAATCGGCTTGGGGCGGCGGCTCGCTTTATGATGTGGGCTGTTATCCATTAAGTGCAGCACGACTTTTGTTTGGGACGGAGCCGGAAGCTGTGACCGTGCATGCGAAGTTCTCCCCTGAGCATGATAATGTAGATATGATGGCTTCAGGGCTGGTAGAGTTTCCAAATGGTTTAAGCTTGATCTTTGATTGCGGTATGTGGGCATATAACCGCCAGCTCTTGGAGATTCTTGGGACTGAGGGACGAATTGAGGTGCCTATGCCTTTCAACGCTAGAGACGAGGATGCGGAATTCTTTGTGTACACTGGCGATGAGATGAGACGGGTTGATGCCACAGGGGCTAATCCGTACATTCGGCAGGTGGATGATTTTGCAGCTGCTGTGTTAACAGGAAAGAGACTCATTGCACCGGAGGATCCAGTGCTAAGTATGCGGCTGGTTGAAACCTGTCTTGCTTCAGCTAAACAACGCCAAAGAATTAGCATGCAGTAATAGCTGAATCTTATATGAATCTACAAAAAAACCTCCGGCTTTCTGCTATAAGCAGATGCCGGAGGTTTTTAAAATATAAGAAAGGCGTTTTGCTTGCGTGTTCAGCGTTTAAACTGTACCCACTAGAATATCATCTTCGTCGTCATTGCTATTAAAGGCTTCGCGGTCAAATTCACCTTCTGAATTTGCGACCAACAACGCGGTTACAGCTGTTCCCGTTGCATTTACAGCGGTACGACCCATATCGATGAGCGCTTCTACACCTGCAACGATAGCGATTCCTTCAAGCGGCAGACCAAGAGCGGTTAATACTACCGTAGTGGAGATTACGGCTGGTCCAGGTACGCCAGCTACACCAATAGAAGAGATAATACTTACTAAGACCAGCGTAATGTAGTCCGTCCAGTTCAGATCAATACCGAATACTTGGGCGGTAAACACAGCCACAATTGCCGGCCAAATCCCGCCGCAAGCATTAAAGTTGACCGATGCTCCTAATGGGGCGATAAAGCTCGCGATCCGTGGGGAGACATGCAGACGCTTCGTAATGACTTCAAGATTGACAGGAAGTGTTGCGTAGCTGCTTCTGGTTGTGAAGGCAACAGTAATGGTTGGATATATTTTGCGGAAGAAACGAATTGGGTTCACTTTCGCTACCAATAGAACCAACCCGCCAAAGATAAGCACAAAATGTATAATCATTGCTACATATGAGGTGATAATAACACTGCCCAGCTCCTGCAGCGTTTCCCAGCCATACCGAGCAGTAATTCCGGCAATCAGTGCGAATACGCCGTAAGGTGTCAGGCGAATAATGAATTTCACGACCTGATGCAGTATCAGTGTCAATGACTCAATAAGATCACGTACAGGTTTCACGGCTTCTGGTTTCTTAGAACCAATCTTGATGATAGCTACTGCTAGGAAGATAGCGAAAATGAGCAGAGGCACAACTTTTCCCGTAGCTGCTTCATTCACAGGGTTAGATGGAACGAGATCTAGAATAACCTGTGAGAAGGTCGGAATTTCCCGAGCAGCGAAATCTGCGGGTACATCCTGCTGAATCCCTTGGCCGGGATTGAACAGCAATGCCACGGATAGGCCGATAATAGAAGCAATACCCGTCGTACCGAGGAACCAGGCGAAGGTTTTGATCCCTATTTTACGTAGATACTCCAGATTAGTTAAGGAAGAAATGCTGTTCAATACGAGTATGAAGACTAAAGGAATAACGAGCATGCGAATCAAGCTTACATAAATGCTGCCGAATGTACTGATAGCTTTGGTCTCTAAATCGAAGTATTGAAAGAATATTCCGGCAATAAGTCCGATGCCAAGTCCGATGAGTACCCGAGTACCAAACCCGATTCGTTTACGTGCCAGTAGAAACAAAATTGCAAAAACAAATATGGAAGCAACAAATCCATACCAGTTCGTTTCGATGGCGGATAACAAGTTGTTATCTATGTTCACTACCAATACCCCCTTAAACCTAGTTTTTTAATGTGATTAATCCTATTGAGATCAATCTATATAGAATTTATAGTAAAGTCAATGTAATAATATGTTAAAAATAATTAATCCCGACAAAAACCATGTGAAAAATAAAAAAAATGACAAGGGACTATGTCATGGATAATTTGCGAGGGACGATCTCTTCACTCTAAGGGGGAATCAATGGTTCTCCCTTTTGTGCTGAAAAAGGCATTAACATTCATAAATATAAGATTAGTGAGTTAAATTATGGAGTGGGATTCAGTTGAATGATACAATTATTGTAATTTCATGGAATGGTAATTCCTAACATCGTCAATTAGTCGCTAGAGAGGGGATTAGGATATGGGCCTTGCTGATGATCCAGTCATTGCGATTTCTGGTTTATGGATGAACTACACGGACCGAATGGTGCTAAGGGGCATTGACCTTAAGGTATACAGAGGACAAATTATTGGCTATATCGGCCCTAACGGGGCAGGAAAGAGCACAACTGTTAAGATTATGCTCGGTCTGGTAGAAGGCTATAACGGCAAAGTAGAGATTTTCGGTAGGGATATTGCTGATGGAGATGTTTCTTACAAGAAAAGAATAGGATACGTGCCGGAGGTGGCCGAATTATATGATAGTCTCACCGCTAGAGAGTATCTAACCTTTGTAGGTGAGTTGTATGGCATGAAGCGTAGTGATGTGGACTACAAAGCTGGAAAATTAATGGCCTTACTAGGTCTTGAGAAGGCTTATGATTCGCGGATCGCAACCTTCTCCAAAGGGATGAAACAAAAGGTACTGCTGATCTCCAGCATGCTTCATGATCCCGATATTCTGTTCCTAGATGAACCGTTAAGCGGTCTGGATGCCAATAGCGTAATGGTAGTAAAGGAGATTTTTGCATCTTTGGCGGCAAGGGGCAAGACCATTTTCTATTCTTCACACATCATGGATGTGGTTGAGAAGATCAGTAGCCGGATTGTTTTGATCGATGGTGGAGATATCGTGGCGGATGGGAGCTTTGCTGAGTTAAGAGAGAGGGGCCGCGAAGGGTCGCTTGAGGATATTTTTAATCAGTTAACTGGATTTGATAAATACCGTGATATTGCTGGGGAATTTGTTGCGGTCATGCAAGAGGTATCTTCTCATGACTGATTTCTATGTGCTGAAGCTTCTGGATAAGCTGCGAGGTGGGTTTAGCCGAATCGGAGTTGATTATGATGTGATGCGGAGTATTCTGCAGGTCAAACTGACGATGGACGGAAGAAGAACACCGACAGTGCTGGCTGGAATGCAGAAAAAGGAGGAGAAGAAAGAAGGCTCGCCGCTGCGTGTGCAATGGATTTATTTACTTTTTGGCGTCATGTTAGTTCCTCTTATGATGTTAACGGGCAATTATATGCTACAAATGAGCCTTGTATTTGGTGTAGTGATGTTTATGATTACGACCACGCTGATCTCTGATTTCTCTTCCGTGATGCTTGATCTTCGGGACAAAAACATACTTGCTTCAAAGCCAGTGAACCGCCGTACCTTGAACATGGCGAAGAGCATTCACATTCTCATTTATTTATTTTCAGTGACGCTGACATTGACCGGACCTTCGCTGATTTTGTGCCTGTTTAAACAGGGAGTACTATTTTTTCTAATATATGCTTTTGAGATCATTCTGATGGACTGCTTTATCCTCGTTATTACGGCGCTGCTTTATTTACTGATCATGAAGTTTTTCGACGGGGAGAAGCTCAAGGATATTATTAATTATGTACAGATCATTTTGACTATAGGGATTACAGTAGGGTATCAGCTCGTAGTTAGATTGTTCGATATTGCTGAATTGAGCCTCTCTTTTAAGCCGGCATGGTGGCAGTATCTGATTTCTCCGATTTGGTTTGCGGCTCCCTTTGAGATGTTGATTGGCGGGGCCAGAGATACACACTTCGTCGTGCTTTCAGTACTAGCTTTAGTAATTCCGGTTCTGCTGATTGTGGCGTATGTTAAGCTGATGCCTCTATTCGAAAAGAGCTTACAGAAGCTTTCAGAGCAAGGGAATGTTGGCAACAGTAACGCCCGAATGGTGGACTGGTTGTCGAAAATAACTTGTAAGAACCCGTTAGAGGGAATGTTCTTTCGTTTTAGCTGGTCAATGATGAAGAATGAGCGTGACTTCAAGTTAAAGGTATATCCGGCAATCGGTTATTCCATTGTCTTCCCGTTCATTTTTATATTTGGGATCTTTTGGGATGGAAATGCATCGTCTATCAAGGATTCAAACACTTTCCTGATGATTTATTTCGGTGCGACGTTACTTCAGACGGTTGTTCTAATGCTAAGGTACTCTGCGGGTTATAAAGGCTCTTGGATTTATAAGCTGATTCCTCTGCCGAACACCGCACCCATCTATCGTGGAATGCTTAAGGCAGCGATTGTTCGCCTGCTATTACCTTTATTCGCTATAGAAGCGATAGTGTATCTTTGGTTGTTTGGGCTGCGAATTATACCAGACTTGGCAGTTGTGCTGTTTGCAATGCTGATCTATGGAGTCATTTGTTTCCGTTCTTATCCTCCGGTACTACCTTTCTCAGAACGTTATGAGGCAGCTAAACAGAAGGATTACACTGCAAATTCCTTTGGGTTATTATTTTTGCTGATGGGGATGGCAGGTATTCATTATGTCTTTACTTTGTTTATGGGTGGAATTTATATCTACCTGTTGGTACTGGTAGTTTTGAATCTATGGATTTGGCGAATTACCTTTCCAAAAAATATATCATTAACAGGTCATAATTCAAGTTTTCCGGGTTGAGTAATGTGTCAAATATGGACATTTTTCGCGAAATAAAAAAAGGGTATAAATTCCAGTATTTACTTAGACAATCTTCTGAATACAGAGTAGAATACATCTAAAGTTTCTTTTTATGGATAACCTATAATCTTTACGCACTCTTCCATATCTGATATTCGTGTACTGATTTTTTACTTGAGAAATACGCTGAGTGATTACGGGATTCAAAACCGGTGAAGAGGTTAATTAATGGATAAAATGGGAATCCACTATAATGTATGGATTGTTTTACTATCATTTGTACTAGCGGCGACAGTTACTTATTCTGCACTGAATCTGATTTCGCAAGTTTCGCGTTCTACTGGCAAAATCCGACGTCTGTGGTTGATCTCGGGAGCATGTGTGTTAGGCTGCGGTATTTGGGCAATACATTATGTTGGGATAATGGCGAATCGCTTTCCAGCGGAGGTCAATTATTATCCAGGCAGATCTATAATATCACTATTGGTGGGTGTGTTATTCTGCTATTTGGCATTCCGGATCACATCTGCTCCTCAATTAAGGATATGGAATTTAGTAGTAGGTGGTATTCTCTTGGGAAGCGGCTTTTCGGCTATGCACTATATCGGAATGTCTTCTATAAAGATTGTGACGAGGATTCATTATGATATATGGATTCAAGCCGCTGCTGTAATTCTGGTTTTGGTTTCGTCTTATATCGGATTATTGATGTTTCACAAGTTTAAAGAATGCGCAGGGTTTCAGCGATGGAAGCTATACTCGGCGTTGTTTATTGGATTTTCAGTTACCGGATTGCATTACACAAGTGTAAAGGCTAGTCATTTTGAATATAACAACTTGCCTGGAAGCAAACCTTTTTTTGTGGAGACGGATGTTATACTGTTAATGGCATTTTCGCTGGCAGCGTTACTTATGCTCGCAGTTTCTGCTGGCGCCGTATTTCTGGATCGCCATGTGCTTGAACGAATGGCATATCATGATCCACTAACAGAGCTGCCGAATCGACATGGACTAGAACGCTATTTTAAAGATGAATTTTTTGAAAGTGGATCTGGTGCAGTTTTTATTGTGGATTTAGATCGCTTTAAGTCAATTAATGATACGCTGGGACATGATATAGGTGATATGTTACTACAGGAGGTTGCTGTTAGATTAATCCGTTCTGTAGGAGATAAAGGGAAGACCTTCCGTTTAGGCGGTGACGAATTCCTGATTGCTCTGCCAGATTGCACGCTGGAGGATGCGCAGGAAGAGGCGGCGCATATTATGCATGAACTTAAGAAATTCTATCGTATTCAGGGCAACGAGCTATATGTTACTGCAAGCGTTGGAATTAGTATGACTCCTTTGCATGGGACTGACCGCTCAGCGCTAATGAAGGCTGCGGATACGGCTCTTTATACTTCTAAGGATTCAGGTAAGAATAAATGGAGTGTGTTCGACCAAGAAGTAAATCGCAATCAGTTGCGGCGGATGTCGCTAGAGAAGGATCTTCGAAAAGCATTGGCTCGTTCTGAGTTTATGGTTGTGTATCAGCCGAAATGGGACTCTTATATGAATGTTACGGTGGGGCTTGAAGCGTTACTGCGCTGGAGACACCCAGAACATGGGATTATTTCACCAGGAGAGTTCATTCCTATTGCAGAGGAGACCGGACTGATCGTTCCGATTACCTATTGGATGTTACATGATGTGTGTAGCCAGAACAGGTTCTGGCATAAGGAAGAGATAGCTAACGTACCGGTCTCTATTAATATGTCCGCACGGATGTTTGAGGATGGAAGTCTATACGATGTTGTAGCGGAAGCACTCACATGTTCAGAATTAGAGCCACACTTTCTCGAACTGGAGATTACAGAGTCCATTGCGATGCATAACATGAAAGAGACGGTTGCACAGCTGTCTAGACTTCGAATGCTTGGGGTAAGAGTATCGCTGGATGACTTTGGGACAGGCTTTTCCTCCCTTGGTAATTTGGATGAGATCCCAGTGAACACACTCAAGATTGACCAAGTATTTATTCGTAACAGCAAGATGCACTCCAAGAAAGCTATTATCAGCAATATTATTGCGATTGCGACTCATCTTAATATGGAAGTCGTGGCGGAAGGTGTGGAGACACCAGAGCAGATTGAACTGCTGAAATCACTGGGCTGTAGAGTCATGCAGGGTTATTATTACGGTCGGCCGATGCCTGTACATGAGCTGGGTGAGTGGTTTTTAGCGAATACGGCAGCGTCGTGATCTCAATACATAGAAGAGGGGCTAGCGACCAAGCAGAATTTCTCTGCTTGGTCGCTAGCCCCTTTAAGTTTAAGAACTTACATGGATGAGAAGGATTATACTTTGAAGCGTTCAATTAGAATCTGTAGCTTCTCAGCTAGCGAGGACAGGAAACCTGCAGCTGACTCCACTTCTTCCATGGCTGCAAGCTGCTCTTGTGAGGAGGCGGATAATGTTTCCGCACCACTTGCTGTCTGATTAGCGACGTCTACAATATTCTGTAGAGTAGTAACGAGACCATCGGAGATGAAGGCTAGTTCGCGGACTGTACCGGAAATCTGCTGACTTTGTGAAGCCATCCCAGAGACAGACATTTCAATCTCGGAGAAGGATTGACCTGCCGTTACGATTAATTCCCGGCCTTGCTCCATCTCTTCTGTAGAGCGCTTCATGGTTTCTCCTGCATGGTCCATCTGATTTACAATGATGTTTACGAGTTGACCGATTTGAGCAGCGGATTGGGAGGAACGTTCGGCAAGCTTGCGTACGGATTGTGCAACTACCGCAAAGCCTCTTCCCTCTTCTCCGGCTCTTGCAGCTTCAATGGCTGCATTCAGCGACAGCAGATTGGTTTCTTCTGCGATACTTGCAATCGTGCCCACGATATTCTCGATTTCCTTGGAGTAGCCGCCCAAGGTTTCAATAATGACAGCTAAATCAGTGATGCTGTCACTGACGACGCTCATCTGCTGCGTAGTAGAATCCATTGCTTCTCGACCTGTACGAGCCTTTTCAGCGTTACTGGTAGCATTATTCATTGCGTTATCTGCATTTCCTGCAATCTCTGTAATGAAGTGTGACAAATCTTGTACAGACTTATAACCACCCTCCAAATTTTGCAATTGTGTATTAGCTCCATCAGCAAGCTCAATCGAAACGTTCACACTGTACTCACCAGCACGATTAGTTTCTTGCGCACTGGCAGAGAGCTCTTCAGATGAAGATGCTACCTGCATGGAGGTTTCATTGACCTCGGTAATGAGCATGCGCAAGCTCTGTGTCATGCCGTTGAAATTTCGAGCTAATGTACCAATTTCATCCTTGCTGTTGAATGAAATAGGATCATGAGTAAGATCACCCTGTGCAACAAGATTTACGCCTCTGGATAACTTTGTTAGTGGACTTACCATTCGGCGGATTAAGAGATATGCTGCCACAATAGCAATAACTAGAATGGAAGTCCCGATAATAAAAGGCTGAACAATGATGTCCCGGGTCCGTTCTTGAATTAAAGGTCCATCAAAGTTAATAGCCATTAGCGCAACTATAGGCTTGGACGGATCATGATCCTGATAGATGGGGCCGTAACCCGTCTTAAGTGAGGTACCTTCGTATGTATAAACCTTGGAGTAAGCGGAATGCTTAAATTTAGTGATCATTTGCTTCTCTTCATCTGAGAAATAAAAAGTGCCGCCTGCTTTATAACCTCTTGCTTTGAAACTTGAATCTGCGGCGAGTATCTTGCCGTCTAGCGATAAAATGAACGCCTCTTTAAAAATAGCCTTATGTGCCACAATCCAACCGATCCGGTCCTCGACAACCTCCAGTTTGCTTTGATCTCCTGCAATTAAGGCGGTAATGTCTGAGGGGTCAATCAGCCCGGTTGTAATATTGGCGCAGCCTACCAATTCGATACCTGCTGCTTCGTCTACTTGCTTATAAGCAGTACGGTATCCGAAGAACCCGATGGATGATCCAACAAGAAGTAACACGATAAACATCATCCAAGTTAATTTAGTTGCCAATTTCATTTTTTGCACCAACCTTGACAAATTATGTTTTCGATGACAATCGATCTCACTGCTACGATTATAGCGTATCGTTAAGCCTAGAACCTTACATAGAATATAGTATTTTTGTGTCGGAAATTGTAAATTGGTGGAATGTTTATGGAAATAAACGTGATTATGAAATGTTTAGTAGACAAAAGCATTGAATCCTAACCAGTTCTAGTGGTACGCTTGAGTTATTAAAAACGGATTGGGAGTTGAAACAAGGATGCCGCATCAATTAGATCCGTTAATAGAGCGTCTTGGATTATCTATGTGGAGAGTACAACGTAAGATCATGTCACAAATGTCATTGCACAAAGAACTCGGACTTACCGTACCTCAGATGGGTCTGTTAAATATAGTAGCGAAAGAGAAGCAGTCGCGGGTTGTACAACTGGCGGAGTCTATGGAGGTCAAATCGAGTGCCATTACAGTGATGTTGGATCGTCTGGAAGTGCTGGGTTTCATTAAGCGTGAGACGGATGGAAAAGATCGGAGAGCGGTTGTCGTAACCATCACCGAGCTAGGCCAGCGGACACTTGAAGAAGGACATTTCCGTTCAAAACAGCTGCTTGCTGAACATTTATCTATACTGAAACCGGAAGAGCTGCAAAATTTTGCAGAGTACTACCGTATGATCGAGGATCAGGAACGGTAAATCTCCAGGTTTAGTATATTGATACAGAAAAGGCCACCTTCTCCGGAAGGTGGCCTTTTTTGAAATCTTATTTTATGAATGGCTTATGGTTCAATTGGTTTGTCTGGCAGTTGCGTAATATAGCTATGGGAGAGCTGTAAAAGTCTCAATGCTCGGTTGTATTCATCCTCAGTGGCAGACGGTGCTTTTCCATTCTTATCGATTGAATATTGAGTGTTGTCTTCAAAGCTGTTACCCGGAATAAGCAGTCCTGAACTGGAAATGAAAGAACCGGAAGGTAAATAATATCGCTCTGGCAGCAAATTATAAGTCTGACTGAGTAGATCTTGACCGAAAACCAGGTTATTCTCTAATGAAATTCCAAGAAGACCAGCAGCAGTTGGCATAATATCCACTTCGCCACCGACTTGCTCTAAGGTCTGTGGTGCTGTGCTGTCTCCTGTATGGATGAGCAGAGGAATGTTTAACATATCCGCATAGGAATATTCATGACCATAAATTTCAGTCATTAATTGCTTATCATCATGATCGAGAGAATAAATAGGCAGTCCCATATGGTCTCCATAAATCATGATTACGCTGTTATCCCATACGCCATTCGCTTTAAGTTCTTCTACGAAATGTCCGAAGGCATCATCCGCATAGTTCTGGGAACGGATATAGTCACCCACAAAAGTACCTTCGTAACGCTCTGGAAGCTTCATACGGTATTTTTCCTCAGGGATTGTGAATGGATGATGCGCTGACATCGAAATGACCTGAGCGTAGAAAGGTTGACCCTCGTTGCTCATTTCTTTCAGCTTGTCGGCTGTTTTACTATAAAGCGTATCATCAGAAGCACCGAAGAAGAAGACATCATCTTCCCCAAAAAATTTACGATCATAATAATGATCAAAGCCCAGCGATTCGTACAGCTCACCGCGGTTCCAAAACTCTACGACATTGGTGTGGAAGGTTGCGGTCTGATAACCATTGTCTTTTAGCAAGCGTGGCAGACTTGGAAGCACCTTATCCACATAGGACATGGTTGCTGCTCCGCGTGGAGGGATGTAGGCTGAAGTGTTCACTACGAACTCTGCATCCGACGTATTCCCTTGACCGACCATTTGATAGAAATTAGGGAAGTAGAGACTATCCTTCATTACCTTGTTCAGGTTCGGTGTAATCTCTTGCCCGTCTAGCTGAAGACCCATCAAAAAGCTCTGGAAGGATTCCAATTGAATGATAATAAGATTTTTGCCTTTAGCCGTGCCATGAAGTGGAGAACTAACTGCAGTATTAATTCCCTTCACTTTGTTGATGGCATCTTGTGTAATGTCACTTGATTGCACAAGTTCTGGTTCTTCTTTAGCAAAGATCGTATAGGCTTCATAATTAAGAATACCCATCTCCTGAGCTTTTTTAATTTCGTTCATACTGGCCTTATTAGGCAAAATATTGAACAAGCATAAGCCAAGTGAGACTGCGAATATTACGCTATACTTTATTTTTCCGTTACGACGGTTGATATTTTCCTTTTTATAGATCCGGCCTTTCTTATTAAAGAAGAAATAGCCTCCTAGGACAATGATATCTGTAAAGATTAGCAGGTAGTAAGGGTCCATGAGTGAGAATACGCTGTTGCTGACGGCTGTGACTTGATTCACCTGCTCAGCGGCATGGTAAGTTACAATGACACCATAATATTTAAAATACATAATGGCTGCGAAAAAGATGGCTGTCACTAATAAGTTGACTGTCATGTAATATCCAAGCTTTCGTTTGGAGGCGAACCGCTCAATAATACAGAAGAGCGCCCAGGCAAAAGGGATTTCTGTCAATAATGATTTCCAAGGCAGCACATCATCAAAAATGACGCCCCAAGCCAGAAATGCTTTTAGGATAAAAAGTATTGTGAAAAACACAAAAGGTTTAATGATCCAACGTTTAATATTAAAGGATGACACAGCTTCCCCCTCTTTCTACATGATAAAACGCCATTTCTCAAGCAGGACGAAACAGCACCAAGACAAATTGATTCCATAGTAATAAAATTTATTATGCAGGGCTAGCAGAAGAAAGTCAAAAACCGAAAGCGTAAGTATAAGCTTTGTGGAGTGCGTAAAGTTAAACACGCATGGGTGAAAGATGATGTTTATGCTATCCTATGGGGATATACAGCGATTAAAGGACCGAAATAGACATTGGGAACAAAAAGGATATATGGCTAATTAAGGGAGGTGAGAATAGTTGGATCGTACTGTAACCCTATCCGTTAGAACGCTCGTCGAGTATGTTTTTCGCAGCGGTAGTATTGAGCCTGGATTTCATGGTACTTCCTCCATGGTTGAAGGAACACGAATACATCAGAAAATCCAAAAGCAATATAAGGAGGGCGACCGCAAAGAGGTCTATCTGAAAACTGAGATCCCTTATGGTAGCTTACTCTATATAGTAGATGGACGCTGTGATGGACTGCTTGCTTCGGAGGATGGGAGCCTAACGGTCGAAGAAATCAAATCAACCTCCGGACTGCTGGATATGCTGGAAGAGGGACATGAGGTTCATTGGGCTCAGGCGCTGATGTACGCATATATGGTATCGCTGGAGCAGGAGCTTTCTTCTATTCAAGTAAAGCTTACCTATGTCCACCGGGCTACTGATGAGCAAAAAAGCTTGTACCGAACGTTGTCTTTAGATGAACTGATCTCATTTGCTAATGATACTGTAGCCAGATATGCTCCGTACGCTGAGATGATGGTTCGTCATGAGGCTAAGAAGGAGCAGAGCCTTCGAGAGTTACAATTCCCGTTTCCTTCTTATCGAAAGGGACAACGCCATTTTGCCGGAGCGGTATACAAATCCATCGTAGAAAAGGTCAGTCTGTTCGCTCAGGCGCCCACAGGTATTGGGAAAACAATGTCAACGCTGTTCCCGGTCCTTAAAGCAATGGGCGATGGACAAGCTAAAGGATTGTTCTATTTAACGGCTAAGACGGTTACCCGTTTTGCCGCGCAGGAAGCCATTTCTCTACTGCTGACACAGGGACTTCAGCTGCATGTCATCACACTTACTGCTAAAGAAAAGAGCTGTTTTCATGATGAAGGGATTTGCGGTAAAGATTCCTGTCCCTATGCGGATGGCTATTATGATCGGATTAATGATGCAGTAATGGATCTGTTAGAGCATGAGACGCTGATGAGCAGAGACACCCTAGCACTGTATGCTCACAAACATAAAGTGTGCCCGTTTGAGTTCTCGCTGGATGCAGCCTATGCCTGTGATGCGGTGATCTGCGATTACAATTATATATATGATCCTCGGATCAGCCTGAAACGGCTAACGGAGGAGAGAAAGAGAGAAACGGTGCTTCTAGTAGATGAAGCGCATAATCTGGTAGACCGGGGACGAGAGATGTTCTCTGCCTCTTTGCTGAAGGCCCCCTTTCTAGAAATCCAGCGTCAGTACAAGGAAGTAAACCGTAATTTGAGTGCTGCAGGTAAATCGGTGAATGCTTTTTTCATCTCCCTTCGCAAAATTTGTAATGAAGAGGGGCAAGGGCAGTGGGCCTCATTCCCGGAGGAGCTGCCAGCCTTGCTTGAGATATTTTCTTTGGAGGCGGAACAGGAACTTATTCACCCTAGCGCCAGCATTGTTCCTCAGAATGGAGAAGGAGAAAATGTTCTCCTGGATACCTATTTTGCAGTTCAAGGGATGCTTCGCACCTTTAAGACCTATGATGAACGCTACATAACCTATGCTGAGGTCCGGCGCGGTGATGTGTATTTGAAGTTATTTAATTTGGATCCATCGCATTTGCTGGGGCAAATGTCTAAGAGCTTTCGAAGTCAGATTCTGTTCTCTGCTACGCTTTCTCCATTATCGTATTATCGGGATATGATTGGTGCGGTGGAGGAAGATTACAGTTTAACGGTCTCATCTCCTTTTCAGAAGGAGCAATGGGAGGTGACCGTGCTGCCTGTCTCCACACGTTATCATGACCGGGAAGCTTCTCTCATCCCGTTAACTCAGGCATTGCATCAAATGGTTTCAAAGAAGGGCAATTATCTGGTCTTTTTTCCTTCATATCTCTATTTACAAAACGTATATCAGGCCTTTACGGAGAATTACCCCGAAGTACGGACTTTGATGCAGGATACAGGCATGAGTGAGCAGGCTAGAGAGATTTTTTTAGCATCCTTTCGTCCAGATAATGACGAGACGTTGTTAGGCTTTACTGTACTCGGAGGGATTTTTTCGGAAGGTGTAGATTTGCCAGAAGACCGTCTCAACGGGGTGATGGTTGTTGGTGTTGGCCTGCCACAGCTTGGTCTTGAGCGTAATCTACTGCGGCAGTATTTTAATGCCAGAGGTAAAAACGGCTTTGATTATGCTTATGTCTACCCGGGAATGTGCAAGGTATTGCAAGCTGGAGGCAGGCTGATTCGAAGTGAGACAGATACAGGCATTATTGTGCTTGCGGATGATCGCTTTTTGCAGCGTCCTTATATGCATTTGCTTCCCGAAGAATGGAGAGATTATCTTATCCGCTCATAAGAGGGCATAATCTATGAAAAGGTATTCATAATCAATCGGCAGGAGGAAAAAGTATGACATTAAAAGTGGGTATTGTGGGTACGGGTTGGTTCTCTAAGGTACATGCTGATTTACTGGCAGAGATGGATGATGTCCGTTTGCAGGCGGTCTGCGGAAGCAGTAAGGCTAAAGGCGAAGATATGGCACGACCATACGATGCTGCTGGATATGGTGATATTACAGAGATGCTGGATGCGGAGAAGCTCGATGCTGTTTATATTTGTGTGCCTCCACAATCTCATGGTGCGATCGAACGATCATTAATCAAGAGGGATATTCCCTTTTTTATAGAAAAACCGCTTAGTATGACTACTGAAATTCCCGCAAGCCTACTTCAGGATATTAAAGAACATCATTTGTTAACCTCGGTAGGATATCATTTCCGCTATCAGGAGAACATTAAGAGTCTGAAAGAAACTTTGCGTGATGACAAGGTTGGTATGATTATGGGGCAATGGATGGGCGGCATGCCAGGCGTAGCTTGGTGGCGTGATCAGAAGCAATCCGGAGGACAATTCACAGAGCAAACTACACATATCGTCGATTTGGTGCGCTATCTAGCCGGAGAAGTAAAGGAAGTCTACGGCATGTTTGGAAACCGGATTATGCATGAGCAGCATGAAGGTGTGAGCGTGGCAGATGTAGGTACGGTATCCCTGAAGCTTGAAAATGGGATTATTGCTAATATTTCAAATACATGCGTTTTACCTGATGAGGTGGGCAGTGTAGGTCTAAGCTTCTATAATGATCGGGGACTATTGGACTGGAACCCGGATCGTCTCTTGGAAGTGCGAAGCGGCAATAGTACCGAATTTGAGAATACAGGAAACCCATATTTAGTAGAAAGTGAAGCCTTCATACATGCTGTACGGACGGGGGATCGCTCGCGCATTTTATGCGACTATGAGGATGGATACAAAACCCTCAAAGTCACCTGTGCGGCCTACGATTCAGCGCAAAGCGGGTTGCCTGTTAAGCTCTAAGGTTCGATTCATAGAAAAAGGACATGCTACTTTAGATGTACTAAAGTGACATGCCCTTGGCCCAAGCTGGGTTAGCCTAGTGGAGGAATATCGCGAGCAAAGCTGGCGCCACACCTATAGATAACAGCGCGGACAGAATCATCGCAATACTGGAGATGGTTCCGGTCAGTGAACTAAGCTCGAAGGCTTTGGATGTTCCTGTACCATGTGCAGCGGTTCCCAGCGATACACCGCGCGCAATTTCATTCTCAATGCGGAAGATACGAAGTACAGTAGGGCCCATCATTGTACCCAGTATCCCGGTAATAATGACGAAGACTGCTGTGATACTCGGTACACCGCCGATACTTTGCGAGATGCTCATAGCGATCGGTGTGGTTACCGAACGCGGGACCAGACTTGCTGCCAGATCGCCGCTAACATGCAGCCATTTGGCGAGCAGAATGGAAGAGATCACCGCAACTATCGTCCCTGATAGCACGCCTGCCGCAATTTCGGCGGCGTGCTTTTTGAGTACCTTGAAGTTCTTATGCAAAGGGATGGCAAAGGCCATGGTTGCTGGTTGCAGCAAATCCGTCAGCCATTTTCCTCCCGCATTGTATGAGTCATAAGTAATGCCTGTTATAAGCAGAAAGATGATCATAATCACTGGTGTGATGATTAATGGAGAGGTGTAGACTTTACCAGTAGAAGCGTAGATACGTTTCGCGAGTAAATACACCGCGACCGTGAGACCAAAGAATAGCAGAGCGTTTAACATGATTCTTTCCGCTCCTTCGCTTTATAAATTCTACTGGTAAGTAATCCGGAACTAGCCATCACAACAAATGTGCCTAAGACGACAACGGCAAGAATACGTAATCCATCCGTTTCCAGAATATTAGCGTATTTCATTACACCTATAGCAGATGGAATGAAGAACAGTAGGAGCTCGGCGAGTAGCCAAGAAGCACCCATTTCTACCCAATTTAGACGAATGACACCGAACTCAAGCAGGAGAAACAATATAATCATTCCGAGTATGCTTCCGGGAATAGGGATATGCAATAATGGGGTCAAAGCGTTGATAAGTAAAGAGAATAACATAAGTCCCGCTACCTGCAGCAAGCCTATAACAATCTTTTTCATAAGGCTTCGCTCCTTTCATGATAATGAAAGTTTACATCAATTGTTTTCATAGGTAAAATGAATAGATCGAATAAATGACATTCCTTTTGTCTATGGATTAGGGGGCACATAAATGGATATCCGACAATTAGAATATTTCGTTCAAGCGGCACGAATGAAAAGCTTTACCAGAGCTGCTGAATCATTATATATAACACAGCCCACGATCAGTAAAATGATTCGGAATATGGAGGTCGAACTGGAGGCAGACTTGTTCTACCGTGAAGGGAAGAGTGTAAGGCTTACAGACGCAGGGGAAATTTTGTTCACCAAAGCGCAAAATATCGTGGAGTCTTTCGCCAGCTTGTCTTCTGAACTGGATAACTTACGGAATCTGGAGCAGGGTCACATCCGTATCGGTTTGCCTCCTATGGTAGGCGCGAGTTTTTTTCCTTCAGTAATTGGTCAATTTCATAAGCGATATCCACAGGTTACGATTCGTCTGCATGAGGATGGGGCCAAAAAAGTGGAGGAAGATGTAGAAACCGGACTGCTGGACATTGGAATGGTCGTATTGCCTGTAGATACAGCCAAACTTCATTGTTTTACCTTTGTTGAAGAGACGCTGAATCTTATTTTACCTATGGGACATCGGCTGGCCGAGGCAGAGCTTGTTCCGCTAAGTGAACTGGCAGAAGAGGAGTTCGTGCTATTTCGAGAGGATTTTACGCTGCATGATCGGATCATTACGGAATGTGTAAAAGCTGGATTTCAGCCAAAGGTTATATATGAGAGTTCACAATGGGACTTAATCAGCAAGATGGTCGCCGCGGGAATGGGAATCGCATTATTGCCGGAAACCATTTGCCGCGACATGGACCGCTCACGATTGGTAGTTATTCCTTTGACAGATCCAGTAATCCCTTGGCAGCTCGCTATGGCGTGGCGTAGAGATCGTTATTTATCCTTTGCAGCACGGGAATGGATTTCTTTTGCAAAGGGTCTATTGAGAGAACAATACCCAAATGACTTCCCTACGAGTCTATAGAACATCCGAAATAATAACTGTTTTATTTTTTGTGGATGTTCTGCAAATTTTTCTTTTTTTTTGAAAATATGTTTTTTGGTATCATGGATTATGATAGGAGGAGATGTTGATAGAGAGAAGGAGAGAGTTGTGACACTATATCAAGGTTCTTCCGAGAAAGCTTATAGAAGAGACTACAGAGAAGATGAGCTGTTTGTGACTATAGAGAGCCTTAGATGCGAATTGCTGGAAGTCGCGGAGAAACGGAGTCTTAGTGACCATGCTGTCCTAGAGCTAAGCGAGCGATTAGACGGTTATATTTTGCTGGCACAACATAAGATGATGGAGAACTTGCGCAGTCGCAAGGCGAGTGCAACAGCTTACTGCTGAAGCTCAAAAGCCGCTAATACCATAAATTAAACTTCGATACATCCATAGAATTACACTATTACGAAGATCCAACCGATAAAGAGGAGAGAAATACGCTCCTCTTTTTGTCGTACAATCTATTGGTTGTACAATCCATAACTTTCACCTATAATGTCAATTAATAGAATCTTTTCAAGTCAAACTTTGGGGGTGCCGAGTGGAGGGAAAGTTAACAACTATACGCTCAGAAATTGAGAAAAATCTGTCCCGCTCCGGCCATAATCTCGCCTCATTTTCAAAAATTTGTGGTCTGAATCGAGGAAGTCTCAGTGCAATCCTGCACGGGAATCCACCGAAGCCTATGTCCCTGGGACAAATAGATGCAATCATTAAAGCCTTTGGTTTTCCTGATGGATGGCTGTATCCACTTTATGTAGATGAATGCTTCAATGAGGAGAAGGTCTCACGCCGCAGGGTAGAGCCCTTTTTAATACGTTGTGCTGAGTTGGGCAAGCAGCAATGCATTGATGAAACATTAAACAGGTTATTGGAATATCCGAAATCGCTAGATATCGTTTATTCGGTAGCTGATAAATTGTTTAACAAGGGAAAAACACAGGAATCAATCCTCTTTTACAAGATTGTAGTAGAGAACGAGTCTGATAGTTACAGTGAACGTCTCGCGATCAGTCATTATCGTATTTTTAAATATTTACAAACGCTGGATATGGAGGAGAAACTGAGCGCAGTCATTAGTTTTAGTCCATTCAGGAGGCGTCTTCCAGAAAACATGCAATTGGATGGTTTATTAATGCTGACGCAGTTATGTTTCACCCTTCGTAGATGGGGAGAAATGGAAAGCTACGCAGATGAGTTGAGGGCCTTAGCCAATGCAGTTTACCGCCAAGAACTGCGAAGAAGTGAAGATAAACGAACAGAAACACTCTGTACTGAACGCCCGCTCGTCGTCTATTATGGTCATGGATATTTGCTCAAAGCAACTGCGTTGACAAAACAAGGTGAATACGAAGCGGCGAAGAAATATACTGCAGGTTACGCAGACCTTAGTTGGTTTGAAATGTTGGACGAAGCAGGTCATCAAGCCGTAGATAAATTCCGATTATTTGCAATCGGCAATAACTTTACATTGGAGTTGTTGGAAGGTAATGTTAATGTCGTGCCGGATTATGTAGCCTTCTTGGCTGATCATCCCGGTGAAATATTGCCAGGTCTCATTATTATTATGGAATCGGCTAATCTTCACAAATTTTCTGTAGACAATGTGCTTACAAGGTTCTCACGGGAGATGTTGCGATTTGAACAGTTTGAAGATCCTATTAATATCGACCGACTATACCGGTTGTATTATCAAATAGCCATATATCAAATAAGAAACAAACAATATACTACAGGTGTGGAGTATACTATTCAGTCTTTAGAATTATCTATCAAGACGAATAATGGAATAGACTTCATAAAGTGTGTAACTTTATTTGAGACCAACAGGGACTACGCAACTCAGAATCAACAGGAGAAATACAGAAATTTAATAAGGGAGGTGAGAAAAGATGAAAAAATCACTATTGATGATGGCCGGCATTTTAGTATTGTTTAGCTTCATCGTTATTGGTCAACCGACCATTGGTGGCGGCCATGGAGGCATTACGACTATGGAGCACGGAGTAGGATTCTAATATTAAAGTTATGTTGGACATTATAATATATATAGTTACATATCTGCTTATTGAACTCCTTACCTCTCTGGTTGGGAGTTTTTTATTTCGTAATAATTGATACCGTATTCAAAATTTGACAAAGCGTTGTGCCGAAAATATAATTAGGTAGCCTAAATAATACAGTGTTTAATAATTAGCTGACCTAACTAAATTAGAGGTGATAGAAATTGGGATAAACGGAGGAAATACAGGAAATACCGAAAATTCAGTCGCACACGGGCTTTTCGCGGCGATGAAACGGCTGCATAAAGGCCAATGGCAAAAGGGTGTTGAAGGCCATAAGCCGAGTGAGATGACTTTAATGATATGCATTGAAAAATGGAATCATTCTGATGATGAGGGTCTAAAGATATCTGAAATCAGCCGACTCCTCGGATTCACACCTCCAACTATTACGCAGTTGATTAATAGTCTTGAGGCGAAACAGATGGTGGAAAGACACGCAGATCCTTCGGACCGAAGAGTCGTACGCGTAAAATTGACGGAGAGTGGAAAAAAACTCACACGAAGAGCAGAGCAATATAGAGATGCAATGCTGGATGAGCTCGTACAGTACTTAGGTGAAAAAGAGACTAAGCAGCTCACAGAACTATTGCTGAAGGTACATGCTTTTGTTGAGGATAATCCACCACCTAATTGGGATAGGCTACAAATGAACGGAGATGAGAAGCTTGATTAAATTATTTAAACAACTGAAGCCATTTCGAGTAGCTATTGGTGCTGTATTAATTCTTGTGTTCTTACAGTCCATGGGCGACTTATACCTCCCAACGCTGATGTCCGACATCGTCGACAAAGGAATTGTTCAGGGAGATCGTAGTTTTATTTGGAAAATAGGTAGCTTCATGCTTTTAGTTGCAGGGGGCGGGGCTATATGTTCAGTCATTGCCAGCTATTTATCGGCAAAAGTGGCAGCAGGATTCGGTAAACTTACCCGTGCTCGTGTGTTTAACCATGTAGAGAATTTCACGCTGCATGAATTTGATAAACTCGGTACCGCATCTTTAATTACCCGTACAACGAATGATATTACGCAGGTACAGACGGTACTTACTATGATGCTGCGTATGATGATCGGTGCACCGATGATGATGATTGGTGGTATCATCATGGCGGTATCTGAAGATGCGAAATTATCATTGATCTTTGTAGTAGTTATTCCGGTACTCGTTGGCGCAATTTTCTTTATCGGAATGAAGGGATTACCACTGTTTAAAGCGATACAGATCAAGCTGGATAAATTAAATCTGGTGTTACGTGAACATTTGACGGGTATCCGTGTTATCCGTTCATTTAACCGGATTGATCATGAGAACAAACGCTTCTCCGAGGCTAACCGTGATCTGACAGACACAGCGATCAAAGTAAATAAAATCATGGCCGGTTTGATGCCGCTTATGATGATTGTTATGAACTTTTCCATGATCGCAATTCTTTACTTTGGTGGGATTCGAATTGGCGATGGCGATTTACAAGTCGGCTCACTGATGGCATTTATTCAATATGCGATGCAAATCATGTTCTCCCTGATTATGGTGTCGATGATGTTCGTGCTGATTCCTCGTGCTTCAGCTTCAGCCTTACGTATCAATGAAGTGCTCGATATGCGTCCGGAGTTCACAGATCCATCAGAGAGTGAATTGCAAACAACGGCTCAAGCTACTAAAAAAGACGGCCGCGATCATATGCGTGGTTTTGTTGAATTCGATAATGTTTCCTTTTCTTATCCTGGGGCGGAACAACCTGCACTTTCGAAAATTAGCTTTAGTGCTCGTCCAGGTGAAGTTACGGCGATTATCGGTGGTACAGGTTCAGGTAAATCTACCCTGCTCAGTTTGATTCCAAGGTTCTATGATGTTAACGAAGGTGCTGTACGTGTGAACGGAGTAGATGTACGTGAGATGACACAAGAAGAGCTACGGAGCAAAATTGGTTACATCCCTCAAAAAGCGGTATTGTTCACAGGTACGATTAACGAAAACATTCGCTACGGTAAAGAGGATGCTACCGATGAAGAAATCATTCATGCAGCCAAGGTAGCTCAGGCCTACGATTTCGTCTCAGCCATGAAAGATGGGTTTGATTCGGAAATTGCTCAAGGCGGTAGTAATGTCTCCGGTGGTCAGAAACAACGGTTGTCCATTGCACGTGCGCTTGTGAGAAAACCTCAAGTTTATCTGTTTGACGACAGCTTCTCAGCGCTTGATTTCAAAACAGATGCTAAGCTCCGCGCGGCACTCAAAGATGAAACCACGGAATCCACTGTTCTAATCGTAGCTCAACGGGTTAGTACCGTTATGGATGCCGACCGGATTATTGTTATTGATGAGGGTGAAATCGCCGGAATGGGCACTCACCGTGAACTGCTCGCGAGCAGTGATGTGTACCGCGAGATCGTATCCTCGCAGCTGTCAGAGGAGGAAATAGCATGAGTGAACAAAACAATAAGCCTGCAGCTCCACGCGCCCATAAAGGTCCTGGACCTGGTGGCGGCCCTGGCATGCGGATGCCTGCAGAAAAGGCTAAAGACTTTAAGGGTACACTTCGTCGTCTGATTAAATATTTAAGACCTCGTATGGTTCAATTAATCATCGTTCTAGTTATGGCTATTGCCAGTACGGTGTTCAGTATTTTCAGTCCTAAGGTTATGGGTAAAGCAACAACTAAACTGTTTGAAGGTGCTTATGGTAAATTAATGGGTGTTGAGGGAGCTTCCATTGATTTTGGATACATTAATGATATCCTGATCATCCTTGCGGGTCTGTATTTGCTTAGTGCTCTGTTTAGCTATATCCAGCAGTATGTAATGGCTGGCGTAGCTCAGAAGGTCGTCTACGACATGCGTGAGCAAATCAACAGCAAGCTGGAACGTTTGCCTTTGAAATATTTTGATTCCCGTACCCATGGGGAAATTCTAAGCCGTGCTACGAATGATGTGGATAACATCAGTACTACGCTGCAGCAGAGCTTAACTCAATTGATTACTTCTATTGTCACCATTATCGGTGTCATCGTAATGATGCTTACCATCAGCCCATGGCTGACTTTGATTACAATTGTTACATTGCCACTCAGCTTCGTTGTGATTATGGCTATCTCCAAGCGCTCGCAGACTTATTTTGTGGGCCAGCAGAAATCACTTGGTCAGTTGAATGGTCATGTAGAGGAAATGTATACCGGTCACCGGATTATTAAAGCATTTGGTCGTGAACCGCAGTCCCTTAAGGATTTCGATGAAATTAACGATAAACTTTACGACTCTGGCTGGCGTGCCCAATTCATGTCCGGTATGATTATGCCGCTCATGATGTTTATTGGTAACTTGGGTTATGTAATGATTTGTGTAGTCGGCGGTATCTTTGTTACTAAAAAAATGATCGATGTCGGGGATATTCAAGCCTTTATTCAGTATTCCCGTCAGTTCACCCAGCCGATTGCACAAACGGCTAATATTGCTAATATTATTCAATCCACGATTGCTTCTGCAGAACGGGTATTCGAACTTCTGGATGAAGAAGAGGAAGTTAAGGAAGTTACTACTACAGTTGCGAAGCTTGATGATGGTACTCCGGAAGGCTCCGTTGAGTTCCGTCATGTGAAATTCGGATATAAAGAAGATGCGATTCTGATTGAGGACATGAACATTGAGGTTAGTCCAGGTCAGACTATAGCGATTGTCGGTCCTACCGGTGCTGGTAAAACCACTTTGATTAACCTGTTGATGCGCTTCTACGAGCTGAACGATGGGGAAATTATCATTGATGGCGTCAATATTACCAATATGAAACGGAGTGACCTGCGCAGCAAATTTGGTATGGTGCTTCAGGATACCTGGCTGTTCAATGGTACGATCCGCGATAACATTGCTTACGGACGTGAAGGTGCTTCAGAGGCTGATGTGGTGCGTGCGGCCAAGGCTGCCCATGCCGATCACTTTATCCGCACACTTCCGCTTGGCTATAATACGGTGTTAAATGAAGAAGCTTCTAATATTTCACAAGGACAAAAGCAGCTGATCACGATTGCCCGTGCGATTCTGGCTGATCCATCGATCCTCATTCTTGATGAAGCAACAAGCAGTGTCGATACACGGACCGAATTGTTGATTCAAAAAGCAATGAAGGCATTGATGCAAAACAGAACCAGCTTTGTAATTGCCCACCGTCTTTCTACGATTCGAGATGCCGACCTTATCCTTGTTATGAATCAAGGTAGTGTAATCGAGAAGGGCAACCATGAGGAGCTGCTGGCACAAGGCGGATTCTATGCTGATCTCTATAACAGTCAGTTCTCTGAAGGAGATTTGGACGCAGGCTAAATCTAAATTGAAGTAAAGAAAAAAGTGTAGCAGACCATAAACCCCTCTTTTCACATGTTGCTGATTTTCAATGTGAAGAGAGGGGTATTTTATATGTGGTGAGGTGTTTTGATTTTTCGGAAAAATAAAAAAAGTTTGATTAAAAATTAAAGCATATATATGATAGAATTAAAAATGACCCGCGGCTCATTTCTAAGGCTGCAGGGTAAAGGAGAGGATGAAGGGAATGTCAGGCTACGGAAAATGGGTGGCAGGAAAAAAGACGAAGTGGATTACTCTTCTCGTGTGGATAGTGCTTGTAGGTGCACTTACCCTGTTATGGCCTGCAGTGAATTCTCAGGTTGCTAATAATGCGCCTAACCTCCCAGATGATGCACAGTCGGTACAGGCAGCAGCTATTGCAGAGCAGGAATTCCCTAGTGGAAGCGGAGTGCCTGCGCTGCTCGTATGGCATAGAGAAGGTGGGCTTTCACAAGATGATTTAGTACATATCACTGCTGTGTACAAGAAGTTGGAGCAGCAACCATTGCCCCATCAGAATTTTGTCCCTCCATTAGGACAGCTGCCGCCACAAGCACTACAGGCCTCGTTATCCGAGGATCTTAGTACGCTGGTAACCCCGGTGCTTTTTGATAAAACGGCAGATAGTGATCAGCTCGGCGAAGCTGTGACAGAAATGAAAAAGATCATAAACACGGAGACCGGTGGAGATCCGTCCACTGCTAAGGCGGATGGAAAAGACCTGAGTTTACGTGTTACGGGTCCAGTGGGTATATCTATCGATGCTACTGGACTGTTCCAGAACGCAGACGTTTCCTTGCTGATTGCTACGGTTGTGCTTGTGCTGGTGTTCTTATTGGTGATTTATCGTTCGCCTATCTTGGCGTTTATTCCGCTTATTGCTGTTGGATTCGCTTATGGTATTACTAGCCCGATCCTTGGAAAAATGGCGCAAGAAGGCTGGATCACCGTGGATTCGCAGGCAGTCTCCATCATGACGGTTCTGTTGTTCGGTGCGGGTACGGACTATTGTTTGTTCCTGATTTCGCGATTCCGTCAGCTTCTGAAGATAGAGCAAAGCAAAACTCGTGCCCTGCTTCGTTCCATTACCGATTCTTCAGGGGCTATTGCAATGAGTGGTTTCACCGTTGTGCTTGCACTGTTCGCGCTATTACTGGCTAAGTATGGAGCATATCATCGCTTTGCAATACCGTTCAGTGTTTCGATTTTCATTATGGGAATTGCTAGCTTAACGCTTGTACCTGCACTTTTGGCGATCTTCGGACGGACCTCGTTCTTCCCATTCATTCCGCGTACGCCGCAAATGGAGGTTGAACGGGCTAAGGCTAAAGGGAAACCAGTTCCAGAACTTAAAGTCTCCCATAAAAAAGGGATTGGCGGATTTGTAGTTTCCAGGCCTTGGGCTATCGTAGGAGTGACCGTTATCGGACTGGGGATTCTGGCTTCATTCTCCAGTGGAATCAAGTTTACGTATGATATTCTCTCTTCTTTTCCTAAAAATATGGAGTCCCGCGAAGGGTTTGACCTCATCGGTAAGCAGTTTTCACCGGGCGAACTAGCTCCCGCTAAACTGATTATTAATACTAAGGGGCAAGCGAGTGGAGAGGACCTTAAAGTCATTCTCGGAGGGCTCACGTATGTGGATACGGTTTCTGATCCGCAGCAGGGCGCTGTGAACAAGGATATTCTGGGTTTTGATATCGAATTTAAGAACAATCCTTATTCACTTGAAGCGATGGGGCATATTCCAGCCCTTTTAGAAACGGCAGAGCAAGCGCTGATTGATGTAGGGGTAGAGAGTCCTTCAGATCATGTGTGGGTAAGTGGTCAGACAGCGACTCAGTATGATACCAAAAAAATCGGAGATCGCGACACCGATCTGATTATCCCTGTTGTTATCGGGTTGATCACTTTGCTGTTGTTGATATATCTGCGTTCGATAGTGGCAACTATTTATCTGGTCGGAACAGTTATTCTCTCCTTCTTCTCTGCACTTGGCTTAGGCTGGATTATCATTCACTATGTGATGGGTGCAGATGCTATTCAAGGAGCGATCCCGCTCTATTCCTTTGTATTCCTGGTGGCACTTGGAGAAGATTATAATATCTTTATGATCTCGAATATTTGGAAAAAGCGTAAGACCATGCCGCTTAAGCAGGCGATCGCGGAAGGCGTGAATGAGACCAGCTCAGTAATTACCTCGGCAGGCCTCATTCTGGCAGGTACTTTTGCTGTATTAGCTAGCTTACCGATTCAGGTGCTTGTGCAATTTGGTATCATCACCGCTCTAGGTATCCTACTTGATACCTTCGTAGTTCGTCCGTTCCTTGTGCCCGCTATTACGACACTTTTTGGCCGGTGGGCATTCTGGCCGGGGAAACATCAAGAGGTGGAGCAAGCTTTGCCTCATGTTAGTGAGCAATAAGCGACACACTGTAAAAAACAACAGGGATGTCTCAAAGCCATATCGGCTTAGGGCATCCCTGTTGTTTTTGTCGCGGCAGTCGTACTTTTGTTAATTGTAGACGTAAGTTATACGAATAGCTATTGGGACTAGTCGTCCAATCTCTACACTTAATTGCTGGTGCCAGGTGTTCGGCTGATCATCAGCTTATATTTGTCGATCGAAGCACCAAGAATGGCTTCATTCCCACCAGCACCGCGGTGTGATTGACGGAAGGAGTCACTGGAGGTCCAGCCTTTAAATGCCTCCTCATTCTCCCACATGGTACAGATTTTTAATTCCTCAACACCTTCTTTGGCACTTCCTTGCCAAACCTCCATGCGGACGAATCCTGGCATATCCTGTACACCATTATTTCCTCCAAAACGTTGAGCAATGGCTTCACCATGACCTTCTTTAACTTTAATAGTATTTGTGACTACCAGCATGTTAGGAAAACCTCCGTTCAGTAGTGTGATATCCATACATAAACATTAGGCTGAATATATAATTGCACTTTATACACTTAAAAGCTCTGATTCGTTAGAAAAGAAGCAATAAGTGTATTCTCTGCAACTAAATTAGATGAATCTGGCCAATGGTCGAGAATTTCCTACTTTTAGTTGCACAGAGTGCAATTAAAGTGTGACGGAGCCTCTTTTTACGCTGAATAGATGTACAAAGTGCAACTATCGGTTATTCGAACGTTATTCGAACGTCATTCGAACGTCAAATAGTATCCAGAGTTCGAGGTATAGAGGCATTCTATCGCACAAAGTGTAATCAGAGGATGGAGAAGAGCAGTCTTGAGGTTTTCTTCTCCACAAAGTACGGCTGGCGTAGAACCAGCCAGCTCTGTTTTATTGCGGATTCGTGGTCCAGAGTCCTGCTGTTTTTAGGAAGACACGATCCGGGAGCTTCAAGGCTGTTAAGGCCAATTCAGCTACATCCTCAGGCTGCATCATGCGGTCTTCGTCACCGATCTTAAGTCCAGCGTTGGAAGCTAGTCCAGTGTTTACAGTGCTTGGAGTCAAGGCTACGACGCGGATGTTGTGCTTACGCACCTCTTGTGCGAGGGCTTCGGTCATGCCCATCAGTGCAAACTTGGATGCGCAATAAGCCGAGCCTGTCGCGAAGCCACGCTCTCCCGCGGTAGAAGAGATATTGATGATATTTCCACCATTTTTCTCAATCATAGCTGGCAGTGCAGCGCGAGTTACATAATAGGTCCCGTAAAGATTGACTTGGATATGGCTTTCCCAATCGGCGGGGTCCATTTCTACTAATGTGCCGAATTTTGCAATTCCGGCATTGTTAATCAATGCGTCAAATGTTCCTAGCTCATTTTGCAGGTAAGCAACCGCACGTTCAGCCTCTTCGCGTACAGCGATATCCGCTACGGCAATGCTGACTTTCACGTCGTATACTTCCGTTAAGGCTGATTTTAACGCTTCAAGATCGCCTGAAGTTCTGGAGATCAGGCCCAAATTAGCACCTTCCTTAGCTAGTGCCATGGCTAAGGATTTGCCGATCCCTTTGCCCGCACCCGTAATCACAACACTCTTTCCTCTCAAATCCATCTCTAACGTCACGCTCCTTTAAACATTTTTGAAGCTAATGCTTCATTCATGTCCTATTATACCTGAATGCTATACGGCATTCACAACCGCCCCTGCCAAAGGACCTCAATTTATTCGTAAAGCTTCGTCAGTGGCACCGATGCAGGTCCTTCCAATACTTCTCCATCATAGGAGAAACGGGAGCCGTGGCAAGGGCAATCCCAAGAACGATCGCCGTCGTTCCATTCGCATTCACAGCCCATATGCGTACAAGTTCTGTCCACCAGATGAAGTTTACCTTCTGGATCTTTGTAGGCGCCAACCCGTTTGCCGTCATGGAAGACAACGGCTCCTTCGTCTGCCTCCAGGTCACTTGTCTTTTTGTGGACGATCTCAACTTTTCCCGCTACAAGCTCTTTTGCCACATTGGCATTTTGAACGAAGAAGCTCTTTAGGCTGGCGCCAACTTTGAAGCGGGATGGATCGTATAGCTCTGTATATGGATTATCTTTGCGCTGAATCTGATCCGAGATGATTTGAGCGGACAAGGTACCGCTTGTCATGCCCCATTTTCCGAATCCCGTAGCGATATAAATCTCTTCGTTGTCTGAAATCTTGCCGATGTAGGGAACCCTGTCCAGGGTAATTAAATCCTGTGCCGACCAGCGGTAAGGGATCGATTTGATGCCCAGCAAGTGACCTGCGAACAGTTCCAGATTCTCATAATGACCTATCGTGCAGATGCCTTGGCCTGTCTTATGATTCTCCCCACCTACGATAACCAGAGGATGTCCTTCCCACTCCACAGCACGCAGAGAACGGGTTGGTTCGCTGGCGCTTAAATACATTCCACCCTCAAAATCCGTTTCGGGCTGGATCGCCATACAATAGGAACGTTCAGCATGAAGTCGCGAGAAATATAACGCACCTCCATCGTAGAAGGGGAAATGAGAAGCCGACACAGCGTAACGGCAGGTGATGCGGTGGTCATTCTTTTCTGTAAAAAGCGTAAGCTTATCGTTCTTCTCCACCTTGTCCGTCATCATCGTATGCTCATAGATCACGCCACCTTTTTCCACGATAACCTTCAACAAGGCCTTCAGATATTGCAGGGGGTGAAAACGAGCTTGTCCTGGTAATTTAATCGCACCGCTCGCCATCAGAGGGATAGATACGTTATCCAGCCATTCACCGGGCAGACCCAATTGTTCATAGGCTTTATACTCTTCTTCCAACTCTTTAAGCGTTTTATGATCTTCAGCATCCGCGTATAGATAGGCTGCTTCACGTTTCATGCCGCAAGACACTTCAAGTTCTTCAGCTGTATTTATGATCCAATTCATAGCCCTATGATTTGATTGATAATAGAGAAGGGCGTTCTCTTTTCCGAAATGCTTCATCAAATGATTGTAGATTAATCCGTGCTGGGCAGAGATTTTGGCGCTTGTAAACCCCGTAGTACCGCTGAGAATTTCCCCTGCCTCCAATAGCGTGACCTTGTATCCAGCTTTGCTTAAGAGATAGGCTGTAGTAATGCCTGTAATCCCGCCGCCGATCACTGCGACATCTGTAGTAATATTTTCAGTCAGCTTTGGAAAAGTCGGTAAATCCGTAGTGTCTCTCCATAATGATTCAGGAAATTGCGGGAGACCTTGCGTTATTTTACGATGTGGATCCATCTTATTATCCCTCCATCTATACAATACTCATTTCATTTATTACCACAGACCCGTTAAAAGAAACTCTGTGTTCATATGTGTAGTGCATGAATTCAGAGAAATAGTGCCAAAATAAGGTGGCATCCGGGAAGCGCAGGATAAATAGGAGGGATGATCCATGTCAGTTCAACAGGATAAGCACGATGTTTTTCTGGAATGGATCAAGGGTGAATTGGACGGATTCGCCGATTTAATCGAAAGGACGCTCGTAGCGCCTTTTGGGCAGATCAACTTAATTTATATTAAAAGCGTTACAGATTCGCAGACACTCAGTCGCCATGTGATTACACCATTTTATGAGATGGGCGATACTAACGCTTACCTTGATTACATTACGACGTATCCGGGCACGGAAGAAGAGACTACGAAGGAAACAGCGATCAATCTTTTGCTTAGCGGATATGTTCTTCTTAGCATAAATGATGTGATTTGTTTTTATGACGCAATGAGTACGGAAAGTAGTGGTGTCAGTGAAACGTCTGCAGAAAGCATTTCTCAGGGACCTTCAGATGCGCTAACGGAGGATCTTGCGGTGAATCTGAACATGATTCGTCGGCGCTATCAATCCACTAATCTCAAAATGGAAACCATGGTCATCGGCGATGTCTCCAAAACAAAGGTGGCAATCCTATATGATACTAAGCGTGTTGATCATAATGTGTTAGAGGAATTAAGGGAGAAGATGAGTACCCTAAAGGTTGATATTTTACAGGCAATGGGAGAACTTGAGAAATTTATAAGTAGTGACAGTCTGAGAATATTGCCCAAGTCCATTGTGACCGAAAGGCCTGATAGAGTCGTATTTAATTTGTCTGAAGGAAAAGTAGCGATACTCCTGGATACAACGGGATATGCGATAGTGCTGCCTTCCATATTTAACGATTTCTTTACATCCATGGATGATAAAATCCAATTTCCTATTGTGGGTCGGTTCTTAAAGCTACTCCGGATTATCGGTGTGTGCATGACGTTGTGGCTGCCTGCGATCTATGTAACACTTACCTCTTATAACCCCGAGATTATTCGTGTACAGGTTGCACTGCTCATTTCAGGTAGTCGTGCGACTGTGCCCTATCCATCTTTTGTAGAAGTGCTCTTAATGCTTATGATGATGGAATTTCTGACCGAGGCGAGTTTACGGCTTCCCAAGGCGATTGGTCCTACGGCCACGACGGTCGGAGGTCTAATCTTGGGTCAAGCAGCTACGGCTGCAGGGCTTGTAGGTAACATTATGATTATATTGGTCTCGGCCGTTGCAATATCCAATTTTCTGATTCCATTGAATATGATGAGCTTGTCGATACGCGTGCTGAAGTACATTTTTCTTATAGCTGCCGCTGTTCTAGGAATGGTTGGTGTAGTGATCTGTGTGGTGGGGTTCGCGATGTATTTATGCAATCAACGGAGTTTTGGACAACCCTATTTCAGGTTGTTTTTTCTTGATAACTTTGGTAAGAAGAAGGGCGGGAAATATTGATGGCCAAAAGCCGTTATTTCTACTGTCTTTTTCTGATGAACAGCTTGATTAATATCATTAATTTTGTTCCTAGGGAACTAATAGACAGACGTTTTTCAGGTGCTTTGATATCCATACTAATTGGAACGATCTTTGGCACTTTGTTTGTTTATATATTTACTGTATTGATTGCTAAGTTCCCCGGAGAGGGTTTTCCAGAAATATTTTACGCTTTGCTTCCTAAGAAGTTAGCCAGAACCTTGCTACTCCTTTTTGCTGGTTTATGGTGTATGGCCGGTGGGGTTACGCTACTTTCTTTTGTAGATATCACGCTGCGGTTTATCAGTCCGGATTCGAGTCCTTATACTGTTGTGATCAGTTTTTTAGTCCTGGTCTGCATCTGCTGTCGTTTCGATTCTCTATCCATCTTGTATGGGCTTGAAATCATTCTCAGCGTAACCTTACCGTTAATTATTTATGGCCTCGTAAAAGCATTGACCAATCCGGACTTCAATTGGGATTCTGTTCTGCAGGTCTTAACATACTTCTGGCATAAGCCGGACCTAATGAGCCTTTCGGCAGCTACCTTTTCTTTTAGTGGTTACTTAAACCTTGCTATATTTAATCGGGTATTTCATGGGCTGAAGCTAAAGCATGTTTGGATTTTAGGGGTGGAGGGACTGCTCGTACTTCTCTTAACCTTTTTGGTCCCCATCGGTTACTTTGGAACCATTGCAATTGATAGACATGTGTATACATGGTTCTCGACGGCCGATAGTATTCGGATGGAATCCTTTATTATTGAACGGATGCTGTTTATTTTTTATTTCGCCTATTTGAGTTTATCTCTGGTGAGTGTAATTGTTCATTGGCATGGAGGTCTAGAGCTTTTTAAAGGTGCCGTTTCATCTGTAAAAAAACAGTCCCCAAAAGCAGAGCAATGGAAAGAGTGGAGCATCCTAGTCTTGTTTAGCGCAATGGTTCTGTCCTTAATGGGGCTGAATCAATATCAACTTAACATGTTTGGTGCCTGGTTTCTGCAAATTCGCTGGTTTGGTGAGATGTTCATCATCGCTCTGTTATTTTATTGTTATCGCAAAGTTAGGAGGGGGAACCTGTGAGAAGATTCCTTGCCGGAATTGGGATTACCTTATTCCTTCTTCTTTCTGGTTGTGACTTCAAGGAGATTGATTTGCGGATTTTTGTGCTGGCGATCGGCGTTGATCAAGGTGCAGAAGAAGGCAATTTTAAGATTAGCTTGAAGCTTGCCATCCCTCAAGGGGATGTTACCAAGATTGATGAGAAGATGCAAATATTGACTGAGGAGTCTCCGAGCATTTCGGAAGCGCTTCGTAGAATGAAATCCAGAGTGGAAAAGGAGCTTGATTACTCCCATTGTAAATCGATTATTTTGGGGGAGGGGGTTGCGCGTAAAGACATTCTACATGTTATGGATTGGGCTGTGCGACGTAGAGATATGCAGCTTATTCTTAATTTCGCAATAGGGCGTCCGGAAGCACTTCAGGTTCTACAGGTAAGACCCCAATCGGAGCGGATCCCATCAAATTCTCTTATTCTGGCGATGAGTGGACAAGGCACGGAGTCTCCATTTATTTCTAGTGTATATTCCTTTCAGCTGATGAGAAATATTTATGAGAAGGGAATTGATCCGATTCTACCGATTATCGAGGCAAGAGGGGATAAGGAGTTTTTAATAAATAAAATTGCTCTGCTTAATAATGAGAAAATTAAAATGGTTCTTACTCCCAACGAAACACGGTTATATAATCTGCTGTCGCGCTCGAACTTACGAACTAATTTGCCGGCCCATTCAGAGGGAGTTATGTATCAGTACTACACAGAGAGATCGTCCTCAGACTACAAAATTCTGACGCCAGAGCACGGGAAAGCTACTATTCGATATCATATTAAGATTAGAGGGATTCTCGAAGAAAGTAGCAGTCCGGATCTGGTGACTAATGGTAAGTTGGAGGGGATTGCGGCAGCCGGGGGAAGAGAACTGGAACAAGATATATTATCGTTATTGACTAAAATTCAAGCTAGTGGTCTGGATCCATTTGGGTGGGGTCTGCACTATGGAGCCAGGCATTTTAATAATGATACCGAAATGGAAGTGTGGAAGGGGCTTTATGCGGGTCTCGATTTTCAGGTCAAAGCTGACGTTGACATCAAATATTCTGGATTGATTAAGTAGCTGAGAGAGTAAACAGTGGATAAAAGTGGGATTGACGTTCTTACGTTCGCGATTTATACTTGATCTAAAAATAAGTTAGAGGATGATAGCAATGAAAAGTCTAAATTTGACTTCCCAACGTCAAGCCGTTTACGATATCGTCCTTAATTCACATGACCATCCCACAGCCGCGGAAGTGATGAACCGGCTAGTAGAGCAAGGTCATAGCTTAGCATACGGTACTGTATATAACTCTCTTCGTTATCTTTCAGATAAACAAATGATTCGTGAGCTCAAGCTCGGTGAGGCTGCCAGCAGATATGATGCCCGCATGGACGATCACCAGCATATCATTTGTGAGGTTTGCGGTGCGGTTGATGAGGTAATGAACCAAGTTCCACGAGACTGGATGAACACAGTGGCCAAGGATACAGGTTATACGATTGGTCATGCTCATGTGGTATTCGGAGGCGTCTGCCCGAACTGCAAGAACAAGAACGTGAACTAGGGATGAAAGAACCGGAGCCTTTTGCTGCGGTAATGATAAGAAATAGGCTTATTTGAGTAGATCGCTCTCTTTGAGGCGGTCTTTTTGTTGCGTTTATATGACAATTCTTAAGAATGATGAGAAAAATGAAGAAAGATAGGAGGAAAATCGGTTCCAAAGGAGGATATATAATTATATAGTAAGTCTGGTAAATAAGTCCTTCTTTAAGACTCGAAGAGAGAGAGTGTGATGACAACTATGAACAAAAAAGCGGGTATGAGTATCCGAACCAAATTAATTCTTACATACCTACTAGTTCTGCTCTTACCCAGTATCATTATAGGTTGGCGTACCTATCAATCTGCCAGCCATGAAGTGGAAGATCATCTGGTGAGCAATGCTACTGAAAGTGTTGTGGCAGTAAATGAAATCATCAACTCGAATATTCAATCCAAAATAGATGCTATTTCTTATTTTGCCGCTGAGTTCACTGCTGAGAGTGCCAACAGGGAGGCAACAGGGCAGACGGCAGCTTCTATGGAATCCAGACTGAAGGAATATGCTGTGCTGCATCCTGATGTTCTAGACATCTATGTTAGTACAAGCAGAGGGGAATCCATCCATGCTTCGGAAGCCAAGCTACCTGAAGGCTACGATCCAAGGAAGGAAAGTGCTTATGTGAATTCTCTGAAGCACGGGAAGGGTGTGGTGATCTCTCCGGCCTTTCAAACCGTAAATCAGGAAACGGCAGTTGCCATATCAACGGTCCTGAAGAGCGGAGACGGGGTGGTTACCTTGAATCTCAATCTCTCCACTTTAGGAGCTTTGACCTCGGCTAAGGTTGGCAAGGAAGGATATATTATTATCCTTGATAACAGCAAGAAATATCTTGTTCATCCAACAGAGGTTATTGGGCAGGAATCATCGGCTGATTTTGTAAAAGAAATGTTCAAGGAAGAACAAGGTACCTTTGATTATGTTTACAAGGATACGCACAAAAAGATGACGTTTATGGTGAATGAGCTTACGGGCTGGAGAATCGGCGGTACGATAAGCATAGATGAAGTGACTTCGGCAACAAGCGGGATTCGCGATACAGCGCTGCTTGTTATCGTAGTTTCCGTTTTACTTGCACTGATCGTGGTTTATTTTAATATTCAATCTATTCTGAAGCCGCTTACCCGTCTGCGCAAAGCAACTGCAGTGATAGCTAAAGGGGATCTGTCCGAAGACATGGGGGCTTTCCGTAAAGATGAGATTGGTATGCTAGCAGAGAACTTTCAATTAATGGTGCTCAGCCTGCGCGAGATGATCATAGGTGTGCAGGAGATGACGAGTAATGTCTCCTCTTCAGCCGAAGAGCTAACTGCCAGTGCGGAGCAGAATGCTCAAACGATCGAACAAATGACGATAGCAATTCAGGAGGTAGCAGCAGGGACTGAACGGCAGGTAATTGGTGTACGAAAAGGAATGGAAAGTACAGCGGCGACGACCAGCGAAGTGGATCATATTTCTGTATATATGGAGCAGGTCTCTGCGATGATGGACAAGACTTCACTCTCTGCTTCGGAAGGAAATGATTCTGTCATCAGCGTGGTGGATAAGATCAATGGTATCGATAGAACGGTGGGTGAGCTTGGCAGTGTAATCGACAAGCTAAATGAAAGGACCGGTCAAATTGAGGGCATTGTCGGCGTCATCACAGGGATTGCCCGTCAGACCAATCTGTTAGCTCTCAATGCATCTATTGAGGCGGCCAGAGCTGGAGAGCATGGCCGTGGATTTGCCGTTGTTGCTGCTGAAGTGCGTAAGCTGGCAGAGGAATCAGAGAAATCAGCGCATTTGATTGCTGAGCAGATTACCGCCATTAATAGTGAGATGACACTGGTGACCCATACGATGGAAGACACAAAGCAGCGCGTAACCGAAGGGATTGAGGCCGTGGATACTTCCGGACGTTCTTTCTCCCGTATTCGTAGAGCGGTCAAGAGTGCCGCAGAGAAGATTGAGGCAATGGGTGGGGCTGTACAGACCTTATTGGTGGAATCAGATCACATGGAGAAGGCTATAGGAGAGATTCGTGGCATTTCTGAAGAAGCGGCTGTGAATACAGAGACCATCGCAACGGCAGCGCAAGAGCAGCTCGCTTCTGTTGAGGAGATGGCATCTTCATCTACCGATCTTAGCCATCTTGCAGAGGAACTGCAAAAGCTTGTGAGTAGCTTTAAAATACACTCCTCCAAGTAATAATATATATTTCATATAGGAAAACGATGCTTTTATCTTCCCTTTTGCAGCCCTTTGCAAGTATACTGATAAACAATAATGTTGGGTTAGGCAACGGAGAGAGGAGAGATAATAGTACATGGCAGAGCAACTGAAAGGGTTCACGGTCGCCTTGGCGGGTCCGCGCAAATCGGAAGAGATGGCCAAGCTGGTGCAAAATATGGGGGGGACGGCGTTATGCCGACCTGCTCAAGGTACAGTCTTTCTTGATGATGAGGCGTTGGAGGAAGGATTGAATTCATGGATTAGTGATCCGCCTTATTTGGTGATCCTTACCACAGGCATGGGACTGGATGCTCTCTTCCAAACGGCTGAACGCCTGAATATCGCTGAGCGTTTCTTAGAAGTCCTTTCTGGTTCTATTATTGCTGCACGGGGTTATAAGACAGTGAATGCTTTGAAAAAAAGAGGACTTACGCCGGAGGTTCGTGACGACGACGGAAGTACGATCGGATTGATTCGTGGGCTTCAATCTCTGGATTTGCAGGGCAAGGAGGTCGTACTGCAGCTGCACGGCGATCCAGCGCCTCGTATGCTCGAATGGCTGCAGGAGGCTGGGGCGAATACCCGCCAAGTGCTGCCGTATCGTCATACTCTACCAGAACCGGGTGAGCTTGAAAGATTGCTTACAGAAATCATAGAAGGTAAGATTGATGCCGTGGCTTTTACGAGTGCGCCACAATTTCGTTTCCTCTCTCAATTTGCTCGGGAACAGGGTAAGCTGGAGGAGATGCTGAAGTCTTTCGAGGATAAAGTGCTTGCTGTTTCTGTAGGGCGTATTACCTCTGAGGCACTTAAGGAAGAGGGCGTACAGCGTATCATCATGCCTGAGCATGAACGGATGGGGAGTATGATTGTAGAGCTGGGCAAATATGTGGGGGCGAATCGCTAGCCCACAATGTGCGGCAGCTTTACAAGATCGACGTTACCACACAGAAGCATTCCCGCCGGGTTCAATGGGTGGGGATGCTTTTTTACCCGGAAGAGAATGCCTTAAGAGTAGTAAACCTGCCATCTGCATGGACATTCGCAGCAGTTTTCCTTAGAATATAGGCAACATGTGATGAATAATAACAATGAATAAGGAGGAGGATCCCCATGGACAAAAGAAAATGTCTGTTACTTGGTGATTATACCCATCCCCGTTTCCATCCACTTCAAGGAGTGGACCAACAAATTAGCGAGATCTTAAATGATTTATTAACCGTTCAGTGTTCAGAAAATAAAAAAATGATGCGCATTGAGCATTTGGGAAGTTATGACTTATGCATTGCCTACAACGAATTATGGAATGAAACGGTATCTCCTCAGCAAACCGCTGGCCTACTCAGCTACGTGAGCGGTGGTGGAGGACTAATTGTTCTTCATACAGGTGCTTCATTGACGAAGCGTAACGAATTAGCTCAGCTGATCGGGGGCCGCTTTAATGGTCACACCGCTTACGAGCCAATGAATTTTAAGGTGCTGGAGCATGACATTACTGAGGGCGTTGAAGACTTCCAGCTGGATGAAGAGCCTTATCATTTCGAATTTGATCCGTTCACAGATCGGACTATTCTTCTTCAGTATGAATCGGAGGGGCAATGGCTTCCAGCTGCATGGTGCCACAGCTATGGTTTAGGACGAGTAGTATTCCTTATGCCTGGGCATCATGAGCCATCCTTCCGCCATCCAGCACTGCGTAAACTGATCTTGCAGGCAGCTACTTGGGCTGCACGCATTCCGGTAAGCAACTGAGTGATATCGCATTTTTTTGAAATACGCACACAGTGAGGTATACTTTAATCATCAACTCCGTTTGTAACGAAACGGAATCTTTGGGAGGAAGTACTATGAGTGATTTGTTTAAAAAAGCGATCTCTTTAGGAGTGGGCCTCACCATTGTTAGTAAGGAAAAAGTAGAAAAGGTTGTTGAGGAACTAGTGAAGCGTGGGGAGCTTGCTCCTTCGGAGTCTAAGGCCCTAGTTGACCGTCTGATTGAACGCGGTGAAGAAGAGCGAGGTATGCTCAAGTCTGTTGTACAAGAACAAGTACAACGCGTGTTAAAGGAAATGAAGGTTCCTGCACAAAGTGATATTGATGAGCTGGAAGGCCGAATTGCTGTATTGGAGCGTCGATTGGCCGAGCTGGAGGGCATTTCCCATCTAGAAGGAACATCGGCGGAAACGCGTACGGACTAAATGGCAGTACGTATTAGACATGCCGGACGATACCGGTCCATTGCCATGGCGCTTATGCACCATGGTTTTGGCTATATGGTGGAGGAGCTGGGGCTCTATCATTTATTATCCCTTCCACGCCGTCTTGTAACGCAAGAAGCTCATACAAGTCTTACGCTCGGGGAGCGGATTCGGCTCGTATTGGAGGATTTGGGTCCAACCTTTATTAAGCTTGGACAACTCGCCAGTACCCGTTCGGATCTGCTGCCTGATTCTATTATTCAAGAATTGGTAAAACTACAGGATAATGTCCCCCCGTTCCCTGTGGAGCGCGTGCGCACGATTGTGGAGCATGAACTCGATCAACGGATGGATGAAATCTTTAATTCCTTTGAGGATACTCCCCTTGCGGCTGCGTCGATCGGTCAAGTGCATAGAGCTGTTCTTCATAGTGGGCAGGTGGTGGCTGTTAAAGTTCAGCGCCCTGGCATACTGCGAACGATGAGTAGAGATTTGGAAATTCTCAAAGATCTAAGTGCTCTTGCTGAGAAGCAGCTAGGCTGGGCAAGGCAATATCAGTTGTCCCGTATGGTAGAGGAATTCTCGAAATCTCTGCTTGGCGAGCTGGATTACGGCCAAGAAGGCCGCAATGCAGAGAAAATTGCTCAACAGATGGATTATAACGGAGTATACATCCCGGATATCTATTGGGACTACACTTCAGCACGGGTGCTGACGATGGAATATGTGGTAGGAATTACGCTGAGTCGTCGCGATGAGTTATTGAGTAACGGAGTTAAGCTTAAGGTTATCGCTCAGCAGCTCGTGGAAATGATGCTAAGGCAAATCTTCATTCATGGCTTTTTTCATGCGGATCCGCATCCCGGGAATGTTATACGAATGGCTGATGGGAAGCTGGCTTTGATTGATTTTGGCATGATGGGTCGGCTGAACGAAGAGATGAAAGAGCAGCTGTCTGCGCTTGTCATCGCACTAATGCGCAAGAATACGGATGCGATGGTCCGGGCAATTTTGCGTCTCGGAGTCATCCCTGAGGATGCTGATCGAACGGCGTTGCATAATGATATGGATCGACTTCGCGAAGAGTATTATGATGTTCCGTTTAGTAAGATGAGCATAGGTAAAGCGCTAAATGATTTGTTTGGCATTGCTCGCAAGCATCGATTAGTCCTTCCGCCGGATCTAACGATGCTTGGTAAGACGATGCTGACGCTTGAGGGTGTCATTAGCAACTTGGATCCAACGATTAGCATTTTAGAGATGGCAGAGCCTTTTGGACGGGAACTTGTGAAGCAGCGATTTAGTGGTCCCCGATTGCAGCGCAAGCTCCTTGGAGGCGTAGCCGATTTAACGGAGAGTCTTCTAGAGCTTCCTGGGCAGGCAAGGCAGTTATCCGCGCTAATTAGTAAGGGGAAAATAAAGGTGGAGGTAGTGGCACCTGAGATAAAGAATTTAGAGCGAAAGCTGGACCGGGTTGGGAACCGCTTAGCGTTTAGTATTGTGATGCTTGCGTTCAGTATCATCATGGTTGGACTCATTATTGGCACTGCAATGCGCGGTCAGCCTTCAGTGTTATGGAATTTCCCTACAGTGGAGATTGGCGGCGTAGTAGCGCTTCTGATGTTCTTATGGTTGATCTTTGCGATTTTTAAATCAGGAAGGTTCTAACCTACAACTACAGGATAGAATAATTATTATTCTGCAGTTTCACACAAATGCCGTTCTATCAAGTACAATATAAAAGATAACTTTCTAAGCTTAACTTTACTTCTATTGTATAAAGTGGAATGGAACGCAAATGGAGTGCCGTCTAAACGTCCGGTGGATCGCTGCTGCCCAGAAACCGAACTTTGACCGCACTCTTTTAACGGGTCAAGGGATACATGGGACGGAAGAATGCCGGTGACGGGGTTCTTCCGCTTTTGTTTGAATATAGCTGAATCGGAAGCATACGCCCCCAAAAGGACAGTCGGGTAGGGGCTGCCTGAATAGGGCTTTGGAAGACGGAAGTTAAGTAAGAGATGTAATCAAATTTAACTGAGAAAATAGTGAGGTGGAGAATTTGCCGGGATTTAAAGAATTAGGTGTTTCAGAATTACTGTGTACATTGCTTCAAGGTCAAGGCATCGTTAAGCCTACACCAGTGCAACAGGAAGCAATACCGCCATTGGTGCAGGGTCTGGATGTAATTGCAAGAGCGAAGACAGGTACAGGGAAGACATTAGCTTTCTTGCTGCCAATTATGGACAAGATCCACACGGAGCGAGCTTATCCGCAGGCGCTAATTATGGCTCCAACTCGTGAGCTCGCTTTGCAGATTACAGAAGAGGCACGAAAGCTGGCGCGTCATACGGATATCAAAATCCTGGCCGTTTATGGTGGTCAGGATGTTGAGAAGCAGCTGCGTAAGCTCGAAGGCGGCAGACATCTTATTATCGGTACACCGGGTAGACTGCTAGATCATATGCGCCGGGAGACGCTCGATCTTAGTGGCGTTAAGATGCTCGTTCTGGACGAAGCGGATCAAATGCTGCATATGGGATTCTTGGAGGATGTAGAGACCATTATTACGGCTGTTCCTTATCGCCGTCAAACGATGTTGTTCTCTGCGACGATGCCAGATCCGATTAAACGTCTCGCAGCTAATTACATGAAAGAGCCTCTGGATATCATTATTAAGAGTGGTTCTCCGATTCCGCTGGATAATATCAAACAGCAAGTCGTAGAAGTCTCAGATCGTAATAAAGAAGAGGCACTCAAAGCATTGATTGAACGGGATCGTCCTTACTTGGCTATTATTTTCTGCCGGACTAAACGTCGGGTGTCCAAGCTGAACGAAGCACTCCAAGCAGCAGGTTATGATTGTGATGAGCTGCACGGCGATTTGTCTCAAGGTAAACGTGAAGGTGTAATGAAGAGATTCCGTGATGCGAAGCTGCAGCTTCTTGTAGCTACAGATGTAGCGGCTCGGGGGCTGGATGTCGAAGGTATCACCCATATCTTTAACTACGATATGCCACTTGATGTGGATAGCTATATTCACCGGATCGGCCGGACAGGCCGTGCCGGAGGTAAAGGGCTTGCAATCACGTTCACTTCTCCACGTGAGCAAGATGGACTAGATTTGATTGAGCACGGCATATCGCAGCGCCTGGATCGTCGCCGTTACGACAAGGATGAATTCGGCGTTGGCGAATTCGTTGCAGTACAAAGCGGCGGACGCCACGGCGGTCGTCAAAGCGGTGGTGCTGAGGCAGCGCGTACGGGCCGCGGACCAAAGACCGGCGGCTCTGGCCGCGGCGGAGCTCCGCGCGGCGAAGGCGGAGCGCGGCAAGGTGGCCGCGGCCGCGGTAAGGAAGCAGGCGGCTGGGGTGCGCCTGCAGAAGGTCGCCGCGGCGGCCGTTCTGATGCGGCGGCTGGCAAGCGTGGCGGCAGCGGTTATGACGCTGCCGCTCCAAAGGGCGGCGGCAAGGCTGCCGGCGTAGTGCGAGTAGGCGGCGGCTATGGCGCCTTCGCCTCCAGAGGCGAGGCGCCCGCCAGCGGCAACGCGGCAGCGCCTAGCACTGGTTCGCGCGTTGCGAACCGCAAGGGCGGACCAAGCACTGGCTACAGCGAGAACGTAGCCAGAGGTGCAGACGGTGGTGCCTACGTTGGAGGCACGCCACGAGGCGGCTTAGGCAGCGGCTACGGTGCAAGCCCGTCTAGAGGCGGCGGTAAAGGTGGAAAAGGTAGCAAAGGCGGTTACGGTGGTGCCAAGGGTGGCGCTGGTAAAGGTGGCCGCAACGGCGGAAACTCTGGCTCCTCACGCGGTGGACGTGGCAGCTCCGGCGGCTTTAAAAGCGGCGGCAGAGGCACATCCAGATAAAGTAAGTGGAATTTCATAGCTAAAACTTGTTACCATAGGGAAGTTAGCAGACAAGCTAATCACCTATGGTAACTTTATTTTGTGGGCAGATTTGAGCGATATTTGTCTAAAAAAGGATCTTAGTGTAACATTTTTGAAGGAAAGCCTGTCTAATAGATAAATATAGTGTTTCGACTTCGAGGAGGAAGAACTTGCAGATGTCTAAAAAATTAAAAATATTAGTCTTGTTAATTGTCGTTATTGCTGTTGGGTGGGGGATTGGGAAGTATACGACGCCTTCTCCTTCTGCTTCAGATAGTAGCGGTTCCAATATAAATGTGCAGGATGATCTTCAAGCTAAGCCTGGTGAAGATGGTAATAGCACTGAAGAGGGCATAACAGACCCAGTGGTAGCTAATCCATCTAATACAACGGATCCCTCTGATCCGTCCGAACCGGATAGTAACGGCAAGGGAAATAGCACTGATGATTCTTTTAAAGGGCCTGACAGCATAGCTGTGATGGTAAATAAGGAGTATGGACTGCCTGATAATTATAAACCAGCCGATCTTGTCTACCCGGATGTACGGTTTACATTTAAAGAGAAAATTGAAAAACGTATGATGCGCAGTGAAGCTGCCAAAGCTTTAGAGAAAATGTTCGCAGGTGCGGAGGACGACGGAATTTATTTGGCTGGTGTCTCAGCTTACCGTTCTCAGAAAACCCAGACGACACTGTATAATCGTTATGTAGAGAAAGACGGAGAAGAAATGGCCCGCACATACAGTGCCGTACCGGGCTACAGTGAGCATCAGACAGGACTTGCTATCGATGTCTCAGGAAGTGATGGAAAATGTGCTGCGGAGAGCTGTTTCGGTGGGACGAAGGAAGCGGAGTGGCTGGCACAGCATGTAGCGGAATATGGTTTTATCATCCGCTATCCAGAAGGTAAGCAGGACATTACAGGATATAAGTATGAGCCTTGGCATATCCGTTATGTAGGCAAGGATATAGCTACTTATATCGTGGATAAAGATATTACACTGGAAGAATATTATGATGTTGTACCGGTATCCAAATAACAGAATCATAGAGAGCAGTCCTAAGCAATATATAGGGCTGCTTTTTTCTTTCTTTGTGGTTAGAGAGTTTCGATAAGTTGCATTCTATTACAGTTCGGGTAAGATACGTAGTGTAGTCTAAGTACATGGAAGGAAGGGGAATAACGATGTCGATCTACAATTTTTCCGGTGTTACGCCTTCGGGTAAAGAAGTGTCATTCACGGAGTATGAAGGTAAGGTGCTGCTGATTGCCAATACGGCGAGCAAATGTGGGCTTACACCGCAGTATGGAGATCTCCAAAAGCTGTACGAGCAGTATGGGGATCAGGGACTTGTAGTATTAGGATTCCCCTGTAACCAATTTGCGGGTCAGGAGCCGGGTACAAGTGAAGAGGCAGAAGAATTCTGTCAGATTAATTATGGCGTTACATTTCCTGTGTTTGCCAAAGTGGATGTGAATGGACCGGACGCCAGCCCTCTTTTTAATTATTTAAAAGAGCAGCAACCCGGTGCTGGAGACAGCAGCGACATTAGCTGGAATTTCACGAAGTTCCTTATAGATCGTAGCGGCCGTGTTGTCGCTCGGGTTGAGCCTAAGGAATCACCAGAAACGATGTCAGAACAGATTGAGTCCTTATTGTAGATTATTTAGGGACTGATGAATTGTTCTTTTACAAGTATCCCTTCGATCTCGGTCTTTGGCCGAGCTTCGACGGGATTTTCTTTTTTTACATAGGAATATAGAATAGGCGCCTTAAATTTTGTTGTGATAAATTATACTTGACGCTTTACAGAGACCATGTATCCTTTGAAGAGAATGTAATGCCCATGCAAAATATGCATAAAGCGTGGAATACAGCAGGATAATAACGGCAGGAGGGTTCAATACGAGCATGAAGTTAATTACAGAGGTAGCAGCACAAGCGGGAATTGACGAAGAGCATCTGGAACTATACGGCAAATATAAAAGTAAACTATCACCGTCCTTATGGGAAGACATGAAGAACAAACCAGATGGCAAGCTGGTATTGGTCACTGCGGTGAATCCAACCCCTGCGGGCGAAGGGAAGACCTTAACAACCATTGGGCTGGCACAGGCATTGAACGCAGCAGGAGTAAAAACAGTGGCTGCCTTGCGTGAACCATCCCTCGGACCATGCTTAGGCATGAAAGGTGGTGCCACGGGCGGCGGCAAGTCACAGATCATTCCGGCAGATGAGATTAATTTGCACTTTACGGGTGATATTCATGCGGTGACTTCTGCACATAACTTATTGTCTGCGATGATTGACAATCATATCTTCCAAGGTAATGAGCTGGGTCTTGATCCGCAGCGTATCGTTTGGAAACGCGTGATGGATATGAATGATCGTAGTCTGCGGAATATCGTGACAGGACTCGGAGATGGAAATGGAGCTGTGCGGGAAAGTGGATTTCAGATTACAACAGCTTCTGAGATTATGGCTGTATTATGCCTATGTGATAATCTGAGTGATCTCAAAAAGCGTCTGAACCGTATTTTGATTGGATATGACCAAGAAGGACAGCCTGTAACGGCCGAGCAAATAGGGGCAGTTGAAGCGATGACAGCGCTGCTGAAGGAAGCAGTTAAGCCTAATCTGGTGCAGACCCTGGAGGGCACTCCTGTTATTGTACACGGTGGTCCATTTGCGAATATCGCCCATGGCTGCAGTAGTGTTATCGGTACTCGATATGCACTCAAGCTGGGAGATGTTGTTGTTACAGAAGCAGGCTTCGGAGCGGATCTTGGTGCAGAGAAATTCATGGATATCAAATGCCGGCAAGCGGGTCTAACCCCTTCAGCGGCAGTGCTTGTCGTGACGGTGAAATCCTTGAAATATAACGGTGGTGTACCTAAGAATGAGCTCCAAACCGAGAACCGGACGGCGCTGCGCTCTGGATTGTCTAATTTGGAGCGCCATGTAGAGAACCTCGGCAAATTTGGAGTACCTGTTCTTGTTGCTATTAATCATTTTGAAGGGGATAGCCCAGAAGAGATTAATGACGTTGTGGAAGCTTGTCGACGATTGAACGTTCCTGCGGCAATATCCAAGGTGTGGGCAGAAGGTAGTGCGGGCGGACAAGAGTTGGCTTCGGAACTAAAGAAACTTCTGGACCAGAGAGATACTGAACGTTTTGCTCCTCTGTATGAGAATGAACTCAACATCTCTTCCAAAATCACCAAGATTGTTCGTGAAATTTACCGTGGTGCGGAGGTTAACTTTTCCCCTGCGGCTAAACGCAGTCTAGCGGTGATTGAGCGCCTTGGGTTAAATAATCTTCAAGTATGTATGGCGAAGACCCCTTATTCCTTCTCAGATCAGCCTAGACTTCTTGGCGCTCCAGAAGGATTCACGGTAGGTATCCGTGATATTACCCTTTCGCTCGGTGCAGGGTTTGCTGTAGTGATTACGGGCAATATTGTTACGATGCCAGGTCTACCGGCTAAGCCTGCTGCTGAGGCACTATGGATGGATGAGGATGGCGTAATTCACGGTTTGGTGTAGATTTATTTTATGATCAGGCTTTTCCCTGTGGTTTAGGGGGAAGCCTTTTTTGCGCGTTATAAGAAAGTATATCCTGAGGGGGCAGAACATAATGTTCTACGCCCATGGCAAAGCTAACGAGGTCGCAATCGGCAGCAGTGACGGAAAATGCTTAAAATTGTGAACAATCTGAGAATATAGGCGAAAAGACTTGTAATGTGATAAATATCACAATATAATCAGTTTATAAAGTGAAATAAATCACAATTAACTCATCGGTGATCAGATATCTAATTTGGTCAGTCAAGCAATTCGAATATATAACCAGGTTGTCCATTTGAAGGAGGAAGAAAATAATGAAAGTAGCTGTCATTGGATGTACCCATGCCGGAACTGCCGCAATTGTAAATACTGCTAAGCTTCACCCGGAAGCCGAGATTACGGTGTATGAGCGTAATGATAATATTTCTTTCTTATCCTGTGGAATTGCTTTATATGTAGGTGGAGTGGTCAAGGACCCACACGGGCTATTCTATTCTTCCCCTGAGAAGCTTGCTGAGCTTGGTGTAAAGACCAACATGCGTCATGAAGTGACTGTTGTGGATACGAAGTCCAAAACATTGCGTGTTCGCAATTTGGCAACCGGACAGGAGTTTGACGATACCTACGATAAGCTGATTATGACTACGGGATCTTGGCCTATTGTGCCGAAGCTCGAAGGGATTGAGCTGGAAGGTGTCTTACTTTGCAAGAACTATGACCATTCCAATACCATTATAGAAAAAGCTAAACAAGCAAATAAAATCACAGTTGTAGGTGCTGGATATATCGGCGTTGAGTTGGTGGAAGCCTTCCAAATGAACGGAAAGCAAGTTACGCTTATTGATGGTGAGGATCGTATTTTGAATAAATATTTAGACCCAGAGTTTACTGCGCCGATCGAACAATCCTTTAAGGACCATGGTATTAAATTAGCGCTGAATGAGAAGGTAAGTTCTTTTGCTGGTGAAGGTGGTAAAGTTACCAAGGTTATCACAAGTGGAGGGGAGCATGAGACGGATCTTGTAATTCTCTGCATCGGCTTCCGTCCAAATACTGAGCTGTTAAAAGGTCAAGTGGATATGCTGCCAAATGGCGCAATTCTGGTCAATGATTATATGCAGACCAGTTGCCCAGATGTGTATGCCGCTGGTGACAGCTGTGCGATTCATTACAACCCTACAGGTAAGCACGCTTATATTCCACTGGCAACCAATGCAGTACGGATGGGCACATTGGTTGCACGTAACTTAGTGACAGAGACGATTCCTTATATGGGCACTCAAGGGACTTCGGGCATTAAAATTTATGAAGATAATATCGCTGCTACAGGTCTTACTGAAGAAGGGGCTAAGGCTGAAGGGATGGATGTAGAAACTACCATGATTATTGACAACTACCGTCCAGAATTTATGCCAACCTTCGAGCAGGTGCAATTAAAAGTGGTATTTGATCGCGCCACACGCCGCATTCTCGGAGCGCAAATCTTGTCCAAGACGGATTTGACGCAATCAATCAACACAGTGTCTGTATGTATTCAAAATAAAATGACAATCGATCAGCTTGCCTTTATCGATTTCTTCTTCCAACCTCATTACAACAAGCCTTGGAACTTCCTGAATACAGTTGGCCTCGAATCGCTACCAGCATCAGTACCAAGCAAAGAGGCAGTAACCGTATAATTTAATTGCCTGTGAACAATAAAGGGTAAACCGGAGCCATATATGGCTCCGGTTTTTTGTGATTGAAGCTGGTACTATTTACCTTTAAAATAATATGGAGCTTATTCTTATAAATGTAATTATGGATGCGCTTCGTTAAATTTGACATGTCAGTGAAAAGTTTCACTTAGTTTTTCATTAAGTGATAATTATCACGTTAATGTGTTTTATGACACGCTACAATGGTCGTAAAGGAACAAATTTTAAGTAAATAGATGAAGGGGATAGGAATCATGGCTTATAATAAACCGCAGCAGATTGCCGCAGTCACGGTCGAGAACGGCATAAAAAAGGCGCATAATCCTTTAAGCACCGTACTAATTCTGGGCTTTCTGGGAGGAGCGTTTATCGCGCTCGGATTTTTACTGGATATTCGCGTTATTGCTGGCGCACCACATGAATGGGGATCCATCGCTAACTTTATTGGAGCAGCTGTCTTCCCTGTTGGGTTGATTCTAGTACTGCTTGCAGGGGGAGAACTACTGACAGGCAATATGATGGCTGTGCCACTTGCTTTTATGGCTAAGAAGATATCCTTCTGGGAGGTTGTTAAGAATCTCGTATTGATTACCCTAAGCAATCTGGCGGGAGCTTTGTTTGTAGCTTACTTTTTCGGTCACGTGGTTGGTTTAACCTCTGACGGTGTGTATTTGGAAAAATTAGTGGAGATGGCAGGACATAAGCTTGAAGCAGACTTCTTTCCGGCATTTGTTTCTGGTATAGGTTGTAACTGGCTCGTAGCTTTGGCTGTATGGCTCTCCTATGGAGCAGATAACTTCAGTGGCAAAATCCTCGGCATCTGGTTCCCGACGATGGCTTTTGTAGCTATCGGCTTCCAGCACGTTGTAGCCAACATGTTCTTAATTCCCGCAGCTATTTTTGAAGGTTATTTTTCATGGGGAGAGTACTTTAACAATTTTGTTCCGGTATGGCTAGGCAACTTGACGGGTGGTGCAATCTTTGTTGCGGCAGCTTATTGGATGGCTTACCTGCGTAAAGAGCCTGCATCCATTCAGTCCGTGGACAGCATGTCCGGCAGCGGTGTAAAGAAACACGCCTAAACCTATCTTATAGAGCACTCCTTAGAATAGTCGAGGGGTGCTTTTTGCTGTATAGACAAATAAAATCCGCCGTGATGTATCCGAGCTCGGGGGAACGAAATCGGATGCACGGCGAATTTTAAAAGGGGGAGTGTTTCTAGGCTCTATTACCCCGGCTTTGTAATAACGAAACACTTCATTATCGTTCAGTCTACTTTACGGACGACAGCGGCAACTATAAAATATAAATAGATAATAAAAATAGGGCGGACAGCGGACGTGAACGGTGCCGCTTTTTTCTCAGCGACGGTAGAAGTTAGCCCTAAATAAGAAGTGAAGTATACTAATACTTTATCACGATAGCACGTCAATGCGTCTGCTTGCCCTGAACCCTGTTTTGGGATAATACTGGATGGAATAATGACACATATATTACAGGGGATGTACACTACTTATGAAGTTTTTACAGAATTATCCTAAAGAAGTTAAGATATTTTTAATTGCTAGCCTTATTAATGCAACGGGTAGTGCACTGATGTGGCCACTGGTTACGATGTATGTTTTTGATGAGCTTGGACGCAGCATGTCGGATGCTGGATTAGTGATTCTTATTCAATCGGTTGGAGGGATTGTGGGTCAACTACTCGGAGGCTCACTCTATCATAAGGTAGGCGTTAACCGGCTGATTGTTGGAGCGCTGGGCATGAATGCACTTGCACTGTTCACTTTGCCGGCAGCAAGTAACAACTGGACGTTATTTATGGTCGCGATGGGACTGGTAGGGCTCTTTAATTCACTGTCATTACCTGCGATTCAGGCATTTATCGGCTTTCGTTTTACGAAGCAGCGCGGAGAGCTGTTTAATGTTATTTATGTCGCCAATAATATTGGTGTAGCACTGGGTACGGCGTTAAGTGGTTTTTTGGCCGATATTTCTTATATGCTCAGCTTTGTGATGAACGGCGTAACTTCTGCGGTATTTGCGGTATTCTTTTTTGTATATCTCAAGAAAGTCGGAGGAGATTCTTCGCAGGAGGTCGCAGAACATCAGAAGGCTGGTCCTGACAAACAATCCACCTGGAAGCTAATGGGGCACACACGAATTTATTTTTATATGGGTATTGCCTCGATGTTCTTACTGCTAGGTAACTCTATCTGGAATACAGGAGTATCTCCTTTCATTATTTCTGAGGGCTGGCCTAAGAAGACTTATGGTTTTCTCTGGACGCTTAACGGAATTCTCATTTTTGCGGCTCAGCCGCTAGTAACAGTAATTAAACGTTGGTTCGCATCTACCTCAACGGCGCAAATGACAGTAAGTGCTCTATTTTATTTAGGAGGGTATGCAGTTCTTTTATGGATGCCGACTTATTCAGGTTTAGTGCTTGGGATGGTACTCGCTACACTTGGGGAAATGCTGATATCTCCGGCCATGCCTTCCTTTATTTCAGATCATGCAGGTCGCAGTGCTCCTTTCTATCTAGGTCTAAGTGGAGGAATGGGGGCAGTCGGTAGGGTGATTGGGCCATACTTAATGGGTAGATTATACGACAGTGGAGGTCTAGCGCCTACCGCATGGTTGGCATGTGCGATGGCACTGCTGTCCGTAGGATTCTTTATCGTTCATGCGTATATCAACCGCCGAGGAAATTCATTGGAGCGGTCAATAGGATAGTTGAGCATAGTGGATTCAAATGATCTACTGTGAATTCTATAGAGGTGCAAGGCAAGGGGTGTACATCTTTATGAAACTTAGCAACAGGGACAGGTTTATAATAAGGTTCTCAGAAATTAAAGACGTGCGGGAACTGATTCATCTGGATCATATGATCTGGACGGAGGACACTAGCCCGGGGCCATTAATCTGGCGTTCCCAAGAGGATTACCTACTGAATGCTCCCCCGGGTTCGCAGCTAGTAGCGCTAAAGGATGACAAGCTATGCGGATATGTTGGGTTTGGCTGCTCTAGTCGAATGGAGAGTAACAGGCATGTGTGCGAGGTCAATATTGCTGTTCATCCGGATTATCAACGTTTAGGTATTGGCCGGCAGCTCATAGAGGCTATTAAGGAACATGCCGCAGATAATGCCATTCGTAAGTTGCGTCTACGCGTATTATCCTGTAATGAATCAGCGCTTTCTTTTTATCGTAAATGCGGGTTTGTGGAAGAGGGACGTCTGCGGGAGGAGTTTTATCTTGGCGGTCGATATGTGGATGAAATATTTATGTGCTGTATGCTGGCAGGAGGAGAAGGATATGGAGATCATCTCGCTTAATGTGGGGCGGCCGGTAACAGTGGATTATCGGGGGAAACCTTTGGAGACTGGAATTTATAAAATGCCTGTAGAAGGATCAGTTCAGCTACATGCCAATGGTTTTGTTGGAGATGGTCAGGCGGACCTGAAACATCACGGGGGCCCTGATAAGGCAGTTTGTGCCTATCCCATCGAGCATTATCCCTACTGGCAGCGGCAGCTTGGGAAGAAACTGGATTACTCTGCCTTTGGAGAAAATATAACAACGTCAGGCTTATTAGAGACAGACGTGTGCATTGGCGATGTGTACGAAATAGGTACCACTGTGCTACAGGTCAGTCAGCCGCGTTATCCTTGCTTCAAAATCTCACAAAAGCATGGCCCCGCAGATCTCCCGGCTCAAGTGCTGGACACTAGATATAGCGGATTTTACTTGCGTGTGCTTCGTGAAGGAAAGATTTCAACCGGAGATGCTATTGTCAAAAAAGAAAGTGGAGCTGGCGGTGCGTCCGTGGCGCATGTACTACATTTAATGCAAGTAGGGCTGCAAGAGGAAGCTGCACTGGCAGTTCTTGCGGAGCTAGGAACTCTCTCCGCCGTAGTTCGGAACAAGTTTCGAAAACAGCTGGGTCTGCCGGAGAGCTAAACACTATCTACAAATCAAAATAAGCCTGGAGGCGTATGCCTTCCAGGTTTATTTTGATTTATGAGCTTATGTGTGTTGCATGGCTTAGCCTAACTTAGCCGAGCAGCTGCCATTCACTACGCAATAAACCGTATACGGCATGGTTGACGTAGCCATCAGGCAGTTTCTCTGCCTGTCTAATCACACCCTCAAGAACAAAACCAAGTCGTTCCGGGATCGCCCGGCTGGAAACATTTCCGGTCGCGCAGCGAATTTCTACACGTTGCAGCTCCATTTCCAATAGTGCATAGTCCACTAGGACGCGACAGGCGCTGGTCATATAACCTTTGCCTTCATAACCTTCACCTAGCCAATAACCAATCCCTACGGAGCGGTTATGCCAGTCAATTTGATGATACCCAATGATGCCAGCCAGCTCGCCGCGAATCCAAAGCCCGGCGGTGAAGCCGCCATTTTCGGTGCCTTGTTTTGTAGCATTTTTGATGAAATTAAGGCTGTGATCCTGTTCCGTAACGGCGTCCACCCAAGGAAGCCATTGCCTAAGCCGTTCCCGCGAGCGCTCCACTAACGCGAATATGTGCCTAGCATGCTCAGGCAGGAGCGGCTTTAACATCAGCTCTTCATCGATGACATAATTAAACAAGCGGTTGCCTCCTTTTCGGCACAAGGCCTTATGTATGATTATGGATTATTTCTTATGATTATCATGCTACTCTATCGCCCGCAGAGAAGTCAAAAGGTCTAAAGACGCTAAAAAATGATCCTGACCTTGTGCCCCCTTTTATTGAACAATCTAGAGTTAACGGGTATATTAGTAGGAAACATGTTTATACAAGAAGTAGTGTAACACTACAAAATGAAAGGTTGATAGCTGTGGAGAACCGTACTACCCCCTCCAATTTTATTAAAAATGTTATTACCGAAGACCTCCGTACAGGTAAAGTAAAGGAAGTTGTCACACGCTTTCCGCCGGAGCCGAACGGTTATTTACATATCGGACATGCCAAGGCGATCTGGATTAACTTTACACTGGCGGACGAGTTCGGTGGTAAGACTAATCTAAGATTTGACGACACGAATCCGGCCAAAGAGGATATGGAGTATGTAAACTCCATTCAGGAAGATGTAAAGTGGCTCGGTTATGAATGGGAAGAGCTGCGTTTTGCATCTGATTATTTTGAGGAAATGTACAAACGTGCCGAATTATTAATTACAAAGGGCAAAGCCTATGTCGATGACCTCAGTGCGGATGAAATTCGTCAATTGCGTGGAACGCTGACGGAACCAGGAAAGAATAGTCCGCATCGCGATCGTAGCATCGAAGAGAATTTGGATCTGTTCCGGCGTATGCGTGCAGGCGAATTCAAGGACGGTGAGAAGGTTCTTCGCGCCAAGATCGATATGGCGTCACCGAATATTAACCTGCGTGATCCTGTCATTTATCGGATTACACATGCACATCACCATAACACAGGCGATAAATGGTGTATCTATCCAATGTATACCTTCGCTCATCCGTTAGAAGATGCTATTGAGGGGGTTACCCACTCCCTTTGCTCACTTGAATTCGAAGATCAACGTCCATTCTACGACTGGGTTGTAGCTGAATGTGAGATGCCAGCTGTCCCTCATCAATATGAATTTGGTCGTCTGAATCTGGCTCAAACGATGACTAGTAAGCGTAAGCTGAAGCTGCTTGTAGACGAAGGACATGTAGACGGTTGGGATGATCCACGGATGCCTACGATTTCTGGTCTGCGCCGCAGAGGATATACACCGGAAGCGATTCGTAAATTCGTATATGAAGCAGGGATCTCCAAGAGTCAGGGTCTGGTGGACCTGCAAATGCTGGAGCACTTTATTCGTGAGGATCTTAAGCTAACTGTACCGCGTACTATGGCTGTGTTACGACCGCTTAAGGTTGTAATTACCAACTATCCAGAAGGTCAAACGGAATGGCTTGAAGCGGAGAATAATACAGAGAATGAAGAAATGGGTGTACGCCAAATTCCATTCTCGCGTGAAATTTATGTGGAACGTGATGACTTTATGGAGAATCCGCCGAACAAATATTTCCGGTTGTTCCCTGGCAATGAAGTACGTCTGAAGCATGCTTATTTCATTAAATGTAATGATGTTATTAAGGATGAGAATGGCGAGGTAGTGGAGCTGCATTGTACGTATGATCCAGAAACGAAGAGTGGAAGCGGGTTTACAGGCCGCAAGGTAAAGGGTACGTTGCACTGGGTTGAAGCTAGCCAAGCGGTTCCTGCGGAATTCCGTCTATATGAGCCTCTGATTTCTGCTGAAGAAGCGGATGAAGCTGTGGAGGTTGAAGGTTTGGATTCCTCGGTAGAGAAATCGGAGCCTAGTTTCTTAGATCAGCTAAATCCTAAGTCCATTGAAATCCTGCAAGGGTTTGTTGAACCTGCGCTTAAGGATAGCGTGGCTCAGGATAAATTCCAGTTCTTCCGTCATGGCTATTTTAATGTGGATAGCAAATATTCGGCGCCTGGACATCTTGTATTCAATCTTATCGTTTCACTGAAGAGTTCATTTCAGCCTCCTAAACAAGGCTAAACAGATAATTTAATTAAGGTAACAACAAAGCAGGCTCAAACGTCCCGAATAGGTACGTTTGAGCCTGCTTTTTGTTGAAAATATAAGAAAGTATAAGTTTTGCACCTATACTTCATGTCTTATATTTCTCGCTTAAACGCTTACCGTCCTTATAAGGACGCCGAAGGCGTTTATACTTGATTATAATGCTTCAATGTCGAAGATCTCTTCATCTTCCTCTGAAGGGGGACGATACCCGCCGCGGCTAACAAAGAGCCACATGAAACCAAAGCCAAGCGTTCCAATAAGCGTCAAGAATACACCTGTCTGATACATGCTTTGTGCACCCAGATACTGATACATCCAACCTCCGAGAATACCTCCAATGAAACCGGATATCCCACTCCAGCTTAGGGTGTAGAGTGCTTGTCCGGAAGAGCGATAAGGACGTGGAATCAGGAGCATCGTCAATTGGGTGCCTACATAGAAAAAGCCGCCGAACGTTATGCAGTGTAAAATTTGAATGAACACCACTTGAAGGGCAGTAGTCGCATCAGCCATAAACCACCAACGCAGAACGAACAAACCACTGACCAATGCAAGCCAGCCGAGCAGAACAGAAATTTTACGTTTCAGGAACCGGTCACAGAGAACGAATACGCCTACCTCCAAAATGGAGGAGAGGAATACGGCAAGACCAATCATTTTTTTAGAACCGCCCAGATCCGTAATATACAAGGATATAAATGTAGTGTTCATAGTGTTTGGTATGGATACCAGAATACCAAACACTAAAAAACACAAGAAAAAAGGATTGAAAATCAACTTACCTAAGCCCTTATACGGCATCGGAGCTCTCATAATGGTATGGTTTATTTTAGGTAATACAAGAACGGAAAGGATTGATGCACCTAGTAACGCTGTAAGCAGATAGGTCAAGATGGATACATCAGCCCAATCCAGGATAAAGCCGGCGACAATCGCAATCAGTGCCCACCCTATTGAACCCCAAAGCCGGAAAGAACGGAAGCGCTGATTAGTTCCATCAATATAGCTGAGAATCATCGTGTTGCTTTGAGCAAATAGTGGTCCTTGGAAGAAATAGAACAAAATAATGGCGTTGTAGATCGTCTCATATGTATTTGCTCGAAACATAAACTGTGAGCACACTAACGTTCCGAATAACATTAGCAAAACGATACGCCGTATATTCTGAGAACGGTCTGTTAAGAACGCCCAAAATGGATTTGCAAATATGGATACTAGCGCTCCCATAGAGAATAAGACACCAATCTCTAATTTGTTCATCCCTACATCCAGCAGGTATAGTTGAAAGAAGCTGGTGAAGAGGACCATGGTTCCATATACAAAAAAATTGAACCATTTTAAAGACGTGATAGAAGATGGAATAACGCCTTTTCGCAAATGGTTCACTCCTTTCTCACTAAATATCTTGCATGGAGTAGAGTGGCCAATAGTAGGCCCTTCTATCACTGTAACACGTGTTGAAAAGGGATACAAACACCCTTTTTTACTTTTTTTCATTATTTTGGGTTTTATTTATGTTTGAGACGCTAAGCGACAAAAAATGCGTGAATGCGTGCGTAGAAGGTACAAACGCTAAGTGTAACGGGCGTTATTTTGGCCTGTGACTATTCCCGCAGAATGAGAACTGACAAGGCATTATTGTCTGATCGGCGCGTTTAACTTCAGTTTACAATCTGCAGATAGGATGGGTGTAAGGCGAGAAAGATATTACTATGCTTTTTTCGTAGAGCTATTAAGAAAAGGGGAGTCATTGTCATGAAGAAATCCGAATCCAAGCGAAAGATGGCGCTGAAGCCATTCTTGACGTTATTAAGAGAAACCAAGCCTTCATACGGCTTATTGGCTATAGCCATTGCGTTAAGCATGATATCGACATTGGTCAGTCTGGTCATCCCGATGTTCACTAAGAACTTGGTGGATGGCTTTTCTCTGGCCTCCGTGAGCAAGCTGCAAATTGCGGGTATAGCAGCTGCATTTATTGCGCAGACCATTGCGGGAGGGATCTCTATCTATCTGCTCAATTATGCAGGTCAGAAGATGGTTGCAGGTCTGCGGGACCGACTGTGGCGTAAATTTCTAGTTCTGCCTGTGGCTTATTATAATGACAACCGAACGGGAGAAAGTGTCAGCCGCATGACGAATGATACAGGGATTATCAAAACGCTAATTTCTGAACATCTAGCCAGCTTATTTACCGGAGTGATTTCCATTGTAGGTTCGATCTCAGTTCTACTATTTTTAAATTGGAAAATGACACTTGTTCTATTCACTGTTCTTCCACTTTCTGCGCTGATACTAGTACCACTTGGGCGGCAGATGTACAAAATCTCGAAGGGTATGCAGGACGAGACAGCTTCTTTTACTGCTACACTTAGTGGTGTTTTATCTGAGATCCGTCTGGTCAAATCCTCAGGCGCAGAGAAAAAAGAGTACGAGGCAGGCAAGGCTGGAATTATGAACCTGCTTTCTTTTGGTATTCGTGAAGGCAAGATTAGCGCGATGATCAGTCCACTTGTTTCCTTTGTTTTTATGATGCTGCTTGTGGTCATTATCGGTTATGGTGGGATGCAGGTATCTTCCGGCGTCTTGACGGCTGGAGAACTAGTCGCCTTTATTCTTTATCTTATTCAGATTATTATGCCACTTACTCAACTGACTACGTTCTTCACACAGATTCAGAAAGCTAAGGGTGCCTCTGAGCGTATTATTGAGACCTTGGCAGCAGAAGAGGAAGTATATGAAGGACAGGAAGAGGCAAATGGCGAAGAAGGTCCGATCTCAGTAGAGGGATTAAGCTTTGGATATAAAAATGGTGAGAAGGTATTGAATGATGTAAGTTTCCAGATGCTTCCTGGTCAGGTGACGGCTATTGTCGGACCGAGTGGAGGCGGTAAGACCACGTTGTTCTCCTTGCTAGAACGTTTTTACGAGCCTCAGTCAGGCCTGATTAAGCTGGGTGACAAGCCAGTATCTACATTCTCACTGCGTTCGTGGCGGAAGCTTATAGGGTATGTCTCGCAGGAAAGTCCACTGCTTTCAGGTACGATTGCTGAGAATTTAACCTACGGATTGGATCGTGACGTTAGCAGGGAGGAGATGCACGCAGCAGCAGCAATGGCTTATGCAGATGGCTTTATTGATGCACTTCCTGAAGGCTATAATACGGATGTCGGCGAAAGAGGCGTGAAGCTGTCTGGTGGACAGCGGCAACGGATTGCTATTGCTAGAGCACTGCTGCGGAACCCGAAGATTCTTATGCTTGATGAAGCCACTTCCAGTCTGGATAGCCAATCGGAAGCCGTGGTGCAGAAGGCACTGTCCAATTTGATGGAGGGTCGGACTACGATTGTAATAGCGCACCGTTTGGCTACAGTTGTAAATGCAGAGCAGATTATTTTTATGGAAAAGGGTCAAATTACCGGAATGGGAAGTCATGAGGAGCTACTGGAAAACCATGAATTATATCGTGAATTTGCCACCCAGCAGCTACAGATGAATAACCCCGAGATTCAGGACATTAAAGAGGAGGCTCCAGTGCTGTATGACAAAAATACTAGTAGTGGACGACGATCCGCACATCCGCGAATTGGTAGAAGTATTTCTGAGAGCTGAAGGAATGGATGAGATCTATGGAGCATCCGATGGACTGGAGGCTCTTCAGATTCTGGAAGGTAATAACATAGATTTAGCTATTATTGATGTAATGATGCCCAACATGGACGGCTGGGAGCTATGCCGGCGGATGCGCCACAACTATGATTTCCCGATTTTAATGCTGACAGCCAAAGGGGAAACCTCACAAATTGTAAAAGGCTTTGAGCTGGGTAGTGATGATTATCTGGTCAAGCCATTTGAGCCGGTTGTACTTATTGCGAGAGTAAAAGCGCTGCTTAAACGATATCAGATTTCGGCCGCGCAAAGTGTGACCGTAGGCCGCTTGCGTATGAATCGTAAAACCTACGAGGTCTCCTCAGAGTATGGGGAAATCACCTTGCCGCTTAAGGAATTTGAGCTGTTGTTTAAGCTGGGCAGCTATCCGGGGCAAACATTAACAAGAGACAGGCTGATCGAAGAAATTTGGGGTTATGATTTTGAAGGGAATGAGCGGACGCTCGATGTGCATATCAATCGTTTGCGTGAACGGTTCAATCAGGATAACTATGGTTTCGTTATTCGTACGATCCGCGGACTAGGGTATCGGCTGGAGGCTGAGTATGAATCAGTTTAAGGAGATTCTTAAGCGGATTGGGATGACTTTTGTGTATTTTGGTGGCGTTGGGATTAGCTGGAGTGCAGCTTATTTCCTGATGAACTGGATATATAGCAGGGTTGGGCGTCCCTCCTCGGAGTATGTTGTTCAATTAATCAGTGTGATGGTCGGTATTGTAATCTTGTTCCTGATGGCATTATTAACCTCAAAGTTTTTTCGGGGCTGGGAACGTGTTTTCTATAACTCGATCATCGAAGGTTTAGGGCGTATTGCTAAGGGTGATTTCGATGTGGTACTGGATAATAAAAAGGACTACAGGGAATTCGGTGAAATTGTAGAGAGTATCAACGTAATGGCCAGCGAGCTGAGCCAGATGGAGACTATGCGTCAGGATTTTATCTCCAATGTATCGCATGAAATCCAGTCTCCGCTAACCTCGATTCGGGGGTTTGCTCTTGCACTTCAGGATGAGACTGTAAGTGTGGAGAGTAGAAGGCATTATCTTAATATTATTGTGGCTGAGAGTACCCGTGTATCTGGGCTCAGTGATAATTTATTGAAGCTGTCCGCGCTTGAATCGGGCAATTTCCCGTTTGAAAATCAGGTTTACCGTCTGGATAAGCAGCTTCGTGATACCATTCTGGCTTCCGAGCCCCAATGGCTGGAGAAAAATATAGAGGTAGAGGCCGAATTGGAAGAAGTAAACATCAATGCGGTTAAAGATTTGATGAGGCAGGTTTGGACCAATCTCCTGCATAACAGCATCAAATTTACTCCACAGAGCGGTTGTATTCATATTAGGCTTCGTATGGTGGATGAACGGGTAGAGGTAGAGATTCAAGATAGCGGGATTGGTATCTCGGAGGAAGATTTGCCTCGGATCTTCGAGCGTTTTTATAAGGCGGACAAAGCTAGAACTGCAAGCGGTGGCGGCAGCGGACTGGGTCTATCATTGGTTAAAAAAATCGTTGAGCTGCATGAAGGAAGGGTAACTGTAGCTAGTCGTCCTGGGGAAGGAACGGCGTTCACGGTAAGCCTGCCAGTTCGAATAAAATAAGGTTTACACAAACATGTAACAACTTCCGACATGTCTTTACAATCTTCTACTATTCTAAATATAGAATAATAGAAAATTAAAAAGTCATCGGAGGGTTAAATCATTTTGAAAAAGAGAAAAGTTCGCGTATTTTTAACTAGTTCGCTTGCCGTATTATTGTTGAGCCCTAACCTAACGCAGGCAGCATACAGTGCTTCTGCTAAATCAACGCCTGAGTTCACGACAACAGCTTCTGAACATTCAGGCAAGTGGATGACAGGTGAATATCACGCACATACTTTTGAATCGAATGATGCTCAGGAGTCACTGAAGAGTGTCCTCGATGCTGCATTTGAACAAAATGGTTTTGACTGGATGGCACTGGCTGACCACCTTCGGGTATCTGACCGGGATGATGAAGGGGTGAATCTCCCCGGCGGCTCCATTCCGATGTCTCAAGGCATTATAGATTATCAGAATGAGAAAATTAAGAAGTTACAGGCAGAAGGCAAATACGCTGGTAAAATCATTTTTTCCGGCTTTGAGTGGGATATGCCCCAATATGATCATGCTGCGGTTGGGATTGTTACAGATCATCCAGGGTCTGCAGAAGCTTTGAAGGCTATTAATCAATTTGAATATTTATTTACTAATCGGGATGTAAGTATGTTTGATCCGGCAGATGTGGCTAAGTGGAGTGCGGCAGATAAGAGATCTTTTTCTACAAAAGAAGATACTCGCACAGCAATGAAATGGCTAAGTAGTCATTATCCAGATAGCTATGTACTGATCAATCACCCCTCCAGAAAAAATGGTACAAGCTCGGAGCTTAAAATAGAGGATATCCGTGATTTTAACAATATCGATCCGAATCTTGTCTTCGGCTTTGAAGGTATGCTGGGCAATCAGATGGCGAGTGATCGGGGAGAGACGCCTGAGACTTACGGAGGTACAGACGTCAAAGTTGCACAGCTTGGAGGAATGTGGGACGCACTGCTGGGTGAGGGACGCAGATTTTGGAATTTTGCTAACTCAGACTTTCATTTCAAAACAAAAAATGATCAATTTTCTAGCGGTTACTGGCCTGGTGAATATTCCAAGAACTATACCTGGGTGGATGGCTCCGATATTAACGCTGTCGTAGATGGCATGCGGTCAGGGAAATCCTTCTCTGTTTTTGGGGATCTCATCAACGCATTAGAGTTTAACGTGTCTGGAGATGGACAAGAGGAAGAAATGGGCGGCGAACTGGACGTAAAACAAGGGGACGACCTAGAGCTTACGATCCGTTTCAAAAGTCCACAGCAAAATAATAATGGCGACGCTGTTAAGGTAGATCATGTAGATTTAATCTCCGGTGAAGTCCATGGCAAGGTTGATCCAGGCACACCTGATTACACCAAAGCGACTAACGATTCAACACAAGTGTTGAAACGTTTCACAAGCGAGGACTGGACTACCGATTCCGAAGGCTACAATGTTATTAAGTATAAGGTAGAGGCAGTGGACAAGGATCGTTACTTCCGGTTAAGAGGAACTAACCTGGGAACTGATGTTGCAGGAGAAACGGTTAACGGCGAACCGCAGATTGATCCGAAAAATAATACTGTGGATAACCTGACTCGTTTCGAAGAAATCAATGCCCGTAATTATAGTGATATGTGGTTTTATTCCAATCCGATTTTTGTGGATGTGGAGTCGTACAGCGATCAGCAGGCAGTTAATGATACTATGACTGAATTAGATCTAGGAGATACAAGCGCAGTAACTTCTGATCTAACGTTGCCTACAGAAGGCAAACACGGGACAAGTATTGTGTGGAAAAGCTCCAATCCGGTCCTGATGACGAATGCAGGTAAAATCACCTTCCAACCTAAGAAGGATACGAAGCTGACCTTAACAGCTACAATCCAGCGGGGATTAGCTACGGAAACGAAGGCTTTTGAAGTAACGCTGAGCGGAGATGATCGTATCACCCCATTGGCCCTTCATAGCACATTAAAGACTGAGAACGGACAATCTTATTTAAGTGGTGACTGGACGAATCACAGTGTTTCTGTAAGCGTGTATGCTAGCGTATATATTCCTGGTGCGGATGTATCCATTCAATTGGCGAACGATGTAAACGGCAATTTCCTACCCTATGAAAGTGGGAAAGTGGTTGAGATTTCGGAAGAAGGCCAACATCAACTGCAATTTAAAGCAACGGATTCTTTAGAAAATACTACAACACTGCCCATTGCTGTGAATATCGATCGTACAGCACCTGTGATTACCCTGAAGGGGGATAGTCATCTGAATCTGACCCAAGGGAATGGCTTCAAGGACCCGGGCGCAGAGGTTGCGGACAAGGTTGGGATTGCGGGGGCTATCCTGGTGACAGGAACAGTGGATGTGCAGACTCCAGGAACCTATAAACTGAAATACAATGCCACAGATTTGGCTGGTAATGCGGCTACTGAGGTTGTACGCACAGTAGTTGTAACCGCGGGCACTGGCAGTGGAGGGGGAAATAATAACGGAGGGGGCAGCGGACCAGTTCCAACTCCAGCTCCTACCGCGACGCCATCTCCTACAGGGCAGCCCGCTACAACTCCGCGTGTGGAATTGGAGGTAAAAGCACAGCAGGGAGGAACGGGCACACTTAAAGACGTGGGCAGCTTTACGATTCCGGCTGGAGCGTTGTCTGGTAACAGCGAAATTTCCTTTTCGGTTGTTGCTACTGGTGAGACACCAGCTAAAGGCGATCTTCAGGCTGTGAGTGTAGCCGTTGAGCTTACTAGCGGCAAGACGGGCATGCTCAATAAACCTGTAGAATTGTCTCTGAATTACGATGCTGCTCAGATTACATCAGGTCATAAAGCGGCAATCTACTATTATAACGAACAGCTTAAAAAATGGATTTACGTGGGTGGTCAAAGCCAAACGGCTGGGATTATAACTGCAAATGTGAATCAGTTCGCTAAATATGCTGTATTTAATTATCAGGCTCCATCGATTACTGATTTGAATAATCATTGGTCTTCTACATTTACAGACCGTCTAATCGGAATGGGTGTTATGAAAGGGTATGAGGATCATACCTTCCGTCCGAATGAGGAGGTTACCCGCACACAGTTTGCGTCTATGATTGTACGGGCGCTAGGTTTGCAATCTATGGGCAGCACGATGAAATTCGCGGATCAAAGTGCGATTCCATCTTGGGCTGCAAATGATGTAGCAGCGGCGGTAAATGCCGGAATCCTTCGTGGATATGAGGTAAATGGCAAAATGTTCTTCGAGCCTTTGGAGAAAATTACCCGTGCTGAAATGTCAGTTATGCTCGCCAATGCTTTGAACGCTAATGCCCATAAGCAAACGGATAAAGAGGGGAACTTCGCGGATCTTACCTCCATTCCACAATGGGCACAGGTATCTGTAAAAGCGGGTGTTGAAGCTGGTATTTTGGGTGGATTCGAGGATCATACGTTCCGACCTGAGAACCATGCTACAAGAGCGGAAGCAGCAGCGACCATTTACAAGCTGCTCGAGGCCCTGTATCTATAAAATATGGATGGCGAGGCCATCCTTTAATCTCTAATTGAAACGCCGCTTTTCCCAATTGTTTTGGGGAAAGCGGCGTTTTTAATAAGACAGACTAACCTCCGATTTGAGACATACGCCGAGTCGTCGGCGTGTGGCTTTGTGCTTTTTTCTCCAAGGCTAATGCCATTTCGTGGTTATGCGGCTTGTTACCAAGAGCTTTGCGGAATAAGGCCTGCACTGCTGCAGGATCGCTTATTAGGGGACGGACATTGTACTCGTCTTCCCAATACAGACAAGCTTTGATATGGCCATCTGCAGTTAGTCTTAGACGATTGCAGTTATCGCAAAAGTGATCGCTTACGGGATGAATTAATCCGAACGTTCCTTGCGCTCCAATAACCCGCCGATTCTGGGAGGGACCATTGCCAGAGGGCATCTCTGCCTCCACGGTTTTCCATCCAGCTTCAGTACAGGCATCAATAACGGTCTCCAGCGGCAAATAGGATTGGCGCCAAGAATCAGTAGCACTTCCGATAGGCATATATTCAATAAAGCGTACATTTAGTGGACTGTTCAGCGTAAGGGAGATGAAATCCTTGATCTCGTCATCATTAATCCCTTTCATTAGTACAACGTTAAGCTTGATCGGCGCCAGCCCAGCAGCTTGTGCTGCCTCAATCCCTTTTAGTACCTTGGAGACCTCACCGCCGCGTGTAATCATAGCAAAGCGATCTTGCCGTAATGAGTCTAGGCTGATGTTCACACGTGTTAGTCCGGCTTGTTTTAACAACTTTGCTTTAGCTGGTAGCATTAATCCATTTGTAGTCAGTGAAATATCGTCGATCCCCGGAATGGCAGATATCATAGCCACTAGCTTTTCGAGATCTTTGCGTACAAGAGGTTCTCCACCGGTTAACCTTACTTTACGTAACCCGAGAGGGGCTAGCGAATCCACCACTGCGGTGATTTCCTCATAACTCAGAATCTCGTCCTGTGGCTGGAATTCCATCCCTTCCGCTGGCATACAATAAATGCAACGCAGGTTGCAGCGGTCGGTAACCGAAATGCGGATGTAATCGTGTAAACGCCCAAAAGGGTCCGTCAGCGGCTCCATAGCGTTGCTCCCTTCAATTGTCGGTATAGTGAATGCTTTTCTCCTTAAGAGGTGATGAGGGCTGTTATACTTGTTTAGAATTTTAAAGATCACTTGGGGGTACGTCAATGAGCAAAGTAGTGGACGTGTTAAGCACCCCCTAATTAAATAAGGAAGGTTATGATTTTATTGCATAATTATGGACAAACTAAATAGAATGATAAAGCCGAAATAGTCTTGCGAAAATGTGACAAAAGTACGACAAATGATGTGATTAGTCATAGAATGCTCACGGAAAGCGTTTTAAATATCCGATATAATCTAGGTGCGGATTACTTTATTCTTTCACTTTTGCGAAAACAGAAAGGATACCGGGAACTTCACATCGTAATGTGACGGTGTGTGACCGGGAAACCCAATGAGGAGGATTTGCAAAATGACTATGCAAACTGTTCCATCGCTCGCCGTGCCGGAGGCATTTAGCCATTGGTTGGAAAGTCGGGGATTAATATATCAGCTTTTAGTGGATTTTTTGGGTAGAAAACCATCACTCTCCCTTGTGGCTCAGTGGAGCCGCAATCGCAAGATGAGTGTTGCTGCAGAAATGACGGAAGGCGGGCGGGAACTGAAGCGTTATCTGAGTCAGGAACCGAACCAGCTCCTGAAGATATGCGAGAAAGAGTGCCTGGAGTATAAACGCCTTATGCACGAACAGACAGTAAGCTCTTTTAAATTACGTGAAGCTGCTATTCTGGGTCGTTCTGAAGATTTCTGCAACGTGCTTGCTGATGTGTATACTTCCGCAGGAATTGTTTTTAACAAATGTAATGGTGAAGCTGATGATCATATTGCTATTGAGCTGGAATTTATGGCAGTAATGCATGAGCGTATGTTGTATAATAGCTTTTCCATTAGAAGTGCTATGGAGCTGCTTGATATTCAGGAAGTCTTTTTGGAAGAACATTTACTGCAATGGACCCCGCAGTTCTGCGACAAATTGAATGCAGCAACAGATAGTCCGTTGTATCTGGGGCTTTCCCATATGCTAGCAGAATTTCTGCCCCTTGATCTGCAAATGCTGCGTTCCTGGAGAGCTTCAATAGAGAGCAGTGCAACAGCAATGCTATAAGAACACTATAATACAGAGCCCGGCCTATAAATTAGGTCGGGTTTTTCTTGTTGTGGAAGTGTAAATAGCGATTTAAATGATGGTTCAAGTAAAAAAGAAGCTGCCCCATAAGTAGTATTAACTACTATGGAGACAGCTTCTTCATTTAGCATGTTTACTTGATATGCATCAAGTGTTCTAGTCAATTACCTTTTTACTGCGGAATTTCATCAGGAACTCATACACGACTGGTACTACTACAAGTGTCAGTAGCGTGGAGCTGATCAAACCGCCGATAACGGTAACGCCTAGTCCTTTGGAGATGATCCCTGCACTGTTTTCAAGTCCTGTAACCAGTGGCAGCAATGCGCCAATCGTTGCAAGTGCAGTCATCAGGATTGGACGTAAACGTGTGCCGCCTGCTTCAAGCAAGGCTTGACGTGTGGTCATTCCTTCTTTTTCCTTATGAATAACGCGGTCGATGAGGACAATGGCATTCGTGACTACGATACCAATCAACATCAGCGCACCCATAAGGGAGGAGACGTTTAAGGTTTCCCCAGCGATCAGAAGGGCTACGAGTACCCCGATAATGGTGAAAGGAAGTGAGAACAGGATAGCAAATGGAGCTAATCCACCGCCAAACGTAACCACAAGCACGAAGTATACGATGGCAATAGCCGCCGCCATAGCAATACCTAATTGACCAAATGTGTCATTGATCTGCTCGGTTACACCACCGAAGCTAACCGTCACGCCATCAGGTAATTCCATAGCATCTACTTTTTCCTTCACGAGGTTAGAAGCACTGTTGACGTCACTTGAAATAATCTCGGCAGTGACATCCACCTTCATTTTACCGTCCATCCGAGTAATCGAGTCTGGGGAAGACCCATTTTCAATTTTAGCGACTTGCCCGATGGGCACGGAGATGCCTAGTGGGGAAGTCAATGTAGCTTCTTCCATTTCATTAATGCTCTTATACGTTTCTTTATCAGTTTCGATATAGACTTTATAGTTCTTGCCGTCCATTTCTACTTCTGTGAGTACTGGACGTGTACCTGCAGGAGCAAGCTTCATCGCAATTTGTCCCGCTGTAAGCCCGAGGGAGCTAAGCTTTTCTTGGTCCGCTACAATCGTATATTGATCGTAAGCTTCTTTGAGACTTGTTTCCCCATCTTTGAAATTAGTGGTATCAGCCTGCACGATTTTGGCGATCTCATCTGCGACTGGCTTGATTTGATCTAAATCATCTCCGAATACATTCACGGTTAGTGAGCTTCCACCCATACCTCCGCTCATCATCGCAGACATATCGCCCCACACACCATCTGGGACTTCTGCGGTTAAGCCCTCGATCAACTTCTCTTTCACGGATTCGAAATCAGGAGTTTTGCTATCATAAACGATGAAGAAAAGTCCCGAATTGCTCGATCCGCCCATACCCATAGGGCCGCCGCCGCCGATGGAATATTGCATTTTATCTACATGCTGTTGCGCTAAAATATATTTCTCTGCTTTCAGACCTTGCTCTTGGACTTCTTCAGTTCTTTGCCCAGCCTTCGGTGAGTAGGTTAGCATAACCGTTTTATCCTCTTGGGAAGGCATAAAGCTAACGCCGATAGGCTTGATCAGGAACAAGCTACCCGCAAGGAGCAGAACGGCTACTCCGAACGTAACGAGTTTATGGGAAAGACACCAGTTCAGAATCTTTTGGTAACCGGCAGACATTCTGTCTGGTTTCTCACTATGCGTCTTCTTGCCTTTCAATCCGTTCCGGAACAGGGAGTGCGCCATTGCAGGAACTAGGGTAATCGCAACTACCAACGAAGCGAGTAGGGCGAAGACCATAGTTAAAGCGAAAGGCAAGAATAACTCGCCGACCATACCACTAACTAGAGCAAGTGGTAAGAATACCGCGATGGTTACAATTGTAGAGGACATGATAGGTACGAACATTTCACGTGTGGCTGCACTGATTAATTCCCGGCCTTTTAGTTTCTCGCCGGATAAAGAGAGTCGCCGGTATATGTTCTCTATGACTACAATCGAGTCATCGACTACCCGTCCGATGGCAACGGTCATCGCACCAAGGGTCATCATATTAAGCGTAATGTCCATTTGACGCAGACATAACACTGCGATCAGTAATGATAAAGGAATAGAGATGATAGAAATGATCGTTGAACGAATATTCCGCAGGAAGACCAAAATAATAATGACTGCGAAAAGGGCGCCAAATACCGCTTTGGACAACATTGTATTTACGGAGTCCTCAATCGGCTTACCTTGGTCAAGCAGAACTGTAAGGTCAATGCCTTTATATTGTGCTTTTAATTCTTCAGTTTTGTCCTTAACACCATTTACGACATCAACAGTGTTGGCATCGTTGGCTTTGACAATCTGGATACCGATCGATTCTTTACCATTCGTACGGGAGATCGATTCAGAATTCCCAACAACCTCAATTGTAGCAAGCTCTCCCAGCTTCACGGTCGGCAAGCCCATATTTGCAGCTCCGCCAGCAGCGCCTGCACCGGCAGCGCCAGCTCCAGCTCCAGGAGCTCCAGCACCAGCAGTACCAGTTGGCATTACTGGAATAGTCACATTTTTAAGATCCTCAACGGTGGTGATGTTGCCATCCACGACAACTGCCTTTTGAGCTTTGTCCATCTCGAACAGTCCTAGTGGAACGCGGAGGGAAGAGCCTTGAATAATCCCTTTAACCGTATCTTCTGTCAGTCCGTATTGCTTGAGCTTCTCTTGATTGAACTTAAGCGAAACTTCTTTGACGTATTGTCCAGAGATTTGAATAGAAGCAACACCCTCAACATCTTCAAGGGCGGGGCGAATATCGTTCTCGGCAATACGGGTTAGTTCCTCGAGATCTTCTGAATCCCCATTCGATAGACTAAGGGAGACTACAGGCATTGAGCTAAGGCTAAACCGGGAAATGGAAGGCTTTTGCACATTGTCCGGCAATGAGACCTCATTTAGCGCTTCGCGAACTGCTGCTGTAGCATTATCCAGATTCGTTCCATAATCAAACTCAATTTGAATACTGGAGGCATTCTCCAGAGAAGTAGAGGTGATTGTCTTTACGCCATCCACATTGCGCAGTTTTTGCTCTAACGGTTTGCTGACATCATTAACAACGCCTTCTGGTGCAGCCCCCGGATAGATGGTTGTTACGCTAAGATAGGGTATACTAATATTAGGTAAGGTTTCTTGCTTCATTGTCAGTCCGCTGTACAAACCGGCAAATACAATAATTATCGTCAGAAGCCAAATGGCAAATTTATTTCTGAGCGAGAAATTAATTAAGTTTTTCATAAGTTTTGTTTCTGCTCCTCTCGGGCCTTATCTTTACGAAATAGGGCGCCATTTTGAAAATTTATAATACTCACTATCCATTTTCTTCTCTCTCACGAACTCTTTATAGAGCAATTAACGAAATACGCATGAATGATTTGAAAAAGAGGTAACCAGCTTCCTCAATTCTTCCAATGGTGTAGTGAGCTCTGAGCAGGATTGGAGGTTGGACAACATCCCCTGTATGATTGCTTTGCGTGGGTGTGGTAAGAGAACCTCGCCTTCTAGAATGTTGAGTGATTCCAGTAAATCGGCTGACTCTTCGGGAACAATACTATCTAATTTACTGACCAGAGTCTTCATGTCCTTAATGATCTGTAGTGGGTTTTTTCGCTTACTCTCCTCATTCTCTTCCATCCAGCTTGCTAAAATAGTCGAGTTGATGAGTGGAGCCTGCTTACTTGTAAGAAGACCAGCTACAATAATATCCAATAGATTCATTAGATGATCAGCCATAACAGCAAGGGACAAATGGGTGTCCTGACGAAAAATAACCGCAATATAGGATTTGATTAGACCATGACCTACAATACATAAATCTCCGGTATAGGGAACGATCTCTTTTCCATAAAGGCTCTCCATCTTCACCTGAAACCAGCGCAAGAAGGAAGCATTGTTTCTGCGCAGCCATTCCGGTACTTCAGTATCAAACCCTTTTCCGGCAACCTCCTGGATCTGACGCTGCAAGAACTCACGTAATTCGTACACATGACTCAGTAGAATTTCTATTTGATTCCTAAGCTTCTCACGCGGTGTTCTTTGGGTTTCTTGTTCTTCACGTAATAAGGGATCACGAATCATTCGGTAACAATAGAGAAAAATGCTGCGTTCCAGCTCCTCTTTTGATTTGAATACTAGATACAAGCTTCCCTTCGAAATTCCGCATAATTCGGCGATCTCTTGCATAGACGTGGAGGACGAGCCTTTCACAGCGAATAATTGCATGGCGATCTTAATAATCTGTTCCTGCTTGTCCATCGTTTTATCACTCATTGGGGAATAACCTCCTTTCTGACTACTCAGTTCTATAATTGACTAATCGGTCAAAATAATTATATTCGATCCATCCTGTCATTACAAATTTCACCACAGAAGGGTTACAGTTTTGTTGTAAATAGATTTTTACATAGTAATTAGCTAGGAAGAAATAGGTTCTTCATGTAATATATAAATGTGTCATTTCAGTGTTGTTTGTATGAATAAGAAGGTAGGTACAATATGAGAAGAGGACTTCAATCTATAATTATCATTGGGGCATTTATAGCATTTTATTATTTTGGTTTTGGTATTTTTGGGAGTACTGCAGGAACGATTATTAGTATTTTCTCCACACTGACGGTCATTTCGATTAGCTTGGCTATTTTTATGGAGAACCGTAATCCTTCCACTACGATGTCTTGGATTCTTTTGCTTGCGTTGATCCCGGTGCTCGGACTGGTCTTCTATTTTCTATTTGGTCAGAATGTGTTTAAACGTCGTAAATATGATAAAAAAGCACAAAGAGATCTTATGGCTTATGAGCGAATTGAGAATGACGCTTTGCGTACGCATCAAGATTGGTCGGTCTTTGACCCCTCGCGTCAAAAACTACTATTATTATCCAAGACTCTAGCACGTACTCCTATTTCCTTTGCTTCAGAGACGCGTATCCTAACCAATGGTGAGGAGACGTTTGGGACATTACTGCTAGAGCTGAGACAAGCGAAGCACCATATACATATGGAGTATTACATCTTCCGTGCAGATCACATTGGAACGCGTATTCAACAGATTCTGATCGCGAAGGCGCGTGCGGGAGTGTCTGTCCGATTTATGTATGATGCTGTAGGTAGCTTTCAACTCTCCAGAGCCTTTTTGAAGGAGTTAGTTGACGCTGGAGTACAGGTGGCTTCGTACGGTAATTCCACCTCCTTTTTCTCTAGCCGGGTCAATTACCGGAATCACCGAAAAATCGTCGTCATCGACGGTGATGTCGGGTTCATGGGTGGACTCAATGTGGGGGATGAATATCTAAGCCGTAGTAAAACTTATGGATTCTGGCGTGACACCCATATGTTAGTTAGAGGTGAAGCGGTACGGACGATGCAAATCATCTTCTTGCAAGATTGGATGCATACTACAGGTGAAAAAATATTGGAGCAGGATTATCTCACACCACAGCTACACTTTATGACAGGGGACGGAGCTGTACAGATCATTGCGAGTGGGCCGGACAATGAACGCCGTGCACTCAAAAATATATTTTTCTCCATGATCACCTCAGCTGAGAAATCAGTTTGGATTGCCAGCCCTTATTTCATTCCGGACGAGGATATCCTGACTGCGATACGTGTAGCGGCTATATCTGGTCTAGATGTTCGATTATTATTCCCTGCTAAGCCGGATAAATGGATTCCGTTTCTGGCTTCGCATTCTTATTTCCCGGCATTGCTGGAGGCTGGGGTGAAGATTTATGAATACGAGAAGGGCTTTATACACTCTAAGCTGTTAATCGTGGATGGTGAAATAGCTACTATTGGTACAGCAAACATGGACATGCGGAGCTTCCATCTTAACTTTGAAGTTAACGCACTATTGCTTCAAACAGAGAGTGTTACCCGAATCGTTGCTGATTTTGAACGGGATTTATTATCTACCACTCAGATTGTGCAGGAGACCTTTATGAATAAACGCATGGTGGTACGTATGCTGGAATCTGCGGCCAGACTAATGTCTCCGCTGCTATAGCCTTATAACAGAAAAACCACCGTAGAGGGTGTAGCCTTCTCTACGGTGGTTTTTTTGAAATATAAGAAAGTATAAGATTAGTACCTATACTTTATGTTTTATATTTCTCACTTAAAAAGTAGTAAAGCCCAGGTTGGTCTGCAATCGGAACAGGATGTACTTAAACCAGGTCACATCGCTCTGATAGGCCTCAAAGGGTAAAGTGAACACATGCCCCTCGTTATTCCATAGCCGATTGAAATAGGCTTCCATTTCTGTGAACAGCGGCTGATCACGCTTCATAGAAATCCACAGATCATTCTCCAGATTGTAGTCATCCAGATTACGTTTGGTAAAGTTAGTAGAGCCGCCAAGAAGGATGGAACTGCCGGTTTGTTTGGCGATAAAGAGCAACTTCGGATGATATTGCTCCTTGGTTGTATTGTACCAGCGAATAGAGATTTCGCCATTCGTGCGCTTGTTCAGGTCCATGGCAACTGGACGGTTAGGGATCCCGATTTTATCACGCCCGAAGGCGTTCTGGTTGGGATCCAGAATTAGGTTTACCTTAGCCCCGCGTGAAGTCGCCTCCACCAACGCATCCAGAATGGCATCATCAGCAAGATAGAACATACCCATCCATACGGTATCCCCCTTCTGGGCGGATCTGATGCCTTGCAGCGCATACTTGTACACCTTTCCTTCTGTTAAATAGCGAACCTCCAGGGGCTCAGCTGACGGTACGCTCTTTTCTTGGGTGAATTTGGGCTTATGAACCAGCAGAGGGCCTGCGTCGGAAAGATTGGCTGCTGCTTGCTCGGTCTGGAGAATATCAGCAATAATTGGACCTTGTACCTCTAAAGCAATATTGGAGTGGTAGGCGCTGGCATCGTGAACATTTCCAGAGGAAATTAGTGCAGTGTTCTCACTGACAATTACTTTACGATGGTTCGCCTTCACATTCAGCAGCTTCAGATAAGATCGAGCGGTAATATCCGGTCCGCCACTGGCCATAAGATTGGGAATAAAGCCCTTACCGGACTGTCCAAACCATTGGATGAAGGTTCGCCAGACGGCCGAATAAGCAGGTGTAGAATCTCGCAGCGCATTAACATCGGTCATGATGACTCGAATCCCTACAGCCTTCATTTCTTCGAGAAGATGATTGGGTGCTGAGTTGTAATTCGTGTTGACCTCATCAGTAATGAAGACAATCTCCATGTCAGGATAAGCTTGCTTCTGTGAGATTAACTTATCTGTCAAAATCCGGCTGACTGGAGGAAATGACTGATCCTTATGGGTATAATCATTAAATAAGAATAGATCAATGACTAAGAACTCCTTGGACTCCTCGATAATCTGTATAATTCTAGGGAAAATTTCACTCTCTTGATTGCCAGTATCGGTACCGTCTGGATAGGTTAGGTCATGCCAGAAAGCTACATTATTCACTTTGTATATGGGACTTTCATAAGAAATCCCTGCGGGAAGAGGTTTATGTGTCTGGTATATCATGACGCCGATTAACCAGAGAATTAGAATGATGCAAGCCCATATCACTCGTTTGCGGCGTCGTGAAGAGGTGCATTTCTTTGGATCAGGAGAATGGGTTTGATCTTGAATGATTTGAGGCTGAACGGATTGTTCGTGATCTGATTTCATTAGTAAATCCTCCTGAAAGTATTACAGTGCGCATTTCTTTAAGTTAATATGCACCGGCATGTTACCAACCTATTAACACTTAGTGGGGAGAAATGAAGCAGCCTCCGTATTTTTCACTAACCTCATATTGTAAATTCAAGTCTAGGGATATGTTATAATAAGTGCAGTTTAGGAATAGGAGGAACGGAGCATGAATCATACGCCAGAAGAGGCCGTACCATATGATGCGAATAGGCAGTCTGGCGCGGATCATGACAATGGCCTACCAATTGTAGAGGTTTCGGACAAGAAGTCTTTATTGCCTGCATCAAGGACAGGTGAACGCAAAATAGAACATGTACGCCTTTGTCTAAATGAAGAAGTCGGTGGCGTCGGTGTGACTACGGGGTTTGAACAATACCGATTTCGGCATAATGCTCTTCCAGAGCTGAATTTTGATGATATATCCTTGCAGACTACCTTTCTGGAACGTGAGCTGCGTACACCGCTGCTGATCAGCTCGATGACAGGTGGAAGTGCCGCTACCGGAGCCATCAATGCCCGATTAGCAGAGGCAGCACAGCGTCGTGGATGGGCGCTGGGTGTTGGTTCTGTGCGGGCGGCGGTGGAGCGCTCTGAGCTAACCGAAACCTTTTATGTGCGGGACAAGGCACCTGATATACCGGTTATCGCTAATATCGGCGCCGTACAGCTGTCCTATGGTTTCGGGATTGAGGAATGCCGCCGGGCTGTGGATATTGCTGGTGCAGATTTTCTTGTCCTGCATCTCAATGGTCTGCAAGAGGTCTTTCAACCGGAAGGGAATACTGGCTTTGCCTCCTTACTATCGCAGATAGCAAACGTATGCCGTGCACTTGAGGTTCCTGTAGGTGTAAAAGAAGTCGGCTGGGGCATTGACGGTGATACAGCAGCGCATCTTTATAATGCAGGGGTAGCTTTTGTTGATGTAGCGGGTGCAGGTGGAACATCATGGAGTCAGGTCGAGAAGTTTCGGAGTAGAGACCCTATACGGCGTGCAGCGGCTGAAGCTTTCGCGGACTGGGGTACTCCAACCGCGGAATGCATTGCAGAAGTGCGTGCTGTCTCCCCGAAAGGGGCTTTAATTGGCAGCGGCGGCTTGAAGCATGGCGTGGATGCGGCGAAGGCATTAGCTCTCGGTGCTAATTTAGCAGGTTTTGGACGCAATCTGTTAGGGCCAGCAGTAGATTCCGAAGAGGCGCTAGAAGCTGCACTGGCTCAGGTAGAGCTGGAGCTAAAGATAGCAATGTTCGGTATCGGAGCTCCCGATTTAGCAACTTTACGTGGGACTCCCCGTTTAATACGTAAATAAATGAATGTGGTAAATATAGAAGCGAGGAAGTGAAAAAAGAAAATGATTAAATTGGTTCATATGGATGAGTCCGCCTTTCAATTTTTCTTGGGTCAAGCTACCCGTGACTACGCTGAAGACAAGATTAAAGCAGGCGCTTGGGATCCTGAAATCGCGATGAAGCTATCGGAAGAAGCAATAACACAATCTCTGCCCAAAGGGTTAAATACAGATGGCGCTTATCTATACTCCATAGTAGAAATAAGTAGTGATATCCAAGTGGGATATATCTGGTTTAATGTAAGTGAAGGCCGCGGTGGGCGAGAGGCGTTTATATATGATTTCTACATTTTCGAACCGTATCAGAGTAAAGGTTATGGCAAGCAGGCTATGATCGCACTTGATGAAGAAGCTCGTGAAATGAACGTCACAAGAATCGGGTTACATGTCTTCGGTCAGAACAATCGTGCATTTGAACTGTACAAAAAAATGGGATATACCGTAACCGACATTACGATGTCTAAAGATTTATAATACTATCCGTGCAGACCTCGAAAGAGGTCTTTTTTTGTTGTTCTAAGAAATACAATGTAAATAATTGTGATAAATATATTTGAATTAGGAGGAGTAGAAAAATATGATTATTAAATAAATTCCTGAAAATGGATTCGGTGATATGAAATATTAGAAGGGGGATTAAGGTGAGACCAAGGTTTGTATTGTCGGTGGTTATATCTGCGACTGTAATACTGTTAATGGTTAGTTGTAACAGTGGAGATTTGCCAGGGAGAAAGCAATTGGAGTCTGAGCAAGTTCAGGCAAGTCCGAATGCGCCGGTAGTCTCTTCAAAGGTAGCGGAAAAACTGCCTGAAGCAGCGGTGTCTCCATTGACAGTGAAGCAGAGACTAGAAGACTTTGATTACATGTGGAAGATTATTGAGGAGAATTATCCTTTCCTGGAGGTGAACAAGCGTCTGAACGGAGTGGATTGGCTTGCGAACAAAGAGGAGCACTGCAATGAAATTGCAGCCACAAAGACGGATGATGAGTTTTTGACACGAATGGGCTTTGTACTAAGCCAGTTGAACAACGGGCACACGCACTTTATTTCCAAGGAAGATTACCCATGGTTTCTAAAAAGCTATGTTCGAGCAGGTGTTGGTTTTGAACCTTGGGTGAACGTGTTGCAGCAGCCTAATGTATTGGCCCGTTACAACCAGAAATCTTTAGCAGAGCAGCAAAGCGTTAATGAAAACAATAACACTGGGAATAGTGGGGAGGTGGGAAGCCAGTCAGGAGTAACTTCTGGGAATGTAAAAAAGGTCATTATAGAACCTAATCAAATAGCGTATCTAGGGATGAGAAGCTTTAATGGAAGTCTGATGGAGATGGACAGTTCAGAAATTCATGATTTTCTGGTAGAAGTAAAAGATTATAAAACATTAATTCTAGATATCCGTGGAAATGGCGGAGGAAACAGTGATTACTGGAGCATGAATATAGTTCCTCTACTGATTAATAAACCGATTACTTATAATACATATGATCTTTATAGGGGAGGCGAATATGTCGAGGCCTTTATGCAGTCACGCCGGCTGACAGAAGGGTTACAGCCAATTGCTAACCTTAAAGATGAGCAGTTGCCTAATATACCGCCAGAAGCGCTAACAATGTTTAAAAACTATAACAAAAATGTTGATAACGTAACCCCAAATCAATCTGTTGGCTTCAGAGGGAAAATCTATTTGCTGGTAGATAGATCTGTATATTCATCCGCAGAAGGATTCGCCGCATTCGCCAAAGGGACCGGGTTTGCTACGGTAGTAGGTGGAAGAACAGGGGGAGACGGTCTGGGGACAGATCCACTTTTAGCTGCATTGCCTAATAGCGGTTATGTATTCAGGTTCTCCCTCCAGTTGGGACTTAACTCTGATGGAAGCTGCAACGAAGAAGTCAAGACAGTCCCTGATCTGGAGGTTGACCCCGATAGCTCAAAGCCCCTATTGGATCAGCCGGCGGTGCAAAAGGTATTGCAACTTGCCAAATCCCATTGAAATGGACGCGCTTGGATAAGGCTGGATTGACACATCTGTAAGACATCCGGTGTTGCTGGAGAATATGTTCTAATATATAATGGTTTAGATCGTATTACTTATTCGGATGATCAATTTAGCTGAAAATAGGAGTTGTCATATAAATGGCTTTGAAAGCTGGAATCGTCGGTCTTCCTAACGTAGGAAAATCCACATTGTTTAATGCAATAACGCAAGCGGGAGCAGAATCCGCAAACTACCCTTTTTGCACGATTGATCCTAACGTTGGTGTCGTTGAAGTTCCGGACGAACGTCTTGATAAACTGACTGAGCTGGTACAACCTAACAAGACTGTACCTACTGCTTTTGAATTCGTTGATATCGCTGGCCTTGTGCGCGGTGCAAGTAAAGGTGAGGGATTAGGCAACAAGTTCCTAGCTCATATTCGTGAAGTGGATGCTATCGTTCATGTCGTTCGCTGCTTTGAAGATGAGAACGTTACCCACGTGGATGGAAAAGTAAATCCGATCAGCGACATTCAGACCATTAATTTGGAACTGATTCTTGCTGACATTGAGAGCATTGAGAAGCGGATTGAGCGCTCCCGTAAGAACATCAAAGGCGGCGACAAGAAATACGCTCAAGAAGTTGAACTGCTTGAACGTGTCAAAGAAGTTCTCTACGAAGACAAACCTGCACGTAGTATTGAATTGTCCGATGACGAGAAGCTTATTATCCGTGATCTTCATTTGTTAACATTGAAGCCAGTGCTGTATGCGGCGAATGTAAGCGAAGAAGAAGTTGCAAGTGCAGAGGACAATCCTTATGTGCAGCAAGTGCGTGAATTTGCAGCAACTGAAGGTGCTGAAGTTGTTCCGATCAGCGCAAAGGTAGAAGCTGAAATTGCCGAGCTTGAGGGCGAAGATAAAGCGATGTTCCTAGAAGAACTTGGGCTAGAAGAATCTGGTTTGAACCGTTTGATCAAAGCAGCTTACAAGCTGCTAGGCTTGTATACGTATTTCACGGCAGGCGTTCAAGAAGTTCGTGCGTGGACCATTCGTAAGGGAACTAAAGCACCCGGCGCTGCTGGTGTAATTCACACAGATTTTGAACGTGGATTTATCCGTGCTGAGGTAGTGGCTTACGCAGATCTTGTGGCAGCGGGTTCGATGAATGGTGCGAAAGAACGTGGTCAATTGCGTCTAGAAGGTAAAGAATATTTGGTGCAGGACGGCGACGTTATGCATTTCCGTTTCAACGTTTAAGAGGACTAAAGTTTACCAAGAATAAGAGGATCATCTCAGTCGGTAGAGGGTATCTACTGCTGGGATGGTCTTTTTTAAAATATAAGTCATTTATTAAGATGTTTTCGCGTACCGAACTGTAGCCATTTCACAATATCTTTGGTATAATATAAAGTCGTATATCTAATTTTATGATATGTGTTTTAATGTCTTTATTTGCGAATTTGAAATTGAACTAGGAGAGGTGAATTCCCTTGTTGGACCGATTGCAATCCCTGGCGGACCGCTATGAGAAGCTCAGTGAACTGCTTTGTGATCCGGATGTTGCAAACGACAGTAAGAAACTGAGGGATTATTCCAAAGAACAATCAGACCTACAGCCTGCATTTGAGGCGTATACTGAATATAAGAATGTAATGGAAGAGCTTGAAGCTGCTAAGCAGATGCAAGGCGAAAAGCTTGATGATGAGATGAAGGAAATGGTCAAGACGGAAATTGACGACCTTTCCAAACGTCAGGTAGAGCTGGAAGAGCAAATCCGAGTATTACTGCTGCCTAAAGACCCGAATGATGATAAGAACGTAATCGTCGAAATTCGTGGTGCAGCGGGCGGAGATGAAGCAGCATTGTTTGCTTCCGATCTTTACCGGATGTACACCCGGTTTGCAGATTCACAAGGCTGGCGCGTGGAGTTAATGGATGTCAACGCGAGTGACCTTGGTGGATTTAAAGAGGTAATCTTCCTTATTAACGGCCGCGGTGCATACAGTAAGCTGAAATATGAAAGTGGTGCGCATCGCGTACAACGTATCCCAGCGACTGAATCCGGAGGACGTATTCATACCTCTACTTCTACCGTATCGGTGATGCCGGAAGCTGAGGCATTTGAGATTGAGATCCATGATAAAGATATTCGTGTGGATACCTTCTGTTCAAGTGGTGCAGGCGGACAGTCTGTAAATACAACCAAATCTGCAGTACGTGTAACCCATGTACCTACAGGCATTGTTGCTACCTGTCAGGATGGTAAGTCACAGAACTCCAATAAGGATAAAGCGTTACAAGTGCTTCGTGCCCGTATTTCTGATATGAAACGGCAGGAAGAAGAAGCGAAGTATGCTGGTGAACGGAAGAGCAAAGTAGGTACGGGTGATCGTAGTGAGCGTATTCGGACGTATAACTTCCCGCAGAGCCGGGTTACAGATCATCGTATTGGCTTGACACTGCATCGTTTGGAGCAGGTTATGAACGGAGAAATCACTGAAATTATTTCGGCTCTTTCAATTGCTGAACAAGCTGATTTGATGGATAGTATGGACAATGGATAATAATGCTTTGAACGATGGCGTATTTGTCATGTCGGAAGTGAAAAGCATCCGGGAAGCCTTTGCGGAGGCTTCTTCTTTTTTGAGCCAGAGCGGTTGTAATGAACCGCAGCGTAGTGCGCAATTACTGCTTGAGCATGTGCTTGGCTTGTCCGGGGCAGCGTATTATATGGCGCTGGCGGATTCTTTTCCAGCTGCGGTCAAGGAAAAATGGGAGGCGGGAGTTACCCGCCGGAGTAAGGGTGAGCCGGTGCAATATATTATCGGGGAGCAAGAGTTCTACGGGCGTCCCTTTGAAGTGACGCCGGATGTGCTTATTCCACGGCCGGAGACGGAGCTGCTCGTCGAGGCGATTTTGCGGTACGGCGCGGAGCTCTGGCCGGACGGTACGGTTGCGCCGAGTGAACTGGCGCAGGAAGAAGGCGCTGCTTCGTTAGCAGCAGCGCAAGATCGTGAGGGCGGCGCGGAAAGTGGACGCGCCGTACGGCCGCTGACCGCCGTCGATATCGGCGCCGGCAGCGGAGCGATCTCCGTCACGCTGGCGGCGGAAGCGCCGGCGTGGCGGGTCTGCGCCGGCGACATTTCGCCGGAGGCCCTAGCTGTGGCGAAGCGCAATGCGATGCGCTCCGGCACAGCCGTGGACTTTCGGCTCGGCGATCTGCTCGAGCCGTTCGCGGGGATGGAGACGGAAATTCTCGTCTCCAACCCGCCGTACATTCCCGGCGAGGATATCGCCGGGCTGCAGCGTGAGGTGCGCGACCATGAGCCGCGCACTGCGCTGGATGGCGGAGCGGACGGGCTGGACCCGTACCGCCGCATGATGGAGCAGCTGGCGCTGCTCCCGGCACCGCCGCGCCTGATTGGCTTTGAACTCGGCTTCGGGCAAGCCGAGCAAGTGGCCGCGCTACTTGAAGCGGCGGGCCATTGGAAAGAGATCATCACCATTAATGATCTGGCTGGAATTCCACGTCATGTGCTAGGTATAGCACGATAATACTGCCTGCTGTGCAAGGGACTCCTGTTGATCGGGGAGTAAAATTGTATTTTCAACCCGACTTCCTTTACAATAGAATTTAACCGGACTTCTTGGTGAACCATAAAAGAAAGCCCAGATTTAGAGTAGGGAGGCAGAACGTGCTTCAGAAGATTAAAAAAATTGATGGTGCTATCGTAGTCGTTCTGTTATTACTCATGACTGTCAGCATCTTCGCCATATATAGTGTGACTCATGGAAGAGAAAAGCTGGACGGACATCATATCCGTATGATGATGTATTATGCAATTGGCTTTATTGCTTTTATTGGAATGACCTTTTTAGATTACAGAATTTTAGTGAAATACGCGCTATATATTTATTTGTTTGGGATAGGTATCCTGGTCCTCGTTAGCTTTTTGGGCGAGACCAAGAATAATGCCCAAGGCTGGTTGTCCCTCCCTGGAGGACTGAGCCTTCAGCCTGCCGAGCTATTCAAACTAATATTGATTCTATTTCTGGCAGCAATGCTTGTGCGTAAGAATAAAAGTAAACTCTTGTTTTGGCGGGATGTTGTGCCGCTCGGCCTCTTAACCTTATTTCCGTTTCTTATTGTGCTTACACAGAATGACCTTGGGAATGCCTTGTCTTACATTGTGATTCTTGCAGGTCTGTTGTGGATTGGAAATATTAAGTACACTCACGCATTAATCGCGCTGGTGATTGTAGCAAGCTCTGCGATTGCGGGGATTATGAGTTATATTCATTATCATGACGAAATTAAAACATTCCTTAATGATATTGGCCGGTCGCACTGGATTGAACGTTTCGACCCATGGCTTGTTCCGGATAAAGCGACAGCGAAAGCTCTTTATCATACCAAGAACGCCAAGCTTGCGATTGCCTCAGGTGGGATGAGTGGCGAGGGCTACATGAATGGTAGCTCTGTACAGACGGATCGCGTGCCTTATACGTATTCAGACTCCATCTTTGTACAGATTGCCGAGGAATTTGGATTCGTAGGATCTGCCTTTGTGCTGCTACTATATTTTATCCTGATTCATCGAATGATCCTGATTGCGCTGGAAGCCAGAGATCGAGCAGGTCCATTTCTGATCGTCGGCATTGTCGCGATGATGCTGTATCAGATTTTTGAGAATATTGGCGCGTTTATTGGTCTGATGCCATTGACAGGTATCACGTTGCCTTTCATCAGCTTCGGAGGTACCTCTCTGCTTATCAACATGGCCAGCATTGGACTGGTAATGAGTGTGCGTCTGCATGGGCAAGATGTAGAGGAAGATTTACCTAAGCCTACTCCTTATGCAGCCGCCAAACAGGTTTAATCACTAAATCACAATATAACCGTCAGAAACTCATCTTTTAAGGATGGGAACTGGCGGTTTTTTATTTTGGGAAGTGAATCTCTGATATCGGATGTATTACATAAATTTGGAATTGCGGCCTTGAATGCTCTACAATAGAAAGGAGAGACTTTCCTCAGGTGAGGATGGTTGGAACCTTAATAGAGTAAGGAGTTTGCGTATGCTTGAAAAGCTCAAGAAGATCGATAGCGTGATTCTTATTGTTCTAGTTATGCTCATGGTCATTAGTATTCTTTCGATATACAGCGTGACTAATGGTAGATTAGTTCAGAAGCTAGATGGGTTCCATCTACAAATGCTTAAATACTACATTGTAGGGTTTGTAGCGTTTTTTGTGCTTACCTTCGTGGACTATAGGATATTTGTTAAATATGCTCTTTATATTTATATCTTCGGTATTGGTCTGCTAGTGTCGGTTAGTTTTTTTGGAAAGGTAAAGAACGGTGCGCAATTAGGGCTAGAGATAGGTGGACTTAGTTTTCAACCTGCGGAGCTTTTTAAGTTGATATTGATTCTTTTACTCGCATCCATACTGGTCCGTAAACAAGGAGCCACGCTAACCTTCTGGAAGGGAGTCGTCCCACTGGCGCTTCTTACATTGCTCCCCTTTACGATAGTTATTGTACAGAATGATCTGGGAAATGCGCTAAGCTACATCGTAATATTAATCGGTCTTCTATGGATCGGGAATATCAAAATTTCACATGCACTCATCGGATTACTAATCGTTGGCGGATTGGGTCTTGCAGGAATTCTGAGCTATATTCACTATCATGATGAAGCGGTATATTTCTTTGAGGAGACCCTTGGCAGGAAGCATTTAGTGGATCGTTTTGATCCTTGGCTCGTACCTGATTTGGCGTCAGATGATGCAAGCTATCACACGAAAAATGCTAAAGTGGCTATTGCCTCCGGAGGGATGAACGGCGAGGGGTACATGCAAGGAAGCTCTGTGCAGAGTAACCGTGTTCCATATACGTATTCGGATGCCATATTCGTGCAGGTTGCAGAGGAGTTTGGATTCGTAGGTTCAGCGCTGCTGCTGCTGCTCTTCTTTATTTTGCTCCATCGGATGATACTGATTGCTCTAGAGAGTAGGGAGCGCAGCGGTCCGTTTTTAATTATTGGAATTACAGCTATGCTGCTATATCAAATCTTAGAGAATATTGGAGCTTTTATCGGCCTAATGCCGCTTACTGGAATTACACTTCCGTTCATCAGTTATGGAGGCACATCACTTTTAATCAATATGGCCTGCATGGGGATTGTGATGAGTGTGCATCTATATGGACGGGATGTTGAGGATGATTTGCAATTGCCTAACGCGATTCCCATGAAGTTATAGATTTAATAGATTCATAGGTTTGTAGTCTCTCATCTCTGGACATACTACTAGCATGAGTGTTAAGAGGAGAGGGGCTGCTACAAATGAACGATAATCATATGGATAAAAGAGATTCCTTACGTGTAACTTTTAAGTATACTGCCATTTTAATTTGTTTTTTCATGATCGTTATCATGGCCTGGGAAGGTCAAAAAACCGATGCAGCAGTAGCCGAAGTAACGATTCCACAGGATTCTATCCGGCTGCGTATTTTGGCGAATTCGGATGGAACGCAGGATCAGTTAGTGAAGCGGCAGATCCGCGATACAATCGTGGAGCAAATGAACCAGTGGGTAACTGCACTTGAGGACCCGCAGAGCTTAGAGCAGGCACGCGCTTTAATTAGAACTCATCTACCAGAGCTAAATGCATTGGTTGGATCGGAGCTGGAGAAAAGAGGCATTCAGTATTCCTATAACGTGGAGCTCGGTGTAGTTCCTTTTCCGACTAAATTATACGGTGGTACGGTCTACCCTGCCGGAGAGTACGAGGCTGTGCGGGTTACACTGGGTGAAGGCAAGGGACAAAATTGGTGGTGTGTACTGTTTCCGCCACTATGCTTTATCGATGCGGGTTCCGGAGATGCGGCAGCACCTGCTGCTAACAAAGCGGTGAAGACGGTTTCGGCTGCCGGGGCAGAGAGTGGAGCTAAGGCACAACCAGCAGTAGGGACAGCTGTACAAGCAGATTCTTCGGCAAAGGATGCTGCGGCAGCAGATTCCGCAGAGCCAGAGGTACGGTTCTTCGTTTGGGAACTGCTGCAAAACCTTTGGAACTGGATTAGCGGATTATGGTCGTAATGCTGATGCTAGCCCTTTGGTTTTGTGGAAATGGTCTATAGTTTTGAACCTAGATATGTTACTATTTCATAAGCAGATCGACTGCGGCGCCTTCATTGGGGCCGCTTTTTGGTAAGATCAGAGTTAATGAATATCCAGAGTATTTATCCTAAGATTGCAAGAAAAGCTATTGTTCAATGTATATCCTGTAGAAAGCCTGTGATGAGAATGAATGAACCACATGACCCTTTATTCGCCGTTCAACGGCGGAGTGGGAATAGGAATAAGACTGTATATTGGGAACTGGATTTGTTGGAAGATGCAGCTTCGGATTCCGTTGTACTTCAGCCTAATGAGGAGAATAAGTTAGCCATCGTGGAGGCGGCAACCATGCTTCGTGAAGGTGGAACGGTCGCTTTTCCGACCGAAACGGTCTATGGACTTGGTGCGGATGCACGGAATACTGCGGCAGTTGAGGCTGTTTTTGCGGCAAAAGGGCGACCGTCTGATAATCCTCTAATCGTTCATATTGCCGATTCAGGAGCTTTGGACGAGCTGGTTACAGAAGTGCATCCTACGGCTGCGGTATTGATGGATGCTTATTGGCCTGGACCACTGACAGTCGTGCTTCCTGTTCGTGAGGGTGTTTTGTCACCCTGTGTGACGGCAGGGCTGGACACGGTAGGTGTGCGTATGCCTGACCATCCGGTAGCTTTGGCGCTGATCAGTGCAGCGGGCTGTCCCGTTGCGGCACCTAGTGCTAACCGTTCAGGTCGTCCGAGTCCGACTTTAGCTTCACATGTGATGGAAGACTTGGCCGGATACATTGACGGTGTACTTGATGGCGGCGCCGCTGGAGTCGGACTGGAGTCAACTGTGGTTCAGGTGCAACCTGATGGAAAGGTTGCCGTGCTGCGCCCTGGTGGGATTACTACGGAGCAGTTAGCTGCTGTAGTGGGGGCGGAAGCCGTTGCTGCTGAGCCAGCTGTGGTTAAAGAATCCGGAACTTCCGCAGCAGCGGAAGCTCCAGCGGCCAATGAACCGGGGGTGTACCACGGTGCAGAAGCTGTTTCCGACAGCTTGGCGCCACGCGCACCGGGCATGAAGTACACGCACTATGCGCCGCGCGGCTGGCTCGGTGTGGTGAGCGGATCTTCTCCGCAACGTGTTGCGGATGAAGCCGCGAGTCTACTTCAGGCGGCGCAGCTGAGCGGCGAGGTAACGGGCTTGCTCCTCTTCGAGGAGCATAAGTCCCTTTATCCCGCCGCCCCTGCCGCCTGTGTCCTTTCCCTCGGCTCGTTATACTCGCCGGAGGAAGGGGCACGCTCCCTATATGCCGCGCTGAGGCGCTTCGATGAAGCGGGAGCGACATACATCTTGGCCGAGGCTTGTCCGTATACAGGCCTCGGCGCTGCCATTATGAACCGGCTTATGAAGGCAGCCGGTGGTTCTGTCATTGACGCCGGATAGCCACGGCGCCCCTTCTTTACAGCTTTAACACCGGTTCTTCAAATTTGAAATCTCCTATGAAGTCATGATTACCCCCTTGTCCGCATATCGTTGTTGTACAAGATATTTCGGACTTGGGGGGTTAAGCATGGGCATAGGAGATGTATATGCCGGTTGGGGGCAGACGGTTACGATTGCTATAATGGCGATTGCATTAGGGATGGATGCATTTTCCCTCGGTGTAGGCATTGGGATGAAGGGGATTCGTCTGTTGCACATTCTACAAATGAGTGTGCTCATTGCTTTTTTTCATATGCTGATGCCTCTTCTGGGTTTATTAACGGGAAGTTATGTCGGACATTTGCTAGGTCAAGTAACGACTTATGCCGCCGGAGGGCTGCTTGTGCTGTTAGGCGGACATATGGTGTATAACTCCTTTCGTCCGGAAGTGGTAGGTACGCGAGCTATGAATCACCGAACCTTATGGGGAATGCTGCTTCTTTCACTCAGTGTTAGTGTAGACTCATTTTCTGTTGGGGTATCCTTAGGGATGTTTGTGAATGGTGTGCTTCTGACCATACTGGCTTTTGGTGTCTGTGGAGGTCTAATGTCCATTGTCGGCTTACTTCTTGGGCGGCATGTCAGTCGTGGACTCGGGGAATATGGAGAAGCGCTGGGCGGGGCTATTTTATTAGGGTTTGGCTTGTTATTCATCTTTTGATACAATAACGGCATTACCATATTTTAATTTCATGGGGGTGCAAAAGCATGCTGCATATTTTATTCGTCTGCACCGGTAATACATGCCGTAGTCCTATGGCTGAGGGGCTTTTACGAAAGCTCGCGAAGGAACGTGGAATCGACCTGGAAGTGCGGTCTGCAGGTGTATCTGCCATTTCTGGTACTTCTATATCGAGACATGCTGCAGCTATTTTGCAGGAAGAAGGCATTCATGATCATTTAGAGTCGTCGCAATTAACGGGGCAATCCGTTGCTTGGGCCGATCTTGTGCTTACCTTGACCAGTGGACATAAGCAGCATTTGCTGCAGTATTTTCCGGATGCCGTATCGAAAACATATACATTGAAGGAATATGTGCATAATGAAGAAGCTGTGACTAAGGATATTAAAGAATTGGACAGCCTATACGCGGATGCTGAGTTAAGCATAGCTCTAGGTGGTGAACCGAGCGCAACAGATCTACAACGAATGATTGAAATCCGCCAGCGTATCCCAAGCTTTGATATTTCTGATCCATTCGGGGGTACGCGTGAAGATTATGAGCTTACTGCTGCAGAGATTCGCACTTCGTTGTTTAGTTTATTAGATAAACTGGAATCCTTACGCCATTTGTAAATGGTTGATTTTCAGTCCGCTTTGCTTTAAGATGAAGTTATAACTAATCGGTTCCGATGTAACTGGCGACAAATGTGGATCAAACCACGATGGAGCATCGGAATAAACGGCCGGTCGCCTGGGCAAAAGAGCAAATCCGCAGCTACCTGCGGACTGCTCTTTTTTGTTTAAATGAAGCTTGTTTGAAGCTTGAGGAGGTAAGGTGATGGACAAAGTTGTGGAGTTATCTTTAACTGAAGCTACTGTCACTGTGTTAAGGGAGCTAGCGGAAGCTGGTAACCTCGGATCTGGTAAAATTGTTGTCCTTGGAGTTAGTACAAGTGAGGTTGCTGGTGTCCGGATTGGAACCGGTGGTGCGCTTGAAGTCGCACAGCAGCTGCTTGAAGGGGCTCGTTTGGTCGCAGCGGAAAAAGGATTTCATCTCGTTTATCAGTGCTGCGAGCATCTGAATCGTGCGCTTGTAATGGAACGCTCTTTGCTAGAGTCACTTGGGTTAAATGAAGTTTCAGCTGTACCTATACCAGGTGCAGGCGGTTCGATGGCTGCGGCTGCCTATCACGCTATGAAAGATCCTGTTTTGGCGGAAACGATTGATGCTCATGCTGGTCTAGACATTGGTGAGACGCTGATAGGAATGCATTTAAGACGGGTAGCTGTTCCTTTTCGTCCGTCTCTAAGATACATTGGAGCAGCCAGAGTGAATGCGGCATGGACCAGACCTCCACTTATTGGCGGTGAACGTGCGGTATATCGCGCCCCAGAACAAAGCGGCTCACAGGTTTGCGATTAATGAACTTTATTTTTATATTTTTTGCAGAAACATTGACCTTAGCTTCTGTCTAGCAGGTAAATCGTTTCTACTTAAATACAACATATCTACACACACTAGGGAGGAAATAAGAACATGGAACAATTACGTAAGAGTGACCCGGCAGTACTGGAAGCGATGGAATTGGAACTGAAACGTCAGCGTGCCAACATTGAGCTTATTGCCTCAGAGAATATCGTTAGCGAAGCCGTAATGGAAGCTATGGGCTCGGTGCTTACGAACAAATATGCTGAAGGCTATCCCGGCAAACGTTATTATGGTGGTTGTGAAGATGTTGATATCGTTGAGAATCTGGCACGCGATCGTGCAAAAGAATTGTTCGGTGCGGAGCATGTTAACGTACAACCGCATTCCGGAGCACAAGCGAATATGGCTGTTTATTTGGCGGCGCTCAAGCCGGGCGACACGGTTCTTGGTATGAACTTGGCACATGGCGGACATTTAACACATGGTAGTCCAGTCAATGCTTCCGGTTTGCTATATAACTTTGTTGCTTATGGTGTGCAAGAAGATACTTTCCTTATTGATTACGACGAAGTGCGCAAAGCAGCGTTCAAACATCGTCCTAAAATGATTGTTGCTGGTGCGAGTGCGTACCCGCGTATTATTGATTTCGAAAAACTTGGTGCTATCGCCAATGATGTCGGTGCTTTGTTTATGGTAGATATGGCCCATATCGCAGGTCTTGTTGCTGCTGGCCTTCACCCAAGCCCGGTTCCTCATGCTCATTTCGTTACAACTACTACACATAAGACTTTACGCGGCCCTCGCGGCGGTATGATTATGTGCAGACAGCCATGGGCCGCTGCTATCGATAAAGCCGTATTCCCTGGTTCCCAAGGCGGACCATTGATGCATGTGATTGCGTCAAAAGCAGTGGCGCTCGGCGAAGCTTTGCTTCCATCCTTTAAGACTTATGCTGAGGATGTAGTGAAAAATGCCAATGTTCTCGCGGAAACGCTAATCAGCGAAGGGATTAACATTGTATCCGGAGGCACAGATAACCACCTGATGTTGCTGGATACGCGTAACCTGAACATTACCGGAAAAGATGCGGAAAAAGTACTAGATTCCATTGGAATCACTGTGAATAAAAACGCAATTCCATTTGATCCTACAAGTCCTTTCGTAACAAGTGGTATTCGTATTGGTACACCTGCAGTTACTTCCCGTGGTATGGACGAGCAAGCAATGGTGGTTATTGGCCGTATTATTGCTAATGTTCTGAAGAATCCGAAGGATGAAGCGAAATTGGCTGAGGCAGCTCGTCAAGTTGCTGATTTGACGGACCAGTACCCGCTTTATCCAGAACTGAAATACTAGTTCTTATTTGTATTAATGAATGAGTTCACCTCCATCGAGTCCTGATTTTAGGGTTTGATGGAGGTTTTTTGTTGTTTATTGTTCACATAATTATATAGGGGAAAGGATGGAAAACTGATGAAATTGTTTATGAAAGTTCATGGAATTTTCATAAACAATAGTGAAAAGAGTGTGAATAGTATGAAAAACCAAAACTTGCACAACATAATCTAAGTTTTATAAGTGGAAGGTTGCGTATTTCAGCCAATCATTACCTTTCAGGTCAAGGATATACAATAGGAAAGTATTCAATGTAAGTACAAGTGCCTTTCTAGGTGAAATGAAGCGAAGGGAATGCTATAATAGACAGGATTTAGCCACTGAGAAGCAAAAGCGCTTTCTGAGGTTATAGACAAGACTTACAATTACCGGAGGGACATTAAAATGGGAAAATTGGTGATTTGCGATCATCCTTTAATTCAACACAAATTAACATTTATTCGCGATGTAAGAACAAACACAAAGGATTTTAGAGAGCATGTTGACGAAGTAGCCACATTGATGGCTTATGAGATTACACGTGATATTCCTCTAGAGACCATTACGGTACAAACGCCGGTCACTGAAACGGAAAGTAAAGTGATTTCGGGAAGAATGCTTGGGCTTATTCCTATTCTTCGTGCGGGTCTAGGGATGCTTGAAGGCGTTCTAAAGCTTCTCCCTGCTGCTAAAGTAGGACATGTTGGCTTGTTCCGTGATCCGGAAACACTTCAACCGGTCGAGTATTACATCAAGCTTCCTACAGATGTACAGGAACGTGAGCTAATCGTAATTGATCCAATGCTAGCTACAGGGGGATCTGCGATTGCTGCTATTACCTCGTTGAAGAAGCGTGGTTGTACACAAATTAAAATGATGAACCTGATTGCAGCTCCAGAGGGTGTCGCTGCAGTTCAAGAAGCTCATCCAGATGTAGATATTTACGTAGCTGCGCTTGATGATCATTTAAATGAGCATGGATATATCGTTCCGGGACTTGGCGACGCTGGGGACCGTTTGTACGGAACTAAGTAAATAGTAATTCTTGATTAGGATACGAAATTTTTGAATTTTTTGATGAGAGGGTAGGGGTTATGTCCAAAATTAAAGTGATGACTATTTTCGGAGTGCGCCCCGAGGCGATCAAGATGGCTCCTCTAGTTCTTGAACTAGAGAAGCATCCTGAGCACATCGAATCCATTGTTTGTGTCACAGCACAGCATAGAGAACTGCTTGATCAAGTGTTAGAAGTGTTTAAAATCACTCCTGATTATGATTTGGATGTGATGAAGGACCGTCAGACACTGAACGAGATTACTATTCGTGTGCTTGAAGGTTTGGAGCCTGTGCTGAGAGAGGTTAAGCCTGATATCGTGCTGGTGCATGGGGATACATTAACGACGTTTCTAGCTAGTTATGCCTCTTTCCTGCAGCAAATTCAGGTTGGGCACGTAGAAGCAGGTCTTCGGACATGGAACAAACTGTCTCCTTATCCTGAGGAAATGAACCGCCAACTAACAGGTGTTTTGGCCGATCTGCATTTCGCTCCAACCGATTGGTCAGCTAGCAATTTGAAACACGAGAACAAAAAAGAATCAAGTATTTATATCACAGGCAACACCGTAACTGATGTGTTTCAATATACCGTACAGCCGGATTACCGGCATCCTGTTTTGGATTTTGCTTCAGGAAAAAGACTTATTTTGATGACTGCTCACCGCAGAGAATCGCAAGGTGAACCGCATCGTAATATCTTCCGAGCTGTCAAAAGAATCGCTGATGAATTCGAAGATGTAGCCATTGTTTATCCTGTGCATCCGAGTCCGGCAGTTAAGGAACCTGCACATGAAATTCTGGGTGGACATCCAAGAATTAAGCTGATTGATCCGCTGGATGTCGTGGATTTGCATAATTTTTATCCGCATACCCACTTGATATTGACCGATTCCGGCGGTTTACAAGAGGAAGCTCCTTCATACGGAGTTCCTGTACTTGTGCTTCGTGATACGACGGAGCGTCCTGAAGGGATAGACGCTGGAACGTTAGAGCTTGTGGGCACGGACGAGGAGAAGGTGTATGAACGGACACATGCTCTTTTGACTGATAATGAGCTCTATCAGTCGATGAGTCGGGCCGCCAACCCGTACGGAGATGGCAAAGCCTCCCAACGAATTGTCAATGCTATTTTGCACCATTTCGGTGTAAATAAGGAACGTCCTGAAGAGTTTCACAGAATGTTCACAAAAAATAAATAATTTCATTTAAAGTAATATCTGATCTGATTAAAATCAACATACAGTCAAACTGTACGGTTTATATGGTTTTGGAACATTTTGCTGTGATTATTTTCATGTTTTCAAGGGTTTTTGGGCAATGTTCAATGAATTGACAAAGACTCCAGAAATTCAGTAAAATTAGTTGGGATTGTAGCCCATGAAAGAACAAAATAGCAGGGACAGCTTGTTACAGACCGCGCTTATCATTGGAAGTGCAGGCACTATACTCGCCGCTTACATTGTTATTGGTTTTTTTGCGGCAAGGTGGCTGAAAGACTTAATGGAGGGTCCGAAATATTGGCTCGCTATTGGCACTATAACCGGAATGATTCTGGGAATTGTGAACGTCGTCCTGTTAATTAAAAAATTTTTGGGGGAGCAGAATGGATAATATGACTCCCATGATCAATACCGTCACTAGAGTTACGCTCGTCCTTATGGCAGGACTCTTAATGGGCTGGGCGCTTCATCATGAGACCAGGGATATTACACTGGGCATGACTCTGGGTCTGGTGGCGGGATTGGTAAACTTTCGTTATCTGGCCGTCAAGGTTCGACGGGTAACGCAGTCGATTGCGAGCAACGAAGGGAATGCCTTCAGCCTCGGTTTTGTTACACGGATTAGCTTCGCAATTTTGGTCACCATGTTCGCGGTCAAGATTGAGCATTTCTCCCTGGTAGCAACTGTTTCGGGCGTGTTCATTCCTCAGCTTCTCGCCATTCCTGCGGGGATATATCTGAGTGTGAAGAACAAACTTTAACCAGATTAAAGAGAAAGGGGGATGATACTATGCATGAGATGCCGAAGATCTTTGTCGGGGGAATACCGATAGATATATCAGCCGTATTGATGCTTCTGATCAGTTGTACAGTAGTATTTGTACTGGTGATGCTTTCGGTTCGTAAGCTTTCGGTTGAGAATCCATCTAAGCTTCAGAATTTTATGGAATGGGTTGTAGAATTTGTTGAAGGTGTCATAAGCAGTGCCATGGACCTGAAGAAAGGAAAACCTTACATATCTTTGGGGCTAACATTGATTCTGTTTATCTTTGTTTCCAACCTTCTTGGATTGCCTTTCTCAGTTGTAACTGAAGCACATGGACCTGTAACCGTGTTTGGCCATGTGATTGAAGCAACCAAGAACTTGGCGCATGGTGATCATGTTGAGATCTTATGGTACAAGTCGCCGACTGCTGACATTAATATCACTGCAGGATTGGCAATTATTGTGTTTATACTGATGAACTTCCTGGGCATCAAGCTCAACGGCAAGCATTATTTCAAACACTATATTGAGCCGTTTCCAATCTTTTTGCCACTGAACATTATCGAGAACTTGGCAAAACCAGTAGCGCTGGCTATTCGTCTATTTGCTAACATTTTTGCCGGAGAAGTACTGATTACAGTCATTTTGAAACTGGGCATTCTCAGTATTCCGTTCCTGGCTGTATGGCAAGGCTTCAGTATTTTCGTCGGGGCACTACAGGCGTTTATCTTTACCATTCTGACGATGGTTTATATCGCACAGATGACGATTCACGAAGAAGAAGCACATTAATGAACTGCTGCGAAGAGAACGGCTATCGTCTGATTTTCTTTCGCGGGAGATATCTTATATCATTAAACACATTATGAACCGAAATTAAAGGAGGATATTTACAAATGGAATTTTTAGCAGCAGCAATAGCGGTTGGATTGGGTGCACTTGGCGCAGGTCTTGGTAACGGTATGATCGTTAGTAGAACAGTTGAGTCTATCGCTCGTCAACCAGAAGCTCGTAACGCGCTTCAAACAACAATGTTTATCGGTGTAGGTATCGTCGAAGTTATTCCGCTCGCAGCAACAGTTATCGCATTCCTGATCATGTTTTCTTAATAAACCGTATTTACGGTTTGGCGGGGACGGCCGATGCCATCCGCGCCTTACTTTTGTATACGTCCGCATGACGCGGTAACGGAAGGGAGTGACCTCAGTGGATATTGTTTGGACAAACATCGTATTTTCAATTGTAGCCTTTGGGATTCTATATTTCTTGCTCAGTAAGTATGCGTTCAGCAAACTGTTCGCAGTTATGGAGAAGCGCCGTGAGCTGGTAATGCAGCAAATGGATGAAGCTGCGAAGACTAGAGAGCAAGCGGTCGCGTATGTGGAAGAGCAGAAGCAAGCGCTGAACAGTGCACGCCAGGAAGCTCAACAGATTATTCAACAATCGCAAATTACTAGCAATCAACAGGTAGAACAAGCTTTGGCTCAAGCCAAAGTTGAAGCTGCACGTGTCAAAGAAGAGGCCGTGCGCGATATCGAGAACGAGAAGAATAAAGCAGTGGAAGAGTTGCGCAGCGAAATTGGAACGGCATCTGTTCGTATTGCTTCTAAACTTCTTAAAAAAGAAGTTAGTGCTAGCAGTGAGCAGGAGCAGCTTGTGAACCAATACCTCAATGAGGTAGGAGGCCGATCATGAGCCGCGATACGGTAGTTGCCAAGCGCTACGCTAAAGCATTGTACAGTGCAGCGGTAGAGAAGGGGATTACCCTTGAAGTAGAAGAAGAGCTCAAGGCAGTGGTCGAAGTATTACATTCTGACCAAGAGGTTAAGCGGTTTATTCTTGCACCGCGCATCTCGGAGTCCGACAAGTTGAAAGTGCTGCGCACAGCACTTCAAGATAAGATCTCTCCTATCGTGATGAACATTGTAGAACTGTTAGTAGAGCGAGGCAGAACCGATATTTTTGCCGAACTGCTGGATACGTATATCAAGATTGAAGGAGACGCTCTTGGCATTGGTGATGCTAAGGTATACTCCGTTTATTCTTTAAGTGAAGAAGAACAAGCGGCTGTAGCTGCAGAATTCGGCCAGCTCGTAAACCGTAAAATCCGGGTTACGAATGTGGTGGATCCAAGCCTGCTGGGAGGACTGAAAGTTTATATCGGCGATACGCTGTATGACGGCAGTCTGTCTAGTAAATTGGAACGTCTCGAGAAATCCTTTAATGATAAGCATAGAAGATAGGGGTGAGGATATTGGGCATCAGACCTGAAGAGATCAGCACTTTGATCAAAAGTCAAATTGAGCAATATAAAGCCGATATCGAAGTTGCCGAAGTGGGCACCGTCATTCAAGTCGGAGACGGTATCGCTCGTGTCTACGGTCTGGAAAACGCAATGGCAGGCGAGTTGCTAGAGTTCTCCAACGGTGTAGTGGGCATGGCGCTCAATCTGGAAGAAAGCAACGTCGGTGTTGTTATTCTAGGTGAGTACAAGGAAATTCGTGAAGGCGATCAAGTAAAACGTACCGGACAAATCATGCAAGTCCCAGTGGGAGAGGCCCTTCTGGGTCGTGTTGTTAACGCACTCGGTATGCCGCTTGACGGTAAAGGCCCAATCCAAACGACGGAATTCCGTCCGGTTGAGAATAACGCTCCTGGTGTTATCGACCGTAAATCGGTTCATGAGCCAATGCAAACTGGCCTTAAAGCGATTGATGCGATGGTACCAATTGGTCGTGGACAACGCGAACTTATCATTGGTGACCGTCAAACAGGTAAGACTGCAATCGCAATCGATGCGATTATCAACCAAAAAGGCAACGGAATGAAATGTATTTATGTTGCCATTGGACAAAAACAATCAACAGTAGCACAGGTTGTAGAAACTCTCCGTCGTCATGGCGCGTTGGAATATACAATCGTTGTAACTGCTTCGGCTTCCGAGCCATCCCCACTGTTGTACATTGCTCCATACGCAGGTTGCGCAATGGGCGAGTACTTTATGTACAAGGGCGAACACGTACTGATTATTTATGATGACCTTTCAAAACAAGCTTCGGCTTATCGCGAATTGTCCTTGCTGCTTCGTCGTCCACCGGGTCGTGAAGCGTTCCCTGGTGACGTGTTCTACTTGCACTCCCGTCTTTTGGAACGTGCGGCTAAGCTTAGTGATGAGCTTGGTGGTGGTTCATTAACCGCACTTCCGTTCATCGAAACACAAGCATCTGACGTATCGGCTTACATTCCTACGAACGTAATCTCGATTACAGATGGTCAAATCTTCCTTGAATCCGATCTGTTCTACTCTGGTCAGCGTCCGGCGATCAACGTCGGTATCTCCGTTTCCCGTGTAGGGGGCTCCGCTCAGATTAAAGCGATGAAGAAGGTAGCTGGCTCGCTCCGTTTGGATCTTGCCCAATATCGTGAACTTCAAGCTTTCTCACAGTTCGGCTCAGATCTTGATAAATCTACGCTTGCTCGTCTGAATCGCGGAGCACGTATGATGGAAGTTCTGAAACAAGGTGTAAATCAGCCGCTATCTGTTGAGCATCAAGTGCTTAGCTTGTACACAGCTGTAAAAGGATACTTGGATGATATTCCTGTTAAAGACGTAAAGCGTTTTGAAAAGGAATTCCTTGCTTACATGGATAGCAGTGCTGCTGAAGTTGCTCAATCCATCAGAGATACCAAGGATTTGACAGCAGATAACGAAGCCGCTCTTAAAGCAGCAATTGATAAATTTAAAAGAGGCTTTGCTACTAGCTAATATAGATCGTACCTAAACGAATCTTACGAAGTGAGCTTTGGCTCTGCCGAAGCTCAGGCTATTACTTATAAAGTTGGCTTTGAATTCGTCAAAGCCAAGAAGATGCTTACGAAGTTAGCTTTGACTTCGTCAAAGCTTTAAGGTGGTGAAATCATGGCAAGAAGCATGCGTGATATTAAACGTCAAATTAAGAGTGTTCAAAACACAAGACAGATCACAAAAGCGATGGAAATGGTAGCCGCCTCCAAGCTGAGAAAAGCTCAGGAGAAGGCTATTGCCGCCCGTCCTTATGCTGAGAAGCTGAAAGAGGTTGTATCGAGCATTGCTGCTGGTACAGAAGGCGTTCAGCATCCCATGCTGGTCAGTCGCCCTGTGAAAAAAACTGGTTATCTTATCGTGACCTCTGATAGAGGGCTTGCGGGAGGGTACAATGCTAATATTTTACGTAAGGTGACGATGCTCATCGCGGAGCGACATAAATCCAAAGATGAATACGCCTTGTTCGTTATCGGTCGTAAAGGCCGTGACTTCTTACGCCGCCGTGAATATCCGATTGTACAGGAAGTTACTGAGCTATCGGATGCGCCGAAGTTTGCTGATATTAAGTCTATCGCTAATTCGGCAGTACAACAGTTTGTAGATGGTACGTATGACGAGTTGTACGTTTGTTACAACCAATTCGTCAATGCGATTACCCAGATCCCAACCGTTGATCGACTGTTGCCTATGGAAGGCGTAGGAAATCATGAGCATCATGAAGCGTCTGCAAATTACGAATATGAACCTTCACCAGAAGGCGTGCTCGAAGTGCTACTTCCGAAATACGCCGAAACTTTGATTTATAGCGCAATTCTGGATGGCAAGGCCAGTGAGCTGGGTGCGAAAATGACAGCGATGGGCAGTGCAACAAAGAACGCGTCGAAAATGATCGGAGAACTTACCCTTACGTACAACCGTGCCCGTCAGGCGGCAATTACGCAGGAAATTACCGAGATCGTGGCCGGAGCGAATGCTCAGTCTTAAAAATCTTAAAATATAAGAAAGTATAGGTTCTACACTATACAAAACACTTATATTTCTACGAGAAACGGTTGTCATCATTTAAGGTGACAACGTTGTTTCTTCTTGATGTAATAGCTTTCGAGGAGGGAAATGAAGATGAACAAAGGACGCGTTGTAAGCATTATGGGTCCGGTTGTCGATATTGAATTTGAACGCGGCCAGTTGCCCGAGATTTTCAACGCTATCAAAATTGAAACCGTCTTGGACAATGGTCGCCAGATTAACCTAACGCTTGAGGTTTCCAACCACTTGGGAGACAATTTGGTACGTTGTATCGCGATGTCTTCTACAGATGGTCTGGTTCGTGGACTGGATGCGATTGACCAAGGTGGACCTATTTCGGTACCTGTAGGGGAAGCGACATTAGGCCGGGTATTTAACGTACTTGGAAATCCAATTGATAACGCTGGTGAAGTTGTTGCTGAAATTAAGAACCCGATTCACCGTTTGGCTCCGACATTTGATGAATTGTCAACACAAGCCGAAATTCTGGAAACGGGTATTAAAGTTATCGACTTACTTGCACCTTATGCTAAGGGCGGTAAAGTTGGTCTGTTCGGCGGTGCCGGTGTAGGTAAAACCGTAACAATTCAAGAATTGATTAATAACATTGCCCAAGAACACGGTGGTATTTCCGTATTCGCAGGTGTGGGTGAACGTACTCGTGAAGGTAATGACCTTTATCACGAAATGACGGACTCCGGCGTTATTAAGAAAACAGCAATGGTGTTCGGACAAATGAATGAGCCCCCAGGCGCGCGTCTGCGCGTAGCTTTGACTGGTCTTACTATGGCGGAATATTTCCGTGATGTAGAAGGCCGCGATACGCTGCTCTTTATCGATAATATATTCCGCTTTACCCAAGCGGGTTCCGAAGTATCCGCTCTTCTCGGACGTATGCCGTCCGCAGTAGGTTATCAACCAACCCTGGCTACTGAAATGGGGCAGTTGCAAGAGCGTATCACTTCTACCAAAAAAGGCTCCGTTACTTCCATTCAAGCAATTTACGTACCAGCGGATGACTACACTGACCCTGCTCCGGCAACGGCGTTTGCTCACTTGGATGCAACAACTAACCTTGAGCGTAAGATTTCCGAGAAGGGGATTTTCCCAGCGGTTGATCCACTGGCTTCCAGCTCGCGTCTGCTAGCTCCGGAAATTGTTGGTGAAGAGCATTACAATGTAGCACAAGGTGTTAAACAATTGCTGCAACGTTATACCGAACTTCAAGACATCATCGCCATCTTGGGTATGGATGAATTGAGTGAGGATGATAAGGTTATCGTAGCCCGTGCCCGTAAAGTTGAACGGTTCCTGTCACAGCCTTTCCACGTAGCTGAACAGTTTACCGGCTTCAAGGGTAAATACGTACCAATCAAAGAAACTGTACGTAGCTTTAAGGAAATCCTGGACGGTAAGCATGATGATCTTCCAGAAGCAGCGTTCCTTTTTGTGGGTACAATCGAAGAAGCGGTTGAAAAAGCGAAATCGATGTAACACTGAGCTTAGTGAATGCTTTCGAAGCGAGCTTTACTTCGTAAAGCTAAGTGTATGCTTTCGATGAGAGCTTTACTTCGTAAAGCTTTAAGGAGGAATGGAAGTGAACACCTTTTTGTTGGAAATTGTCACGCCGGAGCATCTCGTCTATTCGAAACAAGTGAATAGCTTGACAGTACGGGGAGTCGAAGGCGAGTTGGGTATTTTGCCGGGACACATTCCGCTTGTGACTCCACTTCAGGTTGCTCCGTTATCCGTCAAATCGGACGGTGTTACGATCTCCATCGCCGTTCATGGCGGTTTCGTTGAAGTGCATAAGGATAAAGTAACAGTGCTGGCCGAAAGTGCCGAGCTGCCAACGGATATTGATGTTGAACGTGCCGAAGCTGCTAGAGAACGCGCTCAGCGCCGTCTCCAGACTCGTAGCAAACAAGATGATATCGATCACCGCCGTGCGGAGTTGGCGCTGCAACGCGCTGTTACACGGATTAAAGTGTCCACTGGTAAAGGACAACAGTAGGATATAAGCGGTCAAGCTCTAAGCTTGACTGCTTTTTTTGTTATAGTAATCTATGTAGTAAAGGTTAAGATTTCTTCATTTTTTTGGATAATGGCATTGAATTGTTTAAAAATTTGTAAAAGTACTGGATTCTTTTGCCCTACGCAAGTATGATATAAGAGTCGATTTCCGAGTAATACGAACACGGAGGGTTAACATGGGGGATATATTGTCCAATGGATGGTCTAGTGCCGCTGGGACCAGCAGCATGATCTCAATGATTGTTTCTTTGCTCAGTGTTGTATTATCTTGGTGGGCATTGCAGAACCTTAAGCTGGATTTGGTCATAAGATATCCCAAGAGTCCTCAAGGAAGGCTGCTGCACTTGCTTCTGGCTATTGTACTTGGTCGTTTTGTTGCAGGATTCTTTCTGGATTACCTTAGCTGGAGTGGGATGATCCGCTATATGTTTTAGGAATATGTAGTTTGGTTATAAGTGTCATAGGTCGCAATGGTCAAAAAGTGTCGAATAATAAGGTTTTATTATGTCAACACTGAACTTTAAGGAACATGCCCGGCTGAATGGGCATATCGATGGAGTATGCGAATTTTTTTGCAATTACTTTTAATCTAAAAAATAATTTAAGAAATAATGGACGCGGAGGGAAACCGAAAATGAGCAAATTTATCGTCCGCGGTGGCAACAGATTGACCGGGAGCGTGAAAGTTAGCGGCGCAAAAAATTCCGTATTACCGATCATAGCCGCCTCTCTATTGGCAGAAGAAGGAGTAAGCGTCATTGTGGACGCACCTCCGCTTGATGATGTAATGACGATATCAAAAATGTTGGAATCTCTGGGTGCAGGGGTTACATATCAAAACGATATTATCCAGGTGGATGCTACAAACATCACTTCCTGTGAAGCACCTTATGAATGGGTACGGAAAATGCGGGCATCTTTTCTAGTCATGGGCCCTCTGTTATCACGGCTTGGTCATACAAGAATTTCTTTGCCTGGCGGCTGCGCCATTGGCACACGACCGATTGATCAGCATTTGAAAGGATTTGAAGCGCTTGGTGCGGAGATTAGTCTCGGCCAGGGCTACATTGAAGCGAAAAGTAACGGTCGCCTGCGCGGAGCCAAAGTGTATTTGGATGTAGCTAGCGTGGGTGCGACCGAAAATATAATGATGGCAGCGGCACTCGCCGAAGGCGTGACCGTGATTGAGAATGCGGCTAAGGAGCCTGAAATTGTCGACCTGGCCAATTATTTGAATGGTATGGGCGGAATCGTTCGCGGTGCGGGTACAGGTGTTATCCGTATTGAAGGCGTAGAACGTCTGCATGGTGTTAAACATCATGTGATTCCTGACCGTATTGAAGCTGGTACCTATATGGCTGCCGCAGCAATTACAGGTGGGGACGTATATGTGGAAGGCGCAATCGCGGATCACTTGGGACCTGTTATTGCTAAGATGGAAGAGATGGGTGTGACCATTATTCCTGATGAGAATGGGGTTCGTGTCATTAGTGACAAACCACTTAAAGCTGTTGATTTGAAGACTTTGCCGTATCCAGGCTTTCCAACGGATATGCAGTCACAAATGATGGCATTATTGCTGCGCTCTGAAGGCACTAGTGTCGTTACAGAGACTGTATTCGAGAACCGGTTCATGCATGTGGATGAATTCCACAACATGAATGCTGAGATTAAGATTGAAGGTCGCTCAGCAATCGTTACAGGTAATGCGCAATTGGTCGGAGCCAAGGTTTGTGCTACGGATTTACGTGCGGGAGCTGCGCTTATTTTGGCAGGTCTTGTTGCTGAAGGCACTACTGAGGTAAGCGGAACTCATCATATCGACCGCGGATACGTACATTTGGCTGAGAAGCTGTCCGGACTAGGTGCGGAAATTTGGCGCATCTCCATGGAAGACACAGCGGTGCAAACAGTGAAGGATGAAACTCTTATACCAGAAGTGGCCAAGAGCGAATCAAGCAAAAGCGAAGAGGTTAAACCTCGCTTTCAGGTTCAAGCGACTTGGGTATAATATCAGTCGTTAGATGAGAACAGGCTGCAGTGATGCGGCCTGTTCTTTTTTAAAATATAAGAGTTTATATGTTCTACGCTATAAACTATCCTTATATTTCTCGCATAAACGCTTACCGTCCTTATAGGGACACCGAAGGCGTTTTTGCTTGTATTATTAGAAAGTAAATTTGAATCCTCATCTAATGGGGATTTTTTTTGTTTAACGCGGGGCATAGTGATAGATACGAGAAGGGGACTCTCTTTCTCTCAAATATTGTTCTAGTAGTTGCTGTAAATTCATATCTATAAGAATCAACAGTGACTCACGGAAGGAGCCATAGAGATGAAAGATTTCCGCTACTTGCGACGTAACAAGTCAACGCGCTGGCACTCGCGTCCCCTTGCTTTCCGGCTCAGGCGCCTCGGTCCCGTCGCCTGGCTCGCAGCGCCTATTCTGGCGGCGCTGCTGATTCCACTGGTGGTTGTCCCGCAGCACCGGGGACAACCGGCGCCTCCGGCTTTGCCGGTGGTAACGGCCTCACCAGCCGCACCAGCAGGGCCGGAGGCAGCTGCGCAGGAAGCTCCGCAGCCGAAGGTCTCTGTCTATTTGTCGCGTAGCGGACAAATAGAGACGTTGCCGCTGGAGGAATACGTCAGCGGCGTGCTTGCGGCCGAGATGCCGGCCAGCTTTGAGCTTGAAGCGCTCAAAGCGCAGGCCGTAGCGGCCCGCACCTTTATCCTTCGCCGCCTGCTGGCTGGCGACAGAAGCGGCGTCCCCGTTCCGGGGGCGGATGTAACAGATACGGTAAGCCATCAGGCTTACGTATCTAAGGATACGCTGGAACGGAAGTGGAAGCTCGGCGGAAGAAGCGCCGACCTCGCAAAGCTTCAGCGCGCGGTTCTTGAGACGCGCGGTGTAATTATGACCTATAAAGGGCAGCCGATTACGGCCTCCTTTTTCGCCTCCAGTGGAGGATATACCGAGAACTCTGAAGAATACTGGAATGCAGCGATCCCCTATCTGCGCAGTGTAACTAGTCCTTGGGAGAAAGAGATTACCCCGAACTATGCGGTGACATCTACATTCACCATCTCGGAAATACTTACTAGACTTGGATTAAACGACAGAGTAATCCCTGCATCAAAAGGTACTACCCAATCAGGCATGACAAAGAATATCTCTACTTCCTCTGAATTGCCGGTAGAAGTCTTGTCTCTCACCACTGGACATAGGGTTAAGCAAATCTCTATTGGAGGTACTATTTTTACTGGAAGAGAAGTGCGAGAGAAGCTAGGGTTACGTTCCAGCCAATTTAGTTGGGGGCGAAAAGGGAACAAAATCTATATAACTACTTTCGGAAATGGGCATGGTGTGGGAATGAGCCAGTGGGGAGCAAATGGGATGGCGAAGGAAGGCGGAACGGCTACTCAAATTCTCAAACACTATTACAGTGGTATCTCTTTTACGCAAATCTCAACTCTTCTGAAAAAATAACTTGAAAGATACGTATAAAAGATAGAAGCCCGGTAACACTGGTTACTGAGGTGATAACCATATGAATGAACAAGACAAAAACAAAACAAACCATGATGAATCTCTCAAAAAATCGCAGGGAGATTTAGGTGCTAAACCTTCTTCATGGAGCAAGATGTTATCTAAACGTTGGGTGTTCCCAGCAGTCTACACGGCGGCAGCGGCAATTATACTAACTTTGGTGTGGGTCTATCAGGATGCCGGCCAAAAACCGCTTAAACAGGACACCGCCGCCACATCACAGCAAGTAGGAGCTTCGACCAATGAAGCTGGTACTGCAAACAGTAATCCAGATGCCCTTGAAGTTCTTGCTTCAGCGGAAAGCCTGGTTTGGCCAGTAGCCAATCCAGGTGAAGTAGAAGTAGTCAAACCGTATTATGATGAAAATGGTACAGAGGACAATCACGTTGCCGCAATGGTGCAGTATAACGACAAATTTATTCCTAATGTCGGTATCGATCTTGCCCGTGAAGACAACAATACGTTCGACGTTAAAGCAGCGCTTAGCGGTGAAGTTACTAGAGTGGAAGATGTTGCAGTGTTAGGTAAAGTCATTGAGATTACCCATCAAGGTAACATGAAGACCGTGTACCAAAGTCTTGGTGACACAAAAGTGAAACAAGGCGATGTTGTGAAGCAAGGAGATACGCTTGCAACCGCAGGTCGTAGTGAAATCGAGAAGGATCTTGGCAATCATGTACACTTTGAAGTGTACAAGGATGGCAAAGTAGTTAATCCATCAGAGTTACTGCCAGGACGATAAGAAAATTTATAACAGGGGGCCTTCGCCCCCTGTTTTTGTGTGTAAATAAGGCTCTTCGTAAGCAGTATGCTTATAAAGAGCCTTATTTTTCTATGAGAAACGGTTTATGTCTTTAAAGGACTAACGACGTTCCGTCATGCGAATAACAAGGCTTCTTGGGTTGTCCATTAAATAAAATGAGCCCTCGGAGGCTTGTCATGTCTTGAAAGCGCGAATATATAAGCCCGCCCCTCATATAATGTACCAAACTATCCACAGTTGGGAGGCGGGAGCGTGCACGATTACATCAAGGAACGTACGATCAAAATCGGACGCTGCATCGTGGAAACCAGGCATACGGTCCGGACCATAGCCAAGGAATTTGGCGTTTCAAAGAGCACGGTGCACAAAGATTTGACGGAGCGTCTGCCAGAGATCAATCCTGATCTGGCCGATCAGGTGAAGCACATTCTTGAATATCACAAATCCATCCGACATCTTCGGGGGGGAGAAGCCACAAAAATTAAATATAAAAAAACGACGGGGAAAAAACGTGAGGTTGCTGTAGCATCAAAGCCATGAGATTTTCGGAAATTTAAGGAAATATTAAGCTTTAAAACATTGTGTAGTTCCCCTAAAGTATGTTATTTTTAAATTTAGTACTAACTGCTGTTTTTCAATTAAAATAACACTTTGGGGGCTCTTTCATTATGTTTAGCAAGGATATCGGAATCGACCTCGGCACGGCCAATGTGCTCATACATGTTAAGGGAAGGGGAGTCGTTCTGGATGAACCTTCCGTGGTCACACTTGAAAGTGATACGAAGAGAGTCCTTGCGGTGGGAGAACAGGCACGTCGCATGGTTGGACGTACACCCGGAAATATAACAACGATCCGTCCTTTACGGGATGGTGTCATTGCAGATTTTGAAGTCACGGAAATGATGCTGAAGTATTTTATTGACCGTGTTGGCGGTCGTACCTGGTATTCACGGCCTCGCATTCTGATATGCGCCCCTACAAATATTACATCTGTGGAACAAAAGTCCATTCGGGAAGCGGCAGAACGTAGCGGGGCTAAGGAAGTATTTATGGAAGAAGAGCCAAAGGCCGCTGCGATTGGAGCGGGAATGGACATTTATCAGCCAAGTGGAAACATGGTCGTCGATATCGGTGGCGGAACGACGGATGTAGCCGTACTTTCAATGGGCGACGTCGTTACCGCTTCTTCGATTAAAGTCGCTGGAGACAAGTTCGATGATGCCATTTTAAGATATATTAAACAAAAGTATAAATTGTTGATCGGTGAACGGACAGCAGAGGATATTAAGGTTACTATTGGTACGGTTCGACCTGGTTTGATGAAATCCGAAATGGACATTCGTGGCCGGGACATGGTAAGCGGACTTCCCCAGACGCTCACTATTACGGCGGGAGAGGTAAAGGAAGCATTATGGGATCCGGTTTCATCCATTGTGGCTGCAGCTAAATCGGTACTGGAGCGTACACCACCAGAATTGTCTGCGGACATCATTGACCGGGGTGTGGTTCTCACTGGTGGAGGTGCTTTGCTTAACGGATTGGACGAGCTACTCTCAGAAGAATTACATGTACCTGTCTGGGTAGCGGAAGACCCTATGCACTGTGTGGTAAAAGGAACAGGAATTATGCTGGACAATTTGGACAAGGTCGTAAAGAAAAAGTTCTAAGCAGCCGATATAAATGGTAGCATTAGATTCGGAAGGAGACTACCTTCATGATAAGAGGATTATATACGGCCGCCGCAGGTATGGTTGCGCAGCAACGTAGACACGATACGGCAACACAGAACATCGCTAACTTAAATACAACGGGATATAAGCAGGTTGATAGTGTTAATCATGCTTTTCCGGATGTCTTGATCTCAGCTATGAGTAATGGCAGCACTACACCGGTTGGGCGCCTTAATACAGGGGTTTTTGCAGAACAGTCGATTTCCCAATATTTACAGGGTGATTTAAGGGAGAGCGGCAAATCTATGGATTTTGCTTTATCTACGGATTTGCAAGTCGCCGACCCTGTGACGGGTCAGAATATAGCTTTTGATGGTTCAGGGAAATATGTAAGTCCTGAGGGTGAGGTTATTTACCGTCCGCAGGCTTTCTTTACTGTGCAGGATACTGATGGCAATAACCTATTTACCCGAAATGGAAGCTTCTCAGTAAATGCAGCTACGGGAGAAGTATTGAGCAGTGGAGGCTTCAAGGTTCTTGATTCCACTGGCAAACCTCTCGTCTTGACAGGAAATCAGGACACCCTTAAAGTGGACGGGCAGGGCAATGTATTAAATCCAGAAACAGGACTTCCGACAGGGACCAAAATTGGTGTGAGTGTAGTTACAAAGCCGCAGGAGCTTGTGCGTGATGGTAAGGGTGTGTTTCATGCTGATGATATAGCGGCAGCGGACATTCGTTACTCCAATGCAACTGATAACTTACAGGTGCGTCAAGGATATTTAGAGGGCTCCAATGTTGACCCTACTCAGGTAACTGTAGATTTGAATGCCGCATATAGGGCTTATGAAGCGAACCAAAAGATCGTTCAATACTATGATAGCAGCTTGCAGAAGGCTGTAACTGAAATTGGCAGGGTATAGGCACTGCTTATGAAATGAGCTTTACAGGTAAAGCTTATAGGAGGTTTGATCTATGAATAACTCAACTATTAGTGCAGCAGTCTCCATGTCCAGCCTTCAGCAGCGGCTTGATATTATAGCGGATAACCTAGCCAATATGGATACAAATGGTTATAAGAGCAAGAAGGGCTCCTTTGAGGATGTGCTTACTCGTGTGCAGCAGCAATCGGATGACTATGATCAGCCGGGTCGCGCTACACCCTTAGGCTTTAATATTGGATTTGGGACATATGTGCCTTCGATTACGACTAATTGGGAAGAAGGCCCCCTTAAAGAAACGGGTAATCCAACCGATTTGGCACTTCAGGGTAATGGGCTGTTTGGCGTTCAGGTCAATGGAACTACAGCTTATACAAGACAAGGTGACTTTCACTTTACGCCTGACACTACCGATGCAACGAAGATGGTTCTTGTAGATAATACGGGGAATCCGGTACTGAATACAACAGGTAATCCTTTAACGGTCCCTGTGGGCGTGAATGCAGCTATTGATGAATCCGGTCGTGTATTAACGAAACAGTCAGAGAATGGACCTGTTCGGGTAGCAGGTACTATAATGATTGTAGAACCTAAGACACAGAATGCTTTAAAGGCAGTGGACGGGAATTTCTATATGCTTGCCGATGGAGTTACAGCACAGCAGGCTTTTGTACAAAGAGCGGCGGGTGAGGCGTCTGGAATTGGAGTACGCTCAGGGTGGCTGGAGCAGTCAAATGTCGATATGACCACAGAAATGACAGAAATGATGCAGATTCAACGTACGTATCAACTCGCAGCTCGGGCGCTTTCTTCCAGTGATCAGATGCTAGGTCTGGCCAATAACATGCGCGGGTAGAGGTGAAGGAATGGAACGTCAGAAAAAGGTGAAGTCGGAAGACAAACCAGAAGACAAGAAAGAGCCGAAGCGGCGAGGATTATCAAAATGGACACTTATCCAGTGGATTCTTATTCCTTTGCTTCTCGTAGTTGCACTTGGAGGCGGGCTGGTCGTCGGTTACGTTGTCCTTGGCAAAAAAGAGTTTAGCGATGTTCTACAATGGAGCACATGGAGACATGTCTATGATTTGGTTTTTGCTCCATAATTTAAAAGGATAACGACTCCCTTCTTGCTTAAGGGAGTTTTCTTTTTTATACGGATAAATGTATAATGGTGGGGGGCCGCGGGCAGCAAAAAGGGCCCTCTCCGCCATGCTATCGCATCTGGTGGAGAAAGCCCCTTATCTCAACCTCCACTTCTGCAGGTGGTGAAGGATAATATAGTTTTTACCGAAGCTGCCTAAATTTATGCATTTCGGCGAAGAATAATATGAAGTAACATCCGAAAGGAGTTTTATTTATAATGCTGGATATCAATCAAATTCAAGAAATCATCCCCCATCGGCCTCCATTTCTGCTGGTGGACAAAATCACTGAGATCGAAATGGGTAAACGAGCAGTCGGCATTAAAAATGTAACGATCAACGAGCCTTTCTTCGCAGGTCATTTTCCGGGTTATCCGGTAATGCCGGGCGTACTGATTACAGAAGCTCTTGCACAAGTGGGTGCAGTTGCTATTCTGGGGGTGGAAGCGAATCGCGGTCGGATTGGCTTTTTAGCCGGGCTTGATGGATTCCGTTTCCGTGGTCAAGTCGTACCGGGAGACACCCTCACTCTTGAAGTAGAGATTACTCGCCTTAAGGGCAGTATTGGAAAAGGACAAGCTACTGCGTCGGTTGAGGGGAAAGTTGTTGCCTCTGGGGAAATTATGTTTGCTCTGAGCTAATATTACTTTGAATTATTTATTATACATGGAGAAGGAGAGATTCTAAATGACTCAATTAAGCCCGAAAGCGGCAGAAACCTTATCACGCTGGCTGGAGAACGCCTCCGTTGATGAATCTACGAAGGCGGAGCTAAGCGCGCTGGAGAACGAGCCACAGGAGCTAGAGGAACGATTTTATAGAGATCTAGAATTCGGTACAGGTGGTCTACGTGGTGTAATTGGTGCGGGTAGTAATCGTATCAACCGTTATACGGTAGGTAGAGCTACGCAAGGTTTCGCTAAATATATTCTGGAGACGCATACTGGAGAGGGAAGACCTTCTGTTGTTATCGCTCATGACTCTCGTCGTTTCTCGCCTGAATTCACACTTGAGGCTGCTCTTGTATTGGCTGCTAATGGCATTGAGGCTCATTTATTCACTTCTCTGCGCTCAACACCACAATTATCGTTCAGCGTGCGGCATTTGAAGGCAACGGGCGGTATTGTCATTACTGCAAGTCATAATCCGCCTGAATATAACGGGTATAAGGTTTATAATTCTGAAGGTGGACAGCTTGTTCCTGACGAAGCAGAAAAGGTCATTTCTTACATATTAGGGGTTGACACTTTTGATGGTGTGAAACGGATTTCCCAAGAAGAAGCAGAGCGTCAAGGCCTGCTGCACTGGCTGGGTGAGAAGGATGACGAAGCGTTTACCGATACGGTCGCTGCGGTTAGTCTTGCAAGTGAAGAGATCGCCTCTACGCTTGGAAAAGACTTCAAAATCGTATACACCCCGCTACATGGTACTGGTAACCTGCCAGTCCGCCAAGTGCTTGAGAAAATTGGTTTCACACAGGTGCATGTTGTGCCTGAGCAAGAACAACCAGATTCCGAATTTTCCACTGTGAAATCACCGAACCCGGAAGAACGCGAAGCCTTTACACTGGCTATGAAGCTGGGCGAAGAGTTGAATGCAGACCTCTTAATTGGCACAGATCCCGATGCAGACCGTATGGGGGCAGTGGTTCGTGACAATGAAGGTAAATTTGTTGTTTTGTCGGGCAACCAATCTGGAGCTTTGATGATTCATTATTATTTGAGCCGTTTACAGGAACAAGGTAAGTTGCCTAGCAATGGTGCAGTTGTGAAGACTATCGTGACGAGCGAGATGGGGGCTGCTGTAGCCTCTCATTATGGTGCAACTGTATTTAATACGCTAACAGGCTTCAAATATATTGGTGAAAAAATGACTCAATTCGAACAATCCGGAGATTACACATATCTTTTCGGTTATGAAGAAAGCTATGGTTATCTTGCAGGTAACTATGCCCGTGATAAGGACGCCGTTCTTGCGGCTATGTTGATCGCTGAAGCAGGTGCTTATTACAAAGCTCAAGGCAAAACATTATATGATGTCCTTCAGGAATTGTATGAGCAGTTCGGATACTTCTTGGAAAGCCTGGAGTCTCGTACATTGAAAGGTAAGGATGGTGTTGCGCAAATTCAAGGCATCATGAATGATTGGCGTACAAATGCACCACAAGAAATTGCGGGATCTGCCGTTACAGAGGTGCTGGATTATTCGCTAGGCTTGAATGGTCTGCCGAAGGAAAATGTACTAAAGTATTTGCTGGCTGACGGTTCGTGGTTCTGCCTGCGTCCTTCAGGTACCGAGCCAAAGATTAAAGTTTATTTTGCGGTTGTGGGTGAATCCTTGCAGAATGCTAAAGACAAGGTAGCTACACTATCCAAGCTGGTTATGGCCCGCGTTGACGGGGAACAATAAAATAAGAATATAGATCGCATTCTATATTTTGAAATTATATTTTTAAAAATATAAGAAAGTAAAAGTTTCACGCCATACTTTATATCTTATATTTCTCGCATAAACGCTTACCGTCCTTGGAAGGACGCCGAACGCGTTTAAGCTTGCATAGAAACGGGTACCGTCTCTAAAGGATGACGATCCGTTTCTACTTTTGTAAAAAGAGTTTTGAAGTGAAAGAGGAGGTACTTTTGGTGCAGCAAAAATGGCAACGTTGGAATATTTCTTCCCGGAAGTGGCTGTGGATCATAGTTGTGGTTGGCGTTTTAGCTGCCTTGCCAGTTGTCTATGACCGTCTGCAGACGGAGAAGTCTTCCAAGACAGTGGAATTTGTATTTGATTACCGGGATTTAGTTGAAGTAGCAAGCTATCGTGCAAATCCGCAGGATTATATTTCCGAACAGTTAGATCGTCTAAAAGATGCTGGTGTTCAGAGTATGGCGATTTACGAAAGCACGCTGGAAGATTATCGTAAGGCACGTCGTCTCATGATGTGGGGAGCGGCTGATATCGCTAATCTTACGGATACAATTATTCCGGTGAATGAGAACTATACTTATATTCTTTTTACTAATCCTGATTACTACCAGGCCCTGGCGCCTGTCATTAAAGAGGCATTCGGTAATCTTGGGATTACTTCGAAGGAATGGAGTTTCCGCGGACAACAAGGTCTTATTATTGAGACTCCAATAGAAGATGCTACACTGAAGCCACTTCAGCCAGATCCATTTACACTGGAGATGTTGCATGACAAAGGATTTACCATTGTGCCGCGTCTGGTGGATTCTCTGACTTATAATAAAGCGACCGTTAAGAAGCTGTTAGATCGTTATGAAGAATTGGGTGTGAAACGAATCCTATTCGAGGGAGAGTCCGTTAAAGGGTTTAATGATGATGCCGATACGGCTAGTATCACTGACTTTGCAAATCTCCTTAAAGAACGTGGAATCGGGATTGCAGCGATTGAGAATATTAAGAAGCAGCAGAAGGGCTTTAACAAGCTTGCTTATTTGCTGGACTATAACGTAACACGGTTGTATTCCCTTAGCGAAGGGGACTCTGCCTTAGATCCAAAAGTGATCTCAGATCGTTTCGCTTTGGCAACAAAAGATCGCAATATTCGCATGATTTATTTAAATACAATTCCTTCACGGAATACAGCAAAGGCACAGATTACAGATACGCTAGACAACCTTGTCACCAGTCTGAGTGAACCTGGAGGCGCCGTTGAACAGATCAAAGATAATGGCTTTAAACTAGGACAAGCTACGGCATTTGAGGTTGTAGATTCGTCTTATCAACGTTACTTCAAGCTAGTTGCGGTAGTTGGTGCAGTCTCTTTAGTAGCGCTGCTGATTTCTTACTTTATTCCATGGCTTACGATTCCTGCATGGGTACTTGGATTACTGGGAAGTGCAGGACTGCTGGTCTTGAAACCAGAAATGTTTGAGCAGGGGCTGGCACTAGCAGCAGCGATAAGTGCGCCGACTCTTGCTGTTGTACTGGCCATTCGTAAGGTCAATGAAATGGGGCCTCCTCTACGGAGCAATAACCTTACCTATAAGGCTATGAGCCCGCAACGTCGGTTCACACATAGTCTGGTGCTTTATCTGAAGACTTCATTAATTTCTTTGAGCGCCGTGCCATTTGTGATCGCACTGCTCAACAACATAACTTATAGTCTAGTGCTGGACCAGTTCCGTGGTGTTAGTCTGCTTCATATGGCACCTATCGGCCTTGTGGCACTATATGTACTTTTGTATCGTGGGGAATTTGTGTTCAACAAGACGGGCAAGCTGCTGCGGACACCTATTACACTAGCTTGGGTTATTGCCGCTGCAGTTCTTGGAGTAGTGGGTATGTATTATTTGAGCCGAACCGGAAATGGGGGCAACGTAACACCTTTAGAGATGGCCTTCCGTACATTCCTTGAGAATACAGTCGGCGTCCGGCCACGTAATAAAGAATTTTTACTAGCTCATCCACTCTTAATTCTGGGTGCATTCTTAGCCTTTAGATACCGGAGTGCAGCGTTTATCATGATTATTGCCGTAATTGGTCAGCTCTCCATGGTGGATACCTTTGCACATATTCATTCACCAGTTCTGATCTCGCTAGTTCGTGGACTGTTAGGTCTTGGACTCGGACTGATCATTGGTGTAATTGCCGTAATCGTATGGCAGATTGCAGAAGGGTGTTGGAAACGATGGTCGCCACTCCTAAAAAGATAGTTATCTCTGGTTTCTATGGTTTTCGTAACAGTGGAGATGAGGCGGTATTGCAGTCTATTCTAATTGCACTGCAGAAACAGTCTCAAGCTTTGGGTATATCCATTGAGCCTATAGTACTATCCATTGATCCTGAGTGGACAACTGCGACCTATGGAGTCAAATCCGTGCACCGGATAAAGCTTGTTGAAGTCCGTCAAGCGATTTATGAGAGCGCGGGTCTGATTAGTGGCGGGGGTAGCTTGTTGCAGGATGTAACAGGTAGCAAGAGTATTCCGTACTATTTAGGGATTATCAAGCTTGCTCAATGGATGGGGAGACCCACCTTTATCTATGCTCAAGGCATTGGGCCAGTGAATCGCAAACTTTTTTACCCTTTTATCAAATCAGTGTTTCGTAAATGTACCTATATATCTGTGCGGGATGAACAATCCCGCGAGCTTCTTCTATCTATGGGACTAGAACAGAAGAACGTAGAAGTTGTTCCCGATCCGGTTATGGGCTTGTCTCTACCGGAGGAAGACCCTGATGCTGCTGTACAATCTTCGGCATCAGCAGACTCGCTTCCGGTGATCGGGATATCAGTACGTTTTTGGGAGCAAGATCGCAGAGAACTGGATACTCTTGCGCAAGGCCTGATTAAGGCCAACCGTGAGATTCCATTGCATTTGCGATTCCTCCCTTTTCACACTCCTTCGGATAATGAGGCTTCACGTTATGTGATGGAGAAGCTGAAAGGAAGTATAACCGAGCAGGGTGGGCAGGTTAGTATTTGTGAGGATGCTATTCACCCGCAGCAAATGTTACGGGAAGTGGGACAATGTGATGTTTTAATCGGAATGCGACTTCATAGCTTGATTTATGCGGCTGGAAGACGTGTTCCGCTGATAGGTATTTCTTATGATCCGAAGATCGATCATTTTCTGAAGAGAATCCAGTGCCATCCTGTTGGAGCGACAAACACACTAGATGCTGAACATGTTGCTAACGAGATTGTCCATCTTTTGAACACCGCAAAGGAATGGAGAACCGAACGGGATGAGGTCATCACCAAGTTGATTCAAGCAGCAGAGGCACCAGCTCGGCAAATTGTAGAATATTTTCACCATAAAGGATGATCTAAAGTGAAAGCAGACAGCGCGGTACCTACAGTTCCTATTTTTGGGATTAGAGTCTCGAAAGTGGATATGGCAGCTACAGTTGCTTATTTGACGGAGGCTGTTCAGACCCGTATCCCGCATCAAGTGATTACGGCCAATCCAATTATGGTTATGGCTGCACTGGAAGATCCAGCTTATATGGATATTATGAAATCGGCTGAATTGGTTGTCCCCGATGGGACAGGAGTTGTCTGGGCTTCTAATTATTGTAATGAACCGGTAACCGAACGGGTAGCAGGTTATGATCTGTTACATGAATTGATGCGACAGGGTGAAAGATATAGCTGGAAGGTATATCTTCTAGGTTCTACGCCTGAGGTGATTCGGGAAACCGCTGAAAGGTTACAATTGCAATATCCGGGTGTTATCATTGCAGGATATCATGACGGTTATTTTGGTTCGGATGCGGACGAAGAGGTTATCGCTGAAATTGTTAATACTAACCCTGACTTATTATTTGTGGCCAGAGGTGCAGATAGTCAGGAACCTTGGATTGCTAAATATAAGTCCAAACTTGGCGTTCCGATCATGATGGGGGTCGGCGGCAGCTTTGACGTGATCTCTGGGAAGAGCAAAAGAGCGCCAATAGCGTTCCAAAAAATGAGAATTGAATGGTTGTACCGTCTCCTAAAAGAACCTACACGGTACAAACGAATGCTTGCACTGCCGAAATTTGCATTAAAAGTGGTGCGTGAGAAAGATAAAGTAACAAAAGTCTAGCAAAATGCCGATATTCACCTAGAAAATGAGATAAATAGCCTAAATAAAGGATTGGAATTTGTTTTTGTAACAGCGTATAATTCAATGCGGTAGAGAAATGGGGGTCGACTGATCAAATGTTAATCATATACATCGCTGGATTTATCGTATGCATGGGACTCGCACTTGGCCTCACACCTTTGGTGAAGAAATTCGCCATCAAGATTGGTGCAACAGATGTGCCGAATGCTCGTAAAGTGCACACGAAAATTATGCCCCGCCTTGGCGGATTAGCTATTTTTCTAGCGTTTGTGTTAGGCCTGCTTGCCGTATTGCCGATTATTCCATACGAGTTCACTCCGCGGGAGGTCAACTTCATCAAAGCGCTGCTATGTGGTGGCGGACTGATTGTACTTATCGGGGCACTTGATGACCGATTCGAATTATCAGCAAAAGTGAAGCTACTGGGCCAAATTATCGCAGCCTGTATCGTTGTTTTCGGCTTTGGTATTACTGTAGATTTTGTGAATATTCCATTTAACAATACGTATTCCTCACTGGAGAGTTGGATTGCTATCCCGCTTACGATTTTCTGGATTGTCGGTGTTACCAATGCCGTTAATCTGATCGACGGGCTGGACGGGCTTGCGGCTGGTGTATCAGGAATTGCAATTGCTACGATTGCGGCAATGGCTTTTGTGATGGGAAACACCATGGTAGCAATGCTGTGTCTGTTGCTTCTGGGTAGCATCATCGGGTTCCTGTTCTTTAACTTCCATCCTGCTAAGATTTTCATGGGAGATACGGGTTCGCTGTTCTTAGGCTTTTGCCTGGCATTACTTGCTTTGTTAGGATTTAAACAGATCGCTGTAGTTTCGTTTATTACACCTTTGCTTATTATCGGTGTACCTTTGTCGGACACGTTCTTTGCGATCGTGCGCCGTAAGCTGCAGAAGAAACCAATCTTTGCACCAGATAAAGGTCACTTGCATCACTGTCTACGCGAGCTTGGCTTTAGCCACCGCCAGACTGTACTCATTATTTATGGTATTGCTGCATTTTTCGGTATTTTAGCTGTTATTCAATCATCCGCAGCTCTTTATGAAGCGAACTGGGTTACATTCGTGGTTATCTGCATCATGCTCTTCTTCTTGCAGATCGGTGCTGAAATCACAGGTTTGATTGGTAAGACTAAACGTCCACTGATTGATTTCTTTTTAAGAATGCGCATGAAGGCTGATCCGGAAAGAGGCTCTAAGTCTTAAACGACTAAGCAATTATTCTAAAATTTTCTAAACTTAACAAAACTCATCCGATTTCGGATGAGTTTTTTGTTATTTTCCCTAAAAATATCGCTACTTATGACCGATAAAGAACAAAGTGAAGGTTTACGAGAACTTATAATCAAAGGAGAGATATAACACATGCAACGCTTTAAGAGACCGTTCGTTTGGCTGATGCTGGCGGCTTTGATCGTTTCTATGTTCCCAGGTAAATACACGCCGATAGCGGCAGCGGCTACCACGAGCTCTACGACTTTCTTCAGTCCGGATGATCTCACATTACGTAATACTGTTTTGTTGAAGCAGGACGTTGTGCCAACAACAGATAATCAAAACCCAGAGGGGTTAATTAGTCGTTTTAGTGTCTACAAAATAAGTAATCCTACCTTTTCGATTACAGGGACTTACTCACAGGTAACTTCATCTACAATGAAGGTTACTGTTGAGCAGTTGACTCAGGATAGCTCATCTAAAAAATGGGTAACGGATTCGACTCGATTGACTACGGGAACAGTTACAACAGATAACAATAGTCCGGACAATCGCTTCGTAGCGTCTGGTCTTGTTTTGTATACAGGCTTTAATAAGATTACTTTCTCTGGTATGCAAGGTAATCTCCAACGCTCAGAATCTTTCTATGTGCTCTATGATCAAGTTCCTTACGTAACCGAATTAAAAGTATTGGGTGGACCTTCTGCACTTAATTTAAATGAAGGAACGCAAGTAGTTGTGCCGGTATCTACAGTTACTCTCCAAGGTAAAGTAGCGAATGCAACGAAAGTTAGTGTCTCCGTGAATGGCGGAACAGCTCTGCAAACCTCCTTATTGGAAGACGGAACATTTTTTACACCTGCTTTGAATTTGAATCCGGGATTAAGTACTCTTAAAATCGTAATTCAAAATGCTTCGGATTCAATAACCATAGACAGATCGGTTTATTTCTTTGATAAGGATCAACCGTTTGCTTCTTTGAACATCAATCATAATTCAGTCGACTATAATATTCTAAATGACAAAGTACCGACATTAACTGCTGACCTGACACCTAGTGTTGCAGGTTTTACAGGACAAATATTGGTGCCTTACAATGTAGCTCCATTCAAAACAAGTGCTGTACTAACTCTTAACAAAGGTACTACCAGTACTGAAAAAGTTGTTACGATAAAAAGCGTGGATGAGGAATTAACTATTCCTGGTCCTGATGGCGTTACTCCAACGTACAAATTGGTTAAATTTACGACTAACACAAATCTAGATATTCTCCCAGGTGTAAATGACTTTAAGCTATCCGTTGATTATGGTACCCACAGTAGTTCTCATATCTATTCTTATAAATTCTTAAAAGATGAGACTGTTATAACAGAAATGTACTATCTCCCTGGATATACAGGTTCAGGAGCTCTTACTAATATCTCTAAATTGCCTTTAAATGGTCAACAATTAGAAAGTGATACCTTTTATATTTTAGCAAAAACAAATAAATCAACTTCAGCTATTTTAACTGCTAACTATTTACCTTTGAGTAATAAACCGTTAAGTATACCTCCTGTTCCAGAAGCGGTTACCGGTACAAACGAATACGTTTATAAAATAACGGGTTTCTCTAACGGTCAGCAGAAAGTACAGTTCCGATATACAGGATCAGAGTCTTATTATAATGCTGATATTTCATATGTATCTAAAAATTATATTTACGTAAGCAACTTGCAGGATGGACAAACCTATGAATTCGATTCAAGTATCGATAGAACGCTAAACGTTAATGGTGAATATATCGGATTTGAGAATATTGAGAGTGCACAAGTTCAAATTAATGGTATTGATAGTAATTATTTACCTGATACCAAGAATTCAGCGGGTACAGTTATTGTAAATAAATTTGCACTTGGTGTAGTGAAGGATGGTTCAACTAGTGACAAGACAACCTTCAATTTTAATTTAGGAATTAGCCAGTCGGGACCTTTGGTGTACGGTGAGAATAAAATCGTGTTTACAGGTATCTCTAAAGATAGTACAGGGAATCAGCGGATTATTAAAAAAGAACTGAAACTCTATATCATTGATACCAACATTTCTGGGTTGAAGCAGTTCCACCCAACCTTAGGAGATAATCGTCTACCTTTTACAACAACAACTCTTACTAATGAAGTAGAGCGTAATGCAATTCTTGCATTGCCAGCTGAAATTGTTTATAAGGACGAGAAATATACAACAAGCAAAGATAAATTTGACTTGGTGCTACAAGGAAGCGGAGCTTCGACGTTAAATCTATATCAGGGCTCAACTTTGGTATTTACTTCAACGGGACAAGATAAGCTCCTCACAGATAATTCTGAGGGACCTATTGGTCCAAAACGTTACCCTGATGAGTTGACTGCAAATGGCCTGTACTATGAGTACATCGGTAGCGCTAAGAACTTTATCTTACGATTACGTGACATTAAATTTGATGCTCCAGGAAGTCAAGTTTATACCCTTGAGCTTATTAATAAGACTGGGGCAAGAACTACACAGCGTCTTGAGGTAGTACGTGAAGTAGCTCCATATCGTCTTCTCTCACCTGTACCAACGGTAGGTAAACAAATTGTTGTTAACAAGAACTTTGTTCGTTTTGATATTGAGGCAGAAGGCGCTACCAAAGTAATAATTGGTAAGGATGAAGCCAAAAAACGTACGGATTTTCCGAATTCAGATCGTTTTACCTATGATTATGTAGGTTTGAAGGCAGACAAATCCACGCCAATTAAGATACAAATCGTACGTGCTAACTCTACAATTAGCGATACTATAGATGTTTATTATGCCAGTGCGGTACAGATCGATACACAGTATATGGCAGAGAAGGTAGCTACGAAGTATAGTGTTTTCAATAAAGCTCTGGAATTGAATTTCCCTAAAGGGACTATTATGAAGGGATTTACGAGCTCTGGTGCTGCGAAATATTATCCTAATACAAAATTATTGTTTGGTATTGCTGACCCCGCTGACGGTGTCGTTGAACGAAAGAATGATTACGGGAATATAATTAACGTCACTGGTAGCGATGACAGAACAGAAGGTGGGGGAGGCCAACTTGTGATCCCGCAGGATCTCGCTTTGCGCTTTACATCAACCGTCTCTACAAATAATTTTTCAAGAGTATCTGATATCTACTGGCTCAGTGGTGGTCTAGGAGAAGATGGTGTTAATATTGAAACCAATGGCGTTACTCCGCATTTTGTGGACGCTAGCGGGAAGACGGGGTATTTTACGCAGTACAGTCAAACTCGTAAAATTGTACCTTCTCAACGCGGTGAATTGACGCTTACTTTTAACTCCAGCATTGTGGATGAAGTGGGGTCGACAATAACAGTATTCCGCTATACCGATGCTGGGAAATGGGAAAACATAGGTGGAGAAGTTGATACGAAGAAGCACACCATCACAGTTCCATTTGATGAGTTTGGTTATTACACTGTTATGAAGCTACGTCGTGGTTTTGTTGATATTACAAATCACCCATGGGGTAGAAATATTATGAATGGATTGTATTCGAAAGGGTTCATGACTAATCTTCGTGCAGATGCATTTGGCGCAGATGATTTAACAACACGTGGCGAATTCGCTACATTACTGGTGAAATCTCTGAGTATTCCTTTAAACTATGATGCCAATAAGCAAACATTCTTCGATATTGTCCCACAAGCGGTTTCGGCTACCTGGGATTTCAAACATATTGAGACTGCTGCTAGGGCGGGTATTGTTACAGGACTAAGTGATGGCTTCTTTGGACCTGACCAAGCTTTAACACGTGAACAAGCGGCAGTAATGATCGCTAGGGCGCTGAAGTTGAAGATGTCTTTGAATGACAATAAACTCTTGGCAACCTTAAGTAAATCGTTTGTTGATACAAGTAATATGGATTTCTATTCACGCCCTGCCATTGAGGCTGTGTCTAAAGCTAAGATTATGGAAGGAAGCGCCGTGACGGTTACAGGACAGAAGAAACCTGTATATAACTTTAATCCAAAGGGTAAATTGACTAGAGCGGAGGCTGGAAAGATTACAGTTGCACTCTTGCAAAAGAGTACAAGCATCTTCCCGAAGAACTTTAACTAAAGCAAATAAAATGTTCACCGGCCTGCGAAAAAATATTCGCAGACCGGTGTTTTAATGTAATGAGAGCAATTACCAAAGACATATATTTTGTATTCTTCTTAGATTTACGATACAATAACGTAGAAAATATTATTTTCTGAAAGGTGAAAGCCAACCATGAAACCGATTTTAGCAAAAGCACAGTTGGATTACATGAAAGCCAAGAATATGTTTGAGAATAGAGCAAAAGTGTTAGAGAAGGAAATCGCGGCTAAACGGGCACTACAGGAAATTACACAAGAGGTCATGGAGGAGCTTGTGCAGGCTACAGGATTCCATGATTCATACAACGAGCTTGTTGTGGCTGAGAATGCCCTTATCGAATGGTCTCATACTACGATTAAGCATGAAAAGAGCTACCGCGAGAATCGCGCAGCTATTGATGCAATGTACGACAATGTAAACTCAAGTCCTGAAAAGCGTCAGGAATTGATCCAGTTATCTATGAAGATTCGTTAGACCCTACTGTAATAGAAGCAAGCGCCGACAACGGCGCTTTTTTGTTGCGTTCAGCATGATACTATCTATAAAGCGGATCTCCGGATGGTGACGGTAAGTAGTAGCTATCAGCTTACGAATCATCAAAGCATTGAACCAGGAGGCGACCCGAAAAAAGAACATGTTTAATCGAACCTATAAGCGAAGGTTTTTAGGTTATAGCTTTATGAGCTGTAGGTCAGAAGGGGAGCTGCCATATAAACAACCTATGGTGAATGTGAGAAATCAGATCTTTCTGACCCTTTATACTCAAAATTTGTAGGAATGTTTAAATAAATGGCACTAGTGTTAATGATACTTAGTAAATATTGCATAATGACGTTTAGAAAACGACTATGGTATACTATTTTCCGTGGCAACCCAAGATTAACAATAGTTAGTAGAACATACATATGTATCTTCTATTGGGATTGTACCGGGAAACAAAAAAAGAAAAGAATTTTTTTGAGAAACCGCAACTTTTCCAAATCTTCTGCGTTTAAGGTGTAGAGTCATTTACACAGGCAGTTGAAATTAACCGGTGGTAAAGCGAATTTAACAAAATGGAAAAATTAGCTTTACGTGACTTGAGGCACATTGTATAATACTTAGGTATAATTAGGAATCTAGTATTGTCATGTCCTGATCATTGTTTACCAGTTTCTGTGATACCCGTCACAGACATTATTTATACTTAATTTGCTCAACTCTGGAAAGGGGGTGCATCGGCTAATGAGTGACACGAGCTACTCAACTAAAGAAAAATCTAAGTTTATGAACGTCCAAGGAGGAGAAAAAAAGGTTATGAAGAAAATTTTATCCGTAGCATTATCTACAGCAATGGCATTCTCGATGTTTGCCTCTGTAGCGTTTGGTGACGCAGCAGCAACTCCGCAACAAAAATTTGACGCTTTGGCAGCAAAAGGTATTCTCAATGGGTACCCAGATGGTCAAGCTCACCTTGAAAAAGATCTTACTCGCGCTGAATTCGCGAAGATCGTTACTAAATTGTTCGATCTTACTGAAGTAACTAACAAATTGTCTTACAAAGACAAAGGTTACAACGCTAGTAACTGGGCAGTTCCTTACATCGAAGCTGTTACTGCAGCTAACTTGATGCAAGGTAAAGATACTGTTAAAGGTATCTTCGATTACAACGGTAAAGTAACTGTTGAAGAAGTAGCGGCTGTATTGTTCCGCGCTTTGAAACTGGAACAACCAACTACAACTGACAACACTGCATCTGCATGGGCTAAAGGTTATGCTCAAGCGGTAATCAATGCTGGTCTGATTGCTAAAGACACTAACTTCAAAGCTAACGCTAGCCGTTCTTTGGTAGTTGAAACAGCTTATGCAGTTGATCAATTGAAAGCAGCTCCTACTGTAGCTTCTGCTGAAGCAGTAAGCCCAACTAGCGTAGTTGTAACTTTCTCTGACAAAACTACTACTACTGTAACTTTGACTACTGCACTTGTAGAAGGCGTTGAAACTTCAATTTCCTTCAAACACAACAATCACGACTACACAACTAAAGTAACTTTGGCAGCTCCTAAGGTTCTTTCCGTAGAAGCTCCAAACGCTAAACAAGTGGTTGTTAAATTCAACCGTGTAATTAGCGCTGATTCTGTGATTGAAGATGGCAAATTGCTTGCTGACACTGTTAAGGTAGTACCTGTAAGCGGAACTGCTGTAACTGTTGTTGGTGCAGCTGCAAGCTTGAACGAAGCTGGTACTGAGTTGACTATCACTTTGGATAAAGTTGATACTGACTATCTGAAAGGTCAATACACTGTAGTAGTAAGCGACGCTGTTCTAACTTCTGCTGGAACTAAAGTTGCTTCTTACACTACTTTGTTGACTGTTGCTGATACAGTAGCTCCTACAGTTAAGGCTATCAATGCCGTAGCTAAAGATTCTACTAAAGAAGTATTCGTACAATTCAGCGAGCCAGTAAAACAATACAGCTTTACTGCTACTGTTAACGGTGCGTCTGTATCTGTATCAAAAGAATCCGCTGATACATTTAAATTGACTACAAATACTGCACTGAAAACTGGTACAGCTAATGATGTAGTGCTTAACAAAGTTACTGACTTTGCTGGCAACGTTGCAAGCACACTTAAAACAAGTGTAACTGTAGTTGCTGATACAGCTGCTCCAACGATCGTTAGCGTTACTCCTGAGAGTGACAACTATGTAAAAGTTAAATTCAACAAAAAAGTTAACGCTGCATCCTTCAAGGGTAATGTTTCCTTGCTGAAAGCTGACGGCGACAAAGTTGGTAACATGAATGTTATTACAACTGACGATAGCGACACAATTAAATTGCAAGTACCTAGTGCCTTCAACTTCCCATCATCCGGAACTTTCACTGGTACACTTTCATTCGCAGCATCTGTACGTGATACATTGGGTAACACTCTTGGATCTACTGTGACTCAAGCAGTTACTTTTGTTAAAGACACTACTAAACCAACTGTAGTATCTGCTACTTATGGTACTAGTGGTCTTGTACTGACTTTCAGCGAAGATGTAGTACTTGCAACTGGATCTGTTAGCATCATTGATGAATCCACTGGTGCTGTTACTGGTCCAGCGATTACTCAAGCTGATATGACTGTAAAAGGTGCAAAAGTAACCATTAAGACTAACAGTGCTTTGAGCGGAGACTACACAGTTCGTTTGACTGCTGGCTTGGTGAAAGATAAAGCAAGAACAGCTAATGCTTCTGACGCAGCAACTGTTGCTCTTACAGCTGAAAAAATCAACACTAACGATGACAAGAGACCTACTGTTACTTCTGTAGTTTACACAGCTGCTTCTTCAGAAGCTGGTTACCACCAATTTACAGTAACAGCTACTGATAACATTGGTTTGAATGTAGCTTCGCTTCGTGATGCTAGCAGCTATGTCCTGAACGGTGCTGCTCTACCTTCTGGTTCTTACGCTGTTGTTGATCCAACTAAGGTTGTAGGTACTGCTACTAAACCAACATCTGCTGAAGTGAAAGTATTCATTCCAGTAGGCGGAATTACAGAGTCTAAAGATTACACATTCAAAGTTGTTGGTATCTCTGATGCAGCTGGTAACGGAATGGAAAATACTGCTTCAGCTTCGTTAGTTCAAGCACTTAAGAACACAACTGCTCCTAAATTGACTGAAGCAGCTATTAACAGCAATGCTGCTTACCTGACATTGACATTCTCAAATAAAATTACAAATGTTGATCCTACAGACTTTGTTGTCGTTGTAGGTTTGAATGGTTCTGAACCATCATCAGCAAAAGTAGGAGTAAAAGCGACTGTTGGTACTGGTAGCGAAGAAGGTAAAGTATTGTTGCAAATCAGTGTTGACGGTAAAGACATCACTGATTTGAACACTCTTGATTCCCTTACTGTTGAAGTTAAGGCAGATGCTAAATCCACCGACAAAGATGGTCTTAAAGTTGTTAGTGGTAACAAACAAGTTGTAAGATAATTAGCTTCCTTTACGAAGCAAGAATAGCCTCTTCGGAGGCTATTCTTTTTTTATAGGCATTTACCCCCATAAGAGGAGGAACTTCATTGAAATCGGTATGGAAAGTAACAACAGCTGCTGTATTACTGGCTGGTGGTGTATGGGCTGGGTCACTGTTGAATGTTACTGCTGAAGGTGCAGGTGTTGGTTCACAGCCTGGCACAGCAGATGATCCAGTGGTTACCAAAAGCTATGTAGATCAGCAGATTCAGAAAGCACTTACAGGTGGTACAAGTACAGCTCCAGTAGCTACAGCTACTCCGAGTCCTAGCTCAGCTCCAACAGCTCCAACAAATCCGACTACTAGCAGTAATGAATCCGTAATTGTCGATGTAAAACCAGGACAAACCTTAATTGCTTCCGCAGGCGCTGAATTTATCGTTCGTGCGGGTAAAGCAGTTATCTACTCTCAGGATACAAATGGTGTTGCTGATTTAACGGATGGTAAGGATCTTGCCAATGGAGTAGCTGCACCGACTAACCATTTATTATCTTTCCCTCGTGATGGTCGTGGTATTACTGTGCAATCAGGACAAACTCTTGGCCTTGTTGTCATGGTTCGTGGTGGATATACACTAAAATAATTTGTAATAATATATATTCATAATGCCCGTAAAAGTACTTAATCATACCTGCAAACTGATTTCCAAAGTTACAAATCATTGGCGCGATTGAAGAGTAGATGTTGGACGCACAATATTCCTGTAATCTTACAAATTCACAGGAGGTGCTGAAACATGGCACGTAACAATCGTACAGTGGTACCGGAAAGTCGGGCAATGCTAAAGCAAATGCAATATGAGATTGCAGCTGAATTTGGTTTATATGGAGCGCATTATGGAGGCGGAGCAGACACAGAGTTTGCTTCTGAATTAGGAGCAATCGGAGGTAGTGGTTCTGGCCGTAGCCAGTATCTTGGACATCTTAGCTCAAGAGATAATGGCTCTGTTGGTGGAGAAATCACGAAGAGACTCATTAAGCAAGCAGAACAGTCTCTTCTTTAATAATATCAGGGTGAAGGAATTCTTATTAATCCTATCTGATATTTCATTTTAATACCGTAGAATCAATATTTATACTGTGATGGAGGGGCTTCGGAGTAATTGACACCACCTCCCAAATAAGATAATATGACTTTTGAGGAAAGCCTTAGACCTTTTCCATATGGGAAAGGTTCATTTTTTTGAAGAGTTTAGTGAATATAAATATGAAATACTGCAATCATCCTTCATAAAAAGAACAGGCTCCTGAGTTTCTTTGTTTTATATTTTTTATTAATTTGGCCTGTGATTATTAAGGAACTCCTTATACAGTGTCAGACTAACCATAAGGGAGGTTGTTATACTTGTCTATTAAAGGGCGTCATTTGTTTACTTCCGAGTCCGTGACGGAGGGGCATCCGGATAAAATCTGTGACCAAATTTCCGATGCGGTATTGGATGCGTTTTTAGCTAATGATCCAAATGCACGTGTAGCCTGCGAAGTAGCAGTAGCAACTGGTCTTGTTTTGGTGATCGGGGAAATCAGTACCAAATCTGAGTATGTAGATATTCCTGCCATCGTACGCAATACCATTAAAGAAATTGGCTACACACGTGCAAAATATGGTTTCGATTATAATACTTGTGCAGTGTTGAGCTCACTTAATGAGCAGTCAGCTGATATTGCTCAAGGCGTAAACTCTGCTCTCGAGCACCGTGATCCAGCACAATTGGCTGAAGAAACAGCAAATATTGGTGCGGGTGATCAAGGCTTAATGTTTGGTTTTGCTACGAATGAGACACCAGAACTGATGCCGTTACCGATCGCTTTATCTCACCGTATTGCTCGTCGCTTATCTGAAGTTCGTAAGAACGGAACCTTGGAATATTTGCGTCCGGACGGGAAGACACAAGTTACGATCGAATATCAAGATGAGAAGCCTGTACGCGTAGACGCTATCGTAGTATCTACACAGCATGCGGAAGAAATTTCTCTTGAACAAATTCAAGCAGATATTAAAGAGCATGTAATTATGCCGATTGTTCCTGCGGAACTGCTCGATGCTGAAACTAAGTATTTTATTAACCCAACAGGACGGTTTGTTATTGGTGGTCCTCAAGGGGATGCCGGTCTGACTGGACGGAAGATTATCGTTGATACGTATGGCGGATATGCTCGTCACGGCGGCGGCGCATTCTCTGGTAAGGATCCAACTAAAGTGGACCGTTCTGCGGCTTATGCAGCTCGTTATGTGGCGAAGAATCTTGTAGCTGCAGGTCTAGCTGATAAATGTGAGATTCAGCTTGCTTATGCCATCGGTGTGGCTACTCCTGTCTCGATTAATGTGGATACATACGGAACAGGTAAAATCAGCGAGGAAAAAATGGTTCAACTGATCAGCAACAACTTTGATCTTCGCCCTGCGGGTATTATCTCCATGCTTGATTTGCGTAAACCAATCTATAGACAGACTGCAGCATACGGCCATTTTGGACGGACTGATGTTGATCTTCCTTGGGAACGCGTAGATAAAGCGGAATTACTCAGAGGTCAAGCAGGATTGTAGTTAATTATATGCTCTTATAATTCGTTAAGCCCGCAAGTTGGCACTTAGTGTCAGCTCTGCGGGCTATTTTTATGGAATGGACAGTAATCGCTATTGATTCTATTCATAGAGAAGTAGACTACTAAACTTTGTAAGCCCTTTAACCGAAATATAAGAATATACATAAAGACGTCAGTATGGTTTTGAGAGGAGTCTATCACGGCATGAAAAGAAAAATTTCAATATGGACGGCACTATTTCTAGCGGGAGAACTGGTACTTGGAGCAGGGTATCCTTCTATCGGAATTGGAATATCGGCAGTACATGCTGCAGCGGAATTTGGCATTAGTGTGTCGCCAGCACCTGGAGCAACCTATGTAAATATCGGATCATCTCTTAAACTAAGCTTTGATCGTCAAGTAAACCCGCAGGCTGGAGAAATTACGATCACGGGTCAGGGTGATAGTACACCTTTTGTGACGATTCCTATTGGTAGCTATGGTTTAATTGGTAGTTCAAAAGACTACGAGCTTAAGTTAGGGCCAAACCAACAATTCACTCCGAATAAGGCATACACGGTCACAATTCCCAAAGGATTGTTCAAGGATAATGAGGGGAATGAATCAGGACTTACTTCATGGGCATTTACCACCGCTCCTGAGAGTAATACGGCTATCACGGCAGGCAATTTTTCACCGGCTAGTAATGCAAGAGTAGATGCCGGGAGTTTAAAGGAACTTAGTCTGACACTAAATAAGCAGCTGTTAAAAGGTGGGGGCTCTATCCGAATCCTGTCCTCAGTAGATAATACAACAGTGCAAGAGTTCAGAACAAAGGATGATGACACTAGAGTTAACGTTATGACTGATGCTAACTCTACTACAGTTAAATTAACGTTGGAGAAAGCATTGGCAGCCGGAGGGAATTACTATGTTCTTATTGATGTCTACGCTTTTAAGGATGCTGATAATAGAACGTTCTCTGGTATTTCTAGCGGCAATGTATGGAGTTTCTCTACAAAAGGTGTAGCTGAAATTCCGATGACTCCATCACCGGCTAACGGTGCAGGTGGTATATCTACCACAGGAGCGCTACAGCTCACTTTTGACCGTCCTATGATGCCTGCATCTGGTGTAATTACGGTGTCCCCAGGGGCAGCTAACGATGCTAGAACAAGATGGCTTAATGTGAACTCCCCAGCCGTTACTGGAGGAAGCAGCAGAACCATAACATTGAATCCAGCGTCATCAGCCTCACCTCTGCTAAACGGCACGCAATATACAGTTACGATCCCCCAAGGTGCTTTTTATGATCAAGATGGAAATGTATTTCCTGCCTCGGGACCGTACACTTGGACCTTCACAACGGTATCTTTGACTGGACTTGGCGTAAGTGCTTTGAATCCATCTGATCGAAGTGAATCTATTGCTAACAACAGATCCTTTTCGATCGCTTTTAATCGGGATGTGAATTACAACAGTGCAGTGGCCAATGGTGTGGCTCTATATAAAAACGGAGGATCTCAGGTGCCGGTTAACGTTACCCGGAGTACCACTACAGCTAAAGAATATATCATCACACCTTCCGTAGCGTTAGATAGTGATTCAACTTATTACATTGATATCGCTAAAGGGGCTTTTGTAGATGCAAGTGATGCCAACGTTCTATATGACGGATTAAGTGGTAAGAATTCATGGAGCTTCAAGACCTTGTCTTTGGACAAAACTGCTCCACAGCTCACATCTGCACAGCTTGAGAACAACCGAACCATTCGTCTGAAATATAATGAGTCTCTCAATTCGTCCATAGCGCTGTTGACCTCAAGCTTTGGAGTTACGGTGAATGACGAGAATCGAGCGATTGAAAGCGTCTATATTCAGGGAGACAGCGCTTATCTGGTGCTGAGTACAGGTGTAGCTGTTGGGCAGATTGTTAAGGTCAGCTATAATGGCGGACTGCGGACGATTCAGGATCCAAGCGGAAATGCAGCGAGCACTTTTAGCTCTAAACAGATCACGAACTCCATTGAGTCCTCCATGCCGACACCTAAAGATGGGAGAATCACGGGAAGATCCGTAGTGTTAAATTTTAACGATACACTAAAACCGGTTTCTTATTACGCTCATAACCAGTTCCTAGTGACAGCAGATGGAAGCTCACTCGGGGTCAACTCGATCAGTTCCAGTGGCAATACAGTATATTTAACATTGGGCAGTGAAGCATCGAATGGACAGAACGTTCGGGTGTCCTACTATGCAGGTTCGTATCCTTTGCTGAATTCTTATGGACAAAATATTGCGGACTTTACTGATTTTAATATCCGTAACAGTAACGATACGATTGCGCCAGTGTTTCAAAGTGCAACCGGAGGCGGTACTAAAATCATTCTGAATTATAATGAAGGCTTGTCTACAACCAATCTCCCGCTGAATAGCCAATTCTCTGTGTTAGTGGGCAGCACGCCTAATTATGTGACTAATGTATCGGTCAGCGGCACTCAGGTCACTTTAACGCTTCAGACAGCGCTCGCGGTTAATCAGAATGTGACTATATCATATGTGCCGGGTTCTGCCGGGATAAGTGATTTGAATGGAAACCGAGCGGCGTATATTAACCTGCAGCCTGTATCCATCTCAGAAAACAGCGGCACTACTATACCGGAGATTAATTCAGCGACCGTTTCAGGTGACGAGTTAACAGTTACTTTTGCAAAGAATATGCAGGCATCCGGTTCCCTCTACGCGAACCAGTTTGGAGTTAGAGCAGATGGCAGCAGCTTGGGCGTGCAATCCTACTATATCTCAGGCAATATTCTAAAAATAACGTTATCCTCGGTTGTAAAGACCGGTCAAACAGTGGACTTGTCCTATATGTCTGGTACCGGGACGATTAAGGATTTGAGTGGGAATACACTATCCTCATTCTCAGCTTTATCAGTTCAGAATCTAACTGGCGTGACCAGTGGAACTGGAAATCGTCCATCCTACCTAGGAACACTTGCAACGAGTGAGTTTGGAAAAGAGTATGCACTATTAAAGAGCGATTCCTCGCAAATTGTGGATGATCGTTCTGTATATAATCAATCTGTAAAAAGATATACTTTAAACGCAGATCGAATAGCTGCCAGTTATGAATATCTGTATAAGATGAATAATGATGTATTGGCATTTGAGGTTCCTTCCACGGAGCAAGCAGCTTTTGTGACTGTTCCTTTAAAACCATTACTAGACGCAGTGAACCGTAATAAAAATACTAAGTTTTTGATTCGTCATGGAGATAACCTATTTAGCGTAGGGCTCGATGATATTGATATGAATGGGCTGGCGAGTAGCCTGATCTCGGATAGTAAAAATATCTCGCTCGTGTTCCGCTTGGATAAAGTCCCAGCAGGTACATTTACACCTTTTGAGCAAAAGCTGCAAACAATGGGTATGCGAACTATTACTAGCCTTATGGATGTTCGGGTGACGGCGATCGTTAGCGGTAATTATTCAAATGCCAAGGCACTGAATGTACCTGGAGAATATACCGTACGGACTACTGCTTCATTGAATAGTGCGCAGACATCTGCGGCCAGATTAGACCTTTCCTATTACGATGCAGCTTATCTCCCTACAAAAATCAGTACGGTTGGCAACTATACAGTTATCCGTGCTCGTACCGCTGGCAATCAGATATTAGGGACTTTCTTGTCCACCAGAGCCTTCACGGATATGAGTAAGCATTGGAGTAATGCGATCGTAGCTGAGCTTAACGCAAAGAATATTATTGATAGCAGCTACGGTAGTGCGTTTAATCCGGAGAAAAAAATTACCCGTGCTGAGTTTGCTATTATGCTCAGTCGAGGTCTAGGTTTGCTGGGCGATCGTGAGACCGCACAGCGCTTCCGGGATGTGCAGCCTTCCACACAAACTGGAGACTATATTGGCGCAGCGGCTAAAGCCGGTATTATTACAGGGAATACGGATGGGACCTTCCGTCCGAATGATAATATAACACGTGAACAGATGGCGATTATGATGATTCGTGCGATGGAATATACCAATCATCCGATTACGCTAAGCGGCACTTCTGCCTCAACACTTGCAAAATTCAAGGATAAGTCGAAGATTCAGAATCAAAGCGCTGAGTTCGTCGCAAAGGCAGTGCAATCTGGCATTATTCTGGGCATGACAACAAGTGAATTCCAGCCCCAAGGAAATGCCACACGTGCTCAAGCTGCTGTGATGCTGCAGCGGATGTTGAAACAGGCAGATTACTTGTAAGCAACTCTCATAAACAATGAAACAATTGGTAAAGTCCGGTAAATATACCGGGCTTTTTTTGTCGTTTAATAATGACAGTTTTGACTCTATAAAGCTTGAAATCTCTCAACTTCGCAACTTTTTGGCTTATTTTCAGTCTATTAAAAGAGTACTAGAAAAATAGGAACCAGTTTCCAGACACTGATACGGACTGATAGAGTACAAAAGAGATGGGAGAGTTACGTTGAAATGAATGAAGTTTTGGAGAAGAAGAGTAGCGAGGTTGTACGGGGAATAAGATTATCTTCCACTAAAAAGTGGATTGCTGCTTCATTGGCTGGTGTGTTATGGATTATGCCGGTAATCGGCAGTGAAGGTATGATGCTGTTTGGTCAGGGGTCTGCACCAATTGCAGCTGCAGCCACAGCTCCTTTTAAAGTAAGTAAGCTGGGAGAAGAAGTGATTACTTCGGGCGCCATTATGATGAAATATAAATATACTACTACACGTTCTGGGGCGAGTGCTTCTGGGCTTGCGGATGTCATTCGTATAGATCTTAACAATCCATACGTTTCTTTAGATGTGATGACTGGAAAAGGTGGAAACCTGACTACTCGGCAAAGTACAGGCGGAATGGCCAAGGAAACTGGAGCCGTGGCGGCAGTAAATGGCGATTATTTTAATACCGGTGGAGAGGGTGCTCCTATTGGTGGACAAGTATCAGGTGGAGTACTGGTGTCTACCCCTTCACAATTGGATGGAATGTATGCCTTTGCAGTGACAAAAGACCGCAAACCTATTATTGACGAGTACAGTTTTGAGGGGATGGTAACCGCGCCAGATGGCGCACAGTTTGAGATCTCCGGTATCAATAAAGGTGCTTATAGCCCTGAAGGCGGAAGCTCGACTTATAGTCATGCTAATGCTATGTATATCTACACAGATGTATGGACTGCACTCGACCGCCCTAAAAATAGCTCTACCACTCCAACAGAGGTACTTGTTGAGAATGGTGTAGTTACTCAAATTTCAGAAAATGCTGCACTCCCTACGGCGGTTCCAAAGGGAGCTTATATTTTGCGGGCACATGGCTTAGCCGCACGATATGTTACTGCCCATTTGACGGTAGGACAACCTGTAACAAGTGTGTATTCCCTGAAATCTAAGACTACACAGCAATCGCTAGACCCTGCGAATCTGCAAACCATGATCGGCGGACATACGATTCTAGTAAATAACGGAAAAGCAGCAACGTTCTCTCGTTCTACTAGCAGCATTGGAGGCTATCGTGCACGCACAGCTTTAGGATATTCTCAAGACGGACGTTATGTATATATCATAGCTGCTGAGAAAAATGGTAATAGTTCAGGGATGTCTTTAACCGAATTGCAATCATTTATGACCAATATCGGAGTCTGGAAAGGTCTTAATCTCGATGGAGGCGGCTCTACAACGATGGTAGACCGGCCCCTCGGTGAAACCTCTACTACACTCACTTTTAATACAGAGTATGGCACAGAGCAGCGTAACATCGTTAACGGGCTTGGTGTCTACACTAACGCACCGCAAGGTGAAGTGAAAGGAATCAAAATTAGCGGAAGTTCCGCACTGCTGGTTGGACAAAAGGCAACGTATTCTTTAAAAGGTTATGACACTTACTACAACCCTATTGATGTAGCAGCAGGTAATCCTACTTGGGTATCAAGCGGCGGAAGCGCGACTGTAAGTGCAGGTGAAGTAACGGCAGTGAAGCCAGGTACCGTAACCTTAACGGCTAAAAGCGGTGCCGCAAGCGCCTCTACAACTGTTACAGTTCTAGGTGGTAATGATCTATCCAGTATGAGTGTAGGAACAGCTACAGCGCCACTGACAGCCGGTAATACTGTGTCTGTCCCTGTTACAGCGGCAACGAAGAGTGGAACAACTATCAATGTTCCGGATTCAGCATTGAAGTGGGAGTTTGTAGGCTTTAAGGGAGCCGTGAAAGATGGCAAGCTTACTGTAAACGCTGTGGATGCAGGGGTTACTACAGGTTATGCTATTGCCCGTTATGATGGATTTAGTGCAGTGGTTGTATTATCAACAGCAGCAGCTACAACATGGGAAGATTTCGAGAAGGTAAGCTATCCAATCGACTTTACTACCAATGTTCCAGCGGTACAGGGTACTGCAACAATAGTGGATGGAACGGCTGAAAGAGTAGGGTCCAAGGTGCTGTCACTCAGTTATGATATGACGGCTGGCAGCGGCAAAATGTATGCTTATGCTCAGCTTAATGGTACAAGCGGAAAAACAGTTCCAGCGCTTGCAACTTCGATGTCGGTTGATGTGATGGGCGATATGAGCTTGAATTGGCTGCGTGCTGAATTTGTAGACAACAGTGGAGCTACAGCTTATGTGGATCTTGCGAAGATCATCGATTGGAATGGTTGGAAGAACATTAACATTGACTTGTCAGGCTCAGGCATTAAATTCCCAGCAACGCTGAAGAGACTCTATGTAGTCAACGTAGAGGAAGGCCAAGATGAACGGGCGAAGACGGGTACAGTTGCCGTTGATAATATCAAGTTTACAATGCCATCGCTTTCTAGTGATGCAGGCTTACCGAAAGGTACGGCTTCCATGAGCATTGGCTCGAAAGCAATGACCGTAAACGGAACAAAGAAAGCTATTGATGTAGCCCCAATTGTTAAAGACGGCAGTACTTATGTGCCAATTCGGTATGTCCTTGATGCTTTCGGAGGCAGCGCTACTTGGGATCAGGTGAATAAGAAGATCATGGTATTACGCGGAGCCAAGGCACTGGATCTTACCGTAAATAAAAAGGAATATCTGCTGAACGGTAAACGTCAGAGTGCTGAAGTAGCACCAATCATTTTACAAGGTAGGACTTTAGTACCGTTAAGACTAGTTTCTGAACAGCTAGGATTAACTGTAAAATGGGAACAGAAAACGAAGACCGTAACTATCGAATCGTGATATGTTAATATAAAGGAAAACCTTTAAAACGATTCGATAGAAAAGGGGCAAGCATCCGTGGAATTTCAAACCGATGCGATTGATCGCGTCATTAAAAATACCATCGACGTGATGGAGAGCAGCAAGTATCAGATTTTTGAAATATTGCAGGTTGCGCGTGATGAACTTGCTGCACTCAACAAAGAACTGCAGCGGGTCATGGACGAAACGGATGAGACATTGAAAAAAGTAGACAAGCTGGAGCTGCAGTATCATCGCTCCAGAATCCGGCTGACAGAGGTCAGCCGGGACTTTGTCCGCTACTCCGAGAAGGATATCCGTATTGCCTATGAGAAGGCTACGGAGCTACAGCTCGAACTCATGATGACGCGTGAGCGAGAGGTTTATCTTCGATCAAGACGTGATGAATTACAAATGCGAGTGCGCAGTGTCGAAAATTCTGTAGAACGTGCAGAGTCAATTGGTTCGCAAATGAGCGTAGTGCTCGAATATTTGTCGGGAGAACTAGGTCAGGTGACGAGAATTGTCGAATCTGCCAAGAACAGACAGATGATAGGACTCAAGATAATCCTGGCTCAAGAGGAAGAACGGAAGAGAATTGCCCGGGAAATTCATGATGGTCCTGCTCAAATGCTGGCGAATCTAGTCCTTAGGACGGAAATTGTAGAAAGAATGCTGGTAAAGCAGGAATTTGGGTTAGTGCAGGACGAAGTAATAGATTTGAAAGGACAGGTTCGATACAGCCTGGAAGAAATGCGTAAGGTCATCTTTAATTTACGACCGATGGCTCTCGATGATTTGGGATTGATTCCGACTTTGCGGAAATATGTGCATGATTTTGAGGAGAAGACGAAGCTGAGGACGACCTTGGAAACCAGAGGTCAGGAACATCGACTATCTTCAGCCATGGAGGCAGCGGTATACCGATTGGTCCAGGAAGCTTTGTCTAATGCTGCTAAACATGCCTACCCGAGTTTCGTATTGGTAGAGATTACTTACCAAGCGCAGTTAATTAAGATTGTGATTAAGGATAATGGATTAGGTTTTAATGTGCAGAAATTAAAAAATCCGCAGGGCAATCGTGAAAGCTTCGGGCTAGTAGGTATGCGGGAACGTGTAGAGCTGCTTGAAGGCAGAATGGAAATCATATCAGCCGAGAATCAGGGGACAACAATCGTGATCCACATTCCGACGAACGTGGAGAAAGGGAAGGAGTAATGTGATGGAGAACTTAAACTCTACTAAAACGCCCATTAAAGTTCTTTTGGCGGATGATCATCAGCTTTTTCGTGAAGGGCTGAAACGTATTTTGAACATGGAGGAGGATATCGAAGTCATCGGTGAATGTGGTGACGGTATCCAGGTATTAGAGTTCTGTAACGGAACTAAACCAGACATCGTACTAATGGATATTAATATGCCTATTGAGAATGGCGTGGAGGCCACTCAAAAACTGCGGGAAATGTTCCCGGAGGTTAAGGTAATTATTTTATCGATTCATGATGATGAGAGTTATGTGTTTGAAACCCTTCGTAAGGGCGCTAATGGTTACTTATTGAAGGATATGGAGGCCGAGTCCCTTATTAATGCGATCCGTTCGGTCTGTGAGGGTCACGCTTTTATTCATCCAAAGGTTACCGGAAAGCTAATCAATCAATTGCGGCGCATGACTTACCTTAATGAGACTGGCGTAGCTGCAGATACGGTAGTGAAGGAAGCCGGTGTTAAGTTTGTGGCCGGTGACAACAATCCTCTAACACGTCGTGAAGCAGAAGTACTGCGGTTGATGGCGGAAGGTAAGAGTAACAAAATGATCGGTGAGTATTTGTTTATTAGTGAAAAAACGGTCAAAAACCATGTTAGCAGTATTTTGCAAAAAATGGAAGTGGATGATCGTACCCAAGCAGTAATCAACTCGATCAAGTATGGTTGGGTAACTTTATAAAAAAATTTACAGATTTACGGTACATATAGGAATGAAATCAAGGAGAGCACAGCTTGTTCCTCTGAAATATAAGAAAGTATAAGTTTCACACCATACTTTATGTCTTATATTTCTCGCTTAAACGCTTACCGTCCTTCCAAGGACGCCGAAGGCGTATATGCTTGATAGGAACGCTGGGCAGTCACCGACCTTTTAAAGCCGGCATATAGTGTTGGTATACAGAGGAGGTGCATCTCCATGGTAGCCCAGTTGATATGGATTGCGGCTGTTTATGTATCCGCTGCAGTGATTATTCATATGCTGCATAATCGGCAGAAGGTGCGGCAGACACCGCAGTCCGTGAAATGGATTCATTATATTTTGATTACTCGCAATCATGCATCTGTTGTGGAATGGTACATTCGGACGCTGACATTTCAAGCATTTTTAACCGGAAAACGATTTCGAGTAACGTTCATGGATGATGGCTCGAGCGATGGAACCCTTGGAATTGTTTCCAGGCTGGCTGATAGTGGCTGCTCTATCGATCTTGCAACATCTACGTACACTTTTCAGATGAGTGAAGAAGAGCTTCAGCAACAAGGGATTGTGGTAGACTTGCGGTTGTCAGGGCAATCTGTTTCGTTGCCCTTTATGGGGATGGCAGGAAGTAGGGGATGCGAATCAAAGCGCGACAGATTTTAAGTGAATATGTGAGTAACGGGTGAAGCACACTCTCCAAGAAATGGGGGAGTGTGCTTTTTGCGTTTGAGGCAGGGAAAGTGGAGTGGGCAAAAGCGACTAATGGTGAGAGTTAAGAGTTAAGGAGGCGGTTTTTATGCGAGTGGGTGTGTATGTCTTGGAATGTAGAGGGATCTGGAGTGTTTGGATTTCTTTAGATCTTACAGTAGATGTATGGTGGTGGTCTGGGGCTGGATCAGAGAGTCAAGGTAGGGGCTTAATAACGGAGGACAAGCTGGTTTTATTATCTCCTGCGCTGCCACTGGGATGGGCGGTGAAGCTGCGCGATTATTTTAAACCAAGAGATGGAATGAGGAACTGGGGAGCTAAGGAATGGGGTGAATACGTAAGCACTGTTCTTGAGCCTGAGTTGAGGGAGGAAAGGGAAGCGGGAGGAATGGGAAAGGAAGGGTGGCCTAATGATGGGGTATCGCTATGGCGGGTTTCTGAACTAAGAAAGATTTTTATTGAACAGGATAAGAAGAACAATGAAGGAGGAAATTATTGCGGAGGAAATGATCTCGATTATGCTTTACTTGAATCGGAAGCAGAACAACTATCGTGGGCGGTGGCCGGCCGCTCTTTACTGCAGCCGGAAATAGAAGCGCTGCTGGCAGAAGGATTGCCAGAGCTGACAGGTCGTTGGCGCCAGGCGGCACAACTGGCGCATTTGCAGGGGCGGCTTACGTTTGCCGCCGCCGTTGGTAGTCACGCCCCGGCTACGCTTGGGGCGTGGGCCCGCCAGCTCCCTGCGGGTGCTGGCGCTCTAGCGCGTGCGGCGGCTAGTCTGCCGCACGTGTGGTGGCGCGGCGCTGTCGCCCGCCGCGCCGTTTCGCGCTGCCTGCGCTGCGGCAGCGCCCCCACCGGCCGCACGGCATGCGCCGCGTGCGGCCTTATGGGCTGCGCCTATTGCGAGGCCTGCCTCGCACTTGGGCGCAGCCGGGCTTGTGCGCTGCTGCTGCGCAGTGCAGCGCTTTCGGCCGTGCGGTGCACGGCCGCCCTTGACCCCACCGCGGCCGCAGGCCGGTGGGGGCTTAGCCCAGCGCAGGCGGGAGCCGCTGGCGCTGCGCTGGGTTTTCTGGCGGAGCGGCGTGAGCGCTCCGCCAATTCGTGCCCAGAGCGGTTCCTGCTCTGGGCGGTGACGGGAGCCGGGAAGACAGAGATGATCTTCCCGCTCCTAGAGGCCGTGCTCGCCGCCGGTGGGCGGGCGCTCGTAGCGACGCCGCGCCGCGACGTCGTACTTGAGCTCGCTCCGCGGCTCGCCAAAGCTTTCCCGGCGGAGACTCTCGCCGTGCTTTACGGCGGCAGCACAGAACGCTGGGTGAGTGGTCGCTTGACGCTCGCGACCACCCATCAGCTGCTGCGCTTCCATCGAGCCTTTGATCTCGTTATCATAGACGAGCTGGACGCATTTCCTTATCACAATGATCCTATGCTGGCTTATGCCGCTGAAGAAGCCTGTAAGGTAGATGGCTCTTTTATCTACTTATCAGCCACACCACCACAAGAAATGCAGCGGTTGGTACGCTCAGGTAGACTTCCACATGCCAGAGTACCTGTTCGCTTCCATGGTCATCCTTTGCCTGTACCGCAGCATTTGACCATGACATCCGTTCATACATGCCTAAAGCGTGGGAATTTACCTAGATCTCTCGTACATACGCTTCGTAAGTCGCTCGAGCGCAAGGCGCAAATCTTTTGTTTTATTTCTCGTATCGCTCATATTGACGGGTTGCTGGCTCTGCTTCGCCGGAGCTTTCCCGGCGTAGTTATCGAGGGGACTTCCTCCAAAGATCCATCCCGGGCAGAAAAAGTAATTGCTTTTCGTAACCGCGCTGTTTCCTTGTTAGTAACGACTACTATCCTGGAACGTGGAGTTACAGTACCACGCAGCGATGTATTTATTTTAGATGCAGACAGTGATCTTTTTGACGAAGCCTCATTGGTTCAGATGGCGGGACGTGCCGGGCGATCTAAAGATGATCCTGCTGGGCGTGTTGTATTCGCCTCTCCACAGTGGACCCGATCTCAGCGCGGAGCGATCTCTCAGATCCGTACTATGAACAAAATCGCTCGTAGCAAAGGATTTATTAGTAAGGAGACGCCGACATGAGTGCTATGTTCTCATGGTTAACCAAAGCTCAGTCACTCTTCTCCCCCTCGGCATCTCCATGTTTAACCTGCGGCAAGCGCATCTCTGGATCTTCACCATTTCCTGGAGTTTGCAGGATTTGCGCAGAATCTATTCCATGGATACGTTCCCCGCGTTGCTTGAAATGTGGTCGGCATGTGGGCTGTCCTGACTGTACCCGCAGCACCGAACCATCACCGATTATTTGTAACAGGAGTGCAGTTGCTTACAATAGTGATATGCGAGAATGGCTAGGTCAGTATAAATATCGCGGAAATGAACGATATGCCCTTTTACTTGGCCTTATGCTGGATAGAGCCTATCTAACCCTAAAAAAAGAGAAGCAGAGCACTCTTTTATCCCGAGAACCATCCATCATCCATCGCTCTTGGTCTGCTGATTTGTTAGTGCCAGTGCCTGTCAGTGATTCCCGGCTTATGGAGCGGGGGTTTAATCAAGCAGAAAGATTGGCGGATGTGCTGTCTAGACGTAGAAAGGTTCAACAGCTTCCACTGCTAATCCGTACACATCATACGGGAAAGCAAAGCTTTAAGAGCCGGGCGGAACGACTAGCGGATATGAAGCACGCTTTTGCGGAGAATCCGGCAGTAACAACACAGTTTGCGGATTTGATGAAACGGGAGGTACCTCTAAATCGTCCTGTTCGGATTATTATTGTTGATGATATTTATACAACGGGCAGTACCATTCGTGCATGCGCTGAGATCATTCAACAAATAGGTTTAGATTATGGTTATACGATAGAGGTATATAGCCTAACTTGGGCACGTTCCTGAGGAGAGCGAAATGCATGATTGTGAACAGCCCATTCACTTTTTGAAGAGATCCATGCCCGTAATAGCGTTTCTTCCGTCCCATAGACGAATTCTTTGCAATCATGTAATCTAGGAGCATAAGGATATTATGCATTGTACAGAATGTACGGAGAGGAGCGGCTGCTTGTTATGAATCTAGACAATTGTCCAAGGTGCGGCCGGTTGTTTGTTAAGAATCTTATGGGGTTGTGCCAGCCCTGCATCAAAGAGCTGGAGCATGAATATGAGATCTGCGTCGATTATTTGCGGGAGAACAAAGGAACCAACATTCAAGAGCTGTCCGATGCTACGGGGATTTCGATTAAGGAGATCACTCGCTTTATTCGAGAGGGCCGGATATCTATAGCAAATGCTCCTAATATGATGTATCCCTGCGAGGTGTGTGGAACACTGATTCGCGATGGGCATATGTGTGATAGCTGCCGTACTCGGCTTAGAAAGGATCTCACCAATGCCGCCAAGGATAATGCTGCTGAGGATACTACCAAAAAGACAACAGACGGCGCATATCGTGCCATAGACAAGTTGCGTGAGCTATAAAATCTGCAAAAAAACGTTTGCAGCTATAAAGTATGTTTCAGTCTACGCCGATAAACTTAGTAAAGATTATCGGCTTTTTTATATTAGGAGGAAGGTGAAGTTATGAAAATTAACGAGACCGGACGAATTAACGCGATGAATCCGTATCAACGCAGCGCGGATGCGCAAAGGCAGGAACAAATGAAGAAAAGTTCACGCAAGGATGAGGTTTCGATTTCTGATGAAGCAATTCAGCTCTTGCAAGCACAGAATTCTGGTAATGATGCTGAACGTGCACTTAAGATCGACAGTTTGAAGCAACAGGTCTCCGCAGGTACCTATCAAGTAGATGCAGCTAAGCTAGCAGAGAAACTCGCCCCTTACTTTAAGCAATCCTCCGAGAATTAGGTGAAACCATCCATGGCATTGACGACATTAATAGAACTATTGGAGCGGCTGGACGAAGTGCATAACCAAATGCTGGAGCTGGCCGCTGAGAAAAAACAGACGATTATGGACAACAAGGTGGATGCCTTAATCGACATCCTGAACCGTGAGTCCAAGTTAATGAAGCTGATTGGACAGCTCGAGGAACAGCGAATCGCGGCAGCATATACCGTTCTGCAAGGCGTAGGTATTCGTTCCAACCTGAACCTGAACCTAACTGAGCTGTCCAGACTTATATTTGACCCTGAAGATAAGGCACGACTGCTGCATATTCAGCAGAAGCTTTCTGGCACTTTGCACCGCTTGAAAGAAGCAAATGAGCTTAATCAGAAGCTGATAGAGCAGTCGCTTACTTTTATAGATTATTCTTTGGATCTGCTGGTCGGAAGACCGAATCAGGATATCACGTATCATCGTCCGTCCGACAAAGGCAATGGCGTAAATCGGTCCGGGATATTTGATGCACGAGGCTAGAATTGTACTGATGAAGTGTTCTGTCAGAGCAGAACATAAGGAGGAGTAAGCAGCATGACATCCACATTTCATTCAATAGAGACGGCGAGACGCAGCCTTTTTACTCAGACCGCAGCTCTTAATACGACTGGACACAACATCGCAAATGCGAATACCGAGGGTTATACTCGTCAACGTGTAAATATGAAGGCTGCTTTACCTATTGAAGCGTACGGATTTAATAAATCTACCGTTCCTGGTCAAATGGGCACAGGGGTGGAATTCTCATCTATCGATCGGATTCGGGAAATGTTTCTGGATGATCAGTACCGTGGTGAGAATTCTGCATTTGGAAACTGGAAACTTCAAGCAGATACCCTCTCTAAACTAGAAGCGATTGTTAATGAACCATCGGATACAGGTATTCGTACGGTGCTGGACAACTTCTGGAAATCATGGTCTGACCTTAGTAAAAATCCTGAAGATCCAACAGCGCGCAAAATTGTAGTACAAACCGCACAATCTTTAACTGATGCTATGAACTATATGAGCACGCAATTAGATAATCTCGATCGGGATCTAGCTACTAATATTGACGTTAAAGCCAAAGAAGCTCAGGGCTACCTGACCGCTATCGCAGATCTGAATAAATCGATCTATAAGATTGAGGGTATGGGTGATCAGGCGAATGATTTACGCGATCAACGCGATCTGATGGCGGACAAGCTATCTAAGATTGCTAATATTACCGTTGTAGAGACGGAAGCTGGTTATAACGTTTCACTAGGTGGACAGCCACTGGTAGAGGGTGGAGAAGTTACTGCAACCGTAGATAGTGCATTTCTTAATAATGCTTATGCCGCTGGAACTTTGAAGGGCGGCGAGGCTTACGGAATGATTTTCTCCAAAAATACTTATGTTACCGACTACAAGAAACAACTCAACGATATGGCTAGTACGATTGCTACGGGTGACGTTGAAATTACAATACCGGCAGGTTCCAATCTTCCTGAGGGTACCATATTGACAAATGATGCCAAGATTAAGCAAGCAGATGGCACTGTAGTTACTCTGGCCGCTGGTCAAGCAATGCCTAAGGGAGCAACGATGTATGAGGACGCTAAAACCATTGTCAAAGGTTTGAACGGACTTCACAAGTTAGGTTATGCGATGGATGGAAGCTCCGGTCGTGATTTCTTTGTAACCTCTGGTGATGCTGGAACGATCAAGTTGAATCCGGAAATTGCTGCAGATGTTAGCTTATTCGCAACCTCACTGCGTACTACTGTAGATGCAGCTGGCAACACACAGGTCGTTAAAGGGAATAACACTTTGGCTCTCTTGCTTACGAATCTGAAGGATAGTAAATTCACTACGCCGGACGGCAAAATTAGCAATACTGTGGGTGGGCTTCTAGGCTCTATGGTTGGCCAACTTGGTATTCAATCACAGGAGGCTGCTCGTCAGACCGATAACTCAGATTATCTGGTAGAGCAGGTTAATTCCCGTCGTCAATCTGTTAGCGGTGTGTCTCTGGATGAAGAAATGTCGAATATGCTCGTATTCCAGCATGCTTATAGTGCCGCTGCGCGTTTTATGACTACTTTTGATGAACTGCTCGACAAATTGATTAATTCCACCGGCACAGTCGGCAGATAAAAGGAGATATAGCATATGTTGAGAGTAACCTCTAACATGATGAATTCACAGCTTCTGCTTAACCTAAACCGTAACGCGCGTACAATGAACGATACACAATTACAGCTTTCTAGCGGCCGCAAAATCAACAAGCCTTCCGATGATCCGGTAGGGATTACGTATTCCCTGCGCTATCGCGCTGAGCTTTCTTCTAACGAGCAATATACTAAAAATGTAGATAGCGCTCTTTCATGGCTGGATTATAATGATACGGTCCTTGGTCAAGCCGGAGATGTCGTTCAAAAGATTCGTGAACTGTCTGTACAGGCTGCGACAGGGACTAATCCACAGTCAGCACTGGACAGTATTAATGCCGAAGTGATGCAGTTAAAAGACCAACTTGTGGATATTGCGAACAGTACGCTGAACGGTAAGTATATCTTTAATGGCGAGCAATATAACACGAAACCTTATGATTTCGTTAAAGGTGCAGATGGCTCATACGATGTATCTAAGCCAATTACTACGGATACTGGGCAGATTCAGTTTATCGTAGGTGAAGATGTGCGTATGCCAATCAGTATGACTGGCAATGACGTATTCGGTAATACTGGGGATGCAGACAATCTTTTTGTAATTATTAATAATATTTCTGCTGGGTTAAAAGCTGGTGACCTCAAGTCTGTATCGGGTCAACTTGATGCAATCGATACGCGCATGGAGACTATTTTATCGGCACGTTCCGAAATAGGGGCAAAGACTAACCGTGTTGAATTGATGCAGGAACGGCTTAGTGATCTGAATATTAACCTAACGGATCTTCAAGCCAAGACGGAAGATGCCGACTATGAAGGCTTGATTATGAATTCCAAGATTCAAGAGAATATCTATAATGCTTCCTTGTCCGTGGGTGCAAAGATAATATCCACAACTCTCGTAGACTTTATCAGATAACGGAGGTGGTTCTCGTTGCTTCAGCCGATATTGCAAATCCGTCAGACGCCTGCTGTGATTGGAATTGATGCTGATCCGGGTGCCTATTCGATTTCTCAGCCTAAAGCTGAAGTCAATGTAACAACGACACCAGGACAACTAACGGTTCAATCCACTCAGCCTGAACTTACCATAGATCAATCTCGTGCATGGGCAGCCTATAATGGCGGCAATATGTTTGATATGAACAAACGAATCTATACTGGGATCCAGCAGCTGTATCTTCAGGGAATAGCTAAAAAGGTTGAGCAGGGGAATCGGATGGCAGAGTTTTTTAAACCAGGTAATACGATTGCAGAAGTGTACGGCACAGATACAGAACCTAATTCATTTCCAGAGACTCGTGGGCCTGCATCGTACGATAATGTGGATATTCATTTTGAGACTAGAGCCCCTCAAGTTAATTTTAGGGCTGCCCATGTTGATATACGGGTTGAAAGACGTAGTCCTGAGATTGAGTATACCCGAGGCAAGTTAAATATATATATGCAGCAATATGCAACCATACAGTTTTTTTTACCTGAAATTAACGTTCAATTGTAAGTCTTTAAGCTATAGAAGTGCTGGGAAGCGCCTCTATAGCTTTTGTGCTATATATGGTTTGGTAGTAGTGTTTTTATGATACCGGTTATTATGAGGAGTGAACAACATTGATTATAGAAACACTATCTTGGGGCAAAATTGATGTGGATGAGGAACAGTTATATCATTTCCCTAAAGGATTGCCCGGTTTTGATGTAGAAACAGACTTCGCTTTGATTGCTGTGGAGGAGACACCTTTCTGGTACTTACAGTCTGTGAAGGAAAAGGGATTGTCCTTTTTGCTAAGTGATCCATTTGTATTTTATCCATCTTATGAATTTGATCTTCCAGATGATGAAGCGGAAGAGCTAGGGATCGACAGAGAGGTTATCGTTCGTTGTATCATTACTCTGAAGGAACAAGTTGATCAGTCTACGGTTAATCTTCTGGCACCCATTGTATTGAATCCAGTGAAGCATTCCGGGAAACAGATCGTTCTGCATAGAGCTCCTTATCATACGAAGCATAGCCTCTTGCAGGAACTTTCAGCTATCGATGGAAAGGATGGTGGATGATATGCTTGTACTTACCCGCAAAAAAGGCGAGTCCATCGTCATTCAGGACCAGATAGAGTTGACAATCCTAAGTGTGGAAGGTGATACAGTAAAGGTGGGCATCTCGGCTCCTAAGCATGTCGATATTTTTCGCAAAGAGGTATATCTTTCTATACAAGAGGCTAATCGTGAGTCTGTTGCACCTATACAGACTGATTTGAATGCCTTGATCCATCGTTTTCGTGAAGAGCAAAAGAACGACTAACAAACATATTTATATACATTGAATCTAGAACCTAAGGCTCCCAATGGCAGACTTAGGTTTTTATTTGTTTTGGGGGTGTTTCTCAAGAAAATTTTAAAAAAACTTTGAATTACTCTAAACTGTTGGGCATACGCCGTCGATATATGTAGTAGACGTTGAACCTGCAGGGCGGCCGACCTTAAAGGTTCGGCGTTTACCACATGGATGTGGAACTAACTTAATTTCAGGGAGGAAATATTAAATGATTATTAACCACAATATCGCTGCAATGAACACTCACCGTCAGTTGGGTGCGAATACTGCTGCAACTAGTAAGAACATCGAAAAGTTGTCTTCCGGTCTTCGTATCAACCGTGCAGGTGATGATGCAGCTGGTCTAGCAATCTCCGAAAAAATGCGTGGACAAATCCGTGGTTTGGATCAAGCTACTCGTAACGCTCAAGACGGTATCTCGTTGATTCAAACAGCTGAGGGCGCATTGAACGAAACTCACTCTATCCTGCAACGTATGCGTGAGTTAGCGGTACAATCTTCGAATGATACGAACACTGATGCCGATCGTACAGAGCTTCAAAAAGAAGTTACAGCTCTTACGGCTGAAATTGATCGTATTTCTACTACTACAGAATTCAATACTCAGAACTTGCTTGACGGTAAGTTTACAGGTAAACAAATTCATATCGGTGCAAACCAAGGGCAGACCCTGTCAATTAAAATCTCAACTATGGGATCTAAAGCTCTCGGAATTAGTGGGTTGAGCTTGTCTAAACAATCTTCAGCAAACAAAGCAATCACCGCAATTGCTAAGGCAATCTCACGTGTATCAGCACAACGTTCATCTTTGGGTGCGATTCAAAACCGCTTGGAGCACACAATTAATAACTTAGGTACATCTTCTGAAAACTTATCGGCTGCTGAATCACGTATTCGTGACGTTGATATGGCGAAAGAAATGATGAACCAAACTAAGAACTCCATCTTAGCTCAAGCAGCACAAGCGATGTTGGCTCAAGCCAACCAACAACCTCAAGGGGTTCTTCAACTTCTTAGATAATAGTGTGAGTTAAGATTATAATGAGGTAGATGGCGTAATCGCTATCTACCTTGTTTGCTAATGAGGAGAATGAAAAAAATGACATATTATATAAATGAAGAAAAGTTTAACCAGAAAGAAAGCCTCCAAGAAACTTATCAAGATTTGGTTTTGTATCTAAATCAAATTTCATCTATTATTGTGAATAATACAGGGATACCTCTAGATGAAATTGAGATAAAGGATCTCTTGGTGCAAAATAACAATTTAATATTCGAAACAAAGTTGATTAAAGATCACGAACAAGAAGTACTCCAAAACGTGCATCAGTTTTCAAAAGAGCTTTTATTAACAATTGAGAGCTTGAATTTGAAAAGCATTGAAGATATATTGTCAGCCTTTTCTGAGTTGTCTGCCACATTATTAGAGTTATCGAATGTAGATAGTTATTTTAATTTCAATAAGATTAACAAGACAAATATAGAATTAACTGTGAGACAAGCAGAACAAAAAATAGTGGAAAATGATTACTCATCTGTTGTTGAGATTATCGAACTAATCTACTCAGAATGGATTGAGGATTTTATAGAGGAATTAGAAACCAGAAAGGGAATTATTCAGTGAGTATATATGAAATAACAAGTGGAACAGCCGATGATGGAAGTTTGATATTCATTTATAAATCAGAGGGCATAAATATTCCGTTAAATTCTAAAATCTCCCCTAAAAGGGAGATAGCTAAGCTATTAAATAAGGAAATATCGGAGAAAAATAAAATTACTTTTGTAATAGGTATTGGAAATGGTGAGATTGTTGAAACGCTTCAATCAGAGTATCAAGATATTCCTAAGATAATTATTATTGAGCCCTTTCAAGAAGTTGTATTAAACGATTTCACATTAAATAAAATAAAAATAAGTGAAAACATTGAATTTCATTATTTAAAAGATTTACTACCAATAATGATAACTTCTATTTTAGAGCAATTTAGAGGGCTTTCTTCGCAAATAATTATTCATCCTAAATATGACCAAACTAATTCGGAACTTATAAATGATACTTTAAAGTTAATAGAGAAAAGCTTGAGTTTGTATGTAATCAATAATAATACAGTGAATTTTTTTAAAAAAAATTGGATCATAGAGCCGATACTGAATTTAATCTACACCTATGAAATGGATCCAATAGATAGACTTATGGGAGAATTTCGAGGAAAAGGAGCAATATTAGTTTCCTCAGGGCCATCATTAACAGAAAATATTGATCTTATAAAAAAAGTTCAAGATCATATGTATGTTTTTTGTGTAGGCTCTGCTTTAAGGGCGCTGTTAAAATATGACGTACATCCGGATTTTGTGGTCTCTATGGACTCTAGTTTAACAAATTATGAAGCTCATTTCAAAGGACTCGATTACAAAGGTATTGCTATTTTTGACACGATGACCCATCATTTGATTTTGGAGAACCATCAAGGAAAAGCTCTGAAATTGTTAAGTGAGATGGATGGTATTACAGGAAGCTTATTTCCTGAGATGACGCGGTTCTTTTCTGTTGCTTCGGTGGCTATTTCTACTTTGAATCTAATTGGTCAATTAGGATTTCAAGAGGTGTACTTAGTTGGGCAAGATTTGTCTTATATTGATAAAAAGTACTATGCCGAAGGTATAACAGTTCACGAAGGGGTAACGATAGAAGAAGAATTATTGGTGGATAGTAATGACGGAGGAAAGGTATTAACTTCTGAGACATTATATGCACAGATAGATTCATTCAATCAATTAACGAATCTTATAAAAGATCATATAAAAATGTACAATCTTTCGAAAAAAGGTGCAAAAATTAATCATGTCCCTTATATCAACGCCGAGAAGATTGATTACCAAAGGTTTGTAAAAGATGTGGATTTCTCTGTTAATCAAAACATAAAGAATAACAAGGGAAAAGAAAAAGCAATTGAAGTAATAAAAAATCTATATCAAATTCTTGATTTAGTAAAAGTAGAAGAAAGAAAAATGAAAAAAATACGTGAAAATGTAGTCAATATTTCCGATATAAGAACATTGTTGAAAAGCGTGAAGAAGTTAAGAAAAGAGCCGCTGGTTGAAGGTTCTTTATTAAATCAGCTAATAGACGATGTTCAAAGAATAAGTAATCATTTTGAATACAATTATAATGAGACCCAGACTACAAATGATCAAAGAAAAGAAATGAGAGATAGTATTCACGTACTGTTTATAAAACTAAAGAAATATTTAGAACTATTATTAAACGATGAAGAGATTCAAAAGTTTTATTCAAAGGGTGAATGTAAATGAAGAATAAGGTATTAATAACAGGAGCGGATGGATTTATCGGCTCACATTTAGTAGAAGAACTTATACGACGAGGATATGATGTACGAGCATTCGTCTATTATAACTCATTCAACTCGTGGGGGTGGCTTGACTCATCATCAGATGATGTTAAGAGAGAGTTAGATGTATTCTCAGGTGATATTCGTGATCCACATGGGGTAAAAAAAGCCATGAAGGGTTGTGATATGGTTTTACATCTGGCCTCATTAATTGCAATTCCTTATTCTTACCATTCTCCAGATACGTATGTAGATACAAATATAAAAGGAACATTAAATATACTTCAAGCAGCACGTGAGCTTGGCGTATCTAAAGTAGTTCATACGTCAACTAGTGAAGTATATGGTACTGCTCAATATGTACCTATTAATGAAGAACATCCTTTACAGGGACAATCACCGTATTCTGCATCGAAAATTGGTGCGGATCAAATGGCGTTATCTTTTTATCGTTCGTTTGAAACGCCAGTAGCAATTATCAGACCGTTTAATACGTATGGGCCACGTCAATCTGCGCGTGCTGTTATCCCAACGATTATCACACAGCTTGCATCGGGTAAGGAGAAAATTAAACTGGGTGCTTTAAGTCCGACGAGAGATTTTAATTATGTTAAAGATACTGTCAGTGGGTTTATTTCAATCATGAATAGTGAAAAAGCACTTGGTGAAGTGATTAATATAGGTAGTAATTATGAGATTTCAATAGGAGATACAGTTAAGGCTATTGCTGATGTAATGGGCAAAAAACTTGAGATTGAAACAGATGAAGTTCGCTTTCGTCCTGAAAAAAGTGAAGTGGAACGATTGTGGGCAGATAATCAAAAAGCGAAAGAACTGCTCGGCTGGGAACCATCATACGGTGGAATAGAAGGATTTAAATGCGGATTGAAAGAGACAGTTGATTGGTTCACAGATCCCACGAATTTATCAAAATATAAGGCAGATGCATATAACATATGAACAAGCAGTGGCAGGAAATAATTCAGGGCATAAAAGAAATTTATGGTAGTAAAGATTTTATTCCCTTACATGAGCCGACCTTCAGTGACAAAGAAGTTGAGTATGCAACGGACTGTATTCGAACAGGGTGGGTCTCATCTGTTGGTAAATATGTCGATGAGTTTGAGAAGAGGCTTGTAGAATATACAGGTGTGAAACGAGCTGTTGCTGTTGTTAATGGTACTGCTGCTTTACATATTGCGCTTAAAATTGCTGGTGTGCAGGCGAATGATGAAGTTTTTATGCCAGCGCTTACCTTTATTGCAACAGCAAACGCAGTTTCATACTTACAGGCAGTTCCTCATTTTGTTGATGTTTCAGGGGAAACATTAGGTATTGACCCGATAAAACTCGAAGAACATATTCGGGAGATTGGTGAGATACACAATAATCAGCTCATTAATAAAATGACGGGCCGTGTAATACGGGCTATAGTTCCCATGCATACATTTGGTCATCCTGTAGATATTGATCCGTTAATTGATATCTGTAAACGGTATAATCTTGTTCTTGTCGAAGATGCAGCGGAAGCACTGGGTTCTTATTATAAAGGAAAGCACACGGGGGGATTTGGCCTTGTAGGCGCGCTCAGTTTTAATGGTAACAAAATCATGACCACTGGTGGCGGTGGAGCGATATTAACGAATGACGAACAACTTGCAGATTATGCAAAACACATTACTACAACTGCCAAAATACCGCATCGTTGGGAATACCGTCATGATGAGATAGGGTATAATTACCGAATGCCAAATATTAATGCGGCTCTAGGATGTGCTCAAATTGAAAAGATGGATGTATTTCTTGCGAAAAAAAGAGCGTTAACTCAAAGTTATAAAAAGTTATTTGAGCAAATAGATGGAGTGGATTTATTTGTAGAACCTACTTTTGGAACGAGTAATTACTGGCTTCAAACCATTATCCTTGATTCGGAGCAACATAGTCGTGATGTCGTGCTAGATTTATTGAATAAGGATGGAGCAATGGCAAGGCCAATTTGGACGCCAATGAATGAGTTAACTCCTTATATGCATTGCCCAAAAGGGGATTTGACAGTGACAAATGAGCTGAATAAAAGAGTTATTAACATTCCATCGACTCCTCTTTGAAAGGGGTAATCAACTATGAATAAACGTAAAATTTGTGTTGTCACTGGAACACGATCTGAATATGGGTTGTTGTATTGGTTGATGAAAGAAATCCATTCTGATGCTGAATTGGAACTACAATTAGTTGTTACTGGGATGCATTTATCTCCGGAGTTTGGCCTAACTTATAAGCAAATTGAGGAAGATGGATTTAAAATTGATAAAAAAGTAGAGATACTTTTGTCATCAGATACCTCTGTAGGTGTAGTTAAATCAATTGGAATTGCCACAATAGGATTTGCGGATGTACTTGATCAATTAAAGCCTGATTTAATTGTTATCTTAGGAGATCGATTTGAAATGTTGGCTGTGTCACAGGCTGCACTAATCATCGGTATCCCGATTGCACATTTACATGGTGGAGAGTTAACCTTTGGCGCATTTGATGACTCTATTCGTCACTCTATCACGAAGTTGGCTACGTGGCATTTCACTAGTACCGAAGAACATAAACAACGAGTAATTCAACTTGGTGAATCACCAGATCGAGTGTGGAATGTTGGTGCGTTAGGAATTGAGAATATTTTAAAGGTGCCACTTTTATCAAAAGATGAGCTATACAATCAGTTAAGTCTTGATAAAAAAAAGTCACTTTTGCTTATTACATATCATCCTGAAACACATGGAGATAGGGATGGAATTCATCCGTTATTAAGGGCTTTAAGCGAATATTCAAATGTGAACTTGCTCTTTACAAAAGCGAATGCCGATAATGGTGGACGTTATATTAACGAAGAGATCGAAAAGTATACTAAACAAAATGAGACTGCCTTCTTGTTTGATTCGCTAGGGCAATTGCGATACTTGAGTGCAGTTAAACATGCTGATTCTGTTATTGGTAATTCATCCAGTGGGCTCATTGAAGTACCCTATCTACAAACGCCTACTGTAAATTGTGGTAATAGGCAGGTGGGGAGACAAAGACCGTCATCGGTTTTTGATGTTGAGTTAGATGAAAAATCTATTAAAAATGGCATTGAACAAGCTCTGCAATATGCTGGGCCTTATGAACAGATCTTTGGTGATGGAAATGCTTCTCGCAAAATAGTGGAAATTCTTAAAGAAATACCTTCCTATTTGATTCAGAAGGAGTTTTATGACTTATGAACAATCAAGTATATATAATCGCCGAAGCTGGTGTGAATCATAATGGTTCTCTTGATCTTGCTTTTAGACTAGTTGATGCAGCAGTGCAAGCTGGAGTAGATGCGGTAAAATTTCAAACCTATAAGACAGAAAATCTTGTCACCAAAAATGCAAAACAGGCAGAGTATCAAGTGGAGAACATTGGAGAAGAGACATCACAATTTGCAATGTTAAAGAAATTAGAACTTTCGTATGAAGAGTTTTTTCAAATTAAGGCTTATTGCGATGAGAAAAAAATTGAATTTCTATCTACACCCTTTGATCGTGAAAGTATCGATTTTTTAGTAGATGAACTCGCGATTCGTACTGTGAAAATTTCGTCTGGTGAATTAACAAACACACCGTTCGTTCATTATATTGCTACAAAACGTAAACCAATAATTTTATCAACAGGTATGGCAACTATTGAGGATATACATGAATCTTTGTCCTTTATTGCTTACGGTCTGGCGTATCCAACAGATGAAGTGAAAATAGAAGCTGTGCAAAAGTTTTACCCCTCCTCTGAGGCAAAGAAGTGGTTGAAGGATTATGTAACGGTATTGCACTGTACAACTGAATATCCAACTCCGTACAGAGATATTAATTTGCAGGCGATTGATCATTTAACAAGAGAGACCCAATTAGATGTGGGTTTATCTGATCATTCAGAGGGGATATACGTGCCTGTAGCTGCGGTTGCCCGTGGTGCTCTGGTTATTGAAAAACATTTTACAACTAGCAGGCTTTTACCCGGACCAGACCACCTCGCATCCTTAGAACCAGATGAATTACAAGAGATGGTGAAGGCAATCCGCATTATTGAACTCTCATTAGGAGATGGAAATAAAAAGCCAACTATCAAGGAGCAGACAAATCAAATCGCTGCTCGTAAAAGCTTAGTAGCTGCGAAGTCAATTATGATTGGAGATACTATTACTAAAGAAAATTTAACTGTCAAAAGACCGGGAAGTGGTATGGCTCCTTCACAATATTGGTCACTAATCGGTAAAAAAGCATCGAAAAGCTATAGTGATGATGAGCTAATTGATGAGTAAGCCTGTTATCCTTATTGGAAACGGTGGCCACGCCGCGGTCATAACTGATATTTTGTTACAGCAAAAACGCTCAATTATGGGTTTCACAGCACCTGAAAAACAAGAGAATCGTTTTGGACTTTCATATCTTGGCACAGATAAAGTCATTGACTCATACAATATTTCTGATATTGAACTTGTACTTTGTTTAGGTTCTATTGGAGTACCTTATATTAGAGCGGATATATTTCAGCAATTTAAAACAAAGGGGTATACATTTTCCTCAGTCATTCATCGAAATGCAATTATTTCTCCTTACTCAAAATTAGGTGAGGGTGTGCAAATTATGGCGAGTGCTGTTATTGAATCTTTTGCAAGTGTTGCCGATAATACTATTATAAACACATCTTCAAGTATCAACCACGACTGCTCAGTTGGAAGAAGTTGTCATATTGCGCCGGGAGTTACACTTTCTGGAAGCGTGATAGTCGGTGATTTAACACATATTGGAGCAGGATCGACAATTATTCAAAACGTTCAGATTGGAAGTCAAGTAATAATTGGAGCAGGATCTCTAGTTTTGCAAACGATAAAGGATAGAAGCAAGGCATACGGAACTCCCGCTAAGGAAGTGTAGAATAATGACAAAGTGGAGAAAAATTTTGATAAGCCCTCAAGTTACGATTTTGCAAACTATGAAATTAATTGATGATTCTGCACTACAATTCGCAATAGTCGTGGATGAAAACAGGTGTTTACTTGGGACGGTTACAGATGGCGACATTCGCCGAGGACTCCTAAAGGGTTTATCTTTAGATACTTCAATTCAAAAAGTCATGAATGAAACTCCTATATACGAAAACGCTGGAAAGAAGCAGTTTTATTATAAAGAAGTAATGAAAAAGTTGAAATTAAAGCAGCTGCCGATTGTAAATCAAGAAAAGCAGATTCTAGATGTTATTTTTGTGGATAATGTAGTAGAAACGTCGCAAAAAGAGAACACCGTTATATTAATGGCTGGCGGTCTTGGGACGAGACTTCGTCCTTTGACGGATCATGTGCCGAAACCTATGTTGAAAGTTGGAGACAAACCTATTTTAGAAACAATTATTGAAAGTTTTAAAGGTTTTGGATTTACTAATTTCATTTTGTCGGTAAATTATAAGAAGGAAATAATTAAAGATTATTTTCAAGATGGATCTCATCTCGATGTAAATATATCATATATAGAAGAAACAAAGAGGCTCGGTACAGCAGGTGCATTGTCACTTATAGTGGAGAAGCCCGAGCATCCTTTTTTTGTGATGAATGGAGATCTTTTGACTAAAGTTAACTATGAGCAGCTACTCAATTTTCATAGTGAAACCAATTCTGTTGCGACAATGTGTGTAAGGGAGTATGAGTATCAGATACCATATGGTGTTTTAGAGATGGAGAATCACCGCTTGTTATCAATTGAAGAGAAACCGCTTCATAAAAGTTTTGTTAATGCAGGTATTTACGTTTTAAGTCCTGAGGTTTTAAAAAATATTCCTCAAAATGAATTTTATGATATGCCGGATCTTTTTAAGAAATTGATGAATGAACAAATAGAAGCCTCAGCTTTTCCCTTGAGAGAGTATTGGCTTGATATAGGACGCTTGGACGATTATGAAAAGGCTAACTATGAATTTTATGGAGGCTTAGTATGATAAAAAATAAAAAAATACTAGCCATTATCCCCGCACGCGGTGGCTCAAAAGGGCTTCCAAGAAAAAATATTCGTGAATTAGCAGGGAAACCTTTGATTGCATGGACGATAGAGGCTGGGCGAAAATCTAAATATATAGATAGGTTAATTGTATCATCAGAAGATTCCGAAATAATCGAAGTAGCGAAGGAATATGGAGCAGAGATCCCTTTTGTACGCCCGAAGCATCTTGCAGAGGATGAATCCTTAGGATTGGATCCGGTGTTTCATGCATTGAGTGAGTTACCTGGCTATGATATTGTAGTTCTGCTACAACCGACATCACCATTGCGCTTAACTGAGGATATTGATGCTTGTATTGAACAACTAATAGATTCAGCGGTACCTGCATGCGTCAGTATGGCGGAGACGGAAATATTACCCTATTGGATGTATACTTTGCAAGATAATGGATCTATAAAACCTATTATTACAAAAAAAGAAATCGGGATCAGGCGCCAAGATTTACCACCAGTTTATATTTTGAATGGTGCGGTTTATGTTGCAGAGATAGAATGGCTGTTTAAAGTTAAGTCATTTATAACAGAAGAAACTTCAGCATTTATTATGCCTAATAACAGATCTTATGATATTGATACCGAAGAAGATTTTTTGTTGTGTGAGTGGATGATGAACAAGGATTAGGTATATTGTTTTTTTGTGAGAATATTATATTTAAAATTTATACATCTATTCATCTTTTATGGCTTCTCTTCGGAGAGGCTTGTTTTGTTTTTATGTTCGAAAATAAACTCCCATAAAGAAAACTACTAACCTTGACAATATTACCAATATTTCAGACTGGACGATCCGGAGATTATAAGTTGATCCCTAATCTAAAGAAACATATATTTCTATATTCTCAAGGATAAGTTCTAAAGTATCCCTGAAACTAACCGATATATAAAGTATAATATGAGCGTTGTTGGAGGTCGGGGTATATGAATGTACAGTTTTCTTTTTCTGCTAGTTCTATGTCGGTCGGACAAAGCAGGCATGAGGTAACATCTGGCGCTGAACCGGAAAAGGTCCAAAGTAATCCGGTTATTATTCGCGATGCTAAAGATATCAGTCTGAAAGAGAAGCAAGGTGATAACATAACTGTTGCTGAGGAACAGCTTATCCGCACCATTGAACGAGCAGTGAAATCTCTACAGGGTCCCCAAACCGCGCTAGCAATCAGTATCCACGAGAAAACGCATGATATTATTGTCAAAGTGCTTAATAAGGAAACAGGAGAACTTATTCGTGAAGTACCACCAGAGAAGACTCTTGATTTAGTGGCTAAAATGATGGAAATTGCAGGTATTCTTGTAGACGAAAAAATATAATGTAGGGGGGGACTAATTTGGTTACAAGAATTAATGGTTTTTCAGGGATGGACATAGATAGTATGGTCAAGAGTATGATGGCCGTCAAGCGTGCCCCCTTGGACAAACTATACCAACAAAAAGAAATTTTAAATTGGACCAGAGATAGCTACCGTGAGATCAGTAGTAAACTATATGATTTTCGAGTTAATAAGTTATCGGATAAATATAATTTGTCATCTGCATTAAACTCAAATAAAGCAATTGTTACTGGTAATACCGGTGCAGTAAAGGCTGAGTCGACAGCTACCGCGAACGGAATAGATATGGATGTCACAGTAAAGCAGTTAGCAACAAGTACTACGTTGGAGACAAATGGAGTAGGGCTAAATAAAACTGGGAAAACAACATTGGCAGAACTGGCAACAGGCAAAGCTTTCAGTGACCTTACTGATGCAGAAAAGGAAAAAGATTATACTATAAATATTAATGGTGTCAGTTTCAGTAGCTTGAATGATGCAACGAAATCTTTATTCACAGGTGCTACCTCTATTTCTACTTTAGTTTCAACAATTAATGCTGACAGTAAAGCCGGTGTTATAGCTAGCTTTGATGAGATTACAGGGAAGTTGATAATTCGATCTAAGACAAGTGGTGCTCCGAGTGATGATCCGACAAGTGTAGACGGTAAAATAGTATTAGGATCAGATAACACCATACTCAGTGAAGTATTTAAGGGCATAAAGCAATATACCAATCAAGATGGAAGTTTGTCGGACACAAAACCTGGACAAGATGCTGTTATTAGCATAAATGGTTCAAACGATATAAAACAAAAGAGTAATACGTTCACTATAAATGGAGTACAACTAACACTACTCGCTGAAACTGGTACAAATGGAACCTCTAAGATCAGTAACCAATCCGATCCAGATAATTCTATTAAAACAATAAAAAGTTTTATCGAAGATTATAACAGTTTACTGGGATTGTTTAACAAGAAAGTGAATGAAGCTAAATATAGTGATTTTACTCCTCTGACGGATGAACAAAAGAAGGAAATGAAAGAAAGTGAAATTCTAACTTGGACTCAGAAGGCCCAAAGCGGGCTTCTTAAAAATGATGACATCTTAAGATCAACCATATCGTCCATGCGTATGGTTATCTCTGAGAAAATGGGTACACTGAGTGAGTTGGGTATTACAACGGGGAGTTATTCAGAGGGCGGAAAATTAATAATTAATGAAGCGAAGCTCAAACTAGCGATTAGTAATAATCCCCAAAGTGTAATAGATTTATTCCAAGGTTCTGCTAGTCAGCCAAATGAGGGGCTTTTTGATAAATTAGGAGATACATTAGCTAAACCATTGGAAAGTATCTCTATACGTGCGGGTACTAACAAGTATACTGCTGACGTCACTAGTACATTCAAAGAAGAGAGTGTTATGGGCAAAAAGCTCAAAGACTACAATTCTCGAATAAATAACATGCTGACAATATTAACAAATACTGAAAAACGTTATTATAAACAGTTCTCAGCGATGGAGACAGCCATGAATAAACTAACGACACAATCTTCCAGTCTGTTCTCCAGTTAATATAATTATTATAAAGAGGGTGAGTTTTTTGATTAGATCTCCATATGAGACATACCGCAAGTCTTCAGTCCAAACCTCAACCCCTGCGCAGTTAGTGATCATGCTGTATGACGGAGCAATCCGCTTTGTAAGAACGGCAATTGATGGACTTACAAAACAAGACTTTGAGAAAACAAATCTTAATTTCGGGAAAGCCCAGACAATTATGAGTGAGCTGATGTCTACATTAGATCATTCCTATGAAGTTTCTAAGAACTTGTTCTCACTTTACGAATATACAAATCATCTATTAATTGAAGCCAACATCCGCAAGAGCCCAGAAAAAGCGGAAGAGGCCATTGGCTACCTTACAGAACTTCGGGAAACTTGGCTACAAGCATCCAAAATCGCTGCAGCCCAGGGACAGGCTGAAAGTGCTCATGGATGAGTTAATTCAAAGCCTGAAGGAACTAACCTTAGATATCACGGATAGACTCTATGAGACTACCTATGAAGAGTTAGAATTTTTTGTCGAGGATCGTCAGGAGCTTGTCGACTCTATTGCAGAACAAGCCGAAATTTGTAAGTCGACGACTGCACAAAAACAAGAAATTAATCGAATTTTGGAGTATGACAATGTGATCCTAGACAGAATGAACACTCTTCGTTTGGAAGCACAAGACTGGTTACAGAAGCGCAATCAAGCCAAAGCACAGCGCAGCGCCTACGAGGCTGCTTACACCCCAGATAGTTTTCTAATGGACCGCAAAAAATAATTTATTTCGGTGTTTCACTATAGGAGTAGACGGGTATTAAATACCGTCTGCTCTTTTTTTGATCTTTACACCGCAGCTATTTCTTGATTATGGTAAATTAAACGTCCTATTTTACGTGGTAAATTATTGCATGTAAACATTTACTTTTCCAATTGACAATGAAGAAGTTACGGTGGTATAGTCGATTTGTGAGCAAGACTCACGTTCATCTGATGACGAAGGGAATGTTTAATCAATGGAAGGTAAAGTAAAATGGTTTAACGCAGAAAAAGGTTATGGTTTTATCGAGACTGCAGACGGTGGCGACGTATTCGTACACTTTTCCGCGATTCAAACTGACGGTTTCAAGACTTTGGATGAAGGCCAATCCGTAGAATTCGATATCGTTGAAGGCGCACGCGGACCACAAGCAGCTAACGTAATCAAATTATAATCATACGGCTAAGCCGACCTACATATAAGTAGATGGTTAGCAATTTAGACAGCGCTAGCAAGGATCTTGGGAATTCTCCCAAGGTCCTTTTTTTGTGTGTTTGGGGCCCCCGCAAAGTACCTGAGTATGCATCGATTTAGGCTCCACTTTGTGGGGAGATTTTGTGTGCTCATAAGGCTCTATCAATGCAGTTAATAGAAAGAAAATAGCGCACTTTGTAAATTTATAATATGGAAAATGTTAGAACTCTTCGAAATGTGGGTAATAGTTGTACGTTGAGCTGTTTATCTTACCTCGACGCACACTATGTTAGCCTAGGCCAACACTTCCATGAGAGATTCAAATAGCCTAAGCTATCAAAACTTTTAGGAGGATGATTAGCAGGATGAAAAAGAAGTTGCGCGGTCTTATGACCGGAGTTTTAGGAGTTAGTATGTTATTAGGATCTCTTGGCAGCGTATCTGCCGCCTCCGTACCTAAGGATATTCAAGGTCACTGGGCTCAAGCTCAGCTACAGCAATGGCTAGATAGAGGATACCTTGGAGGATACCCAGACGGTACAGTTAAACCAAACAAGGCCATTACGCGCGGTGAGTATGTGACTATGGTAAATCGCCTGTTCGGTTTTACAGCAAAAGCAACTGTAAGCTTTAAAGATATGAAAAGCACAAACTGGAACTACAGTGAAGTGGCTAAAGCCGTGGAAGCTGGTTATATCGGGGGATACGAGGACAATACGTTCCGTCCCAATACTCCGCTCACAAGACAAGAGGCAGCTGTAATGGCTGCGAAATTACTTAAATTGAGCACTAATACCACTACTAGCAAATTTAAAGACAATGCACAAATCGCAACATGGGCAAAAGGTGCAGTAGCCGCTGCAGCAGATAAGAAGATTATTAACGGTTATCCGGACGGAACCTTCGGTCCTAAGAGATCGTTAACACGTGCAGAGGCTGTAGGTATCATCAATACCTCGGTCATCTATTACCCAGGTAGCGGCACAGGTGGTGGAGTAATTCCTACCCCAACGCCAACTCCGACACCAACAGCTACCCCAACGCCAACAGCTACTCCAGGTGGTAGTACTGGTGGAGGAAGTGGTGGTGGATCTGGTGGAGGTAACGGTGATGGCGGAACTGTCACTACACCAACCGTAAGTGGGGCAACCTATGGTAACGTTGGTTCGGTAACAGCCGATGTATACCTGACATCTTCCGTAACAGGCTCAGTGTACTATGTTGTAGCTCCTTATACTGCTAACGTAAGTGCACCGAGTGCATTGCAGGTGGAAAAAGGACAGATCAGCAATGGAACTGCAAGCGAAATTCATGGTAGTGTTGCAACTGTACCGAACACAACGGTTACATTCTCGGTTTACGGATTGAATCCTGGGACAGAATACGCAACATATATCGTAGCAGCGGATGCATCTGGTAATCTGTCTACTGTGACAACAGTTCGATTAACTACTGCTCAGGCAACTGAAAAGTCGATTACACTTTTTGAACCAGGACAAGTAGGTACTGTTACAGCCGATGTATATGTTAAATATGGTGTGACAGGTTACGCTCCAACCCCAGTAAGATATGTAGTATTACCAGCTAATGAAAAAGCACCTAGCGCAGCACAAATTTCTTTAGGACAGAATAGTACTGGTACAGCGTTGACTGCTCCATGGACGGACACGCTTACGTTCGCTCCTGGTGTAAAACATACGCATACTTTGACTGGATTGACAGCCAATACTGCCTATAAGGTATACGTTATTACAGGATCGGGTACAGAATTGTCACCTGTCGAAATCATTCAAATTCATACCAAGTAACTTAATCTTATACTGTCTCAGTTTGGGAATATAAGAATGGAATTCGTACTATAATAACGACAGGTTTACAATTGGTCCGGTGAGGCGAATAGTTGCTCTTACCGGACTTGTTTTATTTGTGAACACTACGACAATATTTGTTATCTAATTGTAAGGGCTGTAAGGAATTACTTTTTACTTAGCCTTAACAATTTGGTATAATGAAGGTGTAACTAAAGGAGGAGTGGCCATGCAATTCACCATTCGAGGTCAACAAATTGACGTGACCGACGCTTTGAGAGAGTATGTTGATAAGAAGCTCAGCAAACTTGAGAAGTATTTCGAAGCACCCCCTACCTCTGAAGGGTCTGTGACGCTTGGCGTAGTTCGCGGCCTTCATACGGTGGAAGTAACCATTCCGCTTGCTGGTGTGACGCTTCGTGCGGAAGACCGCAGCGATGACATGTACGCTTCCATAGATGCCGTTGTGGACAAGCTAGAACGTCAAATTCGCAAACACAAAACGAAGATCAATCGTAAGTTCCGTCAAGAGGGACTCAAGACGCTGTTTGTGGATGGAGCTAGTACCGCTGTTGCTGTAGAAGAACAAGATTATGATGATTTAGAAGTTGTGCGGAACAAACGCTTTACGATGAAGCCGATGGATGTAGAAGAAGCTATTCTTCAAATGAACATGGTAGGACATACTTTCTTTGTTTTTTCCAATATCGATACCTCGGAAGTAAGCGTAGTTTACAAACGTGATGATGGTAAATATGGATTGATTGAACAGGGCTAAGATACAATGATGCCAGTTATGCTCTAAGTATAAAGGGCCTCGAGAGTTAGTCAGAACCTAAGAAATTTAAACCGAGCCCCTATTCGCTTGCAGCGAATAGGGCTCTTGTGCGTATAAGCGACTATATTTGAAAAATGTGGCTGATACACCTTGTATTGCGGCATCTCTTACAAACTGTTACAATTTATGAAGCAGCGGAATCGAATTTATAAATGGCCCTTTCAATTTTGTGAGGATGGGCTCGGTTCCACCATCTGTGTTGCATGAAAGGGGTTAACCATGCTAGGACTTGTAAAGAAAATATTCGGAGACACCAACGATCGTGACGTTAAACGTCTCATGAAGACAGTCGATGTAATTAATGGATTGGAACCGGAATTTGTAAAGCTATCTGATGAACAGTTACAAGCGAAGACAGCAGAATTCCGTGCCCGTATTGAAAAAGGCGAAACTCTGGAAGAAATTCTTCCTGAGGCATTTGCAACCGTACGTGAAGCTTCCAAGCGGACACTTGGTATGCGGCATTTTGATGTGCAGTTAATTGGTGGTATGGCTCTGCATGAAGGCCGAATCTCCGAGATGAAGACTGGTGAAGGTAAGACACTAGTAGGTACATTGCCAGTGTATTTGAATGCTTTGCTAGGTAAAGGCGTACACGTTGTAACGGTCAATGACTATTTGGCTCAGCGCGACAGCGCACAAATGGCACAAATCTATAACTTCCTGGGCATGACGGTTGGGGTTAACCTAAGCGGTATGGACCATGCTGATAAACAAGCTGCTTATGCCTGCGATATTACGTATGGCACGAACAACGAATTTGGTTTCGATTATTTGCGTGACAACATGGTGCTTTATAAAGAGCAAATGGTTCAGCGCCCTCTGTATTTCTGTATTATTGATGAAGTGGACTCTATTCTTATTGATGAAGCACGTACACCTCTTATTATTTCCGGACAAGCTGAGAAGTCTACAGAATTGTATTTTTCAGCAGACCGTTTCGTGAAAAAGCTTAAGGCTGAAGAAGACTACACAGTTGATATTAAGGTGAAGTCTGTAGCCTTGACTGAAAAAGGTGTGGCTACTGCTGAGCGCGCTTTTGGTATTGAGAACTTGTATGATCACAGTCATGTAACCTTGAATCACCATATCGTCCAAGCCCTAAAAGCAAATGTAATTATGCGTCGTGACGTAGACTACGTTGTAAACGAGGGTGAGGTCGTTATTGTCGATGAATTTACAGGACGTCTAATGTCAGGTCGTCGTTATAGCGATGGGTTGCACCAAGCGATTGAAGCGAAGGAAGAAATCGAAGTACAGAATGAGAGTATGACTCTTGCTACGATCACTTTCCAGAACTACTTCCGTATGTATCGCAAACTGGGCGGTATGACAGGTACTGCGAAGACTGAGGAAGAGGAATTCAAGAAGATTTATGGTCTTGAAGTTCTTCAGGTTCCTACGAATAAGCCGAACAAGCGCGATGATATGCCGGATGTCGTCTACAAGAGTGAGAACGGTAAGTTCAAGGCTGTTGTGGAAGAAATCGTAGAACGTCACAAAAAGAACCAGCCTGTACTGGTTGGTACAGTGTCGATCGAGAATTCAGAGCTCGTCTCTGAAATGCTGAAGCGCAAAGGTGTTAGGCACCAAGTGCTTAACGCGAAGCATCACGCTGCGGAAGCAGAAATCATTACCCATGCAGGTCAGCCAGGTACAGTTACGATTGCTACCAACATGGCTGGACGTGGTACGGACATCGTTCTGGGTGAAGGTGTGACAGATCTTGGAGGTCTGCATATCATTGGTACAGAGCGTCATGAATCGCGCCGGATTGATAACCAGCTGCGCGGTCGTGCGGGTCGTCAAGGTGACCCTGGTTCTACACAATTCTACTTGTCGCTTGGCGATGAGCTGATGAAGCGTTTTGGTGCTGACAACGTTCTGACTATGATGGATCGTCTCGGATTCGAGGAAGATCAGCCGATTGAGAGCCGCATGATCACGCGTGCTGTAGAATCTGCTCAAAAACGTGTTGAAGGCAATAACTTTGATATCCGTAAAGTCGTATTGCAATATGATGACGTGATGAATCAACAGCGTGAAATTATTTATAAACAACGCCGTGAGATTCTGGAGTCCGATAACATTAAAGATATCGTGCTTGAAATGATCAAGCCTGTAATTGAGCGTATCGTTCTCGCACACTGTAGCGATGATATTCCTGAGAACTGGGAACTGCAAGAAGTTGCTGATTACGTAAACAGCAAGCTGCTTGAAGAAGGTGCTTTGACCCGTGATATTCTATGGGGTAAGGAAGCTGAGGAGATTATCGAGTTTATTTTCGAGCGTGTGCTTGAGAAATATGCAGCACGTGAAGAACGTCTGGGTTCAGAGCTCGTACGTGAATTCGAGAAGGTAATCGTACTTCGTTCCGTAGATAGCAAATGGATGGATCATATTGATGCAATGGATCAATTGCGTCAAGGGATTCACTTGCGTGCCTACGGTGGTACGGATCCACTTCGTGAATATCAATTCGAAGGCTTTGAGATGTTTAATACTATGACTGCTACGATTCAAGAAGAAGTAGCTACTTATATTATGAAGGCTCACATCGAAGCGAATCAGGAACGTCAATCCGTTATTGATGAAGACAAGATCTCTACAAACAGCGAACCTGTTGAGAAACGTCCGGTTCATGTTGAGGCTGTGACTGGCCGTAATGATCTTTGCCCTTGCGGAAGCGGCAAGAAGTACAAGAATTGCCATGGTCAAAACGCATAAGACAAACGTTTTGAAATACGCATAAATAGCGTGTTAAGGTATAGATTAAGTTGGTATTGGAATGTGTTTTTCTCTGTTCTTGCCTTTTATCTAGTCCTTATTATCGCTTTCATGGGTATACTATCCATAAAGAGCGGCTGGGCCCGGGGGTATCCCCCGTTTACGGCCCAGTCGCTTTTTTGGATCTTTAGTAGTTTGGTGATCATGGAGCGGAGCAGGCGGAATTGTTCTGTAGAAGCGTAGCGTTCGCCTTTGTTTCCAGATTCCAACCGCGATGCGGTTATCCATTCAAGGAATCTGGAAACAACAGCGATCGGAAGAATAATCCGCAAGGCGTAAGCGAACTTTGATCACTATATCCCACTAAATCTCCAATAGAGCGACGACCGTAACACTATTTTGAAAGGTGAAGTGACCTATGATAGAACCAAATGTAAAGCAGGATTTGCGTGAAATAGGCAAGAAACTAACTGACCTTAGGGGGTCTCTTTGACTTAGATCTTAAGCAAGAGATGATTTCTAACTTTGAAGAGAAAATGGCGGCTCCAGGATTTTGGGATAATAGTGAGCAAGCGCAAAGCGTAATCGCCGAGATGAATGCTGTGAAATCTTCCGTAGATCAATACGAGAAGCTTCAACAGGAATACGATGATGCTGCGATGATGGCAGAGCTTGCGGATGAAGAGGGCGATGCAGATCTGGCGGCGGAAATTGGGGAGACAATTAACAGCCTAGGCAGAAAAGTGGATGAATTTGAGCTTCAATTGCTGCTTAATCAGCCATACGACAAGTTGAATGCTATTCTAGAGCTTCATCCGGGTGCAGGCGGAACGGAATCCCAAGACTGGGGCCAAATGCTACTGCGGATGTACACCCGTTGGGCTGAAAAACGTGGCTTCAAGGTTGAAGTGCTAGACTACTTACCTGGTGATGAGGCTGGAATTAAGAGTGTCACACTACTTATTAAAGGCTTCAATGTTTACGGATATCTGAAAGCCGAAAAGGGTGTACACCGACTGGTGCGGATTTCCCCGTTTGACTCTTCAGGTAGACGGCATACCTCTTTTGTATCCTGTGATGTGGTTCCAGAAATCACGGATGATGTAGACGTTGAGATTCGGACTGAGGATCTTAAGATCGATACGTATCGTGCGAGCGGCGCCGGTGGACAGCATATCAATACCACAGACTCTGCGGTGCGGATTACTCACTTACCTTCGGGTGTGGTGGTAACCTGTCAGAATGAACGTTCACAGATCAAAAACCGGGAACAAGCCATGAAGATGCTACGTTCCAAGCTATATGAGCGTAAGCTGCAAGAACAGCAGCAGCACTTGGATGAGATTCGCGGCGAGCAATCCGATATTGCCTGGGGCAGTCAGATTCGCTCCTATGTATTTCATCCGTATAACATGGTCAAGGATCACCGCACTTCCGTAGAAACAGGGAATGTGGGTGCAGTCATGGACGGAGACCTGGATGCATTCATTGATGGTTACTTACGTAGCCAGATCAAGATTGAGGCGGACTAAGGGATTTTTTCGGGAATATAGGAAAGTATAAGGTAACTCCATACTATCTTTATATTGATTTTTTGAGGAAACGGATCCCATTCTTTGATATGGATGGTGTACCCGTTTCTTCTTACGTAAAGCAAGATGACACTTTAAGGAGCGCCTTGAAATGCAAAAAATCAATTCACGTAATAAACCCCCACTAATTCCTCTAAATGGACCACTCCGACATGTAGTGGATACAACGCTAATTCTGCTCGGTTCGTTAGTGACAGCGCTGGGGTTTAATCTCTTTTTTCTGCCGAATCATATTGCTTCTGGTGGTGTATCCGGTCTGTCTGTATTGGCTGAAGCCTGGTTTGGAGCTGAACCGGCTTACACGCAATGGGCACTTAATATTCCACTGTTTGTGCTCGGGGTAATTTTCCTAGGTAAGCAATATGGAGTACGCTCACTGCTTGGGAGTTTTGTACTGCCGTTGTTCATCCTTGTGACGAAAGATTTACCTGCACCTACAACCAATCCACTCTTAGCCTCCATTTATGGCGGTATCTGTGTCGGAGTGGGACTAGGTCTTGTGTTCCGTGGACGTGGATCGACAGGTGGACTCACGATTTTGGCGCAGATTATTCAAAAGATATCCGGTCTCAGCTTCTCGATTTCTGTAGTGCTGCTAGACGGGACAGTCATTGTGTTAGCTGCATTTATACTCGGTATGGAGCAAGCACTGTATGCGCTGATCGGATTATTTGTGACAGGTAAGGCCATTAACGCGATAGAGGTAGGCTTTCGTTATACGAAGGTTGCGTACATAATCTCTGACAAGACGGAAGAAATATCTGAAGCGATATTAAATGATTTAGATCGTGGTCTGACGAAGCTGGACGCACATGGCGGGTATACTGGTGATGCACGTACCGTTCTGATGGTAGTGGTAGGCCAGAATGAAGTGTCGAGACTGAAAGCGATTGTCCAATCTGTAGATACAAGTGCATTTGTGATTATTACCGAAGCTCATGAAGTGCTGGGCGAAGGGTTTAAAAGGGAAGCGTAATCTCACCTACGGGGGAGGCGGCGCTTCTCTTTTTTTGTAAATGAGGTTATATTTAGGAGGAAATAAAGTTCACATATTGTGTTGTATTTATATTAATTGGGATGTATAATAATACATATTTCTAAGACGGTATGCATTATATTAAATAATATATTCATGATAAGCAGGAAGTGGGGATGACAGTGGAAGGCAAGCTGAGGGCGGCGATTGTTGGATCAACGGGTTATGGAGGCGTAGAGCTGATTCGGCTACTACAAAGTCATCCTAAGGTAGAGATTACTTCGGTGATTTCCTCATCAAGTGCAGGGGATGCAATAGAGGAAGGGTTTCCTCATTTGACGGGCATTATTGACCGAAGGCTGGATGGCGTTGATCCGGCTCAGATGGCTGAGCGGGCGGATGTGGTTTTTACGGCTACACCGTCTGGTGTAAGTGCAAAGCTGGTGCCGCAGCTGCTGGAAGCTGGACTAAAGGTCGTAGATCTATCCGGTGATTTCCGATTGAAGAATGGCGCAGAGTATGAACACTGGTATAAACATCCGGCTCCGGCTGATGAATACCTAGAGCAGGCTGTATACGGACTTTGTGAGGTGTTCGGAGAGCGCGCGGCTGGGGTTGATTTTATATCTAATCCAGGCTGTTATCCTACGGCTACACTTCTTGGACTAATTCCTGCCATTCAGGCAGGCTGGATTAAGCATGACAGTATTATTATTGATGCCAAATCAGGGGTTACCGGAGCAGGACGCGGAACGAGTCTGATGGTGCATTATGCAGAGATAAACGAGAACTTAAAAACTTATAAAATAAATAAACATCAACATATACCAGAAATTGAGCAGACACTCACGGAGATTGCTGGAGAAAAGGTAACCGTAACGTTCACCACACATCTCGTGCCGATGAGCCGAGGTATTATGAGTACGATGTATGCAGGAATGACGGGCAATTATACGGAGCAGGATTTTGTGAATTTATATCGTGAATATTATGCGGGCAGACCTTATGTGCGGGTGCGCGATGCAGGTGTGATTCCAGCGACAAAAGAAGTTAGCGGCTCTAATTATTGTGATATCGGATTTGCAACAGATGCTCGTACAGGGCGGGTGACGATCGTCTCCGTCATTGATAACGTTGTAAAAGGTGCGGCAGGGCAGGCAATACAGAACCTTAATTTGATGATGGGATGGGAGGAAACCCTTGGCCTCGGCTACACACCTGTGTATCCATAAGGTTCAGCGGTACAAATAACATGAACGAGATTGAATTATTTACTACCATGGATAGTGGCAGCATTACTTCACCTAAAGGCTTTAAGTCCGGAGGTCTGCACTGTGGTCTGAAAAAAACAGATCGTAACGATCTCGGAGTGATTGTCTGCGAGGTTCCGGCAACGGCGGCGGCTGTGTATACGACGAATGTTTTTCAGGCGGCTCCTCTGAAGGTGACACGGGAAAGTCTTGTGAACGGAACGTTGCAGGCGGTAATCGTGAACAGCGGGAATGCTAATGCCTGCACAGGTGAACAAGGTGAGGCCGATGCTTATGAGATGCGCGCTGCTGCGGCTCAACATTTGGGCGTAGAGGTTAATGATGTTGCTGTCGCTTCGACTGGTGTGATCGGTGAGCTGCTGAAGATGGATTGCGTACGTAGTGGTATTACTGTACTGCCAGAGAAGCTGGACGGTGGGGCTGCTGGAGCGGAAGAATTCTGTCAGGCCATCCTTACAACTGATTTAGTTAAAAAAGAGGTTGCCGTAAAGGTGCTTGTTGGTGGTGTAGAAGTTATTATTGCTGGAGCCGCGAAGGGCTCCGGGATGATTCATCCTAACATGGCTACCATGCTCGGTTTTATGACTACAGATGCTGATATTTCAGCGGAGGATTTACACAGTCTACTTCGTTCTGCTACGAACGTTACTTTTAATATGATTACAGTGGATGGAGATACAAGCACGAATGATATGCTAGTTTCGATGGCTAGTGGGCTTGCAGGTAATGAGAAGCTGACTCGGCTTCATCCGGATTGGGACGCTTTTGCTGCTGGCTTCACGTATGTCTGTCAGACGCTAGCCAAGGCTATTGCGCGGGATGGCGAAGGTGCGACTCACCTGATTGAGGTGCAAGTGAATGGTGCTGTTCATGATGAGGCGGCGGCAGCGATTGCCAAGACGGTGGTCGGTTCTAGTCTAGTGAAATCTGCTATTTTTGGAGCGGATGCGAACTGGGGACGAATTATTGCTGCGGTTGGGCGTGCGGGTGTTCCGGTATCGCCAGAGCATGTAAATATTTCATTAGGTGAGATTGAGGTGCTCTTGCACTCGAAGCCAGTTGCTTTTGACGAGGAAGAGGCTTTAGCCTATTTGCAAAAAAGTGAAACTGTGCTGATCACTGTAGATTTGCATGATGGAACCGGAAAGGCTACAGCTTGGGGCTGTGACCTAACTTACGATTATGTGCGGATTAACGCTGCATATCGTACCTAATTTGTGGCGTGCTTAAGCCCACAAGGGAAGGATATCGATTATATGACGCTAAACAGCGAGCTTGAACTTATAGATGCATTAGATGGCAGTGGATTGTTTGTGATGAAATGCGGCGGCAGTACGTTAGCTGCGCTTCCGGATTCTTTTTTCGAGGATTTGCGAGATTTGCAGCAAGAAGGCATTCAGCCTGTAATTGTTCATGGCGGAGGGCCAGCTATTTCAGAGAATCTAGCAAAATTGGGCATTGAAAGCAGCTTCGTGAACGGTCTGCGAGTAACTACTGAAGCCGTGCTAGATGTCGTTGAGATGACGTTGGCAGGGAGTATTAACAAGGCGATTGTAAGACGAATTCAAGAAAGTGGCGGTCTAGCTCTAGGGCTATCCGGCATTGATGGAAATATGATTACTGCTAGACCTGTAGCTAATAGCGCTGAAGTAGGTTTGGTAGGAGAAGTAACGGAAGTAAAGGCTGAGATTGTAACAGGAATTATTGGCATGGGTTATATCCCAGTCATTGCGCCTATCGGAGTTGATGCTGCAGGTCAGCGCTACAATATTAACGCAGATACAGCAGCAGGGGCAGTCGCTTCTTATGTAGAGTCTCCCCAAATGATCGTAGTCACAGATGTCCCTGGCATTATGAGTACGGTGGAAGGCCAAAAGGTTGTACTTCCATCCGTTACCGTACAGGAAATTGAAGCCTTAATCGAAAGTGGAGAAATCTACGGCGGCATGATCCCAAAAGTGCGGGCAGCTATCGACTGCATTCAAGGCAGCGTTTCAGAGGTTATTATTGTGGATGGAAAAGAACCGCGGGTGCTTAGCCGAGTACTGCAAGGTGAAGCGATAGGCACACGTATTATTCGTTCGTAGAATCATAGATGAATATCATTTAGAGGTGCAGCCTGGTACACAGGAGCACAAGATGGGAGAGTGACTTAGAATGAGCAAGCTTACACAAACGGAATTGGATTCGCAAGCAGGGGCACAGCAGACCGATACCGTAGGATCAGGTACACCGGATGTTGCAGCAGGCAAGCTTAGCGCGGTATTCCCTTCTTACGCCAGATATGATCTTAGCTTAGTTAAAGGCAAGGGCACCTGGGTATGGGATGATAAGGGCAATAAGTATCTTGATTTTACAAGTGGATTAGCTGTGACCAGTCTAGGTCATGCTCCTGAAAAAGTCGGTGCGAAGCTGAAGGATCAGATTGACACGCTCTGGCATGTCTCGAACCTGTTCCATATTCCGGGACAGGACAAAGTTGCAAATCTTTTGACAGAGAATAGCTGCGCTGATCAAGTCTTTTTCTGCAATAGTGGGGCAGAAGCGAATGAGGCTGCTATTAAGCTGGCTCGCCGTTACCACCAGAAGGTAAAGGGTGCTGATCGTTATGAAATCATTACGTTTGAACAATCTTTCCATGGTCGTACGCTAGCTACACTGACTGCTACAGGTCAGCAAAAGGTAAAAGAAGGCTTCCTGCCGCTTCCAGCAGGCTTTAAGACGGTACCTTTGCATGATCTCCCAGCGTTAGAGGCTGCTATTGGCGATCACACAGCTGCTATTATGCTGGAGATGGTACTTGCAGAGGGTGGCGTGCTTGAGGTAGAACCTGAGTTCTTGAACGCTGTTGTGGCGCTATGTGAGAAACACGGACTGCTTCTAATTGTAGACGAAGTACAGACCGGTATGGGACGTACAGGCAAGTTGTTCGCTCATCAGCATTATGGAATTGAACCGGATATTTTCACCTTGGCTAAGGGGATTGCTAGTGGGTTTCCAGCAGGCTTAATGCTTGGCAAAGGCTATTTGCGTGAGGCTTTCTCACCGGGCAGCCATGCGTCCACCTTCGGGGGAACACCGCTCGCAACAGCGGTTATGGCAGCGACGATTGAAACGATGCTGGAGGATGAGCTTCCACAACGTGCCGAAGAAATGGGTAAGTACCTGACAGGTCTTTTGAAAGAGAAGCTGGCAGACTGTTCTTTTGTGAAGGATATCCGTGGTAAAGGACTGTTGATCGGGATTGAATGTCAATCACCAGCGGGCGATATTGTATTGGCTGGACAAAAGAAAGGCCTGTTGTTCGTGACAGCGGGTCCTAATGTCCTTCGCCTGCTGCCTAATCTATATGTAAGCAAAGAGGAGATCGACCAGGCGGTGGACATCCTATCCGAACTCATTCATACTTATGCTAAACAAGCAAACGGGGAGGTAAGCTCATGAGTCAGGGCGTACAGAGTAATAAGATCACCATTGCACAGCAACTGAAAGGCCGTGATTTACTGGAGCTGAACGATTACAGCCCGGAAGAAATTACGTACTTAATAGATTCTGCGATTGAGCTGAAGAAGAAGCAGAAAAATGGCGAAGAATTCCAGCCGCTGAAAGGGAAGACAATCGGTCTTATTTTTGAGAAATCTTCAACTCGTACTCGCGTATCATTTGAGGTTGGTATGTATCAGCTTGGAGGGCATGCCCTTTTCTTGAGCAAAAATGACATTCAGCTTGGACGCGGTGAAACCGTTGGAGATACAGCACAAGTAATGTCGCGTTACCTCGACGGCATTATGATCCGTACCTTCGGCCATGACAAAGTAGAGGACCTAGCACGTTACGCCTCTATTCCAGTAATCAACGGCCTAAGCGACCTGGCACATCCTTGCCAAGTGCTGGCGGATTACCAAACGATTTACGAGCACAAAGGGAAGCTTAAAGGTCTAAAGCTGGCTTATATCGGCGACGGTAACAATATGGCGCATTCCCTGATGATTGGCGGAGCTAAGCTGGGTGTGGACGTATCTATTGCTGGACCGGAAGGTTATGAGCCGGATGCAGCGGTTGTAGCAGAAGCTCGTGAGATCGCTAAGGAAACCGGAGCGAAGATTGTGGTCACTCACAGCCCGCAAGAAGCTGTGCAAGACGCTGACGTCATCTATACGGATGTGTGGGCGAGCATGGGCTTCGAAGAGGAGCAAAAGGCGCGTGAAGCGGCATTCAAAGACTATCAGGTCAATGAGGAGCTTGTAAAAGGCGCGAAGAGCGATTATCTTTTCCTGCACTGCCTGCCAGCCCACCGTGAGGAAGAGGTCAGCACAGGTGTGATTGACGGCCCTAACTCGGTCATCTTTGATCAGGCTGAGAACCGCCTGCATGCGCAGAAGGCTTTAATGGCTGCGCTGATGAGATAAAAAATTCATAAAGAAAATTAGGATTGAACTTATATTGGTCTAAGATTATATAAAATACTATATAAGATGAACTTATTAAGTAGCGTTGGAATTTCGGTGCGGAGCAACGGATTGAAAGTTTGGAACTGTAGGAGCGTTAGCGTTCGCCTTTATAATCAGATTTCATCTGCGAAACGCAGACTTAAATCATAGAAATCTGATTATAACAGCGACCGGAAGTCCAAACATTTCACGCAGTTGCACCTTATCACCGGAGTTCTATAAGCGCACTTTAGCGAATCTTATACCTCCCACACGAAAGGAAGTTGCCACACCATGGCTAAAGAAAAAATTGTACTCGCCTATTCAGGCGGACTAGATACATCTGTTATTTTGAAATGGCTTAAAGAAACCTATGACGCGGAGATCATCGCCTTCACAGCCGATATCGGCCAGAAGGAAGAGCTCGACGGTTTGGAGGAAAAAGCACTAGCAACCGGTGCATCGAAAGTATATATCGATGACCTGCGCGATGAATTCGCTAGCGATTTCATCTACCCAATGTTCCAATCCGGCGCACTCTATGAGGGTCAGTACTTGCTTGGAACTAGTATTGCTCGTCCGCTGATCGCTAAACGCATGGTGGATATCGCCATCGCTGAAGGTGCAACAGCTATCGCACACGGCGCGACAGGCAAAGGGAATGACCAAGTCCGTTTTGAGCTTGGTGTAGCTGCTTTGGCACCAGACATCAAGGTAATCGCACCTTGGCGTCTGGAAGAATTCCGCAATCAATTCCCAGGCCGTGCGGAAATGATCGCTTATGCGGAAGCTAATGATATTCCTGTACAAGCATCTGCGGCTAAGCCGTATTCGATGGACCGTAACCTGCTGCATATCAGCTATGAGAGCGGCGTATTGGAAGATCCTTGGTTTGATCCAAGTGCACCGGAGAACAAAGGAATGTTCCTGCTGAGCAACGCTCCTGAAGATGCTCCGGATGAAGCGGAATATTTGGAACTCGATTTCGTTAAGGGAGACTGCGTAGCCCTGAATGGTGAGTCCTTATCCCCACTGCAAGTGATGGATAAACTGAATGAGCTAGGCGGTAAACACGGTATTGGACGTGTGGATATGGTTGAGAACCGTTTTGTCGGCATGAAGAGCCGCGGCGTGTATGAGACTCCGGGTGGAACCATCCTGTTCGTCGCTCATCGCAAAATGGAATCCATCACGATGGACCGTGAAGTGATGAACCTGCGTGACAGCCTGATCACTCGTTACAGCACTTTGGTGTATAACGGTTTCTGGTTCGCACCAGAGCGTATTGCACTGCAAGCTCTTGTAACACAGAGCCAACAAAATGTAACGGGTACTGTTCGTCTTAAGCTCTACAAAGGCAACATCATTGGCGCTGGAGTGAAGAGCCCGGTTAGCCTGTACAATCCTGAAATTGCAACGATGGAAGCTGATCCTACACAAGCTTATGATCAAGGGGATGCAACTGGTTTTATCCACTTGAACGCATTGCGCCTTAAGGTTTCTACAGGTGTAAATGGAGCTTCGAAATAGAACGATAACATAAACTTAAACGGGCAACCCCGAAGGCCGTTCCTCCCGTCAGGATAGGAGCGGCCCTCTGGCGTCCAAGAGGAGGAAACTACAGGTGAGCAAGCTTTGGGGCGGACGGTTTACTAAAGGAACAAACAAGCTGGTGGAGGAATATACGGCTTCCATTGGATTTGATAAGGCTTTGGCTAAAGAAGATGTGCAAGGCAGTCTGGCGCATGTCACAATGCTGGGCAAATGCGGAATCCTTCCACAAGAAGATGTGGAGACGATTAAGCAAGGTCTGAACAAAGTATTGGACAAGGTTAACGCTGGAGAGGTTGTTTTCTCCGTAGCGGATGAAGACATCCATATGAATATTGAAAAACATCTGATCGAGGAAATCGGTCCGGTCGGTGGTAAACTGCACACAGGACGCAGCCGTAACGATCAGGTGGCAACGGACATGCATCTATATTTACGTGGCCGTGTAGTTGAGCTAGTTAGCTTGCTGCATGCATTGCAGGAAGCTTTGATCGAGCAAGCTAAAGACAATGTAGAGACGATCATCCCTGGTTACACGCATTTGCAGCGGGCACAACCGATCCTCTTTGCTCACCACTTGCTTGCTTACGTCTCCATGTTCCGCCGCGATGCGGAGCGTTTGACGGACAGCTACAAACGGATCAACGTTCTGCCGCTCGGAGCAGGAGCGCTTGCGGGAACGACCTTCCCGATTGACCGCCATTTTGTAGCGGAACAACTGGGCTTTGACAGTGTATATGAGAACAGTCTGGATGCTGTCAGCGACCGCGATTTCATTGTTGAGTTCTTGGCGAATGCAGCCCTTGTAATGACCCACCTTTCCAGACTTAGTGAGGAATTGGTGCTGTGGAGCAGTACAGAGTTCAGCTTTGTAGAACTGGATGATGCTTTCTGTACAGGCAGCAGCATTATGCCGCAGAAGAAGAACCCGGATGTACCAGAATTGGTACGGGGCAAAACAGGTCGTGTATACGGCAACCTGATTGGCTTGCTGACTGTTCTGAAATCTTTGCCACTAGCGTACAACAAGGATATGCAGGAAGATAAAGAGGGCATGTTCGATACTGTTACTACGCTGACTGGTGCGCTGCAATTGTTCGCGCCGATGATTTCCACCATGAAGGTGAACAAGGGGCGTATGCGTGAAGCCGTGAACACGGACTTCTCGAATGCAACGGATATCGCCGACTTCTTGGTAGGCAAAGGTCTTCCTTTCCGCCAAGCACATGAAGTCATCGGAAAAACAGTGCTCTACTGCATTAACGAAGGCAAGTTCCTGCTGGATTTGACGTTGGAAGAGTTCATGCAATTCTCACCGCTGTTTGACGAGAATATCTATGCTGTTCTTCAACCGGAAGCGGTAGTCAACGCCCGTAACGTTTATGGCGGCACAGCTACTGTTCAGGTGAAAGCTGCAATCGAACGCGCGGAGCAGGCACTGCACGAAGCTAATGAATGGGTTGTAAAACACGGTGACGCTATATTGTAAGTGATTTTCAACATAAATCCCGCCTGGCAATACCTTTTGAGGTATCGCCAGGCGAGATTTTTTTGTTAATCTATCGATTAGTTATTTATTAGAATAGCCATATATGCCATAGAAGTGTACTCATTTCTCTTAAGCAATTCAATGACCCTATCTAAGTACAAGGAATCGTGCTCAACTGTCTTGGCAAAAGACTGAACTAGTTTGATCACGTGGTTTACTCCGAAATCTTCCTTATGATGTCCTGCCATGCCAATCAAATGTAATTTGATTAAAGAAAAGTGAACAACAAGCAGAATATAGGAATCGAAAACATCCGTAATAGTATTTGTACTTGGAAATAGATTTTTGTACACATAATTCACTAAATAGTTCTCTAGTATATATTCGTTAGGTGTCATAAAGGGAGCATAATATTCACTGTACGCCAGTTGGTATCTTTTTGTAATCTCCTCAACCGTTGAATCGTTTGTATATTGAATACCTTCAAGTAATTCACCAAAGCACTCGATATATCGAAAACTCTGTACCCCTTTGTTCACACGAATATCAGTCAGTTCTTTTAAGAGCTGCATTTGAATAGTTGTTGATGTAGTGATACCTGCCAAAGCATCATGGAAACTTCCATCTTCGATCAAGCTACTGTAGGAAGAAATTTGCTGAGGGATATCATCTAGTCGTCCTTCTAAATGGTACCCCTGTATTTTCTGGTAGAACATTCCGAGGATTATTAATCTATGTGAAATGGAATAACTTCGATTCTGTAAGACTTGTATTGTAAAAATTCTCAGATCCCAAAAATAACTATCTATTTTTGTTGAGGATATTTCTCGGTTTGTATTTATTTGCATATTCATAAAATTCCGGACATCTATGGATTCTTCAATCTCATTAAATTGAATACCATTTGGGTTTAACAATACCAAACGAGCCACCTCAGGACATGACAACGTGGCCGATTTCTCCAATGTTTCATTAACCTGGTTTGTGGTTCGAGGGTAAGTACTACAAACATTAGACAGATAGTCCTCTCCTAGTGTCTTTTGAATAGAACATAATTTTTCTTCATTTAGAAGGGGACAAGCTGTATTAGAATCCATCACTATTTTTGCATAATTAATTTCTAATGCATTGGAACGTCTGCGTTTTATATGTTTGTTTAGTAGAGGTTTCATTTCTCTATCGTTTACGTTTTTATATTTCTTATAGGTTTTTTTATCAATATCTACTCGCCAGCCTACGCAGCAAGTATCTTCACAATCAGATCCAATGCAAGAGAACCTCTCTAAGTATTCTGGCACAAGAACAACGCGCTTTTTTTCTATCATGATAATTTCTCCCTTAATGTTTAGAATGCCATGTAGGTTTATTATCGGCAGATATCATGATCAAATGAAGATGTACCCGAGCTCTGAACTATACACTCTTCAACGGCAGCCAAGCCAAAATATCGCCGACTTCTTGGTAGGCAAAGGTCTTCCTTTCCGCCAAGCACATGAAGTCATCGGAAAAACAGTGCTCTACTGCATTAACGAAGGCAAGTTCCTGCTGGATCTGACGCTGGAAGAGTTCATGCAATTCTCACCGCTGTTTGACGAGAATATCTATGCTGTTCTTCAACCGGAAGCGGTAGTCAACGCCCGTAACGTTTATGGCGGCACAGCTACTGTTCAGGTGAAAGCTGCAATCGAACGCGCGGAGCAGGCACTGCACGAAGCTAATGAATGGGTTGTAAAACACGGTGACGCTATATTGTAAACCGTATCAATACCGAATCTCGCCTCAGACTGTTATAGGTCGCAGGCGGGATTTTTTTATCTAAAAGGGCTCTAAGTACAACATAACTGGATTCGCAGTGTTCTTTACGGTTATCCTTAGAGTAGGGATAGGAGGGGGCGTAAGTATGAGTAGAGAGCAAATCCTAGACGAGCTTAGATCCCAATTAGAGCTGGGCAATCATATTATTGGAGTAGCCACAGGTGCTGGAATAACCGCAAAGTATGCGAAGCAGGGTGGTGCTGATTTTCTACTGATGTTAAATTCGGGTAAATTCCGCCAGATGGGGAGGAGCTCTCTTGCTGGGATTTTGCCTTTTTGTAATAGCAATGATATGGTGATGGACTTTGCATCTAGGGAGATCATCCCTTTGGTAAGAGACATTCCTATTATTTTTGGCCTTAATGCAACCGATCCGACAAAAGATATGGAGAGCTATATCAGTGAAATAAAGAATAAGGGATTTTCCGGAATTAATAACTATCCCACGGTTGGCTTAATAGATGGTCAATTTGGAGAAGCGCTCGAAGAAGAAGGGAATGGTTATCTACTCGAAGTAGAAGCTATAAGAATAGCTCACGAAAAAGATTTGTTTACCATAGCCTTTGTATTTGACGAAATCCAAGCCGCTCAGATGATCGAGGCAGGAGCAGATATTATTTGTACACATTTAGGCTTAACCGAAGGGGGATTATTAGGAGCCAAAAAAGTATTCTCTCTGGAAGCTGCCAAGGCTAAGGCGGACAAGATTTTTAATAGATGCAATGCGCTAAAGCCAGATTTAATTAAATTGGTGTATGGTGGTCCTGTGAAAACGCCAATTGATGTGCAGTATATGTACAGTAATAATCAAAACTTGATGGGGTATATCGGGGGCTCTGCTTTTGAAAGAATTCCCTCGGAGAAGTCCATTACGAATATAACCAAAGCTTTTAAAGTATCGGGGACGCTGGATGAAGATGATTTTATGGTCAAAATGTTAGACGGCATCACCAAGCACTATGATTATGTTGAATTTGTAAAAGAATACATAGCTCAAAATTATATGAATGAGATTTTGTTTGCAGATTTAGCTAAGGTGGCCCATGTATCCCGAAGTTACTTAAGTAGCTTGTTTACCAAAAAAGTAGGCTGCAGCTTCCAAACGTATCTCGTGCAATTTCGGATGGATAAGGCAGCGGAAATATTACATAGAGACCCTATCCAGTTATCTGAGCTGGCGCCATTAGTTGGCTACCAAGACTATGCGCAGTTTAGCAAAATGTTTAAGAAGTATAAAGGTTATTCTCCCAAACAATATAAATCTAACATAAACACAAAAACATAAGACATAAAAGCGTTTTCATTCATAATTCAAAGAAGTATGATTAACTCATAAGTTGATCATGCTTTTTTGAAATATAAGAAAGTATAAGTTTCACATTATACATTATCCTTATATTTCTCGTTTAAACGCTTGCCGTCCTCAAAAGGACGCCGAAGGCATTTATACTTGTTGCAGATATCTGAAGAGGAGGTTGAAGAAATGAAGACGATTGCCATTGCCGGAACTTTTGACACCAAGGGTGAAGAATATCTCTACATTAAAAATTTGCTTGAAGGCTTGGAGTTAGGTACGTTTACGATTCATACGGGTGTGTTTGAGCCCACTTTTACACCGGATATCTCTAACCGAGAAGTAGCAGCAGCCGCGGGTGTAAGTATAGACGAGCTCGTTGCCAAGAAAGATAGAGCGTTAGCGACAGAATTATTAGCTAAAGGTATGGAAAAATTAGTACCTGAATTATATAAGCAAGGCAAGTTTGATGGCATTATCTCCTTTGGGGGTACTGGAGGTACCTCGCTTGTCACTCCTGGTATGCGGGCACTGCCTATTGGTGTACCAAAAGTGATGGTTTCGACCGTAGCTTCAGGGAATACTGCTCCATATGTAGGCACTAGTGATATTGTCATGATGCCATCTGTAGTAGACGTTGCAGGACTGAACTCCATTTCGACGAAGATTTTTACGAATGCAGCCTTCGCCATCGCCGGTATGCTTAAATTTGAGAATAAACAAGTGATAGAGAAAAAACCATTAGTAGCTACAACAATGTTTGGGGTAACAACCCCCTGTGTGACGGCAGCCCGTAACTATCTTGAAGCTAGAGGATATGAAGTGCTTGTATTCCATGCAACAGGTGTAGGCGGCCAGTCCATGGAAGCACTAATCGAGGCTGGTTTTATTGAAGGTGTATTGGATCTGACCACAACAGAATGGGCGGACGAAATTATTGGCGGTGTGCTAAATGCTGGACCTCATCGGTTAGAAGCTGCTGGAAAACATCATATTCCACAGGTTGTGTCGGTAGGTGCGCTTGATATGTGTAACTTTGGCCCTTATGATACGGTACCCGAGAAATTTGCTGGACATAAGTTCTATAAGCATAACCCGACAGTTACTTTGATGAGAACCACGGTAGAAGAAAATGAAGCCATCGGCAAGAAGCTTGTCGAGAAACTAAATATGGCCAAAGAAAAAACGGTATTAATGCTGCCGCTTAAAGGGATATCCGGCATTGATGTTGCAGGCGAAGCTTTTTATGGCGTAGAGGAAGATCAAATGTTATTTGATACCTTAAGAAATGGCGTAAACAGAAATGTTGTTGAGATTATCGAAATGGATTGTGCCATTAATGATGTTGAGTTTGCAGAAGCAGCAGCGCAGAAGCTAATAGATCTCATGAGCAAATAACACTAACACAGAACATTTAATTAATGATGGAGGCGTTTCACATGAACAAAAATACAAGAACTGAAATCATGGAGAAGTTTAGAGAAGAAGTAGCAAATGGAAAAATTCTTTTAGGCGTGGGAGCCGGTACAGGGATTACTGCAAAGAGCAGTGAAGCTGGCGGAGCGGATATGCTGATTGTTTATAATTCAGGAAGATACAGAATGGCAGGTCGTGGATCATTGGCAGGGCTACTATCTTATGGAGACGCCAACCAAATCGTAGTCGAAATGGGCTCTGAAGTATTACCTGTTGTGAAAAATACTCCTGTTCTAGCAGGCGTGTGTGGAACGGACCCTTTTAGAGTGATGGAGGTGTATTTGAAACAGCTTAAGGATCAAGGTTTTAGCGGCGTGCAAAACTTCCCAACCGTTGGTTTGATCGATGGCGTATTCAGACAGAACCTGGAAGAGACCGGGATGGGATATGGTTTAGAAGTAGATATGATTAGAGCAGCACATGAATTGGATATGCTCACCACTCCTTATGTATTTGATCCTGAGCAAGCAAAAGCCATGGCAGAAGCAGGCGCAGATATTTTGGTGGCACATATGGGCTTAACTACCAAAGGTACGATTGGAGCTAAGACCGCTCTGACATTGGATGATTGTGTAGAAAGAATTGAAGCGATTATTAAAGCAGGGAAAGCAGTAAATCCCGATATTATGGTGATTTGTCACGGTGGACCGATTGCAGAGCCGGAAGATGCGGCGTACGTAATTGAACGGACAGAAGGCATAGACGGATTCTTTGGTGCATCGAGTATTGAAAGATTTGCTGCTGAAAAAGGAATTACGGAACAGACAGGATTATTTAAAAAGATCACTAAATAAAAGGCATAAGGCAACAAAAGAACCCTCCGAAGAGGGCAATCTGCATAGCACAGATATTAAGGTGTAGCTTATGGCTGCACCTTTTTGTTGTCTATTAGAAAAAGCTAATTATTACTTAACGGCAGCCATGCCAGTACATCGCGGATCTTGGTATCCCAATAGCCCCATTCATGAGTCCCTGGACCTTCCTCATAGGTTAAAGAAAGTGAGGTTGCTTGGCAGGCATCGCGGAATGTCAAGTTATCGGTATATAGGAAATCTTCTGTGCCACAGCATTGATACAACGCTGGCTTTGGTCCCGTGGAGCGGTTTACTTCCTCAAGCAACCATAAAAGGTCTTCGGGCGTTCCGGCGATATCTTCTTTTCCGAAAATCATTTCGTATTCTTTGCTTCTGACGTTTGGATTTTCCCCGTTCATAAAATTATGCACCATATCCAGTGCTCCCGACAAACTAGCTGCCGCTGCAAAAGACTCCGGTTTACGCAGTCCCAGCTTGATCGCTCCATAACCACCCATGGATAACCCGGCTACAAAGTTTTCCTCGCGTTTATCTGACAGTGGGAAAAACGAGCGTGCAAGCATCGGCAACTCTTCACTAATAAAGGTCCAATAACGACCGCCAACCGCCATATCTGTATAGAAACTGCGGTGTACATTCGGCATTACTACAGCTATCCCCATCTCTGCTACATATCGTTCTATAGAAGTCCGGCGCAGCCAGATCGAATCATCGTCTGACAAACCGTGCAGCAAATAAAGCGTAGGGTGAAGTTCGCCTCTAGTCACGTTGCTCATCCCGATTTGTGTGGTTGTTTTTTGCGGCAAAATTACAGTCATTGAGGTATTCAATCCTAGTACTTCCGAATAAAATTTGCACTCTATTAAAGCCATTTCATCCATCCCCTCTCTTTCCAAATGATAGCATAGAGTAAAAGTGAGAGATATTGTAGAAATATCTGAATTATTAGGGTTTTGAGGATTGCTGTAGCTCGATATGAGAGAATATAATGGAAGTAGAAAATTAAGGAAAAAACGTGCAAATATGAAAGCATTCTCGTAGGCAGGAGGAAGAAAGTAGGATGAAATCAGGCCTAAAGCAGGAAAAAGGATTTACATTGATCGAAGTGCTGGCCGCTATTGTGATCTTATCGATAGTTTCACTGGTACTTACGTCTTACTTTACAAACGCCATGAGTTACTCTAAATCGAACCAGAACAAGACAATTATGGTCAATCTGGCGCGGAACGCGCTGTTTTATGTGGAGAAGCAGGATTTTGAGGAAATGAGTAATTTTTTTGTAACAGATTCATTAGAGCATAAGAAGATTGTAGATGCAGGTGGGGAACTGCCCATGATTAAGGCTTCTGAGTGCACGACGAATATAACATGTGTTTATAGCAATAATTTTGTAAATGGTGGAGCTTTACCAGATGTATTAAATCCAGTCGTTAACAACATCAAATATGAGATTAATATTCGATACCAGTTTCAATTACATCAGGAGATGCAGGGTGGAAAGAACAGTGGTGGAGGGGGAGATACCCGTAAGAGCGAGATGGCACCTTATCTTATCCCTGTGGAGGTAGAAGTTAGTGGTAATGGTGGGCCTGGTGGAACAGCTTATACTACGGTGGTGGAGGGATATATTACGGATGAGAAGATTCGCTGACCGCCTAAAATACCAGCAGGGCTTCACACTGATTGAGATGATCGCCGCAATTACCCTCTTCGCTATGGTTGCAGGAATGATTTCTATGTTGATGATGTTCGGTTTTCGCAGCTATCATAAAATAACGATTGAGAACTCACTTCGTGAGGAAGCAGATTTGATTATGTCATCTATCATTAATGAATTATATGTATTTGGGCCTACTAGAGTGGAGAATACGACAGGTGGATTGAATTTGATAAAGGATTCAGATGGTGTGATATCTACGCGAACTATTCAATTTGTTACTTCTCAGGGCGGGAAAGGTGGCATTACTACACTTACCATTAATAGTGTCATAAACGATCCTCGTACCTCAATTCATTCCGATCTTTCTGGTTCTACGATTGTTTCTACCAATTCTAATGGTACGGGTTGCAAGGTTAACGCACCTTGTAGAAGCGGACTAGTCGATATAAAACTACTTCTAACTCAGCATTACGATGGAAGGACATATGATATGGAGATGGTGAGCAAATTTGGTTTTTAGGAGGAATCACACCATGACAGGACAATTATCACGGTCTACCCGCTTCAGAATAGCTCATACTAGTTTGCAATGCTTAAAGGAAGAGAGAGGCTCGGCACTTGTATTGGTAATGTTCATTCTACTACTTCTTACTATTCTTGGATTGAGTGTACTTAGTGCTACAGTGGGCGGTGCACAACGGACGGAGACGCGTAAAAATGATGTGCAAAGTCTACACTTAGCTGAAAAAACGCTTGATGAGGCTGTGGCGTATATTACATCGAGCTTAAATAAAAAAATAGAGAGTAATATAGATATTAGCCAAGCAGAACTGGATCAGTCCATAAAGAATTTTTTGACTGCACTTCCAACCACACTTCCAGCAGGTCTTAAGACAAGTACTGATTTGGCAAACGCAACTGGAAAAATAAGTGGAATTACATATGCGGTAGAGGGGACGATTGGAACAGGAACGTTGGTCAAATACATAGTGACTATCAACTCGGAGGCTGAAGTTAACGGGGTCAAGCGTAATCTTAAGCAAAGGGTGTTTATAGACACTTTTCCAGATTTTCTTAAATACACTATTGGGTCAGAGAAGAATCTTACGATTAATGGAGCACCCTTAATTATTGGGAACATTTACGCAGGAGACATACTAATTATCAGCGACAAGGCTGAGTACACGTATAAGAAAAAATTCCATACACTTGTATCAAGTCCCTTTGAAATAGATGGTGAGGCGCATGTTCAATCTCTTGATAAGCTGATATATCGAGAGGAAGGCAAAAGTGAGTTGAAGGCTTCTGAAATTACTAAAGAAACCTCCATGACTGGGAAAATCCCTCATGATAAGGTGGAAATTAGAAATCGTCGTACATTCGTAGAAGTTAATGTTGAGGGTTCATTTGTGGATAAAGTGGCGGAAGCAATAGGGGCAGGGGCCGCCGACAGAACTACGATTCGAAATAAGCTTGCTGAAGGCAAACTAGCATCCTATTTAGCGGGTATGAATCTATATAATTTTGATGCTATTGATCAGGTTGGCTTGATCAAGCCAATTCTCAGGGATGACTCGCCTGAGGCTCAGAAGGATTATAAGGAGGAAATGAGGGAATATACTAAAAAATTAAACACTATAAAGCATCCAACCAAATCTGTTATTTATAATGGAAATCTGGATCTGGACGGCAGTGATGATTTTCCGGGTGTCTTATACTCAGAAGATGACAAAAACTCAACGTCATCCCGTAAGTGGCTCATTGTAGACGGAAATCTAATCGTTGATAACTATGGTAATGAAAAACCAGTACAGATACGAGCGAATATTTTAGTGACTGGAAAGGTAGAAATTCGGGGGAATGTTCAAATTGATTCCACTATGTTTGTATTTAAAGAACCCTCGACTATTAATGGAATTCCCGAACATACTACATTGGTAGAAGATGCAACACTTCAAGGATTGGATGGTAAGGAACTAGTATTGATCTCCCGTGGTCCAATACTTATTAATCGTTTGGCTGCCTTCAGTAACACTCCTACTCAGTTAGATGCTTTTTTCTATACTGATTCGGATGCGGATTTATATGGTGTAGGATCTATATTCTCGCTTAGCGGAGGATTCTTTGCAAAGGGGAATCTTACTATAAATGCTGTGCGGGGAACAGCTATAGGCAAAGATAATAATATTGTAATAGACAGCAACAGCAATTTAATCCGGTTCAAGGCAGCTTATAACGATCAGATCTTTGAAGATCAGAAGGCCGGACTTCCTCGTGTGAAGACAGTGAATATTAGCGTAGAAGACATGCAGTTGGAGTAGCGTTTGATATAAATGTGGAATATAAAACCCCCGAGTCGCAGTATCTTTGCGAATCGGGGGTTTTGCCTTTTTAGTAACGATCTTCGTTCTCTACAATTACCTCTACAGAATCTTGGATTTTAGGGTCTTCAATATACGAAACAGTAATAGTGGCTTTCCCCTTCTTTAGACCGGTTATTTTACCATCACCTGAAACCGTCAGGATGGCTGTGTTGCTGCTTGTCCAGAGGAGTTTATCTTTAAAGTCATTTTTGATTAAGCTTTCTGGCCAAAGTACAAGACCGTTATTAAATAAATCTCTGGAATTATCCTGTCCAACTCCTATTTTGAATGGCGCGGGTAAGGATAGGTTAGTTAATTTAACGCCAATTGCTATTTCTTTAAAGGCTTCAATAACAGGGGAGGATCCTTTTACAATCACTTTGACCTTGACTGATTTGGTAAACACGTTGCCCTTTAACTTTATAGTTTTGTTATCAGGGGTAGGGACATATGTTGCATAATTACTTCCATTCCCTTCCAGGCTCCACACGTATTCAACCGGATCGGAATTCTCTACAGGTTGAACGACAGACACATTTAACGGTATTTCATTTCCGATGTTCACAAAAGAATCCCCATTAATTTGTATCTCACGAACAGGATTTGTAATTGTAACGGTATGTTCTTTTGAATAGATAGCACCGTTAGGCTTCCGATCAGTTTTGACTGTGGCCACAATTGTCACTGATCCAGATCGATTAGCCAGCAAGGTTGCTTTACTTCCAATAGATGGATCGGTATTTTTAGTTATTGTAGCATTGGCTGAATTCGCCCCTGGTTTGATGGACCATTCGTAGCCAATTATGGTTTCATCAAAGGGCTCATAACTAGCTTCGAAGGGTACTTTCTCACCGACTATAGCGTCCTTAGCTCCTGTAATCGTTAAATCAGCTGAAACGACTTTTACTTTTGCAGTAGTAAAGACGTGGCTACCATCGCTTCTTACATCTCTAGCTGTAACCACTAATGTTGCTTCTCCGGCTTTTAGACCTCTTATTACTCCGGTGTCACTAATAGAGACTATATCCGGCTGTTTAGACAACCAACTGACTTCTTTATTGTTGGCATCTTCAGGTGTTATGACCGGTAGCAGTTTCAGTTCACTATCTACCCGAATCACTGTATCTTGAAGTTGAATGTTCGCTACTTTAACGATAGCTTCAAAGGAAATCGGAGAGAAACTTATTGTTACCCGTTCTCGGGTGACTGGTGTAGGGTTCGGTAAATCTCCGGTGAATGGAGACAGATCGATACTGTGCCCACCATTATAACCTGAGATTGATTTTCCGATAAATGAGCCAACAATATCACCAGTGAAAGATATATTTGCTAATGGAGCCAGAACAGTACCATATAAATTGTATCCGTGTAGGCTAAATGATGTTGCTTCATAAAAATTGTATAACACGTTTTTACTACTTACACCTGTAAGGGTGTTGGTGCCATTGCTGATGGTTACATTTTCCCCGGAAATATTGATAACAGTAGTGGAAGTGCTTGGAGTATCAATGCTCAGGCTATTAATACTTCCATTGGTTGGATTTAAATGAAATACGTTAAGTTTAGGATCGGTTCCCTTTAGAGTAATGGTCTGATACAGATCGGTTGATTTGGACGTCTCCGGTATTGCTGCATAATACAATGAACGATTTTTAAGTTTTTTCCCAACCTCAGTAAAATCAATATAGTTTTCTTTATGCTGAGTTTGATTAATAAGGTAGGCTGGAGCCGTTATATTGCCACCGTAATAGGCCATCCCTTTCATTGAACCACCATTTAAGGTCAAGTTTCTACCTGCCACAACAGTTGCAGTAGTATCGGCATTTGTTAATGAACCTCCTAAACTAAATGATGCAATATTTATATTCCCACCTGCTGCTATACGCCAATTATTTGTGAATCCATTGTTTGGGAAATCAATGTTCTCTAGCATAAAGATTGAATAATCATTAGCTATACCCAGTGATGAGACTGGAGCATTGGAGCCAGGGAATGAAGATGTCGCTGCATGGATTTCATCATAATAAATCTTAGAATTATCCAATAGGTATGTCTTCTTTTCTTGTGGAATTGCAGTAAGACTAAAAGTGTTAGCAGAATTGTTTATCGGTGTATAAGATTTGACGTTGTTACTTTCTGTTAACTTATAGTTAATGTTCCCTAAATTTTTAGATAGAGTATATCCCTCGATTAAAGTACCGCTTTTACTCATGCCTTCTGGAAGAGGATCACTAAATTCCAGATTAGGCGGAAATTTCTCTTCAAATTGAACGTTTGAGATCACTAGATCTTCAATCCCTTGCTCACCTGGATCAACAGCAAGATAAGGAACAGCGTTTGGCGTTACTGTGTACGTAAAAGTGATCGGATTCCCTTTTTCAACAGTAGAGTTAGACTGTGTACGTTGAATCGTAAGGTTTGATTCGATTTTTTGAACGGTTACATTTATAGTTTTAGTAGAGATTGCACCTTGTCTGTCCCTGGCAGTAATCTCAATTTGAAGATTTCCCCCTGCAGGAAGAGGATTGTTAAAAGTTTGCGTAACGGTCTCTCCAGATAAAATTGCTTTCTCGTTCATTGTATAGCCGGTAATTACATTATCGTTTTGTTTAAATTTAATACTGGTAAATAGGTTCTTGTCTTTCAAATCCCAGTCATCGACTGTATAGCTGACGACCAGTTGGTTCTGGTAAGAAGGTTTAATGCTTTTGTCCATAGGTGTATGCACAGTAATTTCTGGAGCATGATTGGCACCTGTAAATGCACGGTACATCGTGTTTACGAACAACTTTTGTTCCCATTTTGGGAAAGAGGTTGCTTGAGTTCTATTATAAGATGTTCCGATGATGTGTCCGGTTCCTGAGTAAGTTACACTCCCTTTAGAGTACGTATAGTAGTGGTTCCAGCTGTCGTTAATATCCCGATTACTTCCAGTAATGTTGTACCAAGGAATGACAGTGGAATCTTCTAAGTCAAGGGTAAAGTATTGATTATGTGTGTTGGCTACCTTATTCTTATCATCTTGCTCGCTTAAATTAAAAGGATATTGAGTTAGCAATCCATCGTTCACAGGAGTAACAGAGGTTGATATACTCGGAGCATTTAAGCCCAAATTGGTTTGAGGGCTGGTTTGACCTGTGATTCCTTGGAACTTATTAATCCATTGGCTACTCTTGTTGTTGCTGGCAATATAAATAGTATCGTGCGTGAACATAACACTTTGCTTGGTATCATTGATGAAATTTAATACAGCATTCGAGGAGAGCTCATCAATTAGAGATTTTTCATTGTATACATCCCGGAATCCAAACAGGAGCATATCATATGTGCCATTCAAGCCGTATTTTGGAGTAGAGTTTTCCTTACTTTTAATGTATTCATTGAACTGAGTCATTGATTTTGTTTCGATAACTAGTTCGTAGTCCTTAGATACGTTTTGTAGATAGCTAGGATCCATAACTAATTCATTATTAATAAGTTTGCTGTCATTATTTCCATCTGGTAAGATCTGCAATACATTGACCACTGTCTTCTTGCCCTTAAATTGAATAGTACCGGTAGTGAAATCGCTTAGAGATTTTTGATTCAGAGAATCTACTGCTTCTAGCTTCCAATAAAGTAGGCCTGAATAAGTCTTGGGAAGTTTGTATTTTATTTCTCCGGTTGTCGAAGTACTTAAGGAGGTGGTTGCAACGACTTGATCTTCAGTCATTTTTATGGACTTATCTAAGCCCAGATAGAGCTTAACAAGTATAGGATTCGTTCCTAAATTAACATTTGAAACATTGAACTTGAATGTGAGCTCGTCGCCGGGCGTATAGATCTTGGGCACAGTCGCACCGTATTCGATAATTTGACTCTTGTTAGTAATCTCTAGTTGAGGTCTTTGCTTCATTTTGGATAAATAAGTGGAATTACTTTTTTTCAATTCGGAGATAAAGGCATTTAACTCAGAGTCATTACAGAATAGAACATTGGATTTTGGGGTTAATGCCTGGTATGTATTAAAGGTATTATATAAAATTCCGTTCTGTGTTGGAGCTAAGAAGGGCTGCTTGTGGAAAATTACATATAACCCTTTATTAACAAAATAATCGGTGATTTCTTTCGCTTTTAAATTAGTTATGTCATTCATAACTGCTTTGGTATTATGATCTTTTCCGGAAACTCCACTTTTATTGTAAGTCCCCTTTCCGATATAAATCGCATCGTATTTTCCATCCAGATCATCCCGCAGCGCCACAAAGCGCTTCATACTCATCGTATCAATGGTAAGGCCAGATATTCCCGTTTTTAGAGACGCAAGCTCACTAACCCCACTCTCAGTAACCTCAAGCATACGAATCTGATAATCATTTGAACTGGCTTCGACATTCGTGAAGTGATTTTTGAGTGGCAGAACAAGCAGAAGGAGAAGCAAGATCGTTACTGTAAAAAGATAGATCCATTTGTTACTGGAAAATTTCATGTTCATCTCTCCCTGATTGTTAACTATTGGTAGATATGGTCGAATTGTATGTTGTGTATGCTAGTTTCCGACAGCCTTTTCAGCTGAATTCGTTGTAAAATTATCCAATCTATGTTATATACATTCTAGGACATTCAGCATTGATAGACAACATAAATCTATTGAAATATACCTATAAATTCATTACTAAAGTCCCAAGTATATTGAAAAATACGCTAGTTTGACAAAAATGATGAATCCGTAATTATGGAAAAAATCATTTTCATATTTTGCAGAAATAGAACTGGTAATTTATCTTTGGTTATTCCTAGTATTATCCATTATTGAGGTCAGTGTAAAAGTATAACCAATAACGGCATACGGAGCTGAACGGACATGGCTATCGCCAAAAAGAGACTTGGAGATTTGCTGGTAGAAAATAATATTATTTCGCAGGAGCAGCTGCTTGAAGCACTTGCGGAACAGCGTAAAAGCAAGCGTAAGCTTGGCGATCTGCTAATCTCTCAAGGCTATATCACGGAGCAGCAGCTGATTGAAGTGCTTGAATTCCAGCTCGGTATTCCGCATGTCAGTTTATTTAAATACCAGATTGATCCTGCGATTACGCAGATTATTCCTGAAAGTATGGCTAAGCGTTATCAAGTACTTCCCTTCTTAAAAGAAGGCGGTAAGCTGATGGTTGCGATGGCTGATCCGCTGGATTATTTTGCGATAGAAGATTTACGAATGAGTACAGGGTTCCGGATCGAACCTGCTATTTCTACGAGGGATGAGCTGCAGCGGGCGATTGCGCGTCATTATGGGATGCGTGATTCTATGAATCAGATGCTAGTAGAACTCCCGACACAGGAAGAAATAGAAGAAACAGAGATTACAGACGAGGACTCTCCGATTGTTCGTTTGGTCAATCAGATGATTCAGCAGGCAGTTGCCCTGCGGGCGTCTGATATACATATGGATCCAGGTGAAAATAATCTAACCATCCGCTACCGCATTGATGGAACTTTACGGACAGAGCGGATTATTCCTAAGCAAATGCAGGGCTTTATAACCGCTCGTCTGAAAATAATGGCCCGACTGAATATCGCAGAACGGCGTTTGCCACAAGACGGCCGAATCAAAATGCAGTTTGATTTCAAAATGGTAGATATTCGCGTGTCCTCATTACCTACGATGCACGGAGAGAAGATTGTGCTGCGGTTGCTAGATTTAAGCACTGGGGTTAAATCTGTAGATGCTTTGGGATTCAGTGAGGGGAATGCGGAAGCTTTTAAGGAAATGATCGCTCGTCCTTATGGAATTCTGCTAATCACTGGACCTACAGGTAGTGGAAAAACAACGACTTTATATTCAGCACTGAATCAACTCAATGTAGAAAGTGCAAATATTATCACGGTTGAGGATCCAGTGGAATATCAGCTTGAGGGCGTAAACCAGGTGCACGTAAACTCGGCTATTGGGTTAACCTTTGCGGCGGGACTACGTTCGATTCTCCGACAAGATCCGAATATTGTAATGGTGGGTGAAATACGGGATGCAGAAACTGCTGAAATTGCAGTTCGTGCCTCATTAACAGGTCATCTAGTGTTGTCTACTTTACATACAAACGATGCGATTAGCTCCGTCTCTCGCTTGCGAGATATGGGGGTGGAGCCTTACTTGATTGCCTCTTCACTAATAGGTGTGGTAGCGCAGCGGCTCGTTCGTAAAATCTGCACCGACTGCAAAGAAACCTACAAACCGTCTGAGCAGGAAGCGATTATGTTACGTAGCTTGGGGTTGCCAGCGGACGAATTACATCGTGGTCGAGGTTGCGGTAGCTGTAGCAGTTCCGGTTATCGTGGCCGAATAGCGATTCATGAGGTACTCAGTATTGACGATCATTTGCGGCAGCTTATTACGAACACTGCTTCGGTAGAAGAACTGCGTGTCGCAGGAAAAGCGCGCGGACTTGTACAACTGATGGATGACGGACTACTCAAAGTAAGTCAGGGAATCACGACGTTACAAGAGGTCATGCGCGAGACGGTCTCACATTAGGGTCTGTTAGGTGTTTTTCATTTTAAAATAGGGGGAGCAGCGGATGCCAACGTATACGCGGGATATTAGACAGCTTTTGCAGACGGCTTACTCCTCCAAAGCTTCCGACTTACATATTTCTGTAGGCTCGCCTCCAGTTATACGTATGGATGGAACGCTTCACCCACTTGAGGGTGCACCAGTAACAGCCGATGAAGCGGCAGAAATGGCAGAAGCGCTGCTTGGCAGTGAACGAAATGAAGTGTTTCGAAATGCAGGTGAGGTAGATTTCTGTTATCCGCTGGATGGCGGCGTAAGATTTCGGGTGAATGTCTATCGTCAGCGGGGTGAGATTAGTATCGCTGCCCGGGCAATTCCCGCAGAGATTCCGAGTCTGGAACAGCTGTCGATGCCTCCGATTTTGTCCACTTTGTCAATCAAACCACAAGGTTTGATTCTTGTTACAGGGCCTACGGGCAGCGGTAAATCCTCTACGTTAGCAGCTATGCTGAATTACATTAACAAGACCGAAAGCAAGCATATTGTGACACTTGAAGATCCTATAGAATTTCTGCATAGTCATGGAACCTGTTTAGTCGATCAACGTGAAGTGGGCAGCGATACGGCAAGCTTTGCGAGCGGACTACGTGCCGCGTTACGTCAGGATCCGGATGTTATTCTCGTTGGAGAGATGCGGGATCTGGAGACCATTACAGCAGCAGTTACTGCCGCGGAGACAGGTCATCTTGTGATGGCAACCTTACATACAACAGACGCACCACAGACAATTGATCGAATTATTGACGCTTTTCCGGGTCATCAGCAGGGACAGATTCGTTCACAGCTAGCCTCAGTATTACTGGCAGTTGTCAGTCAGCGGTTGTTTCCAAGAGCAGGGGGACGGGGGCGGATATGTGCAACAGAGATCTTAGTGAATACACCTGCCGTAGCCAATCTCATTCGTACCGAAAAGACACATCAGATTAAAAATGTAATGCAAACCGGACGCGCGCAAGGCATGCATACGTTGGACATGAGTATCCGCGACTATTTATCTCAAGGTCTGATTGACTCGACTACCGTAAAAGCATTTATGACGGAGGTGGGTAACTGATGCCTCTTTTTGAATATCAAGTAAAGACAACTGCAGGTAAGTCCATTAAAGGAAAGCTAACCGCAACAGATAAGCCTACGGCGATGGAAGAGCTGCGTAAGCGGGGGCTTACAGTGTTCTCGCTGATCGAACGCAAAACAACGATTCTATCGATGGACATTTATATCGGTAATCCGGTTAAGCCGCTTCATTTCATTATTTATTGTAGGCAGTTCGCCACGCTAATGCGTGCTGGAGTGTCGATTGTGGATGCAACGCGTATTCTAGCAGAGCAAACAGAGAGTAAACCACTACGTAAAGCGCTAGTAGATGTGAACGCTAGCCTGATGCGCGGGATCTCGTTCTCACAAGCCGTTCAGGATCATAAAAAAATCTTCCCACAGCTATTCGTCAGCATGATCCGAGCAGGTGAGGAATCCGGTGATATTGAGGGAACCTTGGACAGGCTGGCGATGTTTTTTGAGAAACAGCACACCACGACAGAGAAGATCAAGTCTGCGCTCACTTACCCGATTACGGTCGGGGTCATGGCGATTGGAGCGGTTATATACCTACTCTGGGCGATTGTTCCACAGTTTGTAACGATGTTCGAATCGATGAATGCAGAGCTTCCGGCGATTACAAAGATGGTATTGGCACTGAGTAAAAGCATTCAAGGGCAATGGTATTTCTGGATACTCGGAGTTCTTCTCCTAGTGATAGCTTTTCAGATTACAAAACATACAGAAAAGGGTGCCTACGCACTCGATTATGCCAAGCTTAAGATTCCGGTGTTCGGCAAGCTGAATCAAAAAGGCTCGATTGCTCAGTTTACGCGTACTTTTTCTTCTCTTTATGCTAGCTCAGTCCCGATTCTGCAATCCTTGGTGATTGTAGAGGAAGTAGCCGGAAATAAGGTGATTGGGAAATTCATCCGAAGTGCGGGCGATTCGTTGCGACAAGGAAATCCACTATCTGAGCCGCTAAAAAAAGCTTGGGTCTTCCCGCCGCTAGTTACTCAGATGATTGCGATTGGTGAAGAGACGGGGGCGCTCGACACAATGTTGTCTAAGGTAGCTGATTTTTATGAGATGGACGTGGAGAATACCGTTGATCGTCTGAAGTCACTGCTTGAACCATTGCTGATTGCTTTTCTAGCAGGTGTTGTAGGTGTGATTGTGGCCGCTATTATGCTGCCGATGTTCAGTCTGTACGGCAATATGTGAACCTTACGGTTCCTTGAAGATATTGAGAGGGGTGTCGCCGGGGAGGCGGGGCAGGATTGCAGAGCTTTTGTTGGCGCTAGACAAGGAAGAACGAGCATTGTAGCGGGATTCACGGAAATAAAAGATATAAACTGTATTACCACACACCACTTAGAGGGGGAAAACAAATGTTAGCACAAGCGATTAAAAGAAGATTAAGTAAAGAGGAAAATCAAAAGGGGTTCACGCTGATCGAGTTGCTGGCGGTTATCGTTATTTTGGGGATTATTGCGGTTATTGCGATACCTTTGATTGGAAATGTAATTTCCGGTGCAAAAAAGGATTCTGATGTGGCAACGGCTCGTCAAGTCTATGATGCTGCTAGGTTATATGTAATGGGTGAGAATAATGGGGATTTTAAGACTGCAGGATCGGTAAAAGTTGAAGAGATCATAACTAAAGGTTATTTAGATAAAATTTATCTTCCTAGTACAAAAGCTGAGATTATTAAGGGAACTGTTAATTTTAGTACTACTACAGGTCAGTTGGTGGATACTACAACTTCAGATGGTGACGCTGTTACGTTAGACGTTGGAACTAATACAACACCGGATCTGAAAAAATTCCCAGCTGTTAGTGTCTTAAGCGCTAAAAAATAAGAATTATTTCTATCCATAGAATATATTTTCCATCTTGGAATCGGACTTCCCGATTCCTTTTTTAAAATCCAAAAGCCAACAGAGGACATCCATGACGATAATCATCGCAAGTTACATCACCTTACTGGGCCTGATTCTAGGCTCCTTCTATAACGTAGTGGCACTGCGGGTGCCAGCTAAGGAATCTTTGCTCAATCCACCGTCACATTGCCCGAACTGCAATACGCGGCTGAAGGCGCGGGACTTGTTTCCGGTGATAAGCTACCTGCTGTCAGGAGGCAAGTGTCGTTACTGCGGCACAAAGGTGTCGCCTTTATATCCATTAGGAGAAGTGGCGACGGGTTTGCTTTTTCTATGGGTATATTTGCAATTTGGTTTGACGGGGAAGGGAATCCTCGGGTTCGTGTTTGTGAGTTTAGCGGTTATAGTGACGGTTGCGGATTTGAAGTACATGCTGATTCCGAACAAGGTGTTGTTATTCTTTTTGCCGCTGCTGCTCATTCTTGTATTGCTCTTTCCAGAGGGGCCGTTATGGCATCACTTGCTGGGAGCTGTGCTTGGGGGAGGGTCCCTTATTCCTTTTGTTCTGTTAGGAGGGATGGGTGCCGGGGATATGAAGTTATTTGCGCTGCTGGGCTTGGTGATTGGATTTCCTAATGTTATTCTGGCTTTTCTGATGGCTTGTCTGCTTGGAAGTGTGGTCGGAGGACTGCTGATGCTGCTCGGAATCATCAAACGAAAACAACCGATTCCTTTTGGTCCATGGTTAGCAATAGGGGCTTTAATTAGTTTCGGATATGGTTCACATATCATTGGCGCGTATCTCTCGCTCATCGGATAGGAGGACATCGATTATATGCTTGGATTAGGCTCTAAAGTGGCCGGAATTTCAATTGAAGCTACCGGAATTCGTTATATTAGTTTTAAGAATAAACAGTCATGGGAAGTCCGCAAAAAACGGTTTCTCCCGCTCCTTCCAGGCATGATCATTGAGAATCAGGTGGCGGATAGCGAAGCGCTTTATGATCGGGTAAGACAGTGGGTGAAGAAGGAAGGGTTAAGGGGCAGTAAGGTTTCCTTGTCTATTCCACCTTCGCAGATCATCATCCGCAAAATGAGCATCCCAAGTACCAACGATAAGCAGGTAGAGCAGCTCGTGAAGCTGGAAGTGGAGACGGGGCTGCATTTACCATTTGAAAATCCTGTTTATGACTATGTGACGCTCGAAGTGGATGAGGAGCATAGTCATTTACTCGTATTTGCCGCTCCGCGGAAATCGATACAGGATTATGTGGAAATTTTGGAGCGTGCGGGCCTCCGTATAAGCAGTGTTGAAATTTCGGCAACCGCCTTGGCGCGCAGTATAACGACTGGACATGGGGAAAGCTTTGCAGAAACGATGCTAATTAATTTAGAGCCATCCGTCATGGACGTTTACATGTTCAGAAACGGAAATCCGGTGTTCATTCGTACGATTAACTTGCTTGATCTTCATAAGGGTAGAAATGTTGCAGCATTGGGGTTCATGGCAGACAGTGAGGTTTTGGCAGAAACAGCAGTTGCTGTGGAAGAGCAATTATCACCTGAACAAATGGTGGAAATCACTGCGGAAATCTCACGGATGCTCAGCTTCTACCAATACAGCTTGCACGATGGCTCGACTCGTATTAAAAACTTAGTTATAACAGGTGCCCCATCCATTCGTAAACAGCTAGATCTAGAGCTTCAGCAGTCGCTGGCAGAACTCGACATTACACCGATAAGTCTAGACCAGATGGGTAACGATGCTGTATCTGATCTTGAGCTAAATGATTACCGAGTAGCCGCAGGGACGGCTCTAAAAAGCATCATCAGCGTGGACACGATTGACCTACTGCCAAGAGAGGATCGGGAGACGTTATTATTCCCTTATGTGACCATGGGTCTTGTGGCGATCTGGCTGGTGGGAACGATTGGGACGGGGGTTTATTTCTCGGCTAATAAGGGTCAACTCTCTAATGGTAAAGAGGAGCTGCAAGGCTTACAGGATCGCAGTTTAATGCTACAGGTAGAGCTTGGGAAACTTAAAAACAGCGGACCTGGGCAGTTAGATCGGAAGACGGCAATTGCAGAGATTCAGAACAATAAGGTAATTGCTGTTCCGATTCTGGATGAATTAGTCGAAGGGTTACCACCGGGTGCTTTTCTCCGTGATATTAACTACACCTACCGGACATCGATTGACCTGACTGTAAATGTACCTACTATGGTAGATGCCTCTAACTATTTAAGACAACTACGTCAGATGTCCTTTACTGTGGATGCTTCTATTTCGAAGCTGACAGAAGGAACTGTGGATCAGAGTGCGGGGCCAACGAATGCAGCCACTTCCTTAAATATGTATACAGCCATTTATAAAGTAAACTTAGTAGAAAATAAGCAGCAGGAAATTGGAACAGATGTAAACCAAGAGGAGGTGAACAGCGATGGAACAGATTAATAAGTATCGTTCTCCAATCGTATTAGGTGTATTGATTCTGTTCTTGATGCTGTTTGCCTTTTATATGTTAGGTGTTCAGCCGACCAATAAGGAAATATCCGCACAGAACGCCGAGATCAGCCAGCTGGAAAAAGAAGCAGAGATTCTCCAAACTAAAATTAATGAACTAAAAAGCAGTGCTACTTCTGTGGATTCGGAACAACAGGAGCTCCTGGCAGCACTCCCGAAAGGCGATGACAGCGAAGGCTTGATTGTTGATTTATGGGGCGTTAGCACTTCCTCAGAAGCACGCTTAAAGGATGTCAGCTTTATTCTGGATGAGGCTAATCCGATTCAGCAAATGACAGGCTCGGCTGAAGTGCTGTTCCCGACGGTTAAACAGATTAAAATGAATGCAGTAATAGAAGGTACGTATACGGGTATACGACAATGGATGGACGAGTTGCAGAAGCTGTCCCGTATAGTGAATGTAGACTCATTTAATTTCCAGCAATCCTATGAAGAGCGTTCTGCGAACAGAACTGAAAGTATTTTGACTGCTAACGTAGCTTTCACAGCTTATTATGAGGCTGTCACTCCATTATCGAACTAGGTCTCATCATTATAATAACACCATTATAAGACTCCACTTTTCCTGTAAATCAGGAGGGTGGAATTTTTTTTTTACTATAAATTATAAATCCGTTTTCATTCCTCTGTTTATTGGGTATTTTAGCTTGCGGGGTGCATAAGCTGGAACAGTGGCTATCGCCTGCATTTTTCAAAATATAAAAAGTATACGTTTCACGCTTTACATTATTTTTATATTTCTCGCATAAACGCTTACCGTCCTTTAGGGACGCCGAAGGCGTTTTAGCTTGGATGACAAAGGAGGAATTCCGAATGAACAAAAAGTGGATGATTGGTTCGTTGGCCCTTTCCATAGGCCTTATCTCAGCAAGTGGGGGAGCTATGGCGGCTTCGCCGTCAGCAGGAAGTACGGCAATCAAGAAGGTGGCTGTGTCTGCGCCTGGGAAAGAGGGCCCTGCTACCATCAATAATTTGACGGTGAAAAGCATCATTCCGCTGGTAGTCCATGCAAGAGCTCTTTATTTCTATAGTAATCGTGGCGGAAACATCTTCCCGATAGAAACCTTCACGTATAAAGCGCAGGAGTACCGTTATCTGTCCAGTGACATTGGCACAAAGACGAAGCTGATGAATTACATAAAAAAAGCCTACACTCATAATGCAGCGGCATATTATGTGCAGACTCAATTTTTGGAGTATAACGGAAGAATGTCGCAGGTTAATGCAGATGTGGGCAATCTATTGATGTATGAAAAAGCCACCGCCCGCATGCTCTCCAAAACTGCAACAACCGCTGAATTTGAACTGACCGTTCCTTATCCAGATGCGCAGGAAAGCAGTGAGTCGGTGTATGTGAAGCTGAAGAAAGTGGAGGGATACTGGAGAATCGACACGTCACCGGATATTCTTTTCTGAGGAAAGGGGAAGGTATTAGAGGAAAGAGGATGGCAGGGGCTATGAACTAACTGCGCTTCAGGTCAGAGATATAAACAACACCTGCGAATTTGCCTTTACGGGTAATGATGACACAGTCATTCTTCATAGGATCTGGACGACTCATAGCATTAGCTAATACAGTTTCAAGTGGAGTGGAGATATCATAAATAAGTGGAGTTTTGTTCATAAGCTTCATGGCAGGTTCTCTGTAGAACAGATCTACTCCTGATCTTCCTGTGGCTTTTAAAAAGAAACGTTCGCTCATTAACAATCCAAACGGTTCATTCGTGGCGTTACAGACGACGATGCATTTAGATTCTGGATGCTGGAACATGACGCGAAGGGCTTCTCTGCAAGTACGTGAGGCAAAAATAGCAGGGGCACTGCGGACAATATTAGAAAGATCATTTACAAGAGTTGTTGACATGATGTTCATCCTTTCTGATTATAGGTCTATTTCTAATGTACCCCCGAATCGTAAATTTTAAAGGCGACAAAGATCATCTACAGGTAAAATAGATGCACAGGCAAAAACGGTCAGAACCTCACGAGGTCTGACCGTTTTTTTGTAGGTAATTTATTCACTTCGAACGCCATCCTCTACTAACTGCTTTCTAGGTGTTTCTGGAATAACAGATTTGCTTACGCCTCCACGATTGATAGCGATTAATCGTTTTTGAGCGTAATACACGTCACGCGATAATTTCTTTACCTCAGTGGATTTACCGTCAACAAACCGGGTGCTGTAAGTCTCAACAACATATCCGGTTTTTCCATTTTGTATAACGCGTGAGCCGCCACGAGGGAGGGAAGGGTCGTTTACATACTTGTCTACTGGAGGCAGCACCTCTACGATTTGTGAATGGACCTTATATGTAACATTTTTCGGAAAAGTACCGAAGAGCTTAATCGTTAGTGATCGGCCTTGCACAGCCGCTTTAATGACTAGATATTTGCCAGTCGTATTGCGAAAACGGAAGTTGATATAGCCTTCAGCGAAGGTGGCATCCTGGCCTTTGGGTAGATAGTTGACCGGCAAGGAGTGATTGCGGCGCTCCACAATCTCCAGTCCGGTGCGCAGAGCGGCATTGTACAGCGTACTGGAAACTTGGCAGATTCCGCCGCCGATGCCGGCTTGAAGCTTACCGTTCACAATGACTGGCGCTTCTCGGAAGCCATATTCAATTTTTGCTTTTTCAATAGCCTTGCCATAGTCAAAAACGGCTCCAGGTGGGAGCACGGTTCCGTTCACTGCTTTGGCCGCTGATTCAACGTTGTAGATTCGCCCAGGGCCACTTGCACCGAGAGAAGTACTGAATTGCATGATTTTTCGCTCAATGCCTTGTTCCTTTAAAGCGTTTAGAGTGATGTCTGGCTGTAATATGGTTAAAGGAACTTCCAGTGTAATCCCCTTTTCTTGCAGCGTGATCAGACGATTAAACCGTGTGGGGGCAGCAGCCCATAGTGAGGTCACCATTCCTGTCCAGTCCACTTCAAGGGAAGTCTTTTCAGACGTATATATTACACGATCATCTCCGGTAATTCGCCGCGTAGCATCCACAGGATCTCCGAAGGATTCTCTCTCCCAAGCGGGACTCAGGATGGACTGTAATTGAGCAATATCCAGATGGGCTTCAAGACTCCAATTTTGGGGGAAGTTGTACCGGGTTTTTACCCGATCCCATAGCCGCCCTTCTGTAAGATCTTGTAGACCTTGCTCAAAAGCAGCGGCTTCATAGGTCATTCCAGCTTGTTTAAGTTTGAGGGTAAGCTCAGAATTCCCTTCGACCTGCAACACAAGGGGGATAGATTCAAGGGCCTGTAGCTTGTTCTCCAGTTCGGAACGTACCTCTGAGATATTCAGCCCGCCCACTTCCCATCCGGCAAGGGTTGTACCTTTTGGAAGCGTGTTTTTATGGCCATATAGTTGAAATCCCCCATAGATTAATGAGCCGATAAGAATGAGTGCAATGACTATTATGAGGGTAAGATGGATTTTTTTCATGAATAATCTCCTTCCTGGATGGCTTCTGCGAGCAGCACAGTAGGTGCTTTTTATATGTATATGTACAGACATTACAAAACTTTCGAATAGTGGGGCAGTTACGGGGTACTCAATCGGTTACAGATTTGTTACAATAGATACATTGCGGAAATATTGAAGTTTATGGAAACTTAAGCTGGACTCTGTCGATTCACACAAGTGGAAAATGTCATAATTGGGAAGTGAGAAAATGATTGAAATGCAAGATGTATGGAAGACGTACCCTAACGGAACTCACGCACTGCAAGGAGTTTCAGTAAAAATTGACCGCAATGAATTCGTGTATGTTGTCGGTCCATCCGGCGCGGGTAAATCTACTTTTATGAAATTGATTTATAGAGAAGAAGTGCCAACTAAAGGCCAAATTTCTGTGGGAGGCTTTAACATAGGGAAGCTTAAACAACGTAAAATCCCATATGTGCGCCGTAATATCGGCGTTGTGTTTCAAGATTTCCGGTTATTGCCAAGGATGACAGCGTATGAGAATGTTGCTTTTGCCATGGAAGTTATTGAAGCACCGAAGAAGGTCATCAAGAAACGTGTGAATGAAGTCCTCGATCTGGTGGGACTCAAAAATAAAGCAAATCGTGAACCTTCACAGCTCTCAGGTGGAGAGCAGCAGCGGATTGCAATTGCCCGGGCTATCGTTAACAACCCATCTGTTATTATTGCGGACGAGCCTACAGGAAACTTAGACCCTGAGACTTCATGGGGCATTATGCAGTTGCTGGACGAAATTAATTTTCGTGGAACAACCATTGTAATGGCTACCCATAATAGAGATATCGTGAACAAAATGCGCAAGCGGGTGCTTGCGATTGAGAACGGAAACATTGTGAGAGACCAGGCGAGAGGGGAATATGGCTATGAGTTTTAAGACCTTCTTGCGACACTTGCGGGAAGGCTTCAAAAGCGTATTCCGTAATGGCTGGATGTCGATTGCTTCCATCACTTCCATCGTCGTCTCTCTTTTTGTCTTAGGTGTATTTATTCTTCTTGTTCTTAATGTGAATGCTGTAGCCGATGAGGCAGACAGCCAGGTACAGATTAATGTGCATTTGGCACTAAATGTAGATCAGAAGATGCGTGAGACTTTGCAGACTGAAATTGGCAATATGCCGGAGGTCAGCAAGATTACTTTTATCTCTAAGGATCAAGGGCTTAAAGATCTCCGTGCAGATATGGGTGAGGACGCGGCTGAGCTTCTGGAAGGGTTCGATGAAGACAATAACCCTCTCCCAGATACGCTTAAGGTAGAAGTGGTCGAACCTACTACGGTATCCTTTGTGGCTGAGAAGATTGAAGCACTCAACAAGACACATACTGATCAGCCCATTTACAAAGTAAAATATGGCAAGGGCTCGATAGAAACCTTGTTCAAAATAACACGCGCTGTACGGAACATTGGTTTTATTTTTGTAGCAGGTCTGGGGCTCATGTCTATGTTCCTCATCTCTAACACCATTCGAGTAACGATTCTCGCTCGTCGTAAAGAGATTGGCATTATGAAGCTCGTAGGTGCGACAAACTATTTTATTCGCTGGCCTTTCTTTATAGAAGGAGCACTGATCGGTCTGATCGGATCGCTCATTACCTCCATTGTCTTGTATTTGGGTTACAGCACTTTGGAATCGACTGTACAGGGAGATCCTATGCTCCAATTGCAGCTAATTCCGTTCGATAGTATTTGGATGCTGGTCGTTGGTGTACTAGTTGGACTAGGCGTGCTGATCGGCGTCTGGGGAAGTACCGTTTCTATTCGTAGGTTCTTGAAAGTTTAATACTAAAAAGTGAAGGATGGGGAGTGCGAGTTGAAGAAGATTGCCGCCGGACTAGCCGTAATGTTACTAGCTGTCACTATATTCCAGCCCTCTGACGGATATGCCAAAAAAACAAGTGTTGCCGAAATCGACAAGCAGTTAAAGCAGCTGCAAAAAGAGGTGCAGGAAGCTAAGGCGCAGCAGGAAAAAGCGGCGTCCCAAACGCAGGAAGCACAGCATTATAAGAATAAAACGAATCTTAATCTGCAGTATGTCTTACAGCAAGTGGATCAAGTTAAGGGCAAAATGACGGAAATCTCTACTAAAATTTCCGATACAGAACAATCTTTGAATGTTACTGCAACGGAATTGGATAAAGCAGAGGCGCGAGTCGCCTCCAGAGAGGAAGTCTTGGGGTCCCGTGTTCGGTTGATGTATACCGATGGAGCGGTTTCTTACTTGGATGTTTTGCTCTCATCGACAAGCTTCGCTGATTTTCTGGATCGCGCGGATTCACTTAAGATGATTGTGGATCAGGATCAGGAGCTGTTAGTTCAACATAAGTTGGACAAGCAGACGGTGATAGAGAAGAAACAAGAGCTTGAAGGGCAATATGCCCAAGCCAAGCAGCTGTATACTTCTTTGGAACAACAGAGAAGTCTGCTGAAGGATAAAGAAGCTGAGAAACAGGAGCTTATCGCATTCTATGATAAGCAAATTCAAGAAAGTGATGATTTAAGTGAAGAGCAGAATGAAAAGCTAGTCAAACTGGCAAGCGAACGCTCTGCGTTGGAAACGCAAAAGGATAAGATTAAGGCAGAGGAAGCCGCTCGCAGAGCAGCAGCGGCTAAGGCGGAAGCGGCTCGTAGAGCTGCGGCGGCTGCCAAGAAGGCTGCAGCTGCAGCTAGTAAGGGAAGCAGTAGTTCTAGCTCCAGCTCTAGTGATACGGGATATTCAGGTGGAGATGGGCCGTTTCTACTTCCTGTAGGATCCGCAAGAATCTCATCCCCTTATGGACCACGGACACATCCAATCACGGGTGAGAAGGGGAAAGTACACACCGGCGTCGATTTTGCGGTTCCACAAGGAACCAATATTCATGCGGCGGATTCCGGAACGGTTATCTTGGCTGAATGGTGGAGCGGTTACGGATATTGTGTAATTATTGATCATGGAGGCGGAGTTTGGACGCTCTACGGACATATACGTAAAGGCGGTCTTAGAGTTAGTGCCGGGGATAAAGTCAATCGCGGTGATGTGGTTGCTGAATCTGGTTCCACAGGTAATTCAACGGGTCCCCACCTTCACTTCGAAGTACGGATTGACGGTAAGATTGTAAATCCTATGCCTTATCTCTAATTTTTAACGAACTTATCACTCATATTATTTGCTTGTACGGCATATACTGGAAGAGATACCGTACCTTTCAGGACGGACTTAGGATGTTGTTTACAAGATGGACAAGAAGGGACGGTGGGAACATCATGTTAAAAAAAAGCACCGCGGCGTTTATGATTATCGCCGCCCTGCTATGCGGTAGCTTAGTAACCTTGGGCGTGACGGGTTATACTCATGTCTTTGGACAAGCTGCAGGACAAGGATTAGCCTCTGCGTTGCAGGTTGCAGGTCTACAGCAGAAGGAATCCCAGAAGCTTGGGACTGCGCTCAGTTTGATTGAGAGCAATTACTACGAGACGGTAGATCGGGAGAAGCTGATAGATGGTGCTGTCAACGGTATGATGGAAGCGCTAGGCGATCCCTATTCCAACTATATGGGAAAAGAAACTGCTGAGAAATTTGAAGAGAGCATTGAGGGTTCCTTTTCAGGTATTGGTGCAGAAGTCTCTTCGGATAACGGTAAGGTAGTCGTGGTCTCCCCAATCAAGGGTTCACCTGCTGAAAAAGCAGGAATTCAGGCCAAAGATATCATTCTTTCCGTTAACGGAGAATCGTTAGAAGGCATGGATCTGAATGCTGCTGTTGCGAAGATACGCGGACCTAAAGGCAGTAAGGCCACTTTGAAAATACAACGTTCTGGCTCTGTAGAGCCTCTGGAGTTCGCTCTTACTCGGGATGATGTGAAGCTTGAGACGGTATACTCAACTATGGAAAAAGACGGAGTAGGGGTAATCGAGGTCACTCAGTTCTCCCTAAATACCGCAGAACGATTCAAGGAAGAGCTTGGGAAGCTGGAGAAGCAAGGCATGAAGGGGTTGGTCATTGATGTCCGTAATGATCCAGGCGGTGTCCTCCCGATTGTTATTGAGATGGCTGAAGAGTTCGTTCCAGCTGGTAAAAATATAGTTCAAATAGAATACAAAGATAAAAAACGCGAAGTTAGCACCTCCAAGGGGTCGAGCAAGGCTTATCCAGTGGTAGTGCTAATGAATAAAGGTAGCGCGAGCGCCTCGGAAATATTGGCGGGTGCCTTGCAGCAGTCAGCGGGAGCCAAGCTGATTGGTGATAATTCATTTGGTAAAGGCACGGTGCAGACAAGTTTTGACAAACAGCTTGGAGATGGCAGCTTGCTGAAGGTTACCATTGCTAAATGGCTTACACCGGACGGCACATGGATCCACGGCAAGGGAATTAAACCGGATATCGCGGTATCGCAGCCGGATTACTTCTCAGTGGCTCCGATTAACAAGAGCGTGACGCTGCAATATAACATGAACAACGGTGATGTAAAGAGTGCACAAACGATGCTGGATGGCTTAGGCTACAAGCCTGGTCGCAAAGATGGCTATTTCGATACAGGCACTAAGAATGCAGTAAAGAAATTCCAGAGTGAAGCGAAACTTCAAGTCACAGGCATGATTGATGCCAAGACCGCAGAGGCGCTGGAGGTGGCACTGATCAAAGTGATTCAGGACCCTGCCAAGGACAACCAACGGAATAGAGGGATTGCTGAGATTCAGAAGGAAATTAAGGCGGCAGCGTCGAAAAAGTAAGAAGGCTGAATTCAGCCTTCTTTTTTTCTGTTAAAAAGAGCAAGGGCTAATATTCAGGGAAGAAAAGGAGTGTGACGAACAGTTTGAATGTGATTCAGGAATTATTAGGAAGCTTGGGCACTGCGTTCTTACACTTATTGATCCAGCCATATTACTATATTGCTATTATATTTATTGCGTTGTATTACCGTCGGCAGGTGGCATTAGAACGTAAGCTAATTCATGTGAAGCTGCATAGCTGGGGTCAAGAAACGTGGCGAACGGTGTGGAGTGGGCTGGTGATGGGACTAGTGGTTTCTATTGCAGCCACATTGTTAGGAGTATCCTTATCAGGTACAGCTGTGGCCTGCATTTGGGTAGTCAGTATCCTGTTATCGCTATTGCGTGTACGGTATTTGTGCTTCGCTTATTCTATAGGTTTGCTAGGTGTGATTCAATTTGTACTGTCTTTCTTTCCGGATGCCTTACATAGCGGAATGGTCGGGAATATTACAACAGCCATACGGGAGATGGATATTCCCGCATTGCTAGTGCTAGCTGCGCTACTGCACATGGCGGAGGCGCTGCTGGCCCGCTGGCAAGGAGCGAAGCTTGCGACGCCCCTCTTCTTGAAGGGCAAGCGCGGCATGGTTGTCGGCGGCTATCAGCTGCAGGCTTTCTGGCCGCTGCCGCTGTTCCTGCTGATCCCTTCGGGGGCAGGAACGGATCTGCCATGGCAGCCGCTGCTGGGCGGCGGGCTTGGCATGGTCTCTTTGCCCGTCATCATCGGCTTCAGCGAGATGACGCAGGGCATGCTGCCCGGGCGCAAGGCGGCCCGCACTTCAGGACGGCTGCTGATGTACAGCATCGTCCTGCTGGGCTTAAGCCTGCTTGCCGCTTGGTGGAGCCCGCTGACCCTGCTCGCGGCGCTCGCAGCGATGGTGCTGCACGAAGGGTTAAGCTGGTACAGCGCTCTGGAAGAGCGCAGCATCAGCCCCATCTTCGTGCATCCACCGCACGGCCGCAAAGTGCTGGCCGTGCTGCCGAGCAGTCCCGGGCAGGAGCTGGGCATCTTGCCCGGCGAGATTTTACTGAAGGTCAACGGGGTTCTGTTGACCGATGCCGCGCAGCTACATGAGGCGCTGCGCATGAATCCAGCGTTCTGCAAGCTGGAGGTGCAGAACCGTGAAGGGGAGAGCAAATACCTTCAGAGCCCGATCTACGACGGGGACCATCATCAGCTCGGCATCATTCTGGTACCGGAGACAGATGGAGCGGTTACAGCGGAGGCGAAGCCTTCTAGCATCTTCAGCATCATCGCAATGAAGACAGGTACTCGCAGCCGGAATCTGCCGATTGGGCGAATCAAACAGAACAAAGCCGATAAAGTCGATAAAGCCAAGAAGGAATCGGCAGAAGGATAGATAAAGTTAAGCCCGGACTCTGGAAATATGGAGTCCGGGCTTTTTTTGTAGAACTTCTATCCCCGCCCACCCTTCAAATAGAAAATAGCGATTTGCGTCCGATCCCGCAGCTCTAATTTACTCAGAATATCTGTTATGTAATTTTTGACCGTACCCTCGCTAAGAAACAGCTGTCCGGCGATTTCTTTGTTGCTATGCCCCTCAGCGATAGAGGCGACAACGGCCAGTTCCATTTTGGTTAGTCCAAAAGATTCCAATGGCTGTACCTGTGGAGATTCAGGGCGAGCAGCGGGCTGTAGAAAGGTGGCAAGCTTGCGCGCAATATCAGGGTGAATCAGCATATTACCTTCATGGACTGTTTTGACGCCTTGTATGATACGGTCTGGCGGTATGTTTTTGAGCAAATATCCACTGGCTCCGTTGCGAAGCGCTTCAATGATATACTCATCGTCATCGAAGGTGGTTAGCATCAGTATCGAAACTTGAGGGAAAGCCTGCTTAATCTTCTCTGTCCCTTCAACCCCACCACAGCCGGGCATCCGAATATCCATTAGAATCACATCGGCTATGTCCCCCGCTTGAAGCAAACGCAAGGCTTCATTCCCCTCACTTGCCGCTCCGATCACTTCAATATCGGGGTCCATCCCTAGCAGCACTTGCAGACTTTGACGAATAAAAGGATCGTCATCTACAATCATCACCTTAATCATTAGCGTGGCTCCTTTTTCATAATTTAGATTTCATCTTTGCCTCGAGTCCTACGTTCCCTATACAATCTCTCCCTGCTTATAAATGGGCAACCGCGTAACAATGGTGAAATGTGGCTCCTGCAGTAGTTCCAAGGTTCCGCCAATCAGCTGCGTTCGTTCTAACATTCCTTTCATTCCCACCCCTCCACTTTCCGGCAGTTTGCTTAGCTTACTGCCTTCGGGAACTGTCCCGTTGTTGCTGACCTCCATAGTAACTCCAGTATCGCTGAAGTAGATTTCAATCCAAATGGCTGTTGCTTTTCCATGACGTAGGGCATTGGTTATGGCTTCCCGGGCGTTCTTATACAAGATCACTTGAATACTAGGATATAGCGGATAAGGTATCCCAAGCACTTGGTATGAGGTCTCAATTCCTGTATCGCGCCCTGTCTCTTCGAGCAGTCGGTCTAACGCGTAAGCGCCCTCTAATTGTGGCGTATAGTTGATACGCTTCACTGCGGAGCGCATATCGTCCATGCTGGCTGACAACTGATCTCGAATGAGCTCCATCATTTGCATCCCGCTCTCTGGGGAGGTGGGTAAGGTAAGTAACGCAGCTTCCATCATCATTTTAATACGAATGAGACGGTGGCCGATATCGTCATGGAGTTGGCGGGAGATACGAACCCGTTCTTTGGACTCGGCTGCATCTTCTACTTGGGCGTTAAACTCCAGCAGTCGGTTGCGGGCTTCATCCAGCTCGAAATGCTTTTTTCGCAGCTCGTCGTATAGATGGAGGGTGTTCTCACGGCCCCGCCCCGCCCTCTGTAGCAATTCGTTGAGATAAGCAATGAGCAGAAACATAATGTTGATGATAGTGATTATAAGCTGTGGGGAATCCCGGAGCGCGATGTTTAAGGTAATCAGATGCACAACCGTAAACACGAGAGGCACTGCTTGAGGCTGAAGTCTAGAATAATAAAGCAATGCTGAAATCGCGGGGAAAATCATTATGCTGCCGTACTGGTAACATAACCAGGCGGTGAACAGTATTTCCACAATGCTTATCAAGGCATGATAGGACAGGGGCAGCTTTGGCACCATGACTACAAGGAATAGAAGCATCAGAATATGTAACGTGAAAATCCCATAGTCGGCATATGGGTAGATGTAAATGCTAATACATGAAGGAACTATGATGAGTAAGTAACGCAATAGGGCTAGCTCTCTAGTCACGCCTGTGTCATCCTTTATGTTTTTTTCTAATCTTAGCATATTTTCTCACTATATAAGTTGAACTAAAAAACATTCACCGCAGTCACGGACTTACCTTAATAGAAAAATCTTAAGTTCAACTAATATAGTTCAGGAGATGACTTAAGTCACCTTCAAAAGATGACCTTTCGTACCTCCTTGAACATTCGCTTTAAGCTAGAATTGGAACTATAAAAGCGTAAATGACAGGAGAGATGAACGGATGGCAATCGCCGTATTAACCGATGTGGTGAAACGATATGAAGGTAAGCTAACAGTAGATCATGTAAATATGACGATAGAAGAAGGAGAAATTTTTGGCTTGCTGGGCCCGAACGGAGCGGGTAAAAGTACAACGATCAGTATGATCTGTGGTCTACTTAAGATTGACGGAGGAGACATTGTGATCGACGGTCTGCCTGTGTCCTCGAAATCGCTTGAGGTGAAGAAAAGAATTGGTTTGGTTCCACAGGAGTTAGCCTTATACGACACGATGTCAGCGGCGGATAACGTTACCTTTTTCGGAAGATTGTATGGTTTGCGTGGCAAGCTCTTGAAGGAACGGGTAGAAGAAGCTCTTGTGTTCACAGGGCTTAGCGACCGAGCTAAAGAGAAACCCTCAACCTTCTCCGGAGGGATGAAGAGACGTCTGAACATTGCCTGCGCGATTATGCATCGTCCTAAGCTGATTATTATGGATGAACCTACCGTGGGGATTGATCCGCAATCTCGTAATCATATCCTTGAATCAGTTAAAGAGCTCAATCGACTCGGTTCAACAGTTATTTATACCAGTCACTATATGGAGGAGGTTGCGGCCATTTGTGATCGGGTAGCCATTATGGATAAAGGGCATATCATTGCTTGCGGCACGGAAAAAGAACTGCGGGAACGCGTTGCCAAGGAAGAAAAAATCGTCATTAAAGCCACTAATGTCACACCAGAGCTTGTCCAAGAGCTGACGCTTCACCCTAGAATTAGACGCGTAGAAGCAAAGGAAGAAGTAGTCGAGCTGTATCTTCCTTCTTCACAAGGGGAGCTACAGGACATCCTTTTTATTTTTGCTAAGCATAAAGGGATTATCGGCTCGCTAAATATTGAAGAACCTGATCTGGAGACGTTGTTTCTAAACTTGACCGGAAGGACCTTAAGAGATTAAAGGGGGGATTATTCTGATGAATACTTGGACGATTATGATCTATGAGCTGCGAAGACTATTTAGCTCACGTTCTATGATATTAAATATGTTTTTGCTGCCCCTGTTATTGATCTTTCTCTTAGGTGCTTCCCTCTCCCGTGTCGTTGGTGACAACGGTCCCTCTACGATTGATGTTGTTCGAGTGGCTGTTGTTAATCCTTCTGGGGAGGGTTACGAGAGCTCGTCGATGATGGACAGTTTGTTAAAATCATCTGAGCTTAAGGAAATCATTACTCCGATTACCGTAAATAGTCGGGATGCAGCAGAAAGCGGTCTGCGAACAGGAAAATATGGTTATGCGGTGATTGTCCCGCCAGGCTTTGATAGTAAGGTACAGAGCGGTGGAGAAGCACAGCTGGAATTTATACTGGGCAAAAAAAGTACAGATAACCTGGTGGCTGGGACGGTATTCGATAATTTTCTGAGGAGTCTTAATTATAAGCAGTCTGTGGCGATGACACTGGGTCCGGCAGCTATGAACGTTATGGCATCTAGTTCTACGAGTAATCTGCCTTCTGTAAAGCTTGGAGAACTGAGTGAGGGAGGGGTTTCGTATACTTCTTCACAGTTCTATGCGGTGTCCATGATGCTGATGTTTCTGCTATATAGCGGCTTGACGGTTTGTACTTCTCTTTTTAATGAAAAAGAGAATCATACCCTCTTCCGGATAAACGCAATGCCCGTTAAAGGATCTGAATTATTCATAGGTAAAATGCTTGGCGTAGGTGTTGTAAGTATAGTGCAGTGCGCAGCCATTATTATTCTAACGAATGTGCTTTTCGGGGTAAATTGGGGGAATCAGCCGGGCTTATTGTTCCTATTCTGCCTGCTGATGATCGTGGCCTCCATGACATTATCTATCGTTATTTCTATGTTCAGCAAGACTGGAGCAAGCGCAAGGAGTATCGTAACTCTGCTCACAGTAAGTATGACCTTTATTAGTGGAGGCATGGCACCTCTTCCAGAATCATGGGTGAATTCTATAGGGGCTTTCACGATTAATCATTGGGCCATGCAAGCAATCTTGAAAATGATGCTGCATGCCGATGTATCGCAAATCATGCCGAATTTGGGAGTGTTATCGCTGATTTGTCTTGTGTTGTTCAGTGCAGCGGCCATTTCGTACCGGAAGGTGGGTTATCATGGATAAAATCTTAACAATTGGCTGGAACATGGTGAAACGAACCATTGGTACTAGGAAGGGTGTGCTCATATATATTTTGCTTCCTTGTATTGTGCTCGCCGGTATTGTTTCCGTTACTGGAACGATAGGGGAGAACCCAGCTGTTGTGCTGTATTCCAATATGGATAACGGGACTGCAGGTAAGCACTTGCTCACTGATTTAAACAATTCCGGAGAATATAAATTTGTAGAAAAAGCTGACGAGAATGCTTTAAGGGAAGGCGTAGTTGCTCAGAATGGAGAAGCGGGGATTCTAATCCCAGCAGGCTTCACCTCGGCACTCCTTGCCGGAGAAGAGCCACAAATTAGTGTGTATGAGCTGAAGACGAATGAAACTTCCGTTATGATTAAATTAAAAGCGAGCGCAATTGCGGATGAAATGCGGAGTACCGCCACAATCATTGGAGCAGCTAATGAAGGATCTAGCGACGATGACGCACAGTTTACTACTGTTATGCAAAGGGCGGAACAGCACAGTATTGGCAGCATCCGAACCGATTATAATTTATATCCTCGGGAGGGACTGGGAGTCGTAACAGGCTTAACGTTAATGTTCCTCATGAGCCTCGTCACGAGTTCTGTATCTCTAATTATGGATGATCGAAAAGGCCGGACCATGATGCGGATGTTCAGTGCTCCGGTTCGTTCTTATGAAATTGCGATTGGTAATTTTCTGGGCAGCTTCATGGTCGGATTGATTCAGATCCTCGTAGTGCTCGCTTTAGGTCGCTGGGTGCTGCATTATGATTATGAAGTTCCAATCTATCTATATTTCCTCGTTCTTGCGGCATTTATGCTGGTGTCCATGGGGATCGCGAGTACGGTGGCAGGATTAATTCGAAATCCTAATAATGCGGGTATGCTGAATTCCCTAATTATCACACCGACTTGTATGCTTGGCGGCTGCTTTTGGCCCTTATCCATTATGCCGGACTATATGCAGAAGGCAGCTAACTTTGTTCCGCAAAAATGGGCCATTCAAGCGATCGACATCGCTGCAACCGGCGGGGGCTGGAATGAGTTATGGTTACCTTTTGCCATCTTAGGCCTTATGGCGGCTGTACTGCTGGCGATAGGTTCAGCCATTCTCCGCCCAAGTGAAGCTGGAATTAATGCATAGCGATTTTGCAACAGAAGGGGAGATATTCGTAGCTTGGCCTGTTACCTTCAGGTACAATAATAGGTATCCAATGTAATTGATTCTTATAATGTGCAGTAGAGGACATTTCTAGGAGGATGAACAGATGAGCAGCAATAAATTGGCTTGGACATGGCGGGTGAAGGAAGAATGTCTGGAAGCGTATGTAGCAATGCATTTAAATCCTTGGGCAGAAGTTCTGGAAGAGCACAGTAAGGCTGGTATTTCTAACTATTCTATCTTTCAGAATGGGAATCAGTTTTTTTATTGCTTTGAATGTGAGGATACGGAAGCAGCTTTCGATTATATTGCCAAAAGCGACGCCTGCAACCGATGGAATGCCATTACCTCGAAGATGGTTGAGGGCTCATTTGATTTCAATGACGAGGTGCCAATGTTGCCTTTACGCGAAGTGTTCTACTTAAAATAACGAAGACGATTCTGCATTCCCCAAAATTTGCATATTGTATATTATCGGCATATCTTGTTTACAGTCTTTTATATTACGGTTATAATATATTTAATAATGTTAAATTGAATAATTTTTTGTTTTTTGGAGGAGCCTGTCAACAAGGGCTCCTCTTTGTCTTTTTTTGGCTTGGAGAAGTCCCTGGTTGGCAGTTCTTATATACAACAAGGGAGTGGATGAAACATGGAGTTTGTTCTATATCTTATGCTGATTATACTATTCACCAAGCTAGCTGGTGATTTATCTGTACGACTGGGACAACCGTCGGTACTGGGTAAGCTAATTGTCGGTATTATACTGGGTCCTGCGGTACTGGGTTGGATTCAAAATGGAGAGTTTATTCATTATTTTTCGGAGATCGGTGTTCTATTGTTAATGTTTATAGCAGGGCTTGAGACGGATTTGGAGCAACTGCGCAAGAACTGGAAGTCAGCTTTCGCAGTAGCCGTCGGAGGTATTATTTTACCTTTTCTAGGTGGATTCGCCATCGGAGAAATGTTTGGATTTGCTTATCATAATGCTATGTTTATGGGCGTCATTCTTAGTGCAACATCGGTCAGCATTTCAGTACAGGTGCTGAAGGATATGAATAAGCTAAATACACGGGAAGGTTCTACCATTCTGGGAGCGGCTGTAGTGGATGATATTCTGGTTGTTATTTTGCTCGCTGTATTAATGAGCTTTTTCGGCACAGGAGAATCAGTATCCATTGGTCTTTTAATTACGAAAAAAGTGCTGTTCTTCGCTGTAGCGCTTGTTGTGGGTTGGTTTGTTGTGCCGCGGGTGATGAAATGGATGGCTCCGCTAAAGGTGACAGAGGCTGTTATCGCAACGGCGCTAATGATTTGCTTTGCGTTCGCATATTTTGCTGAAATTATGGGGATGGCTGGTATCATCGGTGCTTTTGCGGCTGGGATTGCTATTTCTCAAACCCCCTTTAAGCACAAAGTGGAAACTAAGCTGGAGCCTGTAGCCTATTCGATTTTTGTTCCGGTCTTTTTTGTAAGTATCGGACTTAATGTTTCCTTTGAAGGGGTTGGCAGTCAAATCGGGTTTGTCCTCTTGCTGTCCGTTATTGCCATTCTGACCAAGCTGATTGGTGGCGGTCTGGGTGCGCGTCTTACCGGTTTTGACAATCGTTCGTCGGCGATCATTGGTTCAGGGATGATTTCACGGGGTGAGGTTGCATTGATTATCGCGGCAACAGGTCTGAGTAGCGGATTGTTGCAGCAGCAGTATTTTACTTCGGTAATTATTGTTGTCATTGTAACTACACTTGTAACACCACCACTCTTAAAATATATGTTCCGCGATCCAGTGCGCGCTGGAGAGAAATAAAGCAAAACAAAAAGGCGCCTCATAAGTCATTTACATGGCTTATGAGGCGCTTTTTTTTGTGCTCTAGTTTCCTGTACTTCAGAAGGAGAAAGTTCCCCGCCTCAAGACGGAGTATAAAACCAGCCGTAGGGCTGTTTTGACTTCGGCTAAAAATGTCTAAACTAAATCTCGGGATGGAAAATAATACATAATGGGGCAGTCATAAAAGGAGTACCAGAAATATACGGGGTGGAAGGGGAAACGAGAATGAAGTGGTTAACCAAATGGTCGTTCGGTAACAAGGCAGCAGTGGGACTTTTAGTGGTCATGGCTCTTGTAGTGGGAGGGCTGAGCTATACTTCACTACCGATGGAATTTATGCCAGAGGCTGATAATCCTCAAGTGACTGTTACGGTGCTTGGTCCGGGTCAGGATGCCCATGCAATGGAGACAAAGGTTACGAAGCCGATTGAGGCTGGGGCTGCTTTTGTAAAGGGAAAGAAAGAAATATTGTCTACTTCCGGAGACGGATACGCACAGGTGAACATTTTTTATGATTCGAAAACGAACATGAAGGATGCTGCTGGGGAGGTACAAAAGGTTGTAGATTCGTTGCAGTTCCCTGAAGGGGTGATGGCTCCTTTTGTACTTCAATTGAATACTTCCATGATTCCCGTGTCGCAGGTTACGCTTTCGTTTGATGAAGGGCTGACTAAAGAAAACCTTAAGCTTGCGGAAGAAACGATCATTCCAGAAATGCAACAAGCAGAGGGTGTAGCCAACGTTGCCTTATATGGCAAAGTAACTCCGCAAGTGCGAGTGAAGCTAGATCCGAAATTAATGGCTGAAAAAGGTATTACGACGCCTCAAGTGTTAGGGTTACTTCAAGGACGTAATGTATCAGCATCCCTTGGCGAGCAGACGATTGGGGGTCAGACAGGGAATGTTAACGTGGTTTCTGCGATAGATAGTATCGATACGTTAAAAAAACTTCCTGTTTCCGCGGGCGTTAAGCTGCAGGATATTGCTGCCGTTGAATTGAAGCAGGATCAAGAAAGCGTTAGCCGCTCGAATGGGAAAGATGTTCTTTTCGCCATAGTAACCAAAGAAGCTAACGCAAATGCAGTAAGTGTCGGAGATCATATCCAAGATACTGTAGCTCATATTAATAAAACCATTCCAAATGCAGAAGCAGCGGTGGTATTCAGCACATCAGATATGGTGGTTACCTCGGTGAACAGTATGATGCGTGAAGTATTGCTTGGCGCGTTGTTCGCTACGATCGTGATTCTGTTGTTCCTGCGCAACCTGCGGGCAACTCTGATTACGGCGGTTTCTATCCCGCTTTCCTTAGCAGTTACTTTATATCTATTGGATATATCCGGTATAAGTCTGAATATTATTACGCTCGGTGGTGTGGCTGTTGCGGTCGGTCGCTTGGTGGATGATAGTATCGTAGTCATTGAGAACATTTACCGTAGGCTGCAAAAAGAACCCTTCTCCCGTGAAATGATCATAAGTGCAACTGGGGAAGTGGCTAGAGCGATTACTTCATCTACGATTGCAACGGTAGCGGTATTTCTGCCGATGGGTCTTCTGCGTGGTAGTTTGCAGGCTTTCCTGCTTCCGTTTGCCTTAACTGTAACGTATTCATTGCTTACTTCACTCGTTGTAGCCTTGACGGTGGTTCCATTGTTAAGCTCATGGCTGCTCAGAAGAACTTCTATGAAAGAACATGAGCCATCTAAATGGTTTACCCGATTCCTTGATTGGAATCTTCGCCGAAAATGGATCACTTTATCCCTAGGTCTTCTGCTTCTGATTGGCTCCATCGTAGCCTATGTGACGATGCCAAAAGGTGCGCTTGATGCTTCAGATGCCAGCTATGTCTCTGTTCAGTTGAACTATCCGAAGGATGTTCCTGTTAAAGAGATTTTGGAAAAAGGAAAGCAGCTAGAGCAAGATCTGATGAAACGTCCAGAAGCAGAAACAGTGATCATGCAGTCTGGGAATAGTGCGGACGCAGCACAATGGGGGAGTGTCAGCTCAGAGACCTTAGTGGACTATACCGTTGTTATGAAAAAAGGTGCAGATGCGCAAGGCTTCATCGATTATGTTCGTGATGTAAAGGATTCCTATGCAGGAGCAACCCTGGTGGCCAATCAAATGAGTATGATGGGTTCAAGCTCCACTAGCGAGTATATTGATATCGTGGGTGATAATCTTACTGATATTACTGCTGTTGCAGCAGAAGTTACGGATAAGCTGAAGACTGTGGAGGGTATTCAGAAGGTCAGTAGCAATATGGAGGATACCAAACCTGTCTTTACATTTAAGGTAGATCCAGTACTGACGAATGCACAAGAAATTACCATGCAATTGTCGGCTATGCTGAATCCGATCCCTATAGGGCAAATCGAACTGGACGGTACGCCTGCAGGAGTAGTGTTAGATCCTATAGCTGAGCCAAAGACAGAGCAAGATTTAAAGGCAATGACGCTCATGACTGCTGAAGGTCCAAAGCCATTGTCACAACTAGCAACCTATGAGGTTCGGAATGAACCAGCACTGTTGTTCCATAAAGATGGGAAGCCATATGCGAGAATCACAGCGGAAGTGGATCCGAAGAAGGTGTCTGAAATCGGAGCGGATATTAAAAAACAAACCGATAGTCTTACCCTTCCAAAGGGTGTGACTCTATTTGCAGGCGGAGCCTCGGTGGATCAGTCAGAGGATTTCGCTGACCTTGGTATGACAGCGCTGATCTCCATCGGGTTGGTGTATCTGATCATGGTCCTCACCTTCAAAACCCTTCGTGCTCCGCTGGCAATCATGTTCTCCTTGCCATTGGCTGCGATTGGGGCGATTGTTGGGCTGATCGTATCCGGCGTAACACCTGATTTCACTGCCCTGTTCGGGGCTCTGATGCTAATTGGTATCGTCGTGACCAATGCCATTGTGCTCATTGACCGCATTAAGCAGAATGAAGTGCATATGAATATCCGCGAAGCGATTCTGGAAGCGGCCGGAACACGGATGCGTCCGATTCTGATGACGGCAATTGCTACCATTTGCGCCATGACTCCACTGCTGATCGGCCATGCCGAGATGGGCAGCATCGTCTCGCAAAGCTTGGCGATTGTGGTCATCGGTGGCTTGACCGCGGCAACGCTGCTTACGCTGGTTGTGGTTCCAGCGATTTACGAGCTGTTCTACTTCCGTAAATCGGCTAAGGAGCGCAAGGGCGCGGTGAAAGTAGAAATTCCGACGCATGGTGCTTAATTTCAAAAAGTTATAGTGATAAACAACTGAAATAGGCCCTTCTCAGTCATTTTAAATGATGCTGGGAAGGGTCTTATTATTTAGAAAATGAGAATTTACTTGCGTATATGAACAGTGCGAGAGATCTAAGTTTTGATTTTATAAATTATGATTTTTACAACGATATACAACGCATTTAGCATAATTAATATGAAAGGGATGATAGAGAATATTCTATGGGACGAAGACAAGGCGGATAACATAAATAATGCGAGGAGCAAATAGGGAAGGGACAATAAATATTTTCTGTGGAATACATTGTGGACAAATTCAAATTTCACAAGGAATACATTCCTTTCTAAGGGGAAAACGCTACCCTCCAAATTAGAATATCATAACTCCAGATTTTTGCGAAGGTGCAGGCCGAGTAGATCATAGTGTTGATTTTTATTCGCATACTAAAAAGCAGGCCGACGATAAACCGATTATCGTGGCCTGCTTTTTTAATATTGCTCACTATCTATTAACCGCAAGAACAATTCAATACCGGCTTACGCGCAGCCTGTGTCTCATCTAATCGGCTAATTTCTGTGGTATGCGGTGCGTTGATTACGATCTCCGGTGTCTCCTGCGCTTCTTTCACGATCTGGATCATTGTATCGATGAAGCCATCGAGCGTTTCTTTACTTTCGGTTTCCGTAGGCTCGATCATCATGCATTCCTCAACAGTCAGAGGGAAGTACACGGTTGGCGGATGGTAGCCGAAGTCGAGTAATCGTTTAGCAACGTCTAAGGTGCGCACACCATACTGCTTGAGGTTTTTGCCGGACATTACGAATTCATGCTTACATACGCCCGGATACGGAATTTCAAAATACGGCGCCAGACGGTGCATCATATAGTTCGCATTCAGCACGGCATTTTCGGATACCTCACGCAGTCCATCTGGGCCATAGGTACGGATATAGGCGTAGGCACGAACCAGAATACCAAAGTTGCCGTAAAAAGCTTTCACGCGTCCAATGGATTCAGGTCCGCCGAAGTCGAGTGAGAAGCTGTTATCTTCGTTTTTCACCACAGTTGGTTGTGGTAGGAACGGAATCAGGATGGATTTTACGCCAACAGGTCCGGCTCCAGGGCCACCGCCGCCGTGCGGGGTACTCATTGTCTTATGCAAGTTCAAATGCACAACGTCAAAGCCCATATCACCGGGGCGGGTAATGCCCATAATAGCATTGGAGTTCGCTCCATCGTAATAGAGCAAGCCGCCTGCTTCATGCACGATCTCAGCAATCTCGACGATTTGGGTCTCGAACAAGCCGAGTGTGCTTGGGTTAGTCAGCATCAGCGCGGCAGTATCGCTGCCGACTGCTGTCCGCAGCGCTTCAAGATCAACCATCCCTTTATCTGTGGATGGGATCGTGATCGTTTCAAGTCCTGCGGCTGAAGCACTAGCAGGATTGGTGCCGTGTGAGGAATCCGGCACGATAACCTTCGTGCGGGTCTCGCCGCGGCTTTCATGGTAGGCGCGGATCATCATGAGACCGGTCCATTCCCCATGAGCACCTGCGGCAGGTTGTAAAGATACAGCATCCATGCCGGTTAGTGCAGACAAGTCATTTTGCAGGGTATACATTAATTCCAGTGCGCCTTGAATGCTTTCTTCTGGCTGGTAAGGGTGGATCTTAGCTAGGCCTACGATGCGGGCAACATCTTCGTTAATCTTCGGATTGTATTTCATCGTACATGAACCGAGTGGATAGAAGCCGTTATCTACCCCAAAGTTGCGGCGTGACAAGGAAGTGTAGTGGCGAATGACATCCACTTCCGATACTTCTGGAAGCACGACGGGTTCGCAACGGAGTAAACCTGATGGAATCAGAGATTCTAAGCTTTCTTCCTGCGGCACATCGCACAGTGGCAAAGAATAGGCCGAACGGCCGGGACGGCTTAATTCAAAAATTAGACTTTGCTCCGGTTTCATAAACAGCCCTCCAGTGCGCTAGCGAATTGGTCGATTTCGTTTTTGCTTCTTTTTTCCGTTACGGCAACCAGCATATGTCCAGCAAGCTCAGGATAATCACGGCCCAGATCATAACCGCCGAGATAACCTTCCTTCAGCAGCTTCGAATTAATTGCGCTAACGCTGCTTCCCTCAGGAAGCTTCAAGACAAACTCGTTAAAGAAGGGGGAGGAGAAGGCATATTCAGCACCTGTTAGTTGGCTAAGTTTATCAGCGGCATAATGGCTTTTACGAATGTTTAGCTCGCCTACTTCACGCATGCCTTCTTTGCCCATAACGGACAAGTAAACCGATGCGCAGAGAGCCAGCAGCGCCTGATTGGAGCAGATGTTCGAGGTAGCTTTTTCTCGGCGGATATGTTGCTCCCGTGCTTGCAGCGTCAGAACGAAGCCGCGTTTCCCGTTACGGTCAACCGTTTGGCCTACGATACGGCCCGGCATCTTACGCATCAAGTGCTCAGCTACCGCGAAGAATCCACAGGTTGGACCGCCGAGGGAAGCTGGAATACCAAGTGGCTGAGCGTCACCGACTACGATGTCGGCTCCGAGCTTGCCTGGTGTTTCTAGTACGCCAAGAGCGATCGGATTTGCACTGACGACGAACAACCCTTTAACAGCATGGATCAGCGGCTCAACAGAGCTAAGATCTTCGATGCTGCCAAAAAAGTTAGGCGATTGCATCAGTACTGCAGCTGTATCACCATCAATGGCTTCAGCAAGCTTTACCTGATCGGTAACGCCGTTTTTATAGTCAATCTCCACGACCTCAAGCCCCCAAGCATTAGCCGATGTGCGTAACACTTGGCGTGCTTCAGGATGAACGGTGCGGGAAACAATTAATTTTTTGCGTTTGGTAGCACCAGCTGCGAGGACTGCTGCTTCGGATAATGCGGTTGCGCCATCATACATGCTGGCATTGGCTACTTTCATACCGGTTAGTTCGCAAATGTAGGATTGGAATTCGAAGATCGCCTGCAGTTCGCCTTGGCTGATCTCCGGTTGATAAGGGGTGTAAGCAGTGTAGAATTCAGAACGGGAAATGACATGGTTGATCACCACAGGGATGTGATGGTCGTATAATCCGGCGCCGAGGAAGCTGGCGTGCGAATCGAAATCAGCATTTCGGTCAGCGAGACCTTTCATGTGACGTAGCAGGGCGTACTCATCGAGTGGTTCAGACATCGGCATAGTGCCTTGATAACGGACGGCTTCAGGAATATCGGAGAACAGCTCATCTATGGACTGAATCCCGACGGTTTCCATCATCTCTACGCGGTCCTGTGCTGTCATGGGCAGATAACGGTGCTTCATTAAGGTTTCACTCCTTGGCTTTTTTAAAATATAAGAAAGTACAATTTTCACGCTATACTTTATCCTTCTATTTCTCGCTTAAAAGCTAACCGTCCCAATATGGACGCTAAAGGCGTTTATACTTGTAAAAAGGGGCTTTAATCACGACAGCCTTAAGCTGCTTGCCGCGTATCTCTACGAATACCTCTGTGCCTATTTCACTGTAAGCTGTATCAAGCAAAGCTAATCCCAGATTGCGTTTCAGCGTTGGTGATTGGGTTCCGGTTGTGACCTCTCCGATTTTACGCCGTTCGCATAGACTGGGTAATGGGAGCGCGGAATGCCCCGGTCAATCATTTCTAAGCCGACCAGACGTCGGGGTAGACCGGCTTCTTTTTGCTGCACTAGCGCATCGCGACCGATAAAGTCCGCTTTGTCCAGCTTCACAAAGAACTGTACTCCAGCTTCAAGAGGGGTGATGTCAGCTGACAGCTCCTGACCGTACAGCGGCAATTTTGCTTCAAAACGCAGCGTATCACGGGCGCCCAGTCCAGCAGGTGTTAATCCGTGAGGAGTGCCAGCTGCGAGTAGGCCGTTCCATAACGTTGCTGCCCCATCCAGCGGAGCGTAGATCTCGAAGCCATCTTCGCCGGTGTAACCCGTACGGGAGATCAGTACTTCTACACCGCAGACGGTTGCGCGTTCGATGAAGTGGAAAGGCTTGAGTTCTGAGATCGGAGCATCAGTAACTTTCGCGAGTATGGTCTCTGCCAACGGGCCTTGCAAGGCAAGCAAAAGCGTCTCGTCAGAGACATTAGTGAGTGTGACTTCACCGAATTCAGAGGTCAGATGCTCTTGCAGCCACTGGAAGTCCTTATCGATGTTGGAGGCATTTACGACAAGCATATAACGGTCTTCACTTATTCGGTACACGAGCAAATCGTCGACCACACCGCCGTTTGGATAACAGAGCAGCGTATATTGTGCCGCACCATCGGTCAGGCGGCTGACATCGTTGGTCGTCATTTTTTGTAAAAAGGCTTCAGCACCGCTCCCGATCACCATGAATTCACCCATATGCGATACATCGAACAGTCCAGCCTGCTGGCGAACAGCTTCATGCTCCTTCACGATACCTGTAAACTGTACTGGCAGCTCCCAGCCGCCAAAATCAATGCACCTGGACTCCGTGTAAGCGGAATAGAGATCGTAAAAAGGTGTTCTTTTCAAAGCATCCATATCGTCACTCCCCTAGTCTGATTACATACGAAAAAAAGGACAGGCAGAAGCAATCATGCATAAATGCACTAATCGCTTTCTGCTCTGTCCTTTGTACCTGAGAGTTACCCTGCCGTAACGAACCTGCAAGTTTCCCCGTTGGTGACCTGACGCACTCAGCCCCGCGTCTGATGCTCTCCAGAGGTACGTCCGACAAAGGTCCTTTTGCCTGAGAGATTCACCCCTGTTAGGGCTTACTCCTTCGGCGCCGTCTTCAAGTGAGACAGTCTCTCCCTATGCCATCATCCGCAACTGTATTTGTTTTATATTTCTCCGAGAAACGGTTATCGTCTATAAAAAAGACGACAACGTCGTCTCTTCTTGTATGTCTCCATTAAACGGGTATAGGAGGGCGCTGTCAACAAGAAAAAGTCAAAAAAACGACAAATTTATTTTACTGTTAGTAATATTGACATTCTGCTCTGGGATCACTTAGGCTATAACTAAATTTAGAATTCCAATTTGGAAATGAGGCGGCTTGAAATGAGTGAAGTTTTAGATCACCTTCTTTACAGCGAAGAGCATGAGTGGGCACAGCAAGTGGAAGGACGCGTAGTACGTATTGGGATTACGGATCATGCTCAGCATTTGTTAGGCGATATCGTATTTGTCGAATTTCCAGAAGTGGGCTCGGCCATTTCAGCCGGTGACAGCGTAGGCAGTATCGAATCCGTTAAGACTGTATCGGAATTATATTCACCCGTCTCGGGGACGGTTACCAAGATTAATGACGGTTTAGAGGCTAGTCCGGAGCAGATCAACGATAAGCCGTATGGCGAGGGTTGGATTTTTGAAATTGAAGTGGACGGAGAGTATGCTGATGCTGTAAAAGGTCTGCTGGATGCAGCCGGATATCGTGCATTGGTAGGAGAGTAATTGGGATTATTCACAGGATATTAATTTTATCGCGAGTGATATTTGTAGCAGCAAGTTTCTGTTTTTGGGGACTTGCTGTTTGGTATTTTTATTTAGAGGTGGGTGGGAATTTTTGCGTCATACCCTGGGACGGCTCGGAATTATTTGATTTTATTTAAAAGCGAATCTGCTAGTTGTGTAAATAGGGAAAACCTCCCTCATTTTAGACGAATATAGCGTGAAACTAAGGCTTTTAGGGAATTTCTCCCTGAAAATTCCGGTGAAACCGCTATTTTTGACTAAATAGGGGATTAATCAGGGAGGAATTCCCTAATCTTGCGCCTGAACAAGAGATCACGCGGATAATCAGGGAGTATTTCCGTAATTAATAGTGGCAAGTCCATTTTAGTATGTTGATAGCAGATTCGCACCCGCACTAACTACTATATCTAGCTCTGAGTACAATCAATATTTTATTCACCCTCTTGAAGCTGCCGCAGCACAATGATCTCTACACGGCGGTTCTTCTGCTTACCTGCTATCGTGGTATTATCTGCGGTGGGCTGGGTGTCAGCATAACCTGCGTATTGAAAAGTATCCGGCTTCAGTCCTTCATGGTCTAGAAAAAAGCGAAGTACAGATAGCGCACGAGCACCAGACAGCTCCCAGTTGTCGTTAAATTGAGAAGCCGAGGATACGGGCGTATTATCGGTATGTCCTTCAATGCTAATCTTTGCGCCGATGTCTTTGAATAAACCAGATAACTGCTGAAGAGCAGGGAAGGCTGGTGATTTCAGGTCTGCCTTACCTATATCGAATAGAAAACGATCACTGAGTGTGATTTCTATCCCCTGCGGTTTGTCAGCAACAAAAATTTGTTCTCCGAGATTATTTTCCTCCACATAGTGGGTGATCACACCCATTAATTCAGCAAGTTTAGTCTCTTGTTCTCGAAAAGCGAGTTCACGTGCCGAAGGTGTTTCATTCTCCGCTTGTTCACCAGATCCGTTATTCGGTCTTGCAGTTGCAGCTGCATTCTCATTTCCGTCTGTACTTTCCGGTTTGTTCTCAGTTGATTTCCCAGCATCTAAAATACCGTTCCCACCCTCAAGGACAGTGGTTCCAGACTTGAAGGTCTCGGATAACGAGCCTGTCACGATGTTATATTTGTCAGTATCCAGGCTGCTCATCGCATACAATATAACGAAAAAAATAAGTAAAAGTGTAATTAGATCAGCATAAGTAATCATCCAACGGTCGCGGCTTTCCCGAGTCTCTACACGCCGCTTGCGCCGGTCTCTTTGTCTCATAAAAGGCCTCTAGTTTCCGCACGGTCATTCGTGTCCGAGTCTGAGATGAATGAGTTCAGTTTTTTACGTACCAGCAGTGGATGATCCCCATTCTGTAGAGAAAGAATACCTACTAGCAGCATTTCCATGCTATGTAGCTCACTTTGACTGCGGGATTTGATTTTGGAGGCAATGGGTAAAAATATTAGATTAGCGATGGCTACACCGTACAACGTTGCAGTGAACGCTACTGCGATAGATGTGCCCAGATTTGACGGATCTGTAAGGTTGCCAAGTACACGGATGAGACCCATCACCGTCCCGATAATTCCCATCGTTGGTGCATATCCACCAGCAGCTTCAAAAATCTTAGCATAGTTCTCATGCTTCAATTCTTTAGCGTCCATTTCCAGTTCCAAAATCTGTCTTACCTGCTCAGGATCAGTGCCGTCGACAATAAGAAGCAGACCTTCACGTGTAAAAGAATCCGGATGCTCTTCAGCTTGTTTTTCTAACATTAAAACGCCGCCGCGACGGGCCACGGTTGCCATTGCAATGAGTTCTTCAGCTTTTTCCATATCACGATCAGGGTTGCTGCCGAAAGCCATGCGTAGTGCTGTTGGAATGGAGCGCAGCTTAGATGCCGGGAAGCTGATCATAACGGCGGCAAATGTACCCCCGAACACAATCAAAGCCGCATTAAGCTGCAGCAGTCCTGAGAGGCTTCCGCCTTCCCAGAGATAGCCGCCGATTAACGCAGCCAGTCCAGCCAATAGGCCAATTATTGAGGTAATATCCATGCTTCAAGCTCCTAACATTTCTATGTATTATGGTTTGCATCGATCTAGTCAACACTGTATAATGAACGGGAACACATATTCTTATCTTCCATATTTTTAATTATAAGAAAGTATAAGTTTCACGTTATACTTAAACCTTATAATTCTCGCACAAACGCTTAACGTCTTTTAGAGACGCCAAAGGCGTTTAGCTTGCTATCGTATGGAGAGAGAACATTCAGACAACAATTATAATATATTAATCTAGTTTAGACGATAGAGGGGAGACGGGCAAATGAGTGATATTGTCGTCAGTACGAAGACTTTTGAATTGGAGTCCGAGTATACACCCCAGGGCGATCAGCCTCATGCCATAGAGGAATTACTACAAGGCATCCGGCAGGGCAAGAAGCACCAGACGCTGCTGGGCGCGACGGGTACGGGGAAGACGTTTACCGTTGCACAAGTTATTTCCAAATTAAACCGCCCGACATTAGTTATTGCGCACAACAAGACTTTGGCTGCCCAACTGGCGAGTGAGTTTAAGGAGTTTTTTCCGCATAATTCGGTAGACTATTTCGTCAGCTACTACGACTATTACCAACCAGAGGCGTATATTCCCTCCTCCGATACTTATATCGAGAAAGACTCCAGTATTAATGAAGAGATTGATAAATTGCGCCACTCCGCAACGAGCTCCTTGTTCGAACGGCGTGACGTTATTATTGTGGCGAGTGTGTCTTGTATTTACGGCCTCGGTTCGCCGATGGAATATGGAAGCTTGCTTTTGTCATTGCGGGTTGGGATGGAGAAGCCTCGAAATGAGATTTTGAGCAGGCTAGTGGATATCCAGTACCAGCGTAATGATATCAATTTTGTACGCGGAACCTTCCGTGTACGTGGTGATGTGGTTGAGATTTTCCCGGCATCTCAGGGTGAGCATGCCATTCGGGTCGAATTGTTCGGTGATGAAATTGAGCGAATCACTGAGATTGATGTGCTGACGGGTGAACTGATCGGGGAACGCGATCATGTCGCTATTTTTCCGGCGTCTCACTTTGTTACCAAAGAAGAAACAATGCGTGTAGCACTGGTCAACATTGAAAAAGAGTTGGAAGACCGCTTAACGGTTCTTCGTGACGCAGGAAAGCTTCTTGAAGCTCAACGTCTGGAACAGCGGACACGTTATGATATTGAAATGATGAAGGAAGTGGGCTTCTGCTCAGGGATTGAGAACTATTCCGGACCACTCACCTTCCGTGAACCAGGGGCAACCCCATATACATTAATGGATTATTTTCCGGATGATATGCTGATCATTATTGATGAGTCCCATGTTACACTTCCGCAGATTCGGGCGATGTATAACGGTGACCGGGCGCGTAAGACAGTACTGGTAGAGCATGGTTTCCGTTTGCCGTCTGCGCTCGATAACCGTCCACTTCAGTTTGAGGAATTCGAAGAAAAGGTGAAGCAGATCGTATATGTTTCTGCGACACCGGGACCTTATGAAATGGAGCACTGTGACACCATGGTGCAGCAGATTATTCGGCCTACAGGTCTTTTAGATCCGATCATTGAGGTTCGTCCTACAGAGGGACAAATCGATGACTTGATTAGTGAGATTCGTGATCGGGTAGAACGAGACGAACGCGTCCTCGTCACAACGTTGACGAAGAAGATGTCGGAAGATCTGACAGATTACTTTAAGGAAATTGGGATTAAGGTTCGGTATATGCACTCTGATATCAAAACACTGGAACGGATGGCGATCTTGCGGGATCTTCGTCTGGGTACTTTCCATGTTTTAGTAGGGATTAACCTGCTAAGAGAAGGTCTCGATCTACCGGAAGTATCGCTGGTCGCTATACTCGATGCCGATAAAGAGGGCTTCCTTCGTTCCGAGCGTTCGCTAATTCAGACGATTGGCCGTGCGGCCCGTAACTCCGAGGGGCGTGTCATTATGTACGGTGATCGGATCACGGATTCGATGGAGAAAGCGATGAGCGAAACATCGCGTCGCCGCGCCATCCAGATCGCCCATAATGAGAAACACGGCATTACCCCAACCACCATTAATAAAAAGGTGCGTGACATCATCGAGGCAACGAAGGTTGCTGAGACTAAAGCGGATTACCTCACGGGTGTTGGTGGCAAGATGAATAAGAAAGAGAAACAAAGCCTGATCCAGCGTCTGGAAGCCGAGATGAAGGACGCAGCGAAGAACTTGCAATTTGAGCGCGCGGCAGAGCTGCGTGACGCATTGTTGGAGCTTCGGGCCGAGTAATAAACCTTAAATGCATCACCGATATTTAAAATATGTAAATGAACGGTGCTGTCCAGGCCGTTCTTTTTGAATAAATAGATGGACACGCATCCCGCAGGGACAGCTTAGCACTTACGTGTATTACGTAGGGAGAGTGCTCCGCAATGCTCTTAGCACTTACGCGTATCCCGCAGGGACAGCGCCCTGCAACGTTATAGCAGTTGCGGTAATCTTGCACTTCCCGCACTTAGCAAGTGTGCGCCTAACGTCCAAGCGGTCCCGTAGGGATAAGCGCTCCAAGCAGCACTGTCACTAAGTCCCGTCCTACCAACCTCCTTCGCCAATAAATGCGGGTGTCCAGAGGGTGCAACCCTTGGGGCCCTCCCTTGGAAGGGAGGGTTTGGGAGGGATCGAAAACGCTTTTGATAAAGCTTTGATATTTGATATTTGATTCATTAAGGAGAGGTTCCGTTGGCGAACGAAAATATTGTAATTAAAGGCGCGAGGGCGCACAATCTCAAAAACATCGATGTGACGATTCCACGTGACCGTTTCGTCGTGCTGACGGGACTGAGCGGCTCAGGTAAATCGTCGCTTGCATTTGATACGATTTATGCTGAAGGACAGCGGCGTTATGTTGAATCTTTGTCCGCTTATGCTCGTCAGTTCTTGGGGCAAATGGAGAAGCCGGATGTGGATTCGATAGACGGATTATCCCCGGCAATCTCTATTGATCAGAAGACAACAAGTCGCAACCCTCGTTCCACAGTAGGTACGGTAACTGAGATCTATGACTATTTACGGCTGCTTTTCGCACGGATCGGTCACCCTCATTGTCCAGAGCATGGAATTGAGATTACTTCCCAGACCGTTGAACAAATGGTAGACCGGATTATGCAGTATCCAGAGAAGACTCGTTTGCAAATCCTAGCGCCTATTATTTCAGGACGTAAAGGGGAACACAAAGGACTCTTCACAGACATTTCTAAGCAAGGGTTCGTACGTGTGCGTGTGGACGGTGAGCTAAGAGATCTGTCTGAGGATATTGAACTTGAGAAGAATAAAAAACACACTATAGAAGTTGTTGTAGACCGGATCGTCGTTAAAGACGATGTGGAGACCCGGCTGACGGATTCACTGGAGACGGCACTTAAACTTTCGGGCGGTAAAATCCTTGTGGATATCATCGGTCAGGAAGAGCTGCTGTTCAGCTCTAACTTCGCTTGTCCGATTTGTGGTTTTAGTATTGAAGAGTTGGCACCACGGATGTTCTCTTTCAACAGTCCATTCGGAGCCTGCACAGAGTGCGATGGACTTGGCATGAAGATGGTGGTCGATCCAGACCTGCTTATTCCTGATGCTGAGAAATCCATTGAAGAGGGCGCTTTTTTAGCTTGGACAGGAAGTACCTCCAATTACTATCCGCAATTTTTGAAATCCGTGTGTGAACACTTTAATATTCCACAGAACGTTCCAGTGAGCAGTTTAACACCTGATCATATGAACAAACTACTAAATGGTACAGGCAGTGAGAAGGTTCGCTTCAAATATGAGAATGATTTTGGACAAAAGAAAGATGCGATGGTTGCTTTTGAAGGGATTATTCCTAACCTTGAGCGGCGTTATCGTGAAACTGCTTCGGATGGTATTCGTGAATTTATCGAAGGATTCATGAGTGCAAAGCCTTGTCATGTATGTAAAGGCAAACGTCTGAAGAAAGAAATTTTGGCGGTGACGATCAACGAACAAAATATTTCGGACATTACCGATCTCTCGATTGGTGACTGTCAGCATTGGTTTGAAGAGATAAAATTGAGCGAAAAAGAAACAGCCATCGCCAATCTCATTTTAAAAGAGATTTGTAATCGGCTTGGATTCCTTGTAAATGTAGGCTTGGACTATTTGACGCTTAGCCGTGCAGCAGGCTCACTGTCTGGTGGGGAAGCACAGCGTATCCGGTTGGCCACTCAGATTGGTTCGAGCTTGATGGGTGTGTTGTACATTCTGGATGAGCCAAGTATTGGCCTGCATCAGCGGGATAATGATCGCCTCATCTCGACCCTTGCGCATATGCGTGACTTAGGGAATACGCTGATTGTTGTTGAGCATGATGAAGACACGATGATGGCAGCGGATTATATTATTGATATCGGACCAGGTGCGGGTATCCACGGTGGACAAGTTATGGCGCAAGGAACACCGGAAGAAATTATGAAGGATCCGAATTCCTTAACGGGTGATTATTTAAGTGGTCGTAAATTTATTCCGGTAACCGCTAAGCGTCGTGCTACTGATGATCGATGGATAGAAATCCGTGGGGCTAAGGAGAATAACCTGAAAAATGTGAATGTGAAGATTCCATTAGGTGTGTTTACAGCGGTGACAGGTGTTTCTGGTTCCGGTAAATCGTCGCTTATTAACGAGATTCTTTATAAGAGCTTGGCACGGCAACTGAATAAGGCTGTGAAGGTACGTCCGGGTCAGCACAAAGAAATTCGCGGCTTGGAAAATCTCGATAAAGTAATTGAAATCGACCAATCACCAATCGGGCGTACACCACGTTCTAACCCAGCAACCTATACGGGTGTATTTGACGACATTCGTGATCTGTTCTCGAAGACGAATGAGGCAAAGGTACGCGGGTTCCAAAAGGGACGCTTTAGCTTTAACGTAAAAGGCGGACGCTGTGAAGCTTGCCGCGGGGACGGAATTATCAAGATTGAGATGCACTTCTTGCCGGATGTCTATGTTCCTTGCGAAGTATGTAAGGGCAAGCGTTATAACCGGGAAACTCTGGAAGTGAAGTATAAAGGGAAAAACATCTCTGATGTACTGGAGATGACGGTAGAGGATGCTACAGAATTCTTCGTGAATATCCCTCGTATCCATCGTAAAATGCAAACACTGATGGATGTTGGTCTTGGTTACATCAAGATTGGTCAGCCAGGTACCACATTATCCGGTGGTGAAGCGCAGCGCGTGAAATTGGCTTCCGAGCTATACCGCCGTAGTACCGGAAAGACCCTTTATATTTTGGATGAGCCGACAACAGGTCTGCATGTGGATGACATTGGTCGTTTACTTGAAGTGTTGCATCGCTTGGTGGATTCCGGAGAATCAGTTCTCGTCATTGAGCATAATTTGGACGTTATTAAAACCGCGGACTATCTCATCGATATGGGACCAGAGGGCGGCAGTGGCGGCGGAACTGTGCTGGCAACAGGAACACCAGAGAAGCTCATTACCGTTACGGAGTCTTACACAGGTAAGTATCTGAAGCCGGTTCTGATTCGTGATACAGAGCGTACCAAAGCCCTTATGCTTGAGACGGCAGAAACCATCTAAGCTATAAATAGCTGGATAGTATAACTACTAAATGATAAAGGTCACGGCAATTTGCCGTGACCTTTTTGTTTGTTGTCCGTCCGAAATCATTATTTTGTGAAAACAATTGATAGGTAAAATGCTAGTAGTCACCTGTAAATTAGAGCCATTATCCGTTCTGATGTGAGTGTTCTAGTAAACGTTATATGACTCCTATAAAAAGAAAACAAAATCATAGATGAGATAGGCATAAGTAGGGCATGTCCGTCGTAAGATTTAATGAGTAGTATGCTGTTGCTATTGGTATGCTTAATGGGTAATAGGATGCAATAGGCGAGTAATAGGAGAGCAATAGGCGCAATGGTTCCTTGAAAAATTAATAACTAATTGTTATAGACTTAACTCTATCAAACGAATGTTTTATTAGATTAGGGAAAACCTCCCTAAAAATCTGAGTTTCTAGATCATAAAAGATGAAACCCGGTAAAAACTCCCTAATTATCAGGAAGTTTAAATCATTTAGCAGGATTTCTAATGATTTTTAAGGAGAAATTCCCTAAAAACCTCAAATTGATCTGATAATCGTACGATTTTAGGGAGGGTTTCCCTAATTCTTGAAAAACGTAAGATTTGAACGCAAGTGTGAAGTTCTATCTCTGAATTTTAAACTGAACTCCAAATTGATTCCTCAGTACTTTAAAAAGTACCTTCAAAGCACTAACTGGTTTCCTCTTTGAACCTTCACGACGCATACTATCTCTGGTTAGATTCACCTACTTTTTTGATCGAAAGCTAAACGTCAGTGACCAATATCATCATTTTTGCGGATTTTGCAGGGATAAAATATATTTTTTGCGACAAATACATAATTTTTCTACAAAACCTATTGCATCGCCCAAATGGTAGCGATAACATAGAAGAGGATATGGGGAATACTGGATCTTGCTTGACAACATTTTTGAGGAGGTAAGGTAATGCTACTTGCAGAAGTTGCCGCGCAAGGACCGTCTAAATTTCATACCTTTGATGTTTTTATGATTTTATTCACGATCCTAATTTTGGTTGGAGTCGTTCGGTTACTGAGAGCTCCCCAGAAGAACAAGTTCGCCATTGCTTTCGGAGCGGTTAGTTTGTTGGTTTTTATAATCTCTGACTATGCCATGGTGATGCATTGGTTAAGTTAACGAAAGAATTAAATTGAACAGCTTTGCACCAAAAGACTCCTTTAACGCCGTGGGCGCATTGAAGGTGTCTTTTTTCAAATTATATAATGTAAAATTTATCCATGTGCAGAGAGAGGGTCTGGTGAAGGTTGATGAGGATTGGGGAGAAGCTGGTGAAGAAAGGATTGGGCCTGCTGTTATGTGGTGTGTTGCTGTCAGGAGTATGGAGTGAGTCGGTTTATGCGTTTGGTAGTACGACTAAGAAGGTTAGCACGTCGACGACAACCCAGAAAAACAAAATCAAAAATTCTACAGCAGCTGAAGACCCTGTCCCAGGGATTATTAGAAGTATCACCCCCTCCGTAGTGGGCATTATCGGCAAAGACGATAGTGGCGGGAATAGCGGACCGGATGATCGGTACAATCTGACGCATGGCTCTGGCATTATTGTGAAGTCGAACGGATGGATCGTAACCAATGCACATGTCATCAAGGATCTGCAGAATGCCTTGGTAGTGACGTCAGACTCCAAAACCTACAGCATTAAAGAAACATATCTAGATGAAGTTAGTGATCTGGCCCTGATCAAAATCAATGCAACCTCCCTTAAACCTGCAAAGTTTATTCCATCGACCGGTAAAACCGTTGTTGGTGAGAAGGTAGTGGCCATCGGAACACCGATTAGCTTTTCTCTAAGGAATTCAGCGACGGTAGGGGTTATAAGTGGCCTTAACCGTGAAGTAGCTGCGGCTTATCGCCTGATCCAAAGTGATACAGCGATTAATCCCGGAAATAGCGGAGGCCCGCTAGTGAATATGAAGGGCGAAGTGCTGGGAATAAACAGCCTGAAATACTCAGCGGTGGGTGTGGAGAATATGGGCTTCTCTATACCGGCGGATACCGTGCAGTATATTATGAACCAGCTTTTTAAGTACGGTGAAGTAAAACACCCGAGTCTTGGACTGGAGTTAGAGCCGAGTTGGTCCTCGATTGTGGGCTTGCCAACGCTTGATCCACTTACCGTAACAAAAGTGATATCTGCTGAAGCACGCAAGGCGGGTGTTGCCGAAGACGATGTCTTGTACAGCATTGACGGCCACCGTGTGGTCTCACTAGTTGATATTAATGAATTGTTCAAAAGCTATTCTCCGGGTAAGACGGTACGATTGGTTATGCAAAGTGATGGGGATATTGTCGTCCGAAAGGTCGTGCTCACTCAGGGTGATCCCCTGTTAAGTGAAGACAGTTCTGGAACAGATGGGGACGAGCATACGGAAGAGTGATCAGGAAACTTGAGAGGGGGACGGTAAATGGGCTTTAAAGTTTTAACACAAGGATTGTGTGCGATGCTGGCTTTATTATTGCTATTTTTTATATTACCGATACAAACCGCACGGGCAGCAGAAACAGAGAAGCTACAGCTGAGTCTTAAAGTTGGCAGTACTTCAGCTACGGTGAATGGCAAGAAGGTGACTATCGAGCGGCCTTATATGGAGAACGGAACGGTTATGGTACCGCTCGGGGTTTTTAAAAAGACATTTGGCAGCACGGTTTCCTTAGAAGGAAATGATGTAGTGAAAGTAACGTACGGCTCTCATACAGGCTTAATGACGATTGGTAGTATTAGTGCCTGGAAGGATGAGACTAAAGTTAAACTCACCTCCGCGCCTCGGATGGTTTCAGGTGTGCTGATGGTGCCGCTGCGTTTTGTGGCGAGTGTACTGGGTGTAACCCTCTCACAGGGTAATGGTGGTGAGCTGATCATTACCTTAGCTCCTGCTGACAATGAAGGCGATGTGCCAGTGGATACTGGTATTGATAGCGATGTGGGGAAGACGCAAATTGGGAACAGCTATTTTCGATGGACACTAAATTATCCGTCTGGATTGATTGCTGGAAATAGCGGTGGTGATGAGAGTGTGGCTGCATTCTCCAGTACGGACAATCTTTATTATTTGGAGATTCATGCAAGTGATCAGGCAGTTGCTGTTGATGCAGATGGGCTATTGGAACAACTAGTTCGGGAAGTCGAGTTAAGTGGTGAACTGATATTAGATCAGGAGTTGTTTCCGAAAGCCTCTGTACCTTATGCCCGATTAGTCAGTAAAGATTCCAGTGGAGCACTCTGGGAAAGCAGGCTGATCTATGCTGAAGGTAGACTTTACGAGATCTATTTGACCGATGAAAAAGCCACTCATTATAAAGACTTAGCCAAATATGCAGGATTGCTGGGCTCTTTTCGACCCTCTTTTGACACTAAGGATAACAAAATCCGTGATCTCTCTACCGTAAAGAATGGCTTAAGTGAAGCTTATAATGAGGACTATGGCATCTCACTACAGGTTCCTGCTGCTTGGACTAAGGATGACCAGCATTTCTATTATGAAAGCAAACAAGGAAGTCATTTGAGTGTGGCGATTACATCGGCGCCTGCTGGTTCTACACTAGAGAGCTGGGCTGAAGAGTTGAAGACAAAAACGCAAGAGAACTTTGTATCGGACGCTTATGTTTTTAAGGACAGCATGAAGTCTGAAATCTCCGGCGTACCTGCGCAAATAAGTGAGACACAGCTGAATTATGGCAACGGTTGGACGACAGAATATCAGGCACTCGTGCTCAAGAACGGGTATCGGTATTATTTTGAATATGTGACACCTGCTGGACAAGAAGAAGATAAGGCCAAGTTTAAAGCCATTATATCCTCGATTGATATTGATTTTGATCACATGAAGGAGAACTTCGGCCGAATCGCTAGTGATGATTATAAGATAATCAAGAATAAAACGATAACCAAAGTATCCAAAAGATACGGCTATGCCATCGACATTCCACGTTTATGGACACCCAATCAAGATGTATTCGAGACACAACTGGTAGAGTATCGGTTCATCGGAGGACGTTTCCAGATCAACTCGAAACCTGAGGGCTCAGTCGATTATGCTGTAAATATGCTCAAAGATTCTTATCAGAATAAAAATAATGATCCTAAAGGTCCTCACATTGAAAGTATAGTGGAGTCTACCTTTGCTGGTGTTCCTGCTACGACCCTTACTGTGCATCAAATCAAAAATGGTGTTCCTCTCCTCAGTAAGCAAGTTGTTTTTGGCAAAAATGAGGTGGTCTACACGATTACTGTTACGCTGAATGATGCCAATGCTACTGCAGAACAGCAAGCTTTGTTGGATAAAACGCTCCAGTCGTTTCGGTTTACGGGGAATGAGTAGTTTAGGGATGTTTGGAGTTCTTTACTAACTAATAGTAGAGTGTAATTCAATTAGACGAGAACGTCCCTGTAGCCAAAATGGCGTGGGGCGTTCTTTTCTTTATATAAATGTTGGTAAACACATGGCGCTAAGATGTGATATTTGATACAATTATCAAGTTAATCAACTAGAAATGACCCGCCACATGGCGGTTTGGGAGGATATAAATGAAAGAGCAACAAATACGCAGAGAAGACGTGGAGCTATTGGCACCTGCAGGTGACTGGGACTGCATGCGTGCGGCGGTAGCGAACGGAGCGGATGCTATCTTTTTTGGCGTAGAGAAGTTTAATGCACGGGCGAGAGCGAACAACTTTCGCATGGACGAGCTGACGGAAATTATGGCGTTTTTGCATAGTTATGGTGTGAAGGGTTTCCTGACCTTTAATATACTGGTTTTTGAAAATGAATTGACGGATGCTAAAGAACTGATTGACGCTTGTGTAGATGCTGGTGTGGACGCAGTGATTGTCCAGGATTTAGGTTTGGTCAAAATGATTCGTGAAATCTCACCAGACTTTCCGATTCATGGATCGACACAGATGACGATTACCTCCCCGGAGGCGGTCGAGTTCACTAAGCCTTTCAGCTTGGAACGTGTGGTACTCGGTCGTGAGAACAATCTGAAGCAAATTAAGACGATTGGGGAACAAGCCCGTCTGCCGATGGAAGTATTTGTGCACGGTGCCTTGTGTGTGTCTTATTCAGGTCAATGTTTGACTTCCGAAATGTGGGGCGGACGTTCCGCGAACCGGGGAGAATGTGCTCAGGCTTGCCGTCTGCCTTATGATCTGATGGTGGATGGCGAAGTTAAACCAATGGGTGATGTGACTTATTTGCTCTCCCCTAAGGATTTGGCAGCTATTGATCTTATGCCTGAGCTGATTGAGGCGGGCGTAACTTCTTTTAAAATCGAAGGGCGTCTCAAGACCCCAGAATATGTTGCGAATGTAGTTAGTAAGTACCGTAAGGCAATTGATCGGTATTTTGATGGCGATATGTCCAAACCATCGATGGAAGAAGTTCGTGAACTGCAACAAAGCTTCTCCCGCGGTTTCACGCATGGTTTCCTAGATGGAACGAACAATAAAAAGCTCGTAGACGGCACTTTCCCGAAAAGCCGGGGTGTATATCTCGGAACAGTTGAACAAATTCTTCGTGACGGCGTAGTCTGCCGTATTCACGCACCGCTTAAGCGGGGAGACGGAATCGTGTTTGATGCAGGGGATCCGATGAAAAAAGAAGAAGGTGGACGTGTTTACAATCTTCGTCGTAAAGGTGTGAAGCTCGAAGGTGAAGCAGGAGAAGGCTGGATCATCGACATCGTAGCGGGTCGTAATGATGTAGACCTGCGCCGTCTAAATGTTGGTGACCGCATTTGGAAGACGAATGACCCTGCGCTAGACAAGGCGCTACGTCAGACGTATGAGACTGAGAAGCCGTACCGGGTATTCCCGGTACATGTGCGAGTGCAAGGCTGCGTCGGCGAGAAGCTGACCACTTGGTGGACGGACGTTCAGAAGAACGTTACCGTCCGTGTGGACTCGGAGCTCGCGCTGGAAACCGCGCAAAAGCGTCCGATGGATACCGCGCTGCTGGAAGAACAATTCGGCCGCCTGGGCGGGACCGTGTTCCAGCTTGATGCGCTAGAGTCGCATCTGCAAGGCGACGTGATCGTCCCTATGCGCGAGCTGAACAGCATCCGCCGCCAAGCGGTGGAGCTGCTTGCGGGCGAGCGCCCGAAACCGCCCGTGTACGTGAAACGGGCGATCGAGGTCTACGGCGACGCTACCCGCAGGGGCGTCGCTCCGCAGCGCGCTGGTGAAGCGGAGCTCACCGCGCTGTGCCGCAGCCTGCCGCAGGTGCAGGCTGCGCTCGAGGCCGGCGTGAGAAATATCTACGCCGACTTCGAGTTTATCAAGCAGTTCCCGGCAGCGGTAGATGCGGTACGGGCTGCAGGGGCCAGCATCGCGCTGGCCACACCGCGCATTCATATGCCGGGCGAGAACGGCTACCACGCCAATATCCTGCGCTTGCAGCCTGATGCCGTGTTAGTACGCAACACAGGCGCGCTGTATTATTACCTGCGCCGCCGCCAAGAGCAACCGGATGCTGTGCATCCACGCCTGATCGGCGATTTCTCATTGAATATTGCCAATCATAAGGCAGTGGATCTGTTCCTGGAGGCAGGCTGTGACATGGTGACACCATCCTATGACTTGAACATTCAACAGATGGTCGACCTGCTTGAACACAGCGATACTTCTCGTATGGAGATCGTAATCCATCAGCATTTGCCGATGTTCCACACAGAGCACTGTGTATACTGTACCTTCATGAGTGAAGGCACAGACTTTACGAACTGTGGTCGTCCATGTGAAGAGCATCGCGCTTCCCTGCAAGACCGTATTGGAATGTCACATCCAGTTCGTGTGGATGAAGGCTGCCGTAATACCGTCTATAACGCGGTTGAACAGTCCGGTGCGGAGTATTTGAACAATTTCCGTGATCTAGGCGTATCCTCGTACCGCGTGGAGTTCCTGGAAGAGACACCAGAGCAAGTGGCTGAAGTAATTAGTCTCTATAGCCGCGCACTGCGTGGAGAGATCTCTGGTACGCAGGTATGGAAGAGCTTGAAGGCTACCAACCAGCTGGGGGTTACACGGGGACAATTGGTTAACGCGAAGTAATTAAGGTTAAAGAAATAGGGCTAGGTGACTACTAGAGGACACTCTGGAGTTGCTTGGCCTTTTTTTATAGAGACCATCTCGTCCTCTTTGTTACTTGCATATACTAGGTAATATATAGGTGAGAGTTTGATTGGAATTGATATACAAATATAACAAACTCTCTGACATTAGTCCGCTATAACTGCTATAATTGAAGGAAATATGCCATTTTACTATACAGAGTATTTAAAATGGAAGAGTAACCGACAGAAGGAGTTAATGTGATGAAGATACGTAAAGCCATTATCCCCGCTGCAGGTCTTGGTACCCGTTTTTTGCCTGCAACCAAAGCAATGCCTAAAGAAATGTTACCGATAGTAGATAAACCGACGATCCAATATATTGTCGAAGAAGCAGTTGCTTCCGGAATCGAGGATATTATTATCGTGACGGGTAAAGGTAAACGTGCGATTGAAGACCACTTTGATAATTCTTTTGAACTGGAATTTAACTTAGCTGAGAAACAGAAGTGGGAACTTCTTGAATCCGTTCGTAAATCCTCCGAGATGGCTGATATCCATTACATTCGCCAAAAAGAACCAAGAGGTCTCGGTCACGCGATTTGGTGTGCACGTAAATTCATTGGAAATGAGCCATTTGCTGTTCTGCTAGGTGATGATATTGTTGAGTCGGAGAAACCCTGTCTCAAACAGATGATGGAAGTATATGAACAATACAAATCCTCTATTGTGGGTGTCCAACCTGTGCCTTGGGAAGAAGTTTCCCGCTATGGATTGGTGGATGGAACTGAGTTGGCTGAGCGGGTCTTTAAGGCCAATCGCCTTGTAGAGAAGCCGAAGAGAGAAGATGCTCCTTCTAATTTAGCAATTCTAGGACGATATATCCTGACTCCACGCATCTTTGATATGCTTGGTGAGCAGCAGGTAGGCGTAGGTGGAGAAATTCAACTGACGGATGCCATTTCCCGCCTAAGTGAAGTGGAGCGAATTATTGCTTATGACTTTGAAGGTAAACGCCATGATGTAGGTGAGAAGATGGGCTTCATTCAGACCACTATTCATTATGCACTTCAGCATGAAGAGCTTAAAGATGACTTACTTCGTTATATGAAAGAGCTTGTAGATAATGAAGTTGCTAAGGCAGGGCTTTAAATAGAACTCATATCATTGAAAAAAGCGCGCCGCTGTAATTACAGTGGCGCGCTTTTTTGATTTCTTTCTGTTTTAGAATTGTGAATTTGCGATGGCCTCGATTTGTGCTGCTTCCGCAGGATCAGCTGCGATCAGTGAATTGTATATCGCCTGATCTTCGCCACCAGTTTTCGTCAATGCAGCAAGGTACCAACGGGCAATTTCACGATTCGTTGCATCTGCGAAATCTTGGCTTATGGCTGGTTTCAAGATGGAGACTGCATTTTGTAGCTGTCCAGACATATAATGCATTTTCCCTACCTTCAGTTTCACATCTGGAGAAAGAGTCTTGGAAAGTTCATTATCCGCAAGTACATGATTGTAGGCCAAAAGCCCAACGGCAAAGCCAGCTTTCATATTTTCTAATCTATCTTCATTATCTTGTTGTGCGTAAGCCACTTGTCCTAAATCAAAAGAACGGCTGATAAGTGAACTGTACCAATCAATATTCCATGGAGTTTCACTATTCATAATATCCGTGTAATTAGCATCTGAACTAAGCTTCAGAGTTGTCTTTGCTGCATCTTCTTGCCCAGATAATAGCTGCATTTTTCCGACGTTCAAAGCCATTGCTGGTGTTACTGAGAAAGGACGCCCTTGCAATTGTTCTGGTGGAAGAGTCTTCAAATGTTCTATACCAGTGAGAACATGATTATATGCTTCTTGAGCTTCATTGAAATACTCTTGTTTCTTTGTCTCATCCTTTTGGTTAAGGGCTTGCTGACCTAATGCAAAGGAACGGCTGATGAGAGTATCATACCAACTAATATCCCAGTTGAACTTATCAGCATTATCACGGTAAACACCGTATGCAAGATCATTTTGACCTTTTAGGTCATAATAGGTTACTAACTGAGTTAAAATATTTTTGTTGTATGGTTCGTCCTCTAGTGCTCGAGTCAGTACACTATAAGCCTCATTTAGAAATTGCTCATCCTGATTCTGCTTAAAAACCTGTAGATCTAACGAGGATAGGTATAAGACTGATTCTGGATGACCTGGACGTGTTTTTAAAGCCTCAGTTAATGGTTTCTTAATTTCCTCGTAAGAATTACTAACCCCGATTAGATTTTTACCCTTTAGGGCTGCATTACTGGAACCAATATAGCTAATCGAGAGGAATATCAAGAATACAGTTCCTACTGTAAGAACAGCGGAATATCCAAGCCGCAAACCAGTTTTATTCCAACTTTTACGTAGCTGTTTACTATCCATGACAACTGCCATGCCCGCCAGTCCAAGGAAGACGAGTATTCCCATAAAGGCATAGCTCATATTGAAATCTAGTAGACTGTGAACAAGAATGGATAGAGCAATAATTAGATAAAAGAAACCATTCTCAAAATCATTTTTATCCCGCTTCACATACCCACGAATGTATTTATAGAAAATATACAAAATGAATCCCATAAATACGATAAAACCAAGGATCCCAACCTCAATCAAGTATTGCAAAAAGAAGTTATGCACTTGGCGGCTGGTGTAAGGGTTGTTCTGATAGTGCTCATATAATGAGGACCATCCACCACCACCAGCACCAAGAATCGGATAATCCTTAACTACCTTCATCGCATCTTTATAAAAAGTAATCCGCTCAAGAACACTATGTTGCTGGAAGTTGATGTTCTCAAGACGAGTTGCCATATTGCTAGGTAAGATATTTTTTGCGCTTGTACCTATTAGTAGGAAAGCTACTATTCCGACGAGTGCAACAGAACCAAGTGGAATCCATAGACCTGTCAGTTTACGCGACGACCAGTTGCTGAGCTTCTTCTCTAGCCAAGGAGCGACAAACCTCTGAATGACCCAAGATACTAAAGCTACAGCCAGTGAAGCTCCAAACAGATAACCCCAGCCTTTCAAGGCGCCGGAAGAAGTGAAATTTGTATTTAGCTCTAGTCCAAGGTTAGTCACTGGAGTCGTAATGATCAACGAAGCAATACCAGCAACTCCAAGATGAAGAATCCAGAGGATTTGCTGTGAAGGTTTCAGGAATAGCAGCAGCAATATAAATACGACAGGTAGCAATACAAGACCACCACGAGATAATGTTAATAAAATTGATACAATGATAGGAACTAACATAAAGCTGTGTGTTAACGTTCCGTACCATTTTTTAGAGCGAATAAGAGCGAATATAGCTACAAATAGAAAGGCCATCAAGAATGCTGCGTAGGTATTTGCATATTGAAAGATCGAAGTCAGACGAAGTCCGTTAGAGTCCGTCATTACTGCATCTAAGTAGATATTATTTCTTACGGTGTTTGAGAACCAACCCACTAGAGCTCCCGCTAGTTTGTTACTCCCCAACCAATTTAGTAGTCCAAACCCTACTATGAAATAAGCAATTGCTAGAATAGCGTTTTGAATGACAACATTTACTTGCTTTTGCTTCAAGAGATAAAAGGCTATAATGAAGACTGCAACATACATGCTCTGAATAAACAACATATTCATCCCCATATAATGCGAAACTGCGACAAACAATGAAAGAGCATAAGTCAGAGGCAGTAATATTGAAGCTGAAGCAACTAAGTCCCTCTGTTCATCTAGTTTGATTTTTTTGTAGTATAAGCCAAGGCAGACTAGCAGTAAAAGTCCACTTACTAGTGCTGACACATATATAGGCTTCTCGAAGTCTAACTGCTGTCCGTTAAATAATCCCACTTGAAATGGGGCCCAACATAAAAATAAAATAAAAGCAACAACCAAGGCCCAGATCGGACTTGCTGTCTTTTCAACATTTCTCGACTGAGCGGCGTTTTTACCGTATACTGGTTTCGACACGTTATAATCTCCTTTTCCTGTAGGTACGACAATATTTTAGCATAATCTTAACTTCTATTACTACTAAGTATGAAACGAATAAGAGGGATGAGATAAGTTATTGTTTCTTACCAGTTCTGAATATCTACTTTCTATTTAGTTATAGAAAGGTAGAGCATTGCATTTTTAAATATATTTAGTCTTCAGATTAGAAAAAAATCTAAATTTTCTGATGATTTAAGGAGTATAATAATGAAATTTAAAAAAACGATACTCGCTGTAATGGGAATTGTCTTGGTGGTTTTATTCTTTAATATGTTTACTGCATATCAAAAAAATGAAACTAAATTAACTCTTGAGGTTCAAGTGAATTCAGATCGGCCGGATGATTACCAGCTATTTTACATTATGAATAAAGATCAGGAATGGACAGAAGAACAATCTCTTCATCAAAACTACGAGCGAACAGGAGATTGGGTAAATATTGAATATGATTTACCGAAAGATGTATACTCCCTTAGGCTAGATCTGGGTAATCAAAAGGCTACAGTTAAGATTAAAGATGTTAAGTTAACAGGTAACTCTAGTGTAAATGTTCCACTTGGGGAAATAATAAGTGAAGAGCACGAAGTGAAATTAACAAGCCAGAAAGAAAAACAAATAGAACTACAAGTACTTGATTCAGATCCGTTTGTAATTTTAGACATTAAAGCATATCGGGATGCCGCAATAGAGGGAAATAGTTTTCTGAATATTGCATTGGTTTCATTAAGTAGTGTGGTTGCAACATTAATTAGTCTGTATGTTATTAACTCTATTAAAGAAGTTTATAAATTTATGAAAGAGATATTTATGGGGAGAAAGCTGATTTTCAGCTTAGCTAAAAATGATTTTAAAACTAAATATGCGTCATCCTATTTGGGGATAGTCTGGGGGTTCATTCAACCACTACTAACCATTGTAACCTATTGGTTTGTATTTCAGGTAGGGTTACGAAGTGGTAGTGTATCGGATGTTCCATTTATTTTGTGGTTTATAGTTGCCATAATCCCATGGTTTTTCTTCTCAGAGGCTCTATCTAGTGCCACAAATGTGTACACAGAGTATAGTTATCTTGTCAAGAAGGTTGTATTTAAGATTGAACTTCTTCCTATAGTAAAGATTATATCTGCTTTATTCGTACATTTGTTTTTCATTTTATTTATATTTGTTATGTATACAGGATATGGATATTACCCTGATTCATACAGTTTTCAGATGTTATATTATTTAATTTGTACAATCATGCTTGTCTTTTCGGTATCGCTAGTCACATCTGCAATTGTGTTGTTTTTTAAAGATTTAAATCAAATCATAATAATAATTTTGCAAATAGGTTTCTGGTTCACACCTATTGGATGGTCATACACTATGCTACCGAATTTTTGGAGTAATGTTTTTAAATTAAATCCAATGTTTTATATTGTAGAGGGCTATAGAGATACTTTTATTTATGGGGTTTCCTTTATAGAACATCCCTACTATACTCTTTATTTTTGGATGTTCTGCTTAACTGCACTTGTAGTTGGAATTAAGAGCTTGAAAAAGTTAAAGCCTCATTTTGCAGATGTAATATAAAGTTGTAAAGGTGGAGTGAAGTTTTGAATGAGATAATCGAAATTCAAGATGTTGTAAAATCTTATAAATTATACGATAAACCCATAGACCGCCTGAAAGAGGCACTATCCATATCTCATAAAACTTATCACAAAGAATTCAAAGCTCTTAACGGTATCTCGTTTAATGTTGAGAAGGGAGATGCTCTCGGGATTCTAGGTAAAAATGGATCAGGTAAATCAACACTGTTGAAGTTAATAACTGGAGTCTTATCTCCTTCAAGTGGGTCTATACAAGTAAAGGGGAAGATATCTGCAATTTTGGAGTTAGGAGCTGGATTTAATCCGGAGTACAGTGGTAAAGAGAATGTGTACTTAAATGGTCTGATGATGGGCTTCAGTCGTGAAGAAATTGACATCAAAATGAATGATATAATTGAATTTGCTGATATTGGTGAATTTATTGAGCAACCTGTAAAAATTTACTCTAGCGGTATGTTTGCGAGGTTGGCTTTTGCTGTTTCTATTAATGTAGAGCCTGATATACTAATTGTTGATGAAGCCCTTGCTGTTGGAGATGTACGTTTTCAAACGAAATGTATTGATAAAATGAAAGAGTTGAAGAGTAAGGGGACAACAATATTGTTTGTATCCCATGCAACTGAGCAAGTGAAGAGATTCTGTAATAAAGCAGTATGGCTTAAGGATGGTATAGTGCAAGCATCAGGCGAATCATCTGAAATTGCTGATCTATATGAAGATTTCATGAAATATAATACTGAACATAGTACGGAAACCGTGATTAACAATGAAAATGAGCCAATCCCAGTCGTGCAACAAGATGATTTTATTAGACCAACCAATCCCGATGTATTAGCGTCGATTACAAAAGTAGAACTAAACAAGAATAACTTTAAGACTTTTGATGAGCTAATAGTGGAAGTTGAATATGAAGTCTATGAAGATGTCATAGAAGACTTATTATTGGGTGTAGCGATTTATACCCCGGATCGAGAATATATATTCGGGCCAAATACACACTTGGAAAAAATTGATATTCCGAATAAATTAGGTAGACATAGAGTTAAATATATTATATCTAGTTTACCGTTACTTGGTGGGACTTTCTGTATAGATGTAGGGATATTCAACAATGAAGGAATAGTATGTCTACACTATAAAGAGAATATTGTGGACTTTATTATAACAAATAAATATATCTCTGAAGGGCTAATATATATGAACCATAGATGGGAAGTGTCAAAATGAAAAACACTCTCTTTGATCAGTATCAAAGATATAATAATATTCGGAAAATTATTAATGAAATGCGATGTGGAGATGAAAGTTTCCGTATTCTTGAAGTTGGTGCTAATGAACATCGTAACTTAGAAAATTTCTTGCCTATAGATAAGATAACCTATTTAGATATTCAACTACCGGAAGAACTACAACATGATCCGAATTATATTCTCGGCGATGCAACAAATATGGAATTCCCAGATGATGAGTATGATGTAATTGTTGCATTGGATGTATTTGAACATATCCCGTTGGAAAAGCGAAATCAATTCATTGATGAATTATATCGTGTGAGTTCACAAGTGTGTATTATTACTGCGCCTTTTCATTCAGAACAATCTATAGATGCGGAATCAAGAGTGAATTCAGTCTATAAGAGTTTATTTAAAAAGAATTTTATATGGTTAGAAGAACATATGGACAATGGACTTCCTAATAAGGACTCTCTTAAAGAATATCTCGAATTAAAAAATATAAAATATATGATGATTGGACATGGAAGAATAAGTATTTGGGAAAAGTTGATGGGGATTCACTTTTTTGCCGCGAAGAACCCTGAATTGGCTGTCTATCGCCAAGAAATTGATAGATTTTATAACTCCCATATATTTGATCAGGATTATACAGAAGATTCCTATAGAAAAGTTGTTATTTTAGAAAAAGGAAGAAATCTAAACTTATCATTTAAGACATCTTCAGAAATTCCTTCAGAAACATTGCAAACGTTAGAAATGATGGAACACACATTTTATAATCTTTGCTCAATGATAGGTGGAGATAAAGAAGGGGATTTATGTGTAGATAAAGTTCAGATCTTTATAGATTCTGGAGCTGGTTTTACAGAGTCAGATAGTGAGAATTTTCAATTTAACGATAAAGAATTAATGAAGTTTATTACAGTCGATCTTCGTGATTTTGAAGTGATTAAAAGTATTAGAATAGATCCTTCAGATTACTGTGGCTTTTACAAAATTGATAATCTCAGACTTATTGGGGCTAATAATGATACTGAGATAAAATATCAAGTGTCAGGTAATTTTGATATTAAAAAATCTAATATTTATTTGTTTGAAAAAGATGATCCAAATATAATATTGAATTTTGAATCTGAAGTGGATATAGTGCGCATTGAATTCTATATATCGAAATTATCTATAACTGAGATTGTGAATCAATATGTGAGTATGTCAGTTAGTAAAGAAAATGAAATTACGTCTATAAATAGTGAATATAAGCAGCAATTAGAGATGAAAGAAGCGAATGAACAAGTATTGAAAAAAGAAAACGAAAATTATCAAAGAATGAATGAAACTCTCGTTGATGATTTAGCGGATAAAGGTAGGTTAAATGAAAAATTAAATGATGAAATTGAGCATCTAAGAGCAGCAAATATCTTATATGAAACAGAAAAACAAAAGTTGATTCAGGAACTGGAAATAAAAGAACATGAGTTAAGTAGTATTTATAAATCCAAAGCTTGGAAATTAGTTATTAAGGCAAGAAAAGTATTAGGGAAATAACAATAACAGAAGCGAATTTAGGAGGATTGTATTGAAGATTACAGACATAATTAGTCGAATTTTGACAGCAATTGCGGGTGTATTTGGTTTTAGAACAAACTTGAAACCCCTTCCCATATCTGATTTGAAAAAAGTAAATGGAACATGGATTTCATTAGGTACAGATCCAGCATTTATTTTGGACGGGAAGTTTTATTGCGGCTGGAACATCATATCTTGGAATTCAGTGAGCAGCGATAGTATTCCAGTTAAACTATATTGGGATGATGGTGCGGGGTTTTCGGAAGAAAAAACTATGAATTTGGCTTCCATTTCTGCAGGTGATAGTAAGTATAAAAGTGTTTTCCACATCCCCATTGGCGTTAAAAAATTGAGACTAGATCCAGGCGATAGGGAATTTGAGTTTAAAATGGAAAAGGTAATGATTAAAAAAACAATGAAACACTATCTGATTTTAAAATCAATTCTGAATATTTTAAAACAACGTGGACTTAACATAAAAACAATCAAAATATTATTGTACAAAGCTTTAACTGTTTATAAAGCCCAAGGGTTAGCGGGTTTGAAACAAAAAATTAAAATTGTACAAGAAAATAAACTAGATACTAGTAATAGTTATCAAGTGTGGCTTACTCGAAATGCTATTACATCAAGTGCTTATCAAGAAGCTAATGAAAGCATGAAGGGTTTTAATTATAATCCATTAATATCAGTCATTCTTCCAGTCTATAATGTGGATGAAGTATGGCTAAGAAAATGTATTGACTCAGTAATAGGTCAGATTTATACAAACTGGGAATTGTGTATTTCAGATGATGCCTCACCTAAAATGCATATTAAAAATGTGTTAAAAGAATATGAAGAGCAAGATGCAAGGATAAAAGTTGTATTTAGGAAGACAAATGGTCATATCTCAGAAAATTCCAACTCAGCTCTTCAAGTAGCAACTGGAGAATTTATCGCATTGTTAGATCATGATGATGAATTAGCTTCAACGGCATTATTTGAGGTGGTGAAACTATTAAATACATATCCCGACGCTGATATGATTTATACAGATGAAGATAAAATAGGAGTTAATGGCGAGAGACATTCTCCATATTTTAAACCGGATTGGTCACCTGACCTGATTCTTTCTCATATGTATACGTGTCATTTAGGTATTTATCGGAAGGAAATCGTAGATCAGTTAGGTGGATTTAGAAAAGGTTATGAGGGCAGTCAAGATTACGATTTAGTATTAAGGTTTACAGAATTAACTGAGCGCATACATCACTTGCCAAAAATCCTCTATCATTGGAGATCGATACCTGAATCTACAGCTTCTGGATCTGGCGCTAAGAATTATACACACTTCGCTGGAGTAAGAGCATTAGAAGATACGCTTAAAAGAAGAGGGATAGATGGTAAAGTTCAAGAAATTGATGGTTATCCTAACATGTATCGAGTACATTACAATTTAAGAGATGAACCTCTTGTTTCAATTATTATCCCTACTAAGGATGGAAGTGGGATTCTAGATCTTTGCTTAGAATCTATTGTTAGTAAAACGAATTATAGTAACTATGAAATAATAATTGTAGATAATGGAAGTAAAGAAGATGGAACGTTTTCCTTATTTCGGAAGTGGGAAGAACGTTTAAATGAGAAGCTTAGCATAATTCCTTTGGACATCCCATTTAATTACTCGAAGATTAATAATGTTGCTGTCCAAGCATCTAAAGGTTCTTTTATATTGCTACTTAATAATGATATTGAAATTATAAGTCCGAATTGGCTAGAGGAAATGGTGGGTTACACTCTTAGACCTAATACTGGAGCGGTTGGAGCCAAGCTATATTACCCAGATCGCACTATACAGCATTCAGGTGTAATTATGGGGCTTGGTGGAGTCGCTGGACACGCTTTTAGAACCTGTAACGAATTCGATCCAGGATATTTTGGTAAGTTGTTAACAAATCGTAATTGTTCAGTGGTAACAGCTGCGTGTTTAATGGTAAGAAAAGAAGTATTTAATGAAGTTGGGGGACTGGAAGAAGATCTTTCCGTAGCGTTCAACGATGTGGATTTTTGTCTTAAATTAATTGATAAAGGATATTATAATGTTTGCTTAAATAATGTGAGCTTATTTCATCATGAATCAAAAACTAGAGGTGCTGAAGATACACCTGAGAAAAAGGCGAGGTTTATGCAAGAAATTGAATACATGCTAGAAAAATGGCCTGAGTTTATTAAGGCAGATCCATATTATAATATAAATCTTTCGTTAGAGAGTGATAAGTCCTATTCATTAAAAGTCTAGAGATATATGATATTTTTGGTATTAAGTTGGTACAAAGGAGATAGAGTAATGAGGTCTTTAAAAAGAGGTTCATTAGAAATGAGTGAAGAATTTCAAACATTTTTTTCTTATTTAAAAAGTAATAAGTTACTTTGTATTTTTATATTTTTTGTTGCTCTATTTGCTTACGGATTTCCATTAACACACTATACACTTTCTATTGATGAAGAGAACGCCTTATTTCGGGTTGGAGATGCTATTACTGTTTGGAGTATGCAGGGGCGTTTTGGAATATCAATACTAAAGACTTTATTTTTTAGTGGGCAAACTAATTCTATTACAAGTACTTTTTTATCTGTATCGGCACTCAGCTTTACTAGTCTGATATGGGCTTATGCATTTAGTAGTTTGAATACTAGTAAAAACAAAACAAAGTTTGATTTTGGTGGATTAATAGTAGCTTTATTATTCTTAAGCTTTCCGGCCCATTCAGAAAATATAGGGTTTTCTATAATGAGTTTTGAACTGGGAGTTGGTTGGATATTTGTTTCAATGGCTACGTTACTCATTGCTAAATGGGCGATTTTTAAAAAAGATAAATATTATATGATGATGGGTCTACTATTATTAATTTTATCAATTTCTATATACCAAGCTTTTTTGCCAGTTTTTATATGTGGAGTAATTTTAATTACATTGATAAATTTAGTATCTTTGCATAAAGATAATATCAATGCTGTTTTCAAAGATTATCTATTAATAATCTTGAAATATTTAACTGTTACAGTGGTTAGTCTTATAATTTATAAGATTATTGATACAGTGATTTCATTATATATTCCCAAGACTGATTATGTTGAAGGTTTTTTTCTTTGGGGGAAAGAGACTCCGAGTATTATAATAAGAAACTTGCTCGGCAACATTAAAGGAATTGTTATGGGAGATGTCATTCATGGTGGTAATATTATATTACCAAGTATGATTGTTAGTATCTTGCTTTTGTTATTCTTTTTCTGTAAAGCTTTGATACGTTCTGAAGTAAGAAGAACCGATTGGATAATTGTTTTATTATTCCTTGTGTTTATCATCTCACCATTTTTGATGTCTATTTTGTTAGGATCTCCAATGCCAATTAGGGCAAGTTTTGCTATAGTGTTATTTATCTCAGCAAGTTGGTACTTACTTTATATAATAATAGATAGAAAAATTTATAAGATTGTAATTATATCCTTTACGATAATTACCGTTTTCTATCAATCTCAGTCAATGGCTCAACTGTTTTATAGCGATTATAATAGATATCAAGAAGATGTGAAAATAGCCAATCAAATTGGATTTAGAATAATGGATCTTGACTTGGGAGAAACACCGCCATACCCAGTTGTTTATCTGGGTATGCATGTGCAACCAATAAGGGCAAATGTTATTAAACAAGAGGTATTAGGGTTTTCTTTTTTTGAATGGGATGGAGGAAATTACAATAGAATTGGTAATTTTATGAAATCTGTAGGATATGATTATTTGGATCCAACGGAAGAACAAAGAGAAAAGGCCTTGAAAATCGCGGATTCTATGCCTATCTGGCCACATAAAGGCTCCGTGGCGTTAAAAAATGATCTTATAATTGTCAATCTCTCAGAAAATCCTGACAAGTATAAGCTGAATTTACATTATGATGACTCGAAAATCCAAAAAGAAATGATTTCCGATTTGAATATTACTGAAAAAGTAGAATATTATAATGATCTAGAAATAGAGAAGGCTGATAGTAGTGAACTTATTTTAAAGGCAGGTAAATTAGATCCCTATGTTTCCATATCGCTTGGTCATAAACTTGAGAAGGATTCTTATAGTTACATTTCTTTCGAGATAAATTCTAGTGTTGATGGAGATATGCAATTATTCTTACTTCAGGAGAATGATAATTACAGCGAAAAGTACAGTGGGATTATTGAATTGAAGAAAGGGATAAATAGGATTTATTGTGATAGGAATCAATTGATGAATAATCTTATATCAATTCGGATAGATCCACCTGCTCAGTCAACTTTTGAAGTGAAGAAAATTAGTTTTTTTAAATGATTAGTAGCAACAACATGAATTAATTAATAATTACAAGAATTGAAATATGAGAGGGTATGATAAGTATGGAAAGTGAAGCCCTAGAAAGCTCTATCATTGAAAGTACCATGCTAGGTGATGAAAGAGGGCATTTAACTGTCATTGAGGCAGAGAATACAATTCCTTTTGATATTAAGAGGGTGTTTTATATTTATGGAACTTTATCCAATATACGCCGAGGATATCACGCTCATTATAAAACTAGACAAGCTTTAATAAGCGTATCAGGAAGCTGTAAAGTTTATTTGGATAATACGAAAAGAAAAACGGATATATTATTAGATTCTCCTACCAAAGTTCTCGTTCTTGAACCAAATGATTGGCATGAAATGTATGATTTTTCATCTGATTGTGTATTACTCGTTCTCGCTTCCCACTTATATGATTCAGCAGATTATATCCGTGACTATGACAAATTTGTAGAGGTGTATGGGGGATGAAACATTTTTTTACACATTCGCAGGCTATTGTCGAATCAGAGCAAATTGGTGAGGACACTCGAATTTGGGCATTTGCACATATCTTACCGAATGCGGTGATTGGCTCGAACTGTAATATTAACGATCATACCTTCATCGAAAATGATGTAATCTTGGGCGATAATGTTACTGTTAAATCAGGAGTGTATATTTGGGATGGTGTTAGAATAGAAAATAATGTTTTTATTGGTCCGAATGTTACTTTTACTAATGATTTGAGACCTCGTTCCAAACAGTACCCAACTCAATTTTTGAAGACTGTGCTTGAGGAATGGGTTTCAATAGGTGCAAACGCAACAATTATAGCAGGGAATACAATTGGTAAGTACGCTATGATTGGAGCAGGATCTTTAGTGACTAAAAACATTCCAAACAATACGTTATGGTATGGTAATCCAGCAAAATTCAAAGGATATATTTGTAATTGTGGAGAGAAACTCAGTAATGAATTGTTGTGTTCTGCTTGTAATAAACAATACTTACTGGAAGATGAAGTTATAGTTGAGCAACATTAAATTTATGAAATAGGTGAACAAAACATGATCCCTTTCCTCGATCTGAAGAAAATCAATCTACGTCATGAAGAAGCGATATTAAATAGTGTTCGTAAAGTTCTACACTCAGGATGGTATATAATGGGTGATGAAGTTAAATTTTTTGAATCGGAATTTGCTGATTATTGTGGCACCAAATTTGCTCTGGGAGTAGCTAATGGATTAGATGCTCTGGAATTAATAATTAGAGCTTATGATATCGGTCCTGGAGACGAAATTATTGTGCCTTCGAATACCTATATTGCGTCTATATTATCCATATCCGCTAATGGTGCAATACCAGTGTTAGTCGAACCTAACTTACTAACATATAACCTAGACCCTGACAAAATTGAAGAAAGTATTACTCCTAATACAAAGGCAATTCTAGTTGTTCACCTCTATGGTCAAGCGTGTAATATGACGCCAATTAAGAGTATTGCAGAAAAATACAACCTGAAGATAATCGAAGATTGTGCGCAGGCTCACGGTGCTGTTTATGCTGATAGAAAGGTGGGAAACTTGGGAGATGCTGCAGCATTCAGTTTTTATCCTGGTAAAAATCTTGGGGCCTTAGGAGATGCAGGTGCCATCACTACTAATGATGAGAACCTATATACAAATCTTCATGCTTTAAGAAACTATGGATCACATAAAAAATATGAAAATATTTTTAAAGGTTATAATAGCAGATTAGATGAATTTCAAGCACCAATTTTGAGTGAGAAATTAAAATTTCTAGATCAAGATAACAGTCAAAGAAGAACTATCGCATCATATTACTTGAATAATATCAATAATGAAAATCTTGTATTGCCATTTGTTGAGGAGAAATCGGAATCACATGTTTGGCATGTATTTGTAGTTAGAACGTCCTATAGAACTGATTTTATTAACTATATGACCCAAAAGGGTATTCAAACTATGATTCACTACCCTATTCCGCCTCATAAACAGGAAGCATATAAAGAATGGAATGAACTATCTTTCCCTATCTCTGAAAAAATCCATTCGGAAATTGTTAGCCTCCCAATAAGTCCGGTAATGGATTTAGAAGATGTGAAGAAAGTTGTGGAGGTTGTGAATGATTTCAGAACGTATTAAATTATCTATTGTCGTCCCTATATACTTTAATGAGTTAAACATTCCACATACTATCCCACGATTGCAGAAATTAGAGACTATTATACCCAATTGTGATTTTGAATTTGTTTTTGTCGATGATGGTTCAAAAGACAACTCATTTTCTTTATTGATGGAAGCTAAAGAACAAGATTCCCGGATTAAAGTTATTAAGTTAAGTCGTAACTTTGGCTCGATGTCGGCTATACAGGCGGGCTTAAGATATACTACTGGTGATTGTGTCGGTATTATAGCTGCTGATTTACAAGACCCTCCTGAAATGTTTAAAGAGATGGTAGAACATTGGAGAACAGGTATAAAAGTTGTACTTGGAACAAGAGCAGATAGAGAAGAGTCCTTCTCTCAGAAGATGTTTTCAAATACCTATTATTTTTTATTGGAAAAATTCGCATTAAAGGGATATCCGAAAGGCGGATTTGATTTCTTATTAATTGATAGACAGGTTGTACAAGAAGTGTTGGAGATTCAAGAGAAGAATACGAGTGTTATGAGTCTCATTTATTGGCTTGGACATGATCAAGTACAAATTCCTTATGTGAGGCAAGAAAGAAAACTGGGCAAATCTAGGTGGACACTTGCTAAGAAAGTGAAGCTTTTTATTGATTCATTTGTAAGTTTTTCATACACACCTATTCGTTTCATGTCATTCATTGGATTTGTTACAGCTTTTCTGAGTTTTCTATATGGAGTTTTTGTTATAATTAGTACTGTCTTTGGTATCATTGAGTTACAAGGATGGACTACAATTATAGCTCTTATTACTTTTTTATTAGGGATTATAATGATTATGTTAGGAATTATAGGTGAATATCTTTGGAGGATATTAGATGAAAGTAGAGAAAGACCATCCTACGTTGTTGACCAAACTTTTGAGTAAACAATTTTTGAAATTTGTCATTAGCGGAGGAATAAATACATTAGCAACATATCTGGTCTATTTACTCCTTCTTGGATTCCTTAGTTATTCTATGTCTTATACAATTTCTTATATTTCTGGAATATTTCTTTCCTATTATTTGAATACAGTTTTTGTATTTAAAGAAAAGGTTTTATTTAGAAAGTTTCTTAAGTTTCCGATCGTATATCTGGTACAGTATTTAATTAATTTGTTTATGTTGTATGTTTTAGTTGAGCATTTAAATCTATCGAAACAAATCGTACCCTTAATAGTTATTGTAGTGACAATTCCGATTACCTACACACTTTCTAAACTTATTATTAAAAGTAAATGAATGGAGGCAATATAATGAAAGGCATAATTCTAGCAGGTGGTACAGGTTCACGATTATATCCATTAACAAAGGTAACAAACAAACATCTTCTCCCTGTAGGCAAGTACCCCATGATTTTTCATTCTGTATATAAATTAAAGCAAGCTGATGTAACAGATATTCTCATCGTTACGGGTAAAGAACATATGGGCGATGTGGTTAACCTATTAGGTAGCGGACGTGAAATGGGAGTTTGCTTTACTTACAAAGTACAAGATGAAGCAGGGGGAATTGCTCAGGCTTTGGACTTGGCAGAGCAATTCGTCGGGGATGATCAGATGATCGTTATCCTTGGTGATAATGTATTTGCCGATGATATTGCTCCTTATGCACGTAATTTCCGTGAGCAAAAGAAAGGCGCAAAGATCCTAATTCAGGAAGTTCATGATCCTAAGCGTTTTGGAGTGCCAGAATTGGATGGTAATCGGATTCTATCTATTGAAGAGAAGCCTAGTGAGCCCAAGTCTGGTTATGCAGTAACAGGGATTTATATGTTCGATAGTGAAGTGTTCAATATTATCAAAACGATTACACCTTCTGCACGTGGAGAATTAGAGATTACTGATGTTAATAATGCATATATTAAACGTGGAGAATTGACTTTTGATGTTCTTCAAGGTTGGTGGACGGATGCAGGTACACATGCCTCATTAGCTAAAGCACATAACTTGGCTCAAGACCTTCTATTTGGTGAAGAGTTCGGAAAACTGAAACTTTAGATGTGAAGGAGTTTTGCAATATGAAAGTTACCCCCTTACAACTACAAGGTGCGAGCATTTTAGAACCTGTGGTTCACGGTGACAAACGTGGATTTTTCATGGAAAGCTACAATGAAGAGATCATGCATAAGCTCGGAGTAAACTATAATTTCATTCAAGACAACCAATCCCTTTCTGCAGAGGTTGGTGTCCTACGAGGACTTCACTACCAACTGAATCCTAAAGCCCAAACGAAATTAATCCGTGTCTTAACCGGTGCTATTTACGATGTAATCGTTGATATCCGTCGTAATTCCCCTACATTTGGTCAATGGATCGGCGTAATTCTTAGCGAATATAACAACCGCCAACTTCTTGTACCGAAGGGCTTCGCACATGGTTTCTGTACGTTGGTCCCTAATACCCAAGTGTTATACAAGGTGGACGAATATTATTCCCCCGAAAATGATCGCGGCATATTATGGAATGATCCAGCCTTAGGTATTGATTGGCCGACTTCTAGTCCAGTATTATCGGATAAGGATCAGCATCATCCATTGCTGAAGGACGCCGAACTTAATTTTGAGTTATAAACACAATATTTCATGAAATAAAGGTGGGCTATAAATGAAACTGCTAGTTACCGGCGGAGCCGGCTTTATCGGCAGCAACTTTGTATTATACATGCTGCAACAACATCCTGATTATCAAATCGTTAACGTAGATGCGTTGACGTATGCAGGGAACCTGGAAAATTTGAAGTCAATTGAAAATCATCCGAACCACAAGTTCGTAAAGGCAGACATTACCGATGTAGCGGCGATGGACGCGCTGATAAGCCAAGGTGTTGATGTAGTGGTGAATTTCGCGGCTGAATCGCATGTGGATCGGAGTATTTTGGAGCCGGAAGTGTTTGTGAAGACGAATGTACTTGGAACACAAGTGCTTTTGGATGCGGCGAAAAAATACAGTGTCACCAAGTTCGTTCAGGTTTCTACGGATGAGGTATACGGATCACTGGGAGCGACTGGATTATTTACCGAAGAAACTCCTTTGGCTCCTAACAGTCCTTATTCCGCAAGTAAAGCAGGTGGGGACTTGCTTGTACGGGCATATCACGAGACGTTTGGACTGCCCGTGAACATTACCCGCTGTTCAAACAACTATGGCCCATACCAATTCCCTGAGAAGCTTATCCCACTAATGATCTCCCGCGCACTAGCTGATCAAGCGTTGCCTGTTTATGGCGATGGGATGAATATCCGCGACTGGTTGTATGTTGAGGATCATTGCAGCGCGATTGATTTAGTCATTCATGACGGTGTGAATGGCGAAGTTTACAACATTGGTGGTAATAACGAGCGTACGAATGTGCATATTGTAAACACGGTATTGCAGGAACTAGGCAAACCTGATTCATTGATTACTTATGTTCAAGACCGTCCGGGTCATGATCGCCGCTACGGTATAGATCCAACTAAGATTATGAACGAACTGGGATGGAAGCCGAAACATACGTTTGAAACAGGTATTAAAGAAACCATCCAATGGTATCTCAATAACCGCGAGTGGTGGACTCGTATTCAATCAGGGGAATATCAAAAGTACGCTGAATTACAGTATGGCGATCGTTTGGGAGAATCTCTATAATGGCTCAACTGAAGGTACTTGTTACAGGTGCGGCCGGACAATTGGGTCAGGATGTTGTTTTACTACTCCAGCATCAAGGTCACCATGTAATGGGCTGCGACCGTCAGGAGATGGATATCACCGATCTGGATCAGTGTATCCAGGTTATTGGTGAGTTTGGACCGGATGCTGTCATTCACTGTGCTGCGCATACGGCAGTAGATGCGGCAGAAAGTGACATCGATGCAGCTTATTTAATCAATGCAACGGGCAGTCGAAACGTAGCGCTAGCTTCTGAAAAAGCTGGAGCTAAGCTGGTGTACATTAGTACGGATTATGTATTTGATGGTTTGGGAGTACAACCTTACCATGAGTATGATAATACAGACCCTAAGAGTATATATGGTAAATCGAAACGTGCGGGTGAAGTGTTAGTTCAATCCCTTTCCTCTAAGTATTTTATCGTACGCACATCATGGGTGTACGGTAAATATGGTAATAACTTTGTCAAAACAATGCTAAAGCTTGGTCAAGAAAAGCCAATGCTTCAAGTCGTAGATGACCAAAAAGGTTCGCCTACCTATACAGTCGATTTAGCTCGTTTCTTGCTTGAGCTTGTCCAAACTGAGAAGTATGGTGTATACCATGCGTCAAATAGTGACTCATGTACTTGGTTTGAATTTACACAGGCGATCTTTGCAGAGGCTGAGGATATTTTGGGTTTGAAATTCACCGCTAAGCTTGAACCGTGTGCTACGGAACAGTTCCCGAGACCTGCACCACGTCCTCGGAATTCGGTGATGGAGCATCTATCGATACGTACGAACGGTTTTCAGGATATTCGACCTTGGCGTGAGGGCCTGAGAGATTTCCTCTTAGAGCTAAAAGAATAAGATAGTAGCAATTGAAACTCCCAAATCGTTCATAACGATGCGGGAGTTTTTTGTATTCTTTCGCTATAATAGGAAGGGAGTAGGTAGTTAACAAGAAATCACAAAGTCGAGGATACCCATGAACAACAAATCAGTTAGTGTACATATCGTCACCTATAATAGTGCTGACGACATCATAGATTGTATAGAGGCAGTAATGGCACAGGATTATTTGGTCAAAAAAATTGTCGTAGTGGACAACGCTTCAACTGATGGTTCGGCGGATAAGGTCAGAACGTTCTATCACCAGTTTAAATCGGACTCACCCGCTGCATTCTTGGTGGGGCATGAAGCTATGAACTCCGCAAGGGAGATAAAGCAATATCCAACAATTGACCTTCTGGAGAATGAGCTTAACACAGGCTTCGCCCCAGCCCACAACCAGGCGATAGCCGCAACGGAGACAGATTACGTGCTCGTCCTTAACCCTGACCTAACGCTGGCTCCAAACTATATCTCCAGACTTATCACACAGATGGAGAATAATCCACAGATCGGCAGCGCCACAGGTAAGCTTCTTCTAAAGAGCGATTATGGACTGGTAGACAGCACGGGTCTCCGTATGAACAGAGCTCGGCGTGCGTTTGATCGCGGTGCGGGTGAGCCAGCAGCCCAATGGACACAGTCTGGATCTGTAATTGGTGTATCTGGAGCGGCTGCGGTGTATTCTCGTCGGATGATCAACGACATTAGTGTCGATGGTGAATTTTTTGATGCGGACTTCTTTGCATATAAGGAGGACGTGGACGTCGCCTGGCGCGCTCAGCTCTTTGGCTGGCAAGCTTGCTATGATGCTGAGGCGATCGGGTATCATGAACGTGGCTGGAAAACGTCTGGCCGCAGCACCAAAGCGATGTTCATCCGACGAATATCTTACATTAACCGCTACAAAATGATCTATAAGAATGAACCTGCTCGAACGATGCTGAAGACAATCTTCATTGCTCTTCCCTATGAGCTTGCCGCGCACGGCTATATGCTTCTTAGAGAGCCGCAGTTAATCACAGCATGGAAATCCTTTTTCACTCAGCTCCCTGCATTAAAAAAGAAGCGGAAGTATATACAAACCAACATAAAAGAGAGAAAGAAACACAAAATCTAAATCGAATCTGGAAAAACCTCCCTGAAACGTCACCTCCTCTCAGGGAGGTTTTATGTTATAATTATTGTCGGTAGATTACTATATTTGTCAGGAGCGTTACGCAGTGAATGTAGATGTAAGTATACTTATTGTTAATTACAACACATGTCGCCTGACGATGGATTGTCTCAGGTCGGTATATGACTCAGAAACGAACTATTCCTATGAAATTATTTTGATAGACAATAATTCCCATGATGATTCGGTAGAGAAGATTAGTAGAGAGTTTCCAGGTGTAATGTTGATTGCAAATAAGGACAACGTCGGCTTTGCCCGTGCAAATAATCAAGGTATGGAGGCTTCATCCGGAAGGTATGTGCTTCTGCTCAACTCAGATACAGTAGTGCGTAAGGATACGCTGGAGACAATGATCTCCTTTATGGACAGTCGGCCCGATGTTGGGGCGTCAGGATGTAAGATTATTTTACCGGATGGTTCGCTAGATAAAGCCTGTAAGCGGGGATTTCCGACACCGTCAGCTTCCTTCTATTATGCTTTTGGATTTAGTAAGCTATTTCCGGATCGTCCGAGGTTTAATGGTTACCAGTTAGGATATTTGGACCCTGATCTTGATTACCCGATAGATTGTCTGGTTGGTGCGTTTATGCTGCTGCGGCGGGAGACGATTAACCAGGTGGGTGGATTGGATGAAGAGTTCTTTATGTACGGCGAGGATTTAGATTGGTGTTATCGTATTAAAGAGGCTGGCTGGGGGATTTATTATTATCCGAAGACCTCTATTGTACATCTTAAAGGTGGCAGTGCCAGACGCAGACCGTTTAAGATCGTCTATGAATTCCACCGGGCAATGATTTTATTTCATCGTAAGCATTATAGTAAGAAGTACAACAGTATGATAAATGGAACAGTATATGCTGGAGTTGGCGTGAAGTTCGCACTTTCTCTTTTGCGGAATGCCTTAATCTCTCCTAAAAGAGTTCCATCACCTGCACAGAGTCTTAACTCCGCTAATGAAACAGGTGCACGTAACGAAAAGAATACTGAGGTGAATTTATGATTCGGCGTAATCAGAAATTTTTGACACAGCTCTATATGGTGGCTGACTTTCTTGTTATCCAGCTGTCCTTCCTTATAGCCTGGTGGCTAAAGTTTAGAAGTGGTTGGATGGAGTATGAAAACCCGTTGCCTGTAGAGTCGTACGCTTACTGGAGTATGATTTATGGCGGAATTGCAGTGTTAATCGGTATACTGCTGTCGCTGTATTTGCCGAAGCGTAAGAAACGGTTTGTCGATGAATTCATTAAGATTTTCCAAGTGCATATTATGGGCATTTTCATTCTGCTTGGTCTGATGTTTTTCGTGAAAGAAATAAATATCTCCCGAACATATCTAGCTCTTTACATGGGATTGAACATTCTTTCTATTATGCTATACCGTTATGTACTGAAGAAAATGCTTAAATCTTTTCGCGAAAAGGGCTTCAACCGACAGTTTGTACTCATTATAGGCGCAGGAACGCTAGGCAAAAGATTCTACAATAATCTAGAACAGTACCCTGAGCTTGGGTACGAAGCGATTGGTTTCCTGGATGACTATCATACTTGGGATGGAATTGAAGAACAACGATATAAACCAATTCTTGGAACAGTTGACCAGTTGTCTGGAATGCTAGAGATGCTGCCTGTGGATGAGGTTATCCTTGCGCTGCCACTTGATGCGCATTCGAAGTACCCTTCAATAATTGCGGCCTGTGAAAAAGCAGGTGTACGCACACTGATTATCCCTGATTTTTTCGACTACTTACCAGCCCGCCCTTACTTTGATAACTTTGCAGGCATGCCAATGATTAATGTTCGTGATATTCCACTAGATATGACGGGGAATAAGATGGCAAAACGATTGTTTGATATTGTGTTCTCTTTGTTCGCAATTATTATGATCTCTCCAGTGATGCTTATCGTGGCTCTTGGTGTCCGGCTGACCTCTCCGGGACCGATTATATTCCGGCAGGAACGTGTAGGTCTGAACCGTCGTAATTTTATGATGTATAAGTTCCGCTCCATGAAGATGCAGCAGGATGGTGAAGAGGATACAGGCTGGAGTACGCGTGAAGATCCTCGCAGAACTCGGTTTGGTACTTTTATCCGTAAGACAAGTCTAGATGAGCTTCCGCAATTTTTTAATGTGTTGCTGGGACATATGAGTGTGGTGGGACCTCGACCAGAACGCCCATATTATGTGGAACAGTTCCGTGATGAAATTCCGAAGTATATGGTTAAGCACCATGTACGCCCTGGAATTACAGGTTGGGCACAGAGTAATGGACTCCGCGGTGACACTTCCATCGAGGAGCGGATCAAGCACGATATTTTCTACATTGAGAACTGGTCTTTACTGTTTGACATTCGAATTATTTTCAAAACGATTCGCAACGGCTTTGTCAACAAAAATGCTTATTGATTCCTGCACTTATTCAGATTTTCTAAAACTTTAATTGGATCCCCGTTTCTACCTATGGTAGAGCGGGGTATTGTTTTTCTATTGGTTTTATAATCTAAACTTCGCAAAGGAAACTCTCAACTATGGATAAGAAAAAGATTGTTGCTACCGTAATTGTAATTGGAGCTCTTATCATGTTACTTGTAATCGCTTTTAGTAATGAAGACGAACAGCCTGCAAGTGGTTTTGAGGCTCACAAGGTCGTAGCACATGCCATGGGTGGCATTAACGGTCATACATACACCAATGCCTTTGAAGCATTTGTTGCTAATTATGCACAGGGAACTCGTGTATTTGAAGTAGACTTGTTATTATCGGCTGATGATCAGCTAGTAGGCAGGCATGAGTGGTCAGGCAACATGAGTAAGCTTTTAGGTCAGTTGGATGTACTTCCTGCTAATAAACAAGGGGTAGTGCTAGATTATAAGGAATTCATGGACAGTCCAATCTTAAATATATACTCCCCGATCGATGTTGAGAAGTTGCTTGATCTGATGCAGCATTATCCAGATGCTTATATCGTGACCGATACGAAAGAAATCAAACCTGAACTTATAAATAAACAATTTACATTGTTGGTAGAAGCGGCGCAGCGCCGGGATCCAGCCATATTAGATCGAATCATTCCACAAATATACAATCAGACGATGCTGGATGAGATCAATAAGGTATATTCTTTTCCGGAAGTGCTCTACACCCTGTACCAATCCAAGGATACGGATGAACAGGTTATTGAGTTTGTAAATAAAACAGGTGTGGATATTACCATGCCAGTTAGCCGAGCCACCAAGAGCTTTGTTAAAAAGCTGAAGAAGGCTGGTGCTCGAGTATATGTTCATACAGTAAATGAAGAAAATGAAATTAGGGAGCTGGCCCGTATGGGCGTGGATGGTTTTTACACTGATTTTGTACCCGAAAAGGATTTGATTAACATCTCAGGTGTACGTTGAAATCGTAGACTACTTATTGCCATTAATATATCCCCACAAATTGCTGCTTTCCTTAGCGTGTATTCAGGTACTTTGCGGGGTTTCCCAAAATTTATATGCGAAAAAATGTTCGCATTTTTGTTCGCTTTAAATTGACACACCTGCTGTGCTGGCATAGACTAGATTTATATCTTTTGCGGCGGCAGGAGTGTCTTTGTCTTGCCCAAATGACTATTAAGGATGATTCTCATGAAATCAGTGCAGCAAATGATCAAACCTTGGCGGCATGTGTTTAAGCTTGACCCTGACCGGATGATTTTGGATGAGGATTTGGAGGCCGTTTGCTTATCTGGCACGGATGCCATACTGATAGGGGGCTCTACAGGAGTAACCTATGAGAACACAGTGGATCTCTTATCCAGAGTAAGACGGTTTGAGTTGCCCTGTGCACTCGAGGTGTCCGAACTTGAAGCTGCTGTGCCCGGATTTGATCTTTATATGATTCCAATGGTGCTTAATACGCCTGATCCAGCTTGGATTGTAGGCCATCATCGCCGAGCGATTGAACGCTATGGATTTATGATTCCATGGGATTCGTTACTAACGGAAGGCTATATTGTGCTGAATAGCGAATCTTCAGTTGCACGGATTACAGGGGCTGAGACGGCCATTGATGCTGAAGAAGCGGCAGCATATGCCCAGGTTGCGGACAGGCTGATGTCACTGCCGATTGTTTATCTTGAATACAGCGGTAGGTTCGGGGATATGGAGACCGTGCGGACGGTACGTGAAATGGTGGAGCAGGCTCAGCTTTTTTATGGAGGGGGCATTACTTGTGAGGAAGAGGCCGAGCAAGCAGCAGCTCTATGTGATACAGTAGTGGTCGGCAATATTATTTATAGTGATGTACAGAAGGCACTGCTAACAGTTGCGGCTGTGAAGAAGACAGTACAAGAGCAATTTGAGTAGTGGTTAGTCCAAGGACTACTTATGATTTGTGATTTTATATTTAGAAAGGAGCATGTTACACATGCAACTTATTAGCATACAAGATGCAGTGAGTCGACTGAATCCTCCACAAAGACAGGCTGTCGAAACTACTGAAGGACCCCTTTTGATTATGGCTGGTGCGGGCAGTGGGAAGACGAGAGTGTTGACTCACAGAATCGCCTGGCTGATTGCCAATCGAAAGGCGCCGCCTTGGGCGATTTTGGCGATTACGTTTACGAATAAAGCCGCGCGGGAAATGCAGGAACGGGTATCTAAGCTCGTTGGACCTGAGGGAAGAGATATCTGGGTATCCACCTTTCACTCTATGTGTGTGCGGATTTTGCGGAAGGATATCGAGCGGATTGGCTTTACCTCCAACTTCTCCATCTTGGACTCTACAGATCAGCTATCGGTAATCCGTAACTGTATGAAGGAACTGAACATTGATACGAAAAAATTCGAGCCAAAAGCTGTACAAGCTGTAATCAGCGCATCCAAAAATGAACTGATCACTCCAGCGCAGTATGAGCAGAAGGTTGGCGATTATTTTGAAGGCCTTATTGCTAAGGTTTATAAGATGTACCAAAGACGTTTGAGAAGCAATAACTCGCTGGACTTTGATGATTTGATTATGAAGACTATCGAATTATTTAAAGAAGTTCCCGAGGTTCTTGATTTCTACCAAAAGAAATTCAAATACATCCATGTAGATGAGTATCAGGATACGAATAGAGCGCAGTACATGTTATGCCGCATGCTAGCTGATAGCCACCACCGGATTTGTGTGGTAGGGGATAGTGACCAGTCGATTTATCGCTGGCGCGGAGCGGATATTACGAACATTCTTAATTTTGAAGAGGATTATCCAGAAGCGAAGACCATTCTTTTAGAACAAAACTATCGTTCGACCGCTAATATCCTGAATGCAGCGAATGGTGTGATCGCGCTCAATAGTGGACGGAAGCCGAAGAAGCTGTGGACCGACTCTGAAGAAGGCGCCAAGATTAAAGTGTACAGAGCAGATTCTGAGCATGACGAAGGGTACTTTGTAACCGGAGAAATTAGTAAGAATGTAAAACAAGGCCAAGCTTATCAGAATCACGCGATATTGTATCGTACGAATGCCCAGTCACGGGTAATCGAGGAAATTCTGATTAAATCAGATATTCCGTATCAAATTGTTGGCGGGATTAAGTTCTATGATCGTAAAGAAATCAAGGATCTACTGGCGTATCTACGCCTGTTGTCTAACCCTGATGATGATATCAGCCTGACGCGTATTATTAATGTACCTAAGCGGGGATTAGGGGATACAACGGTTGGCAAGCTGGCAGCTGCGGCTGGTGAACGTGGTGTTTCTATCTTCCGCGTACTGCAAACTGTTGATGATTTGGGCTTTGCCGGACGGACGCGGAATATGCTAGTAGAGTTCTACGATATGATTGAAGCTCTGCACCGTATGGTGGAGTTCTTGTCTGTAACTGAACTGACGGAAAAAATCTTGGAGATGTCGCAGTACCGTTTGGAGCTGCAAAATGAAAACACACTCGAATCTCGCTCCCGGCTAGAGAATATCGATGAGTTCTTGTCCGTGACGATGGAGTTTGAAAAGAATAACGAGGACAAGTCACTGGTCTCCTTCCTCACGGATCTGGCCCTTATCGCAGATATTGATAGTGTCAACGATGATGAAGAGGATCGTAGTGATGCTGTTGTGCTAATGACAATGCACAGTGCCAAAGGTCTGGAATTCCCGACCGTTTTTATCGTCGGTATGGAAGAAGGCGTATTCCCGCATAGCCGTGCTTTCCAGGACAATGATGAGCTCGAAGAGGAACGTCGGCTTGCTTATGTAGGGATCACACGCGCCGAGAAACAACTGTTTCTCTCCTGTGCACGGATGCGTACACTCTTTGGGCGGACGACGGCGAACCAGCCGTCCCGCTTCCTGGAGGAGATTCCAGAAGAGCTGAAGGAAGATACCGTTAAGACGAAGGACCGCTTCCAGCGCGGAGGCGCGGACGTAGGCGGTGCTTACGGCGGACGCGGCTTTAGCGGCGGTAGCCGTGGGAACTTTGGCGGCCGGGGCGGAGCGGCCGAAGCTACGTCGGCAGGCGGAAGCACGGCGTCAGCAGCGACAAGCAAGAGCAGCGTGACCGTAACCTCCGGAGGCGCTCAGCGCGCTACTGGAGCAGGGGCTGCAGCAGCTGGCGAATACAAAGCGGGTGATAAGGTTTCGCATGGCAAATGGGGCACTGGCACCGTTGTAGCTGTGAAGGGCACCGGGAATGATACGGAGCTACAAATTGCTTTTCCGGCACCAGTGGGTGTAAAACGACTGCTTGCAGGGTTTGCACCGATTACCAGGGTGGAATAATAGTAACAAACGATTAACGAACGGATATTTAGACCACGCTAACCATTAGGAAACTTATTGACGGAGGGATGTACCTGCATGGATGCTATGCATGTGATGGAAGAGCTTGTTGCAGAATTGAATCACTATAATTACCACTACTATACGCTGGATACACCGCTAGTCAGCGATAAGGAATACGATGTTTTATACGACAAGCTTGTAGCACTGGAGGCTGAGAGTGGCTTCGTGTTACCAGATTCTCCTACACAACGTGTAGGAGGAGATCTTCTTAAGGGCTTCACGCCGCATCGGCATCTGGCTCCGCTTTGGAGTCTGGATAAAGCACAGAATATCGAACAGCTGCGGAGCTGGAATACGCGGGTACTTCGCTTAGTGAATGAGTACAATCTTAAGAACCCAGGCAACCCTCTGCCTGATCCTTGTTATGCAGTAGAACTGAAGTTCGATGGCTTGACGCTAAATCTAACCTATCGGAATGGTGTTCTCGAACAGGCATCAACCCGTGGGAATGGTGTAGTGGGTGAAGGAATCCTTGCACAGGTGAAGACCATTAAGTCTGTTCCATTAACGATTCCTTTTAAAGAAGGGGTCATTGAGGTTCAGGGTGAAGGAATTATGAATCTGTCTGTGCTGGCTGATTATAATACACGGGCTGCAGAGCCGCTGAAGAATGCACGTAATGCAGCAGCGGGTGCACTGCGTAATCTTAATCCAAAGACGACTGCAGAGCGTCGGTTGAATGCTTATTTCTATAATGTAGGTTTTGCAGAGGGTGTAGATTTCGCAGATCATCAGAAGATGATGGATTTTCTGCGGAATAACAAATTCAAAGTAAATCCTTATCTGACTTACTGCAATGATTTCGATGATGTGACCGAACAGCTTGCTGGAATCGAGGAGAGTCGTTCAAGTCTTGATTACCTGATCGATGGAGCCGTAATTAAGGTGACGGATTTCCGTATCCGTGAGGTTCTTGGTTATACGGATAAGTTTCCACGCTGGGCGGTGGCTTATAAATTTGAAGCGGAAGAAACAACGACCGTGCTAGAGTCTGTTAGCTGGAATGTTGGACGTACAGGTAAAGTGACTCCGCTGGCTCGTGTTGAGGCTGTAGAGCTTGCTGGAGTTACCGTACAGAATTGCACCTTGAATAATGTGGGCGATATTGAGCGCAAAAACTTGAAATTCGCCTTAGGCTCACGAGTGTTTATTCGGCGCTCTAATGATGTTATCCCGGAAATCCTCGGCAAAGTAACAGAAGAGAATGACGGTGAAGAGATCATTTTTCCTGAAAATTGTCCGGCTTGTGGATATCCGCTGGAAATGCGCGGCGCGCATCTTTTCTGTAACAATAAGCTGAATTGTAGGCCGCAAATAGTTAGCCGGATTACTCATTTCGCTTCGCGTGATGCTATGGATATTGAGACGTTCAGTGAGAAGACGGCAGGCCAGCTCTACGACGAGCTTAATGTACATGACTCTGCCGATCTGTATGAATTGTCCTTTGAGCAGCTTGTACAGCTAAATCGTTTTGGAGAGAAAAAAGCACAGAATTTGCTGCAAGCGTTAGAAGATAGCAAGGGGCGTGATCTCGCTTCGTTCCTCTTTGCGTTAGGTATTCCTAACACAGGAAAAGCAACAACCAGGATGCTGGCCGATCATTTCCGCGATTTGGATGCTGTGATGCAGGCTAAAGCAGAGGAACTCGCTGAGTTACCGGACATTGGCGGGATTGTCGCCGAAAGCATTGTTAACTTCTTCGCAGATCCTATCGTTGTGGCGAACGTTTCGCGGCTGCGCGCGCTTGGGGTTGAAGCGAAAGCTCCTGAGGCACCACGTCCTGTTAGTACGAATTCCTTCTTTAGCGGAAAAACGGTAGTGTTGACCGGTTCGTTACAAAAGCTTACCCGAGACGAAGCCGCTGAACGCTTAGAAGCACTTGGAGCGAAGGTATCCGGTAGTGTATCCAAGAAGACGGATTTAGTTATTGCCGGCGAGAAGGCAGGTAGTAAACTGGCCAAGGCGCAGCAGCTGGGCATTCAAGTCATTGAGGATGAGGATGAGCTGATTCGATTGCTGGAGATGTAAGCATAGTTATACTAGAACCTCAAAAGGTTCCAGTTCCATTTCGTTTAAGTACGAGAGGAGCTGGAACCCTTTTTTGCGTATTCTTCTTATTGTCATTCGATTGATCTGCTAATATATAAGCTATAGATACTTATTACTCTATTTGAAAGGATACCCCTTCCGTGAAGAGAGAGACGATATTGTTAGTAGATGATGAGAGGGAAATTGTAGAGCTGTTATCGATTTATCTCAGCAATGAGGGCTACCGGCTGCTTAAAGCCTATGATGGGTTGGAAGCGCTGGCGTGTCTGCAGAAGGAAGAAGTGGATTTAATTATTCTTGATGTCATGATGCCTAAGATGGATGGACTAGCGGCATGTATGAAGATCCGTGAAGCGCGGAAGATGCCGATTATCATCCTTTCAGCCAAAAATACCGATATGGACAAAATCTCAGGACTGAGCATAGGAGCGGACGACTACGTGGGCAAGCCTTTTAATCCTTTAGAGATTGTGGCCCGCGTCAAGTCACAGCTGCGTCGTTACCACGCATTTAATAAGGATAATAGTAGCTTGGGGAGTGAAAGTAAACTGAACTTTGAAGATTTAACCATAGATACGTCTAAGCATGAGGTACATGTAGATCTACAGAAGATTAAGCTGACTCCGCGGGAATTTTCTATTCTAGAGCTTTTGGCAAGGCACCAAGGTCAAGTGCTCAGCTTAGAACAGATTTACGATAAAGTGTGGAATGAACCATTTTTAGATGGAGGCAATACAGTTATGGTACATATTCGTAATCTCCGCGACAAAATTGAAATCGATTCAAAGCGCCCGCGTTACATACAAACCGTCTGGGGAGTTGGCTATAAATTAGATGGACCTTCCTGAAAGGATTAGGTGAGGCTTCTTGAATTCGAAATATATAACAACGATCCGGTGGAAGTTTATATTTGCATTTTTACTTAGTGTACTTTCCGGTGGTTTGTTACTTATGGCTGGCTACCAGCTCGTTAATTTTATGATCTATCTGAATCCAGCTCCAGAGTCGGCTCCCTATTCACGTATCTTACGCTGGATCATTAATCATATTGGCTCTGTGCCACTACTGACCGCAGCCGGGATTATCAGCTTTTTGCTGTTCTTTTTTATCTATACTCGTAAAGTAGTGCTGTATCTGGAGGAGATCACCAAAGGGATTCAGGAAATCACGAGCTCAGGGATGACTCACCGCATTGAGGTCAGAACATCGGACGAGTTGGGTGTGCTGGCTGAGAATATTAATGAAATGGCTGAGCGTTTGCAGCACTCCGTGGAAGAGGAACGTAAAGCTGTGAATGCGAAAAATGACTTGATTACTGGCGTTTCACACGACTTACGAACCCCACTCACCTCTGTCCTCGGCTTTCTGGAATATATCGAGCAAGATCGATGCCAGGAAGAAGTAGAAATACGATATTACGTGAGCATAGCCTACAACAAATCCCTTGTGCTGCGTAAACTGATCGACGATCTTTTTGAATATACACGCGTAAATAGTGGGGAATACCCTCTGGCTATGGAGCGATTAGATTTAAAAGCATTTATACGGCAGTTAGCGGAGGAGTCGGTTCCTGAACTAACAAAGGCTGAAATGACCTACGAGATCGATGACCAAGCTGATGAGCTGTGGATAGAGGCTTCCCCTAAAGAATTAGTTCGTGCTTATGAGAATTTGATTACGAATGCAATCCGTTACGGGAGAAGCGGCAAAAAACTGGAGATTGGTTTCAGTAAAAAGGGAAATGAAGCGATTGTCCGCATTAGCAACTTTGGAGAGAGGATTGCAGAGAGCGATATTCCGTTTATTTTTGAACGATTTTATCGGGCAGAGAAGTCCCGTTCACAGCATACAGGCGGTTCAGGCTTAGGCCTTGCCATTTCAAAAAGTATCATCGAACGCCACAATGGCGTTATTTATGTAGAAAGCTCCCCACTTCGCACGGATTTCATCACCTGTTTCCCCTTCTTCATAGAATCTTAAGAAAACTCTAGGCAGGTTCTTAAGATTTGGAAGCTATCCTTGAAATATAAGAAAGTATAAGCTTCAAGCTATACTTTATCCTTATATTTTTCGAAGAAATGCTTATCGTCCTTAAAAAGGACGCCGAAGGCGTTTCTTCTTATGAGCACAAGGAGGGATTACTATGCACAAACTTCGGACGGTTCGCATCCATTATCTTTATGTTTTTATAGGGAGTGCTCTTTTGAGTGCTGCCTTTCTTTTTGCTGTCCAGCGGGTTGTTGCTTTGCTGTATGCACATTATTCGGGGCAATCAGGCGTCTTTTTTGTTCGTCTTATCCATTGGACCATTAATCATATTGGAACAATCCCCAGCGCCATAATTCTATTTGTTCTATTCTTCAGCGGGTTGTTTATTCTCCGTTCACAGAAAATTGCCGATGATTTGCACACGGTATTGCTTGGAACCTCAGAGTTAGCAGATAAGGGAGTAACAAAAGAAATCAAGGTCCTCTCCGGAGGAGAATTAGGGCAAATCGTCGCTAACCTGAATCGCATGCAAAGAATTGAAGTTCCAAATAGAGGCGTAGCACCAGAAACGATGCAGGACACACCAGCAGTAGCTTTATTGATAAGAACTCGGGCAATTCTCCGTGCTCTCCGTGAGGTAGAGGATGCTGACAATATGGATGATGGGATGGAAGCCCAAGCACTTCTTGAAGCAGCGAATGTTGAAGCCCGTAGTATGGAGCGGTTCTTAGAGAACCTGATTATAGAGTCATGAATGCCGTTACCGAAAAAAAACAAAGTGTAGCCCGTTCAGGCAAGGATGGCAGATGGATCATGCGTACCCGGATACTCCGTCTGGGGTATTTATTATTTGATGGGAGTGTCATTGGAATAATAATAGCGCTCGTGGGTTTGCTTTACATATTTCAATACGGCGGGCAAGTGGTTGAGCAGCAAGAGGATAAACTTCAGCTGCCGGAATCGAGCATCATTAAGGCCTCGGATGGGACGACATTACGAAGGATCCCTTTACCGGGCTCGGGGTATAGACATTCAGCGGAGCTGGAGGAGATGCCTGCATTATTGATCAATACGTTTTTAGCGGTGGAGGACCGGCGCTTTTATAGCCACCAGGGGTTAGATTATAAAGGGATTTCTCGCGCTTTTCTAAATAATATTGTGGATATGGATCTCTCCGAGGGCGGGAGTAGTATTACTCAGCAGCTAGCACGCAATCTTTATTTGAACAGGAACAAGAATGTCATACGTAAGCTAAATGAAGCATCCATTGCTCTTGCATTAGAGAGACAGTTTACAAAACGAGAGATCCTAGGGCTTTACCTCAATCAGATTTATATGGGGCGTGGGCAATATGGAGTAAAGGCAGCTGCGGAGCGTTACTTCGGCGTATCCGATTTAAAAAAACTAGAAATATGGCAAATCGCCACCCTAGCGGGAATTCCTAAAGGACCGTCTATTTATAATCCGGTAGATAATTGGACATTATCCAAAACAAGAAGGGATCTCGTTCTACAGATTATGTTAGATCAAGGACTGATCACTAATGAACAAATGCTTGAGGCTAGAGATAAACAGTATCAACCTCCTGCTACAAAAAAAGAAGAAGTCATCGGCGTTCATTATGTGGATTCTACGCTTAAGGAAGCGGCTCAGATCACTGGGAAGTCTGTGGAGGAGCTTCGAACGGGTGGCTACACTATCGTTACAGGGTTGAACATTAAAGCGCAGCAGGCGCTAGAGCAGTCTTTTCTTAAAGATTCTTCTTTCCCGCCTGACGGAAAAGATCAGCAGGTAGAAGCAGCTATGACGATCATGGATCATCGTACAGGTGAAGTGGTAGCATTGATTGGTGGACGTGAACATAACGAGGGGAGCTTGAATAGAGCTACAATTGATGCGCGGCAACCTGGGTCCAGCTTCAAGCCGATCATTGACTATGGACCCGCACTAGAAAGCGGGAAGTATAGCCCGGATAGCATACTGTCTGATCGCAAATACGCTTATGGAAGCTATGTACCTGAGAATTTGAATGGAGTGTACCAAGGTAAGATTACCATGAACACAGCGCTACAAAAATCCATAAATGCGCCAGCCGTCTGGCTTTTGAAGCAGGTTGGAATTTCATCTGCGCGGCAATTCGCAGCCAAATTAGGAATTGTACTGACGGAGGAGGATAACCATTTATCAATAGCTTTGGGAGGGCTTCATAACGGAGTATCTCCACTTAAAATGACACAAGCCTACGGTGTCTTTGCTAATGGAGGTAAACTGAATGAGGCTCATATGATACGCACGATAATGGATTCAAAAGGGAAGGTCGTGTATTCACATCTCTCCGAATCACGGCAGGTAATCTCGCAGCGAACCGCAGAGGCAATGACGATGATGCTCCGTAATGTTGTCAATGAAGGAACAGGCAAAAAAGCACAAATGAACAGACCTGTAGCAGGGAAAACCGGAACAACCCAATTGGATTTGCCTGGCGTAAGCAAGAAAGCTAATCGGGATTTGTGGTTTGTTGGTTATACTTCGGAATGGACAGCTGCAGTGTGGATGGGGTTTGATCGTACAAATAGGGATAATTATATGACAGAGGGCAGCGGGAAGGCTGCCGCTCTATTTTCTGCAGTCATGAGTAAGGCGTTAAGTGGTTACTGATTTTACTGATGTTTATTGAGCGGCCCATTCTTCTAGTTTCTCGTCTCTAGGAAGCAGGAGAGCAAGGAAACCAAGAAGAGGGAGGAATCCACAAGCAATAAACACTTTTGAAATTCCAATGCTGTCAATCAGATTGCCGAGTACCAAAGAGCCAATTCCTCCGAGCCCAAAAGCAAGACCAGTGATTAACCCTGAAACTGTTCCGATATTGCCTGGATAAAGCATCTGAGCGTAGATTACAGTAACGGAGAAGCTGGACAAAAGGATGAAACCACCAATCAGCAGGAGAATAGCTGCCCACATTTGGTTCACAAAGGGTAGAGCCAGCGCAAAGGGCACTGTTCCGACCATAGAAAGAAGGATGAGATTACGCCGTCCGAAGCGGTCAGCCAGTGGGCCTCCAAAGAATGTACCGACAGCTCCAGCTGCCAGATACATAAAAATATAGATTTGGGCCTTATCAAGCGTCATTTGATATTTGTCCATTAAATAGAAAGCGTAGTAACTGCCGATAGAAGCGCCGTACCAAGATCTTACAAAGACTAGGAACACAAGGATGATAGTTGCCGTGCGAATACTTTTGCGGCGGGCAGGATCGATTGCGCGTGCGGTTGATTTCTTATGAAACGTATATCCCGCATCCAGCATCTCCCGATACCAGCGAGCGACATAGGTCTGGACGGCAATTCCGGCAGCCGCAACGATAGTGAAGCCAAGAGCCCCGATCTGCCCAAAGGGAATGAAAATCCATTTTGTAAGCATTGGACCTAGAGATTGCCCGGCATTGCCGCCGACTTGAAAAATAGATTGCGAAAGACCTTTCCGCTGACCGGCAGCCATATGAGCCACACGCATGCCTTCCGGATGAAAGGTAGCAGATCCGAAGCCGATTAACATGACGGAAAACAATACAAGGATATAGTTGTTGGCATAAGCCAATAAAAGTACGCCTAAAAATGTGCTGCACATGCCCAGTGGTAACAAAATAGGACGAGGTTTGCGATCAGCGGCATATCCGATGACTGGCTGGATCACTGAGGACGTCATGTTTAAGGCGAAGGAGATCCACCCAATTTGAGCAAAGGAGAGCATCAGGTTATCTTTAAGAATAGGGAAGATTGCAGGGATAACTGCCTGAATAGAATCGTTAAATAAATGAACAAAGCTGACAGCCAGCAAAATCTTATAAATTGTTGCTTGCTGCAGATTACGCTGCTCCTTGTCCTTAGTGTTTGTTTGGCTCGTAGCAGTAGATGGATTGTTTTTCATTTAGACTCCTTTCGTACGTATCATTAGAAGTTAATATATGGGATTACGATAGATTCTATTTAGCCACAGATTATGAATTATTGGAATCAATTTGTGTTGGTTTGTGTTAGTTTGAAAGTATTTATTCGTAGATTATTTTTATTTCAAAAAAAGCTTGCAAACATAAGAACGGCATGGTATATTATCTCTTGTGCTTATGACGCATCGAACAAATGAAACACAAACGATGAAAAAATAAGTTGACAAGAAATACGACAACATGATATACTAAAATTCCTGTGCAAGAGACATTGAATGTCGAAATGCTAGGAGCAAGTTCTTTGAAAACTGAACAAATGGAACGCGTTAATTTTTAAAAAGATTCATTTAATGAATCGTCAGTTTCAAAATGAGCATATCGCTCTTTTCAATACTAATTGGAGAGTTTGATCCTGGCTCAGGACGAACGCTGGCGGCGTGCCTAATACATGCAAGTCGAGCGGAGTTATTTTGAAAGCTTGCTTTCAAAATAACTTAGCGGCGGACGGGTGAGTAACACGTAGGCAACCTGCCCCTTAGACTGGGATAACTACCGGAAACGGTAGCTAATACCGGATAATTTCTTTCTTCTCCTGAAGAAAGAATGAAAGACGGAGCAATCTGTCACTGAGGGATGGGCCTGCGGCGCATTAGCTAGTTGGTGGGGTAACGGCCCACCAAGGCGACGATGCGTAGCCGACCTGAGAGGGTGAACGGCCACACTGGGACTGAGACACGGCCCAGACTCCTACGGGAGGCAGCAGTAGGGAATCTTCCGCAATGGACGAAAGTCTGACGGAGCAACGCCGCGTGAGTGATGAAGGTTTTCGGATCGTAAAGCTCTGTTGCCAGGGAAGAACGTCCGGTAGAGTAACTGCTACCGGAGTGACGGTACCTGAGAAGAAAGCCCCGGCTAACTACGTGCCAGCAGCCGCGGTAATACGTAGGGGGCAAGCGTTGTCCGGAATTATTGGGC